>NZ_JABAFO010000017.1 GCF_012843675.1 Lactobacillus sp. MRS-253-APC-2B
ATCTTAGTCTCTATGCTGATTTTGGTCATAAAAATACCCCCAAAGTTGTATTTCCAACTTTGGGGGTACGGGTCAGTCCCGTTTACCGGAGCTGTCCTTTTTTCATGACTGCGAGTGCAGCAACTTATTCAGATAAGTGGTTAGAGTTGAGGATTCGCCAATGAACCAATCAATTCATGGTGCTCACTGATATCCAGGCCACGACCTTCATCACGAGCCGAAACCCGAATCGTCATAAAGTGACCCAGAACCTTGACGATTGCCCAGACCATAACGGCCGTTGCAATAATCGTAACCAGGGTTGCCAGCGTTTGAATGCCAAACTGCGTAAAGCCACCGCCCATCAGCAGGCCATCATGAGTAACGACAGGGTTGACCGTGTGAGTGGCAAAAAGGCCAGTCGCGATGCTTCCCCAGATACCGCTGATTCCATGACAGCCAAAGGCATCCAGTGTGTCATCGATTTTTAGACGTGGCTTGATCTTGGTGATAAACCAGCCACTGATCATGCTCGAGCCGATTCCGATAATCAAGGCTCCGGTCAAGGTAACGTAGCCACAGGCTGGCGTGATGCCAACGAGCCCACACAATACGCCGGTACAGGTGCCAACTAAAGTCGTGTGTCCTTCAGTATAAATTTCCAGTAATTGCCAAGTAACCATGGCCGCTGCCGCAGCAACTGTCGTCGTTAAGAAAGCCTGCATGGCAATGCTGTTGACGGCCAGCGCGGAACCCGCGTTAAAGCCATCCCAGCCAATCCAAAGCAGGGTCGTTCCCAACAGAACCCAGGACCGATCGGCAGGACCATCAGACGCTTTGGTGTGCAGACGTGGTCCAATCATAGCCGACAGTACCAAGGCTGTGACCCCAGCGTTGATATGAACGACAGTCCCGCCAGCAAAGTCCAGCGTGCCCAGCTTGGACAGCAGACCGCCACCCCAGACCAGGTGTACTAATGGATAGTAGATCAGAATCGACCAACAGATGATAAAGAAGGTTAAAAACTTAAAACGAACCCGGCCAACGATTGCGCCCACAAACAATGCTGGAGTGATCAGTGCAAACATCATTTCAAAGATTGAGAAGATGCCAACCGGAATTTTGCCAGTGGTCAGCTGCTTTAAGTTGGTGCCATGCATCATCAATTGGTGTAGGTTGCCAACAATGGCGCCATCACCGCTGAATGAAAGGGACCAGCCAACTGCGACCCAAAGCAGGACAGATAGACCACAGACGAAAAAAACCGACATAAATGTGTTGACGATGTTGCGACTGCTTACCAAGCCACCATAGAAAAACGCCAGCCCTGGTGTCATTAAGAACACTAAAATGCTGGCAATCATTACGAATAACGTGTTTGCTGTACTCATTATTGCCATCTCCAATTCTCAAAGCCCTAATCATTTTCTTAATGGCAATTAATTTAGACCAATTCTTTTTCAAAAACAATAGCTTAAGTTTGATTCCGAAAAATGAAATAAATTTATTAGACCACGCAAACTTAAAAAACGATGAAAACGCTTCACTGTTAACATTTTTCAACCGAAATATGGAATAGACCAATTATAAAAAGATTGTTGATCAATCAATGATCATCTAAAATAATCAAGATTGTTTTTAAAGAAGGGAGTAAAAAAATGGATCAGCTTTTTGAACGTTCTTCCATTAAGAGAGCTTATTTTACACTGGCAATGCCGGTGGTTTTAAGTTCAGCCGTTATTATTATCTATAATCTGGTAGACACGTTCTTTGTTTCCCAAACCCAAAATCCTGATCTGGTAGCGGGTGTATCGCAAGGCGCGCCAGTTTTCAGTCTGTTGGTTGCAATTGGCGACATCTTTGGCTTAGGAGGCAGTTCACTGATTTCGCGGCTGTTTGGCGAAAAGCGTGATCATGAGGCTCGGCTGGCTTCAGGCTATTGTTTTTACGTTTCGATTATCGTAGGGGTCTTGATGACGATCATCATGGTTGTCTTCCAGACGCCGATTCTGCATCTATTGGGAGCGACCACGGCTACTTGGCAGTACGCGCGGGAATACTATCTTGTAATTGCGTTTGGCGCGCCATTTATCGTTTTCGGCCTGACGCCAACCAATATTTTAAGAACTGAAGGGTTGGCCGTGCAGTCAATGACGGCCAGTATGGTCGGAACGATTTTTAATATTATTTTGAATCCAATCTTTATTTTTCCTTGCGGTTTAGGAGCTGCGGGTTCGGCATTAGCCACGGTCGTCAGCAATGTTATTGGCGATGCTTTGATGATTTATTATTTAAATACGAAAAGTCAAAAACTAACGACCTCAATTCATGAAGTTAAGTTGAGTCCGGCACTGCAAAAAGAGATCTATACGATCGGGATTCCGGCCTCGATTACCAATATTATGGTTATGTTTTCAATGGCCTTGACGAATCGCTATTTGATTGGCTATGGTTCGACCAGCGTAGCGGCGATGGGGATTGCTACCAAGATTAATACTATTATCTTTATGGTGATGGTTGGCTTTGCTTTTGGTGCCCAGCCACTGATTGGTTATACGTATGGTGCCAAAAATCAGAAACGGTTTAATGAAGCCGTGCGTTTTGATATATTGGTCGTCGTTGTTTTTGGTGTCGTGGCAACGCTTTTGATGATGCTGGCGGCTCCTTTGATCATTCGTTTATTTATGAAGGACCAGACCGTGATCAGTGAAGGCACGACCATGATTCGCTGGTTGGCCAGTTCGACAACGTTGGGTGGCTGTATTTTGGTATTTACGACGATGTTTCAGTCAATGGGCAAAGCAGTCCCTGCGTTTTGGCTGTCAGTATCACGGCAAGGATTGATCTTCTTGGTCTGCATCATAGTTCTGCATCAGTTGTTTGGCTATTGGGGAATCGTTTCAGCTCAAGCGGCATCTGACGTTTTGACGTTGCTGCTGGCTGTTTTGATGTGGCAAAAGAATCGACCGCATTTTAGTAAAGAAAATCATTAAAAATTTTACCAAGACGGCTTTTGATTCCGGCATGATTTTAACCTTATAATGTACTTATAGTACCGAAACGCAGCTAAGAAAGAAGGGTTATGATGAAAAATCAGTTAACGAGCGTAACTTCAATGCGTCGCTTAAACAATGGTGTTGAAATTCCATGCGTCGGTTATGGTACGTTTAGAACACCGGAATCAGTGGCTAAACAGTCAGTTATGGATGCGATTGATTTGGGCTATCGGCATATTGATACGGCTGCAGTTTATGAAAATGAAGTCGGTGTGGGTCAAGGAATCGCGGCTTCAGGCGTTGCGCGTGAAGAACTCTTTGTTACCAGCAAGCTTTGGAATACCGAGCGTGGCTATGAAAAAACAAAAGCTGCCTTTCAAGCAACCTTAGATCGTTTAAAACTTGATTATCTGGACCTTTATTTGATTCATTGGCCAGCCAACGAAAAACAGTTTGGTCAGGATGCCAAAAAGCTGAATGCTGAAACCTGGCGGGCAATGGAAGATCTTTACAATGAAGGCAAGATTCGAGCAATTGGCGTTTCGAACTTTTTGCCGCATCACGTTAAAACGTTGATGAAAACAGCCAGGATCAAGCCAATGGTCGACCAGATCGAAGTTCATCCAGGATGGCCACAGACAGAAACGGTTCAATGGCTGCAAGCACAGGATATTCTGGTTGAAGGCTGGGGTCCATTAGGTGGTCAGGGAGCTAAAGTCTTAGTTAACGATACGATGAAAGAAATTGCCAAAGCTCATGGCAAGTCAACGGCTCAGATTGCGTTGCGTTGGGAATTGCAGCAAGGCGTTTTGCCACTGCCAAAGTCGGTTCATCGCGAACGCTCAGCCCAAAATATGGAAATCTTTGACTTTGAGCTTTCAGAGTCTGAAATGCAGATGATTCAAGCGTTGCCAAATCTTGGTGGGCAATGTGCTAAACCTGATGAGGTAGATTTTTAATTGTTGACTAAAAAGACATTCCGTAATGGTGCGGAATGTCTTTTTGACTGTCATTATTTTACATTTCAAAGTAGGCATACAGATCGTCAATCGTTAACTTAGCTTTTGCGGCTGCATTGTAATCGGCTTTGATCTGACCATCTTTTAAAACGATCAGCCGGTTGCCGTATTTGAGAGCATCTTCCATATGGTGGGTAATCATTAAGGCTGTCAGATGATCTTCGGTGATGCGTTGATTGGTAGCGTGCAGCAGATTGCGTGCCGTATGTGGATCTAAGGCGGCGGTGTGCTCATCAAGCAACAGAATATCTGGTCGTTTAAGCGTAGCCATCAAAAAGCTCAGTGCCTGCCTTTGCCCGCCAGAAAGTGCTCCGGTTGGTGTAGTCATACGATTTTCCAAGCCATTGTTCATTTGAGCGGCCAGCTTGGTAAATTCTGGCATTTGCTGTTTTAAACGACGTGGAATCAAGTGCCGACGTTCACCACGTTTGGAAGCCAGCAGCATATTTTCAGCAACCGTCATGCGGGGTGCCGTGCCCAGCTTAGGGTCTTGAAAAACGCGGGCTAAAAAAGCAGTACGCTGTTCTTCAGTTGTTTTGGTAATGTCAGCGCCGGCATGAAAAATCTGGCCCGCATCGGCTTTAAGGTTGCCGCCAATAACATTGAAAAGAGTCGACTTACCAGCACCGTTCGTCCCGACGATGGTAATGAAGTCGCCGGCATTGATGGTCAGATTGATACCCTTTAAAATCGTAGTTTCATTGGTAGTACCTGGATTAACGATGGTTTTGACGTTTTTTAGCTCAAGCATTGGTTCAGTCATTGGTTGCGACCCCCTTAAAGAATGGCTTGCGAATGTGGAACAGCTTGTCCAATTGTGGCAGCATCATGCAGAGCGCCAGGACGATTGAAGAAATCAAGTTGAGGTCGTTAGCGCTAAAGCCTAGTTGCAGTACGGCCAACAGGATCAGTCGGTAGATGATGCTCCCTAAGGTTACGGCAACCAGCCGCTGTGACAGCGTCAGCTCGCCAAAGGCCACTTCGCCGATGATAATTGAGGCCAGGGCAATGACGATCGTCCCAATCCCCATGTTGACATCAGCATAGCCATTGCTTTGAGCAACCAGTGCCCCACAAAGGCCAACCAGACCATTTGAAATCATCAAGCCAACATTGATCGTGGCATCGGTGTGGATTCCCAGCGATTTGGCCATCACGGGATTGTCGCCGGTTGCGATAAATGACTGGCCGTAGTCGGTATCCAAGAAAAAGATCAGCAGGAGCGTGATAATGAAAATTACGATCATGCCTAAAACGACACTGTCAAAATATTGGGGCAGCGAGGTCATAAACGATCCAGAAAAAAGCGTCTTCTTTCCCAGCAGCGAGATGTTTGATTTGCCCATGATACGCAGGTTGACTGAGTAGGCAGCCGTCATGGTTAAGATACCAGCCAACAGGAACGGAATCTTGCCTTTGGTGTACAGTAGCCCAGTCACCAGGCCTGCCAGCATGCCGGCACCAAAGGCCAGTAGAGTGGATACAATCGGTGAAAAGCCATTGCTGATGGCAGTTACGGCTACGGCAGCTCCAAGTGGGAAGGTGCCTTCAACCGTCATGTCAGCCAGATTTAGAATACGGAAGGTCAGGTACAGTCCCAACCCCAGCAGAGCCCATAACAGACCCTGTCCAATTGCAGATACGATCAGATTCATTTGATTACCTCCCCATATTTTTCGGCTTCACGCTGGAAACTGGCTGGTACGTGCAGACCAAGTTTGCGTGCTTGTTTCAGATTTAGTACGGGTTCGCCGTGACGGATATATTTGATGGCGGTCGTTGATGGCTTTTTCTTGCCTTTCAAAATGTCGGCCGTCAATTTACCGCCTTCAACGCCCAGTTTGTATTGATTGATGCTGTAAGTGGCGACCCCGCCTTGCTTAACCATCGTATCAACGGCTGGGAAAACCGGTTTATTAACGGCATTGGCATTTTTGACCAGTGTCTGCATCGCGCCGGCAATCGTGTTGTCAGTTGGTACGATTACAGCATCAACCTCGCTCAGCATCTGCTGCGAGACCTGATTTAAGTCATTGCTGTTGGAAATGGAGTAAGCCTTCAGATTTAAGTGCATCTGCTTGGCGTACTTCATAAATTCTTTATATTCAGTAACCGCGGAACTGTCGCTGGAAGTGTAGATGATCCCTAACGTCTTGGCGTGCGGCATGAACTTGTGAACCAGTTGCAGCTGTTCTTTAACTGGCGCTTGGTCCGAGATCCCAGTGATGTTGCCGCCTGGACGCTTGTTGTTCTTAACCAGGCCGGCACTTTGTGGATTGGTTACGGCACCTAAGACGATTGGAATCTTTTTGGTTGAGTTGGCCAGTGCCTGTGAGGCTGGCGTCGTAATCCCAAACAGAACCGTTGAGTTTTCATTAACCAGCTTGTTGGCCATGGTTTTTAGATTGCTTTGATCACCGTTGGCATTTTGATAGTCGATCGTAATGTTTTTGCCGTTGTGATAGCCCTCTTCGGCCAATCCATGGACAAATCCTTTATAGATCTGATCCAAAGCTGGGTGATGCATCAAGGTCAAGACCCCGACCTTAGGCTTTGATTGCTTGATGATGCCGCCATTTTCCTTGAAGTAGGCGACTCCAAGAAACGTAAGTAAAATGGCGATTACGGTATACATTCTTTTCATGGTGATTTGCCACCTTTCCGAAACCTTTGAATGATTGCTAAACGATAAAATAAAAGAGGAAGCCAGTCTGCAGGCTTCCTCTTGGGAAAATAAAAAGCCTGCATGTGGTTCCATGCAGGCTTGTATTATGAAATAAGCCGGCACAGAATGGATCTGACTTCCCAGACCGCATTCTGTGCGATCTGAGTTACCGGCTTTGCCAACGAATATTCAGTTGGATGCGGTTGTAACTCATGTGCTTATCTCCTTTCGCGTGTTTGATTGTTTTAAAGTATAATCAGTATCACGATCGTTTGTCAACACAAAAATTAAATTTTTATGAGTTTTTCCTAGTGTTTTTTTAAAGAAGGCGAATCAATTGGATATTAAACGCATCAAGCAGGATTTTCCCATTTTTAATCAGCAAGTCAACGATGAGCCATTGACTTATCTAGACAGTGCGGCAACGGCCCAGATGCCAAATTCGGTTCTAAATGCTATTGAGTATTACTACCGGCATGATCACGCCAACGTTCATCGTGGTACGCACACGCTGGCACAGCGAGCAACCGCAGCCTATGAGCAGGCGCGCCAAAAAGTGGGTGACTTTATCAATGCCAATCAGACTGAAGAGATTGTCTTTACCCGCTCGACAACGGAAAGTCTGAACTGGGTTGCTCAAGGCCTTACCAAAATGATCAATCCGGGTGATGTAATCGTAGCAACGGTAATGGAGCATCACAGCAACCTGGTTCCTTGGCAGCAGCTGGCCAAAAGAACTGGTGCCAAATTAAGGTTGATTGGTTTAAATGATCAACAAGAACTGGATTTAGACGATGCCAAACGAAAAATCGATGCTAAAGTTAAAATCGTGACGATTGCGCATGCCTCAAACGTTTTGGGCGTGATTAATCCAATTAAAGAACTCAGTAGCATGGCCCATCGAGTCGGTGCCTGCATGATCGTTGACGGTGCCCAAGCCGTGCCGCATTTGCCTGTGGATGTGCAGGATCTGGACGCGGACTTTTATGCTTTTTCAGGCCACAAGATGCTGGCACCGACCGGCATCGGTGTTTTATATGGCAAAATGGAATGGCTAAAACGCTTAGAACCAAGTCAGTTTGGTGGCGAGATGATCGATCAGGTTACCCAGCAGGCGGCAACCTTTAAGCCGGTACCATGGTGTTTTGAAGCCGGAACGCCTAACATCAGTGGGGCAATTGCATTGGGAGCAGCAATTGACTACTTGAACCAGTTTGGGATGGATCAAATCGCTGATTATGAACGACAGCTGGCAGTCAAGGCCATCCCCAGACTATTGGCAATTGACGGTCTGACGCTATACGGGCCGCATGATCATCATACCGGAGTTCTGGCCTTTAATCTGGCAGGCATTCATCCTCATGATGCAGCTACGGCGCTTGATCTTGAAGGAGTCGCGGTCAGAGCCGGTCATCACTGTGCTCAACCCTTAATGAAAGAATTGGGTGTTGATGCAACGCTGCGGGCCAGTCTATATCTGTATAATGATCAAAAAGATCTTGACTGCTTGATTTTGGCCATTAAAGCAACAAAGGAGTTTTTTGAAAATGGGTTTGAGAAGGCTTAACTATTTGTATCGTGCCGTAGTTTTGGAACATGCCAGCCATCCACATCATCAAGGAGCAATGCTGGATGCTGATGCACAGACAACGCTGCATAATCCAACTTGTGGCGATACCATCAATTTGGCCGTCAAAGTAGATCATGACCATATCAGCGACCTTATGTTTACAGGCAGTGGCTGTACGATCTCACAAGCTTCAGCCAGTATGATGGGGGATGTCTTGATTGGTCAGTCGGTTGATGATGCCAAAAAGCTGATTCATGATTTTTCGGAACTGATTATGGGAAAAGAAATCAGCTCTCAGGCCCAAGATCAACTTAAGGATGCGGCCATTCTTGGCAGCGTGGCACAGTTTCCAACCCGGATCAAATGTGCAGCACTGGCCTGGCATGCGGCTCAAGAATTACTGGAATGATAAAAAAGACGCCTTATTCGCGGATTGCGAACAGGCGTCTTTTGCTTAAGCTGCTATCTTAAGCGTTAATTGAAAAGGATGTTGATAGGTTTTGATTCTACTGCATGATGATGTAGTAGTTGGGACGGTAGTATTGAATACTGCCTTCTTGAACGTTTTGACCTGGCGTTGGGGCTTGGATGTAGTTGCCATTCCCTTCTGCAATCGCCACGTGGTATGGTGCCGAATCGGTTCCCCAGAAGTACAATGCACCAGTGGGGGCGTTTTCGACGTCATAGTAGTGAGTTCCCAGCGTAGCCTGCTGAGTCGTCGTACGATAGCTGCTGGATAGACCATAGGAGTACTGTACCAAACCGGAGCAGTCAAAGCCGCTTGGCGTATTGCCACCCCAGACATAAGGCACGCCGATCATTGACTTGGCAGTTGCCAGTCCCTGGCCGGCAGCAACGTGGCTGGTTGAAGCCGTAGAACTTGCACTGGCACTAGCGGCATCGGTCAGGCCGTACGTAATCGTGTAGTTAGCCATTGCAGCATTGGCAGCTGCCGAGTTGGACTCGTAGGTTGCCGAAGAAGCCGTGCTGGCTGCCGTAGTGGTTGTGGCAGCTGCTGTAGTCGATTCAGTTGTAGCTGCCGATGTTGATTCGGTTGAACTGGTCGTTGCATCAGTAGAAGCAGCGACTTGATCACTGGTCGTTGCTTCCGATTGAACGGATTCAGCAGACGATGACTGTGATGCATTATCGCTGGCTGCCGTTTGTGATGAGGCAGTGCTTTGAGCAGCTGCATCAGTTGCCTGGCTGGTACTAGTTAAAGCACTGGCGACAATCGATGTCGAGCTTGAGCTGGAATCAGCAAAAACGCTGGTACTTGCAGCACTGATTGATGAGTTGGCCACAGTAAATTTAGTGGTCTGCTTTTGGCTGCTCTTTTGTCGATTGATGGTCGTTTCTGGAATCATGATTCGCTGACCTGGGAAAATCAGATCCGGATTGGACAGTGAATTGGCAGAAACGATTGAAGAAACCGTAGTCTTGTATTGTTGTGCATAGGCCCAGATCGTATCGCCCGAAGCTACGGTAACCGTAGTATCGGCGTGGGCGGTCGTCTGCGCGGCGGTCATGGCTCCGGCAGCACCCACGGCAGCAATTAAGGCCTTAGCTGCTTTTTTCTTGATAGTAATCACTCCATCTGTTTTGTTTTTTGCTCAGTTGTGCGAAACTCCGCACAAGTTTTAATTTAACAAGACAAAGTGATGGGGTGATGAAAACTATTTGAAAAAATTATGAAGTCATTTTTGGAGTAATCGCTAAAAATCGCTGGATTGCTTAAAAGGATAGTTTAAGATAATTAAAGGTCAAGCGAATGCAGCTTGCGATTTATTTAAGACTTTGCCCCAGTTCATAGGCCAGGTCAGGATAGAATTTAAGGTGTTTGGGCGTGGTACCCTTGCCAGCTAAGACCTGACCAGCAAATTTCCAGCCAAGATGATCAAAAATCGCCTTAAATTCTGATTTTAACGGGTCAAAATCATTATGTGGCGCACTGGCAACCAGAATTGCCTGTTTTTCGCCATGCAGCTGTGGATCACGCTCGCCCATATGATCAATGACGGCCTTCATTTGCGATGACATGCCATAATAAAACATCGGTGTGGCAAAAACAATCAAGTCAGCAGCTACCATTTGATCAAGCAGTTTTTCAGTTGCTGCGTCGCCGGGCAGAAGATGATTGTCGGCATCCATCATAACGGGGGCCAAAGGATGATGGCCAGCATCAAAAATCGTAACGCGGTTGGCAGCTGCCCGCGCTCCTTTAACCAGTTGATGAGCCAGAATCGTTGAAACGGCTGGATCATGCGGACTGCCTAAAATTGTCAGAATTTCCATGCAATGCCTTCTTTATTTAGATTATGTAATAATACAACGACTCTATTTTAACACTGATAAATATTTTGCAGTTTAAAGAAGCCCTGCTGTCAATTGGTGGTTGGGTTGAGTCTATGCTAATATTGATATCACGTTGTTTATTTTTGGTACAAGATGAGGAGAAGAAAATGGCGGTTTTGGACGTTAAAAATCTGACGATGAGCTTTGCCGACAAGAAGCTTTATGAAGATGCCAGCTTTCAGTTGGAAAAACATGAGCATATGGGAATCGTTGGTCAAAATGGGGCGGGTAAGTCAACTTTGATCAAGATTCTGATTGGGAAGGAATTACCGGTTGAAGGCGAAATTAAATGGCAGAAAAACACCAAAATCGGCTATCTGGATCAATACGTTGATATTCCCCAGGGGATGACGTTGATTCAGTTTTTGCATACGGCCTTTCAAGAACTTTATGATATCAATGACCGAATGAACGAGCTGTATGCAAGATATACAACCGAAATGGACGATGGCCTTTTGGAACGGGCAGGACGACTGCAGGAACGCTTGGATGCGGCTGATTTTTATGGAGTTGAGACCAGGATCGAGCGGGTTATGAATGGGCTGGGACTCAATGATATCGGCAAAGATCACGTCGTTTCCGAAATGAGTGGCGGACAACGCTCCAAGATTATTCTGGCAAAGATGCTATTGGAAAATCCGGACGTTATTTTGCTGGATGAACCGACCAACTATCTGGACACGGCCCATATCGAATGGCTGATTGAGTATCTAAACGACTTTGACGGGGCTGCGATGATCATCTCGCACGACTATGACTTTTTGGAACGGGTCACCAATACGATCTGTGACGTGGCATTTGGCAAGATTACCAAGTATCGCGGCAGTTTTAAGCAGGCCATGCGACAAAAAGCTGAGCGTAAAGAGACGCAAGAGCGCGAGTATGAAAAACAGCAAGAGGTCATTGAAAAGGCTGAGCGCTTTATTCGCAAAAACAAGGCAGGTTCTAAGTCAACCATGGCCAAGTCGCGGGAAAAGATGCTGGCTCGCATGAAACGGATTGATCCGCCAACCGACAATTTAAAGGCCACGTTTCATTTTCCTTATGAAAATACCGGCTCAGCTAATGCCTTAAAGGTCAACCAGCTGTCAGTTGGCTATGGTCGGCCATTGCTCGCACCGGTGACCTTTTCTATGACGATGGGCGAAAAGCTGCTGTTTACCGGATTTAATGGTGTCGGCAAGTCGACTTTGATCAAATCGATCTTGGGAAAGATTCCAGCCATCAGCGGCAGTGCATCATTTTCACCATCTGCGCGCATTAATTATTTTGACCAGGACCTGGTTTGGGATGAGCCTGAGCTGACGCCACTGGAGACGATTCAAAATTTATTTCCAACGATGCAGCCAAAGACGATTCGACAAAAACTGGCTAAGGCTGGTATCAATGCGGCCAACACCCAAAAACCACTGCATTTACTTTCGGGTGGAGAACAGACCAAAGTCAAATTGGCGATTCTGGAACTGACGCCATCTAATTTCTTGATTATGGATGAGCCAACCAATCATCTGGATGACGAGACCAAAGAAGGACTTAAAAAAGCACTGCAGGAATTCCCTGGCAATCTAATTCTGGTCAGTCACGAGCAAAGCTTTTACCAAGGCTGGTTGGATAAGGTACTCAATGTCGAAAAACTGAGTCTAAAAAAATAAAAATCATAAGCAGGCATCTAAGTCAGATGACTGCTTATTTTTATTAATAAAAAATAGTTTTTAAAGTTTATATAATGGCTAAATTCTTATTTTACTTTAGTTTTTTTGAAATGAGTTGACTTTGAATCTAAAAATGTTAAATTCTTAGTCATAAATTAAAAGATTAAAAAAAAGTGAGAAAGGTCGTGCGTATTATGACACGAAAAGTTGGTGTTATTGGTTCAGGAAATGTTGGCTCTACACTGGCCAACAATATGCTGGTGGCGGGAACGGCGGATACGCTGGTATTGATTGATACCAACGAATTGAAGCTGAATTCTGATGCGACTGATTTTGAGGATGCGGCAGCTAACCTGCCAACCCATACTACGGTGGTACGCAACGACTATGCAGCGCTGGCTGATGCCGATGTCGTCGTAATCGCGGTCGGTAGCATTGGCGTTCAAAATGATGATGCCAAGCATGATCGTTTCGTTGAATTAAAGGTTACCAGCAAGGCGGCCAAAGAAGTCGGCACCAAATTAAAAGAAGTCGGCTTCCATGGCGTGCTGGTTTCGATCAGTAATCCTTGTGACGTGATTGCGGCACTGTTCCAAAAATACACTGGGCTGCCAAAGACGCAGGTTATCGGTACCGGAACGCTGCTTGATACCTCTCGGATGAAGAAAGTCGTTGGTCAGAAGTTTGATGTCGATCCCCGCTCGGTATCCGGCTACAACCTTGGTGAACACGGTAATTCCCAATTCTCCGCATGGTCACAGGTTCGCGTAATGGGTCATCCTGTCGTCGAATTGGCCAAGGACCGTGATGACGTTGATCTGGACCAACTGGCAGAAGACGTTCGGGCAGGCGGCTACGTTGTCTTCCATGGCAAGAAGCATACCAACTTTGGGATTGCTGCTGCGGCTTTGCGTCTGGTTACGGCCGTATTGAACGATGCACATGCCGAACTGCCGGTTTCCAATTTCCGTGAAGAATACGGTACTTACGTTGGCTACCCAGCTATCATTGGTCGTCAAGGTTTGGTTCGCCAGCTGCAGCTTGATCTGACCGATGAAGAAAAAGAAAAGCTGGCAGCTTCTGCCAAATACATTAAGGACCGTTTTGACGATGTATCAGTTAAGCTAGACAACGAATAAAAACCAACCAAAAAAGGATGTGTCAGATAGGCACATCCTTTTTTGCGTCCAACAGACTGAGCAATTGTTTTCACAACTAGTCGGCGCTAACGTATTTAGACATTTCCTGACTGCTGCTTTCAAACGCACTTTGGCCATTCAAAGCTCTAAAGATGGCTCGTTCGACTGCCGTATTGCTGGTGGTATTTGCAATAGCAAATGGTCGTTCATAGCGCTTGGCATGATGAGTCGTCAGCTGACTGATGCGATGGTGGATCTTATCGATGCAGACAACTACCAGATCAGCATCCTTAACAGCCTTTTTCAGCTTGCTGCTGGAGACTTTTTCTTCCATTGAGGCATCCAAACCATAAAAGACGCCATGGTGCTTGGCAATAACCGGCTTAAGGTCTTGAACCTTGCTGCGCATACCGGTAACGACCAGGACGTGCTTTTGCTTGAGGTCATAGTCGAGCTTGTCGGTGTAATCATGACGCTGGTTGGTGACTTTTTTAGGCTTTTGCAGCTTGCGTGGCGTCTTGGTGGTGTCAAACTCATGCTCACTATGAATCCAGCGAATCTCGCCAGCTTTGGCATCACGCATCCCGTTGCCATGGTCATAATAGGCAAAGTCGATAATCATGCCTGGTTTGAGGTTGCGGCTAGCATATTTATAAGGATCGATCACGATGGTATTGGCATGCGACTCATCCAGAATCGAATTACCCTTGAGCGTTTTTTTGATCTGGAGCACGTCTGATCCAGCAACGGGTTCCAAGGTGGCATATTCGATGACCTTGGTTGGCGTGGTGCTGATTGCCAGATGATCATTGGTAACACGATTGATAGCTGGCAATTTGCCATGGATCAAGCGTTGGCGATCCAGCTGCACGACGTCGCCATCATTGATTGGAAATGGCAGCTTGTGCAAAATACTTTCAGAATAGAAGCGATGATTGATTTCGGCCCCACTTAATAGACGATGAACCGGGTAGCAGTTGTCACGGGCCAAAAGTTCGACTTCAGAAAGTTCAGGTGGCACATTGTCAGCTGCTGTGTTATTTTCAGCTTCTTGATTGGCCAGAGCTTTTCTTAAGTAGGCCTGATTATCGCTAACTTTAGGCGCTTGAGGATCCTGGGCCTTGCTGATTGTCGCATTGGCGGCCTGATCACGTTGTGGACGTTCGCTTGCGTCGGCTTTCGGCGTTTGGGAAAGATGATTGAGCGTGATTTTGGGGGTGTTGACGCCACGGCGAATCTTATAGCCAGGCTTGGCAGATTGACTGGCAGGGCGCGACGATTTTTGATCTGCGGGCTGCAATTGATTGAGCAGATCAACGATGATCGTTAGACTGCGCTGAGTCTGCAGCAGGCTCTCCGGATCACCGGTGGTATGGTTTAAAAGTTCGATTAATTCATGACGATAATCATAGACCATAACAAAATTCCTCTTTTCTAAAGATTGACTGCTTCCATCTTAGCAAAGCCAAGCGGACATGTCAGTTGTCAAGCCTGAACTTATTTGGATTTATGGCTAAGCGATGGTTGTCAAATCAGTTAAAGGGATGCTGAAATCAAAAAGCGGTTCGGTTTTGTTGGCGAAGCGCTTATTTGACTGCTGAATCGGTTATAATAAAGACAAAATCATAAAGGAAGTTAGTTATGGCTAAGCGCAATATTAAAATTTTTTCGCATAACGATCTGGACGGCTTTGGGGCGCCAGTATTGGTCAAGACGGTCCAAGACGTTATGTTTCCCGATGCCGAGTTTGATCTGACCAGTATCGGCGCCGGCAGAATCGACAGTGAGCTGGACTACTGGTTCAAAAGTCCCGCAACTGCCACGACAACGGATGTCTGGATTATGGATATGACGCCAGACAGTGAGCATACGATGCAGGAGCTCAATCAGCAGTTTGCCAATCACTGGTTGGTTTTTGACCACCATGAAACTGAAGAGGCATTGCGGCAAAAGTTTGCGGCCAATACGATCAAGCCAGCTGATGCCAAAATCAATCCCAGCGCAACCAGTTTGGTATGGGACTGGCTTAAAACGCTGCCAAACTTTGAACGGTTAAGCCAAGAGCGACAGCAGCAGTTAGCGGAACTGGTGGAACTGATTCGTGCCTATGATACGTGGGATTGGCAAAATGATCCTGATATGAGCGAAAAAGAGCGCCAAGCAGCCGATGATTTCAATCAGTTGTTCTGGTTTTATCCACTTGAGTATTCCGAAAAATTTGTTCAAAGTGTTTTTGACAAGGGCTGGACAACGTATCGTCAAGACAACGACCTGTTGATTCAAACCTTAAATGATCGACGTGCTAAGTACTTGAAGTCGCACTTAAAAGACGTGGTTGAGGTAACGGCAGATGGTCATCAATTTGGAATCGTCTATGCCAGCGACTATAAATCGGAAATCGCGCATGAATTACTGACACAGCAGCCAGCTTTAGATGCCGCGCTGGTAATTAGTCCTAAGAGTGTTTCTTTACGCAGCAATGGCAAAATTGACGTGGCAAAATTTGCGGAAACCTATTATCAAGGCGGTGGCCATGCTGATGCAGCTGGTGGACGATTGGACATCAATCCGATTCGCTTGGGTGAACAGGCGGTTGCTGATGAACTTGAGCAGATGACAAGCGTCAAAAAAGAAGAAAAAGCAGAAACCGAAAGCACACTGGCAGATAATCTCGATCCAGACATGGCAGCAAAGCTAGCAGCCTTATTCGGCAAAAAGGAAGACTAAAAAATCGGGTTCGTCAATTGGCGAATCCGATTTTATTTTGGCAATTCTGCTACGCTGCCGCGCTCAATCAGCTTGAATGGCACCAGTTCAGAAGGAGCGTTACCAAGCAGGTCTAAGACGCTGTTAATGCCGATTTGATAAAAGTCCTGGGTAACACTGGTCAGCTGCGGATCTGTAATCTCGCAAAGAAAAGTACCATCAATGCTGACGATGGAAAGATCTTGCGGAATCTTGATCCCCATTTGCGTGGCTTGACGCATGATTCCCATTGCGACCAGGTCACTGGCAGCCACTACCGCGCTCAGTTTAAGGTCTGGCCATTGCTGCATGATGGTTTGGCCAGCCTCGTAGCTGTAGTCGCCATATCGAATCCAATCCTGTTCAATTGGCAGATGGTGTTCATACATGGCTTTTTGATAGCCGGCGCGACGTTGGAGACCAGTATGTGAATGATTAATGCCAAAAAGACCAATGCGGCGGTGGCCCTTTTGGATTAAGTATTCGACACTTTGAGCCGCCAGCTCGGTATTGTCTGAGCTGATAAACTGTAATGGCAATTCATATGAATAATTGGAAACCAGGCGGACTGGAATCTGTGAATCCTGCAGCATTTTAAGGCTTTTGAGATCAATCTCGCTGCCAACCAGCAAAATGCCGGCACGAGGGCCTGCAGTAGCGTCCTTGATGGCTTGATGGAGCAGTTGGGGACTATGGTTGCCGGCATAAAAGATAATAATATGACGATCATGGGCCAAGGCAGCCTGCTGCATGCCATCCAGGATTCCAGTTGAAAAATTGGTTGGCGGATTGCTGACAATTACGGCAATCTTGTCACTGGAGCGCGTCGCTAATTCAGCCGCCGCACTGTTTTTTTGATAGCCTAATTTGGCAGCAGCATCCCAGACTCGTTGGGCAGTTTGGGGAGTATAGGTGTTGGCTTTTTTGGCCATTACTCGCGAAACCGTAGCAATTGAAACACCGGCTTGACGGGCAACGTCTTTGATGGTGGGCTTATTGGCGACCATGGCAACCAGCCTTCTTTCGTAATTTAATTTATATATTCATTATAGCATGCAGATGTTTTCTGTAAACGCTTACCGAAACTTCTAAATCCTTGTTGTAAACGTTTACGCTGAGTGGTAGGATAGCCGTAGATTATCAGGCAAAGGAAGTCGAACCATGAGCAGTAAACTAAAAGATTTTCAATTTAACCAACAATCGCTGCAGCTGAACTATGAGCAAGGCAAGCTTGAGTTGACCGTACTGACGCCAGGCATTGTGCATGTCTTCCAGGATCACGGTCGCGCCAGAAATTCATATGCAATCGAAGGCAATAAGCAACAAAAAACCAAGGTAAACGTATTCGATAAGGGTGATCATGTAGAACTGGAAACGGCACAGCTTTTGATCAAGGCCTATGATGATGAGAAGCTGGACGTTTATGACTCACTAGGCAATCCGCTGATTATCGACTATCGCGGATCACGTCAGCCACTTGCAAGCGATTTGGATGCTGAGCACCGGAAGACGGTTTTGGCGGAGGGACACTCGGTCGCTGATGAGCTTCACCATGAGTCACATTATTATGAAGTCGTTAAAACGCTGGCCGCTGATGAGCAGTTTTATGGTTTGGGTGATAAGACAGGCTTTTTGAACAAGCGCGGCTATGATTATGACAATTGGAACAGCGACGTCCCTCAAGTGCATACTGAAGCGACGACTAAGCTCTATAAGTCGATTCCAGTAGTTTATGGATTAAAGAATGGGCATCCATATGGCATGTTTTTTGATAATACCTATCAAAGTCATTTTGACCTGGGCAAGGAAAGTGAGCATTATTACTTCTATTCGGCAATTGATGGCAATCTTGACTATTACATTCTCGGCGGGCACAGTCTAAAAGAAGTCGTAGCCAACTATACCTATTTGACCGGTCGCGTTCCAATGCCGCAAAAATGGATGCTGGGATACCAACAGTCACGTTGGGGATACAGTATCAGCCAAGAGCGAGTTGAGGAATTAGCCGAAAAGTTTGAAGGGTACGAGCTGCCAATCGATGTGATTCATCTGGATATCGACTATATGCACGGCTATCGCGACTTTACTTGGGATACCAAAAAATATCAGCATCCTAAAGAATTTGTCGAACAGATGCGCAAGCGTGGAATTCGCTTGATGCCGATTCTTGATGCTGGGGTCAAAGAGGATCCAGACTATGATCTTTATCAAGAAGGTCTTGAACAAGGATATTTTGTTAAGAATCCGGATGGTACGGTTTATGTCAATGCAGTCTGGCCAGGCAAATCGGTCTTTCCTGACTTTGGTCGGCCTGAGGTTAGAGCATGGTGGGCCAAACACGTTAAGTTCTTTACCGATCTAGGTACCTGCGGAATCTGGAACGATATGAACGAGCCTGCATCATTTAACGGACCACTGCCGGAAAATCTAGAGTTTCATGATGAAGAGCAGATTAGCGACCATCGCCGAATGCATAATGTTTATGGTCATAATATGTCTAAGGCAGCTTATGAGGGGTTAAAAGCTGAAACCGGACGGCGACCATATGTCATTACGCGTGCTTGTTACGCAGGAACGCAAAAATACTCTACTGTTTGGACGGGTGACAATCAGAGTCTTTGGAGCCATCTACAGCTGTCAATTCCTCAGCTGACCAATTTAGGATTGAGTGGTTTTGCGTTTGCGGGAACTGATATTGGTGGTTTTCAAGCAGATGCGACCGGTGAGCTGTTGATACGGTGGCTGGAGTCAGCGCTATTCGTACCACTGTTCCGTAATCATGCCGCATTGGGGACACGCTATCAAGAACCGTGGGCATTTGATAAACAGACGCTTAACATCTACCGTAAGTACTTGAATCTAAGATACCGCTTGATTCCGTTTTTGTATGATCAATTCCGCCATGAGACTCAAGCCGGGCTGCCGGTTATGCGACCTTTGGTATTGAATTATGATCATGATCCACAGGCTCGCAGTATCAACGATGAATATATGGTTGGCACCAGTATTTTGGTTGCACCGGTCGTTACGCCACAGACGACAAAACGCCTGGTCTACTTGCCAGCGGGTGAATGGATTGATTTTTGGAATCATGCATCTTATGCCGGTCGGCAGACTATCGTTGTCGATGCACCAATCGATAAATTGCCATTGTTTATCAAAGCCAATACGATCTTGCCATGGGGATGCAAAACCATGCATGTCAGTGATAAACCTGATCAGATTATGACGTTTAGAGTCTACGGTGAATGTGGCTCATATATGCACTATCAAGACAATGGGCTAGACTTTGCCTATCAGGATGGTGAATATAACGAATACTACGTCGAGGTTGATGAAAATGGTCAGGCATTAGTTGAGCTGACCAAACATGGCTATGGTCCCAACTATCAAAAGATTTACGTTGAAACGGCTGATCAGCGCCTTGAATTTAACTATGATGAAAAATCTGGCAGCTATCGGCAAAGGTAAAATAAAGAGGTTGGGAAAAAACTAATTTTTCTGATAAAATAAAACAACTTTAATAATAGAAATGGCTGAAGATCAACGTTTTAAGTCACGCAATCTTCAGCCATTTTTCTGTTTTGAGACTTTATTCCCAGCCTCTTTCTACCCTAAGTCAAGTGTTATCAGCGATTTTAGATCTTTAATAGATCAGCTGGTTGATGAAGCAAAAACTCACTATCCATGATTTTTTCTGGATTGGCAGCACCGTATAAGGCAGCCGCAAATTTAACACCGGCTGCATGCGCGGCTTTTTCGTCATTGATTGTGTCACCAACGTAGACGGCGGTTTCTGGAGTAGCATGCATTTGATCTAATGCTGCCAAAACCGGTTCTGGGTCAGGTTTATGGCGATCGGTATCATTTGAGGTGATAACAATGTCAAACAAGTTGGCAAAAGTAAATAGATTGGCAAAATGATTGTCATACTCGTCACGCAGCTTGGAAGTGGCAATTGCTATCTGAGTGTCGGGACGTTGGGATAGTTTTAAAAGCGTTTCTGGAATTCCTTCAAACACTTTAACGCGATCTTCTCTTTGATAAGCCAGTTTGAACCATTCCTGCTGCATTTGGCGACGCAATTTTTCATTGGCGACGCCAGCAATCTTTAAAGCGTCCAAACCGGTAATGCCAAATAAATCATGCTTTTTCTGTTCTACTTCGGCAGGATCTGTATGAAAGCCGTACTTCTCTAAAATTTCAATCATTGCCGGCATGTACATGTCAATTGTATTGATCAGGGTACCATCAATGTCGAAAATGTAGTTTTTAATCATCAAAAATAAAATCCTCCTGTATGTGGACCATACCTCAACGCCTTAATTGTACCGCAAATCTCTTTATGAAAATATTGAAAAATGCGCTACCTGGCTTTGCCAAGGTAACGCGAGAGAAGCTCTATTATAAAAGTTCTATTGGTTAACGCCAACGATGCCGAAGCCACCGTCCCAGCCGATTTTTTCACTGGCTGCCAGGGTCAGCTGCAAAAAGCCAAGTGATTCCAGCTCACGAGCCCGCTTGAGCTTACCAGCATCCAATACCCGCAAAGCACTGTCTGCTAAGGCTGCCTTAAAAGTTTCCTTGGCATCTTCATCGTTACCAGCAACCAGAACCGTTGTTGGCAGATCACCAATTTTGCCACTTTGAAGCGTAGCCGCGAAAGTAGTGTTGAAAGCCTTCAGTACCGTGCTTGCCGGCAGCAGCTTCTGCAGTTGTTGCGCTGCTGAGCTGTCAGCTGGCACTACCAGTTCGTCAAAAGTTTCAAAATTCAATGTGTTAGTGATATCAACGACAATTTTACCAGCCAGCTTGGTTTGGTACTGCTTGGCAAGTGCTACCAATGCTCGGCCATAATTACGATGTTGCCGAGGCGTTCAGCAGTGTCTTTTGAGCCGTAGTATTGAACGTCATTGCCAGCATCGGCAAAGTTTTTACCGATTGCTTGTCCCATATTGCCTTTACCGAAAATTGTGATTTCCATTTTTTGTCCTCTTGGTTTTAAAAGCTGTTTTCTTATATCATTGTAGATTATAATAAGACCAAATCTTACTTTTAGTAAGTACCAATTTTTAAGTTCGCTACGCACCGATTGGTAAGAATTGTGAAATCCTTTGAATAAAGGAGAAATTAAATTTGACGAAAAAATTAGCTCAAGATGGCAGCTGTCCAGTCGCAACCACTCTTTCACTGTTGAATAGTCAATGGAAGATTCTGATTATGCGAGAACTGCTGATGCATTCAAGCGAAAGATATAGTGAGCTGCAGCGCAACGTTGTTGGTATCAGCCAAAAGATGCTAACACAAAGCCTTCATGAGATGACGGCTGATGGAATCTTACAAAGGCAGGTCTTTCCCGAAGTACCGCCACACGTTGAATACAGCTTGACCAGTCTTGGACAAAGCATGGATCCGATCTTAAAAGCAATTCATAGTTGGGGAAATCAGTATCTGGCCAGTCATCCCGAAAAAACAAGACGAATGGACAGCCGGAAACTAATTTTGCGCAAAAACGACCATAGTCAAAAAACGCTCTGCTTAAATCTTTAGGCAGAGCGTTTTGATTATTTGTTAAAAGTGTCAGATTCGACTTCACGAATAAAATCAGCCAAATGCTTGTAGTAGACGTCAGGGTTGTCGATCATGTGGTGATGACCCCCATTTGGCGTGGTAACCAGTTTGGCGTTTGGAATTTCTTTTTCCATGGTCTTGGCAGTGTCCAAAGGCATGGTTTCGTGTTCCCCGAACGTCAGCAAGGTTGGTACCTTGATGTTCTTTAATTGGTCGCGGAAGTGCCAGTCTTTGAGCTTGCCAGTAATCACAAACTCGTTATCGCCCTGGAAGACGTTGTAGACAGCTGTACCGCCAAGATCCTTGACGTGGTAAAGCTTGGAGGGTTGCTTGCGGTCGACAAAGTTTTCGTTAAGGACCTGCACGTCGGCTTGATAGCGATCGTTATCATAGTCGTTGTTCTTTTCGCATTCCTTCATAAAGGCAACTTCTTCAGCGGGCAAGACGTCTTCTCTAACTTTGTTGACATGGGCAACGTATTCGTCGATTTCGTCAACCATCGAGGAGATGATGGCGCCCTTCAAATGTTGACCGTATTTAACGGCGTATTCTTGAACCAGCAGTCCGCCCCAGCTTTGACCAATCAAGTAGAAATTATCAATCCCCAGCTTTTGCCGTACTTCTTCGACTTCATCCAAAAAGTATTCGTAAGTCAGGTATTTGTCGGCAATCCTAGGATCAGAATAGTCTGGTTGATCAGAATACAAAGAGCCTAATTGGTCATACATGTGAACTTGAACGTTAAGTCCCTGCTTCTTTAATTGATCGGCAGCATCTTCCCAATATTCATGATTGCCGCCAGGACCACCATGCAACGCCAGCAGATGAAGGTCGCCTTCGCCTTGCGTGTTGGTCCATAAATGATAACCGTTATCAAGGGTTAAAATCGTTGTACCTTGTTTCAAAATCATCAACTCCTATTCTCTCAGATATAAACGCTAAATAAGTAGTTTAAAGACTATTTTACGTTTTTTATTAGATAACGTAAACCAAAAACACTGTAGCTTTTGTCAAATTTGCTAGAAAAACTAAGATAATTTTTCAAAATCAGGCAAAATCAATAATGAATTTTCAGTCATAATTTGATAATTGATTTTTTCGTTGCCACGCAGCGTCATTTCATAGTCGGTACCACAGATCACCAGCCGCAATTGATGCCCCCTTAGCAGTCGATGGAAAACGGGCTGCAGCGGTAAGGTGAGATCCACGAACTCATTTGGATAGAGCGGCTCCGTGATGGCCGGATCATGGGGGTTCTGCAGATTGATATGACCATAGGAGATCACTTTGTAAGGCGTGGGCTCATTTTGCAGCTTGAACTCGCGCAGATCATCATATTTCCAATGATAGCCCAGCGAAAGACCGTTACGGCTCAATAAGACGGGATCCTCGGTTAGGCGCTTAGCCGATCCCTGGTCGATCAGAAATACGGAAAGCAGGCCATGATCATTGTCACAAGCCGCTCTTAGTCTTACGGTTGGCGTGCCGCGCAACAGATAGTCATCAGTCAGCGGCGCGGTCAGATAGCTGAGACTGAAGCGATTCTTCTCACTTAGCAGAGCCTTTTTCCAATGAGCGGGATGAGCGCACCAATCCTGGTAGATCTCTGTCTGCCATTGATAATCGGTAAAGTCGCGAGTTGGCGTTACCAATGGCTCTTTTTCACTCAGCTTTTGGTGAGCATTGAGATAGAATTTGGCACTGTGATCTTCATCCCAATTTTGATAGGCCGTCCAGGTTTCTGGTGAGGCATTGTCTTGAACCAATACGGCCGGTAGCAGGTCGTCGGCATGATTGTCGATTTTCCAAAGCTTGTTGGAAAGCCAGAGATTCACCATGTCGGTAAAGTCCAGCGAGCGAAAGGCATTGATATAGATGTGCTGGCCTTGATGCAGGATCAGCTTGCTGTTGGCTGCATTTTTCTTCAGACTTTCATAAAGGGCTTTGACGTTGCTTGGCTTAACGTTGTCATCATTGAGCCCATGAACCATCATAACGCTGGCTTTGATTTGATCGATCCGTTTGCGATAATTGCGGCGATCCCAAAAATCATTGTAGTTGCCGGTTTTTCGATCCATTGCCAGATTCATCTGGGCCAGATAGCGATTATTGATTTTCTCAACCCGCCGATAGTCGCCAGGCCGCTTGGTACGGCTAAAGCATTCGGCTGCCAGCGTATCGGCATCTTCACCTTGAAAACCACCGGCTGCTCTGACCAGGCCATTTTCACGGTAATAGTCATACCAGCTTGAAATGGCGGCTTCACTAATGATGGCTTTAAGTCCCTTCACGCCAGTCGTGGCAACTGCTGTCGAAAGCGTTCCTAAGTAGGAGCGGCCGGTCATTGCTACATTGCCGTTACACCAATCTGCTTTGACGGCCAGACCGCTGGTGCGATCAGAAAAAGCCGTGCGATCGCCATGTAGCCATTCAACTACGGCCTGCATTGATTCAACCTGTTCAGGCGAGCCGCATGTCTGCAGACCATCAGAATCTCTAGTCCCAATTCCGGCACAATAGACGGAAGCAAAGCCGCGGGGCGCCAGATAGTCGTTTAACGTGTAGGCTGGCGTCTGACTAAAGGTTTCAGTAGCTTTTGTCGTGCCTTGGATTGCTTGATGACGCGGGTGAGAATTAAAACTAGGCTCTATAGGTGCTGCTTGACCGGGTTCTTTATGGCTCAAAGTTTGATTAACGTTATGGGTTGCTTTTACGCCCCATTCATCATTGGTTCCCTGATTATAGGGGCTGGCGGTAAAGACGGCAGGCACCTTCAAGCCTTGATTGGATTCAGCAGGCCGCATGATTTCAACTTTTACCAAATCGGCTTGATCATCGAAATCAGTATCAACATCGGTTTCAACATAGACAACCTCATATATAAACTCGTGCGGATCAAAAACGGCGAGTGACTTGCCGTTAAAAAAGAGCGGTTTTTGGTCAGCGGACAGCGCTTGAGCCCATTTCAGCAAGCCTTGAGCCGTGAGTGCATCCAAGAGTGTCTGGCCATTTTTGGTATGCGTATTTAAAAGATCATAAAAAGCAGCAATCACGTCTTCGGTAGTCCATTGTTCAAAATGATGATGTAAAAGCTGCATTTGATCCATCCCAGCTAATGGATCAGTAATCGCAAAATCAATTGCTGGCTCAAATTCTAACAGCTGCAGGCCGACAAGATAGAAAACCTGGTCATTGAGCGACTGACCGCTTGCCAGCCAGTCATCCAAATTGAGCTCAGGCGTTGCCAAAATGTCTTGGCGCCAACGCTTTAATGCCGGTTCAGAAATACAGCTGCAGTTGATTCTGTCTAGCAGCGTCTGCCACATTTGGTTGGGCTTAAGCGTGCTGCTCTCGTTATCTTTTAGAAGCTGGATAGTCTGGAGCTCATGGCATTGCTGTTCAAAAGGCAGACTCATCATGGCAAATTGATTGTTTTTCATTGGCAGAACCTCCCCAAATTACGCTAAGCGCTGATGCTTATTAATTAGTGAATATTTTATAACATTCTCACGTTTTCTGGGATGCGGCTCAGCAATTATTTAACATTAGCTGAATAATCAATAGCTTGGATGGCCAGGATTTTGCAAGCATGGCAGATCGAAATGGCAATGATTAAGATGATGGCCAGAATTGCCGTGGCTTCCCAGCGCTGATGTAA
The DNA here is from genome assembly GCF_012843675.1 of Lactobacillus sp. MRS-253-APC-2B. Classification (GTDB taxonomy): domain Bacteria; phylum Bacillota; class Bacilli; order Lactobacillales; family Lactobacillaceae; genus Limosilactobacillus; species Limosilactobacillus pulli. The sequence continues at coordinate 25,350 of NZ_JABAFO010000017.1, forward strand.
TTTTTTAAATTATATTTGATTGGGATTAATTTAGTAATTTATGTGTAGAAGTTTAACGATAGCTGCAAACGCTTTGTTTTTATTTTTGCAAGTTAAAAAACAAGGAAATACATGACATCTACAAAGACAATTATTTGTGATTTTTTACACAAATTAATTGATCAAGCGATTTCTTTGGTGATAAGATGAACCTATCACATATTTGGTTTGTATAATTGGAGGTAATGATATGTCTGAAAAAAAGCGTGTTGCTGTCGTTACTGGTGGAGACCGTGGGATTGGCCGCGGCATTACAGACCAGCTGCTTAAGGATGGCTATTATGTCGTAATCGCCAACCGCAATGAAGAAGCCGGTAAGAAAGCTGTTGAAGAATTGAACGCTCAAGGGTACGAAGGCAAAGTCGTATCCGTAGCCGGTGACGCATCCAAGAAGGAAAGCCACGAACGTTTCGTTAAGGCTGCCGTCGATAACTTCGGCCGTTTAGACACGTACGTAAACAATGCCGGAATTGCTCAGATCAAGTTGCTCAAGGATGAAACCGAAGCTGACATGGACGAGATTTTCCACGTCAACGTCTACTCAGTGCTGTTCGGAATGCAGGCCGCTGCTGCGCAATTCCGCAAGCAGGACGATGGCGATAAGATCCGCAAGATTATCAATGCCTCCAGTATCGCCGGCCACATTGCCTTTGACATGCTTGGCGCCTACTCCGCATCCAAGTTTGCCATTCGGGGCTTGACGCAGGCTGCTGCCAAGGAACTTGGTCGTGAGCACATTACGGTCAACGCCTACTGCCCAGGCATCGTTGGCACTGACATGTGGGACTACATCGATGAAAAGATGGTTGAAGCATGGGGCGGCAACAAAGGGGACTACCTTAAAAAGTACTCTGGCTCCATCACGCTGGGCCGGGTTGAAACGCCGGCTGACGTGGCCAACTATGTATCCTGGCTGGCATCGACCAAGTCTGACTACATGACTGGTCAAGCCGTTCAAATCGATGGCGGGATTCAATTTATCTAATTCCAGCCTTTTCAAACTGAATATTTAAAGTAAAAGCCGCGCTCCTCACTAGGACACGGCTTTTTGCATGTTCAATTTTTTTCTCTCCCTAAAATAAAATTCTTACCGAAAAATTACTCATTTATAATCAGCTTTTATAGGACAACTCGTCTTGAATGCAAAGTTATAAAAATAATAAAAATTTTTAAAAACATAAATCAATATTAAAATAATCAGTCAGTGGATGATTTGCCGAACCAAGATGTTCCACGTGAAACCTAATCGAATTAATTTGCTCTGAAAGGCGACAGATAAGTATCTTTCGGCGTATAATTGAGTTTGCTGTAATCGTGAAAAATTCGCGTAAATAAAAGATGAAAAGGAGAACATCGTGACCAATCAAGTAATTGAATTTCGGCATGTCAGTAAGCAGTATGATGATAACCTTGTGCTGCGCGACATCAACTTTACGATTGAGGCCGGTAAGTTCTACACGCTGCTAGGCCCTTCAGGATCAGGAAAGACTACGATCCTGCGAATTATTGCTGGTTTTGACGATGCTACCAGTGGCGACGTTATTTTTGACGGCCAGCGAATCAATGATATTCCTGCTAATCAACGACAAGTAAACACGGTCTTTCAAGACTATGCGCTTTTTCCACATATGAACGTTGCTGAAAACGTAGCGTTTGGCTTGAAAATCAAGCGGATCCCCAAAGAAGAGATTGCCAAGCGGGTACAGGATGCTTTGCATATGGTGCAGCTGGACGGCTATGGCGAACGTGAAATCACGGAAATGTCTGGTGGTCAGCGGCAACGGGTTGCAATTGCCCGTGCGATCGTTAATCGTCCGAAAGTGCTGCTTTTGGATGAGGCGCTCTCTGCCCTTGACCATAAGCTGCGAGTGGAGATGCAGGCTGAACTGCGGGCTTTGCAGCGCCGCTTGGGAATCACCTTTATCTTTGTCACGCATGACCAAGGTGAAGCACTGGCAATGAGCGACCAGATCTTTATTATCAATGATGGTATGATTCAGCAGAGCGGCACGCCGGTTGATATCTACGATGAGCCGTTGAATCATTTTGTGGCTGATTTTATTGGCGAGAGCAATATTGTCCCAGGTATCATGAAGAAAGACTTTTTGGTCAATATCAATGGTCATGATTTCGAATGCGTTGATGCCGGTATGAAGCCGAATGAAAAGGTTGAAGCCGTCTTGCGCCCTGAAGATCTGGACATTACGACCGTTGATCAAGGAAAATTGGTTGCAACGGTTGATACGCAGCTGTTCCGGGGAGTTGACTATCAAATCATGGTTCATGATGAAGAAGGGCACGAATGGAAAATCAATTCGATTCATAAGACGAAAGTGGGTGAAAAAGTCGGCATCACGTTTGATCCCGAAGACATCCACATCATGCGCTATCATGAAACCGAAGCAGCCTTTGATGCACGGTTGGACAGCTATGAAGGCGACGATGAGGAGGGTGAACGTTGAAACAGCAAAAAATCTGGTTTGTCGTTCCCTATGCATTGTGGATCGTACTGTTTGTCGTGGCGCCATTGGTCTTGATCCTGTACCAATCCTTTTTTAACATCAACGGCCAATTTACGTTTGGCAACTATCAGAACTACCTAACCTCCAACGTTTATTTAAGGATGACGTTCAATTCGGTCTGGTATGCTTTTTTGATCACGCTGATCACGCTTTTAATCAGCTATCCGGCAGCGTATGTGATCAACCGGTTGCCGAATCGTCAGTTTTGGCTGCTGCTGGTCATTTTACCGACCTGGATCAACCTGCTGCTAAAGACCTATGCCTTTATCGGACTGTTTAGTCAAAACGGTTCGATCAATCAGTTTTTGCGGTTTGTCGGTCTGGGTAGCCACCAGATCCTGTTTACTGATGCCAGCTTTATTTTCGTCGCGGCCTACATTGAGATTCCGTTTATGATTCTACCGGTCTTTAACTCGCTGGCCGAGATTGATTCTTCATTAATCAATGCCAGTCGTGACTTAGGAGCCAGCTCCTGGCAGACTTTTTTGCATGTTGAGCTGCCATTGACGATGCCAGGGGTCAAGGCTGGGGTGCAGGCTGTCTTTATTCCATCGCTTTCTCTGTTTATGATTACGCGCCTGATTGGCGGTAATCGTGTCATTACTTTGGGGACGGCAATTGAGGAACATTTCTTGACGACGCAGAACTGGGGCATGGGTTCAACGATCGGTGTCGTGCTGATTATTGCCATGTTCATTGTAATGTTTGCGACTGGAGATCGGCAAAAGAAAAAAGGGGGTCGTGCTAAATGAAACATAAAATCAACTGGGGTGCGATCTATTTAGTAATCGTTTTTATTATTTTATATTTGCCGATTCTTTATCTGGTTGGCTTTTCATTTAGTTCCGGCAAAACGATGGAAAAGTATCAAGGATTTTCATGGACGCACTATCAGACGCTGTTTGAAGATACGCGAATGATTACCATTGTGATCAATACGCTGATCGTTGCCTTGTTGTCTGCACTTTTAGCAACGATTATCGGAACAATGGGGGCGCTGGCCATTAAACGAACCAAGAATGCCATGCGGAACACATTGCTTTCGTTTAATAATGTTTTGATGGTTTCGCCAGACGTTATTATCGGGGCCAGTTTCTTGATCCTATTCACGGTGATTGGCATGAAGCTCGGCTTTTGGTCGGTTTTGCTCAGTCATATCGCTTTTTCGATCCCAATCGTGGTCTTGATGGTACTGCCAAAAATTGATGAGCTGTCGCCAACACTGCTGGACGCGGCCGCGGATCTGGGCGCCAGTCCATGGCAGTCGCTGACCCGAGTAATGCTGCCCGCGATTGCTCCGGGGATCATGTCAGGCTACTTTATGGCTTTTACCTACTCACTGGATGATTTTGCGGTAACCTTTTTCGTAACTGGCAATGGCTTTTCAACACTGTCAGTTGAAATCTATTCAAGAGCCCGGCAAGGCATTGATCTGGAAATCAACGCGCTTTCGACTTTGATGTTCTTGGTGTCGTTGGCATTGGTGATTGGTTATTACTTTATCAGCAAGCATGGCGGTAGCCGCAAAAATCAGATCGTAACGATTAAAGAAGGTGACGTCCAATGAAAAAACTGCTTAGCTTTACCATTGGCATCCTGCTTTTATGCGGTGCGCTGTTTGGCTGCAACAAGCTGCTGAATCAAAAATCAGGCAATAGTGGCAGCAAGACTTTGACGATCTATAATTGGGGAGATTATATCGATCCGGCACTGATTACCAAATTCGAGCATGAGACCGGCTATCATGTCGATTACGAAACGTTTGACAGCAATGAGGCAATGCTGACCAAGATTCGCCAAGGCGGCACTCACTATGATATTGCCGTACCTAGTGAGTACACCATTCAACGAATGAAAAAAGAGCATCTATTAGAACCGATTGATCACAGTAAGATTCCCAATCTTAAATATATCGATCCGCAATTTTTAGATTTGTCCTTTGATCGGCATAATCGCTATTCGATTCCATATTTTTGGGGAACTTTGGGAATCGTTTATAACGATCAAAAGGTCAGCAAAAAAGACGTCTCACATTGGCGACAACTCTGGTCACCAAAACTCAAAGACAATATCATGATGATCGACAGTGCTCGTGACGCTATGGCCGTCGCACTGATTACGCAGCATCATTCGGTTAATACGACCAATACCAAGGAGCTGCGTCAAGCTGCCAATAAGCTTGATCAGTTGACGCCCAATATCAAAGCCGTAATTGCCGATGAAATGAAAATGTATATGGAGCAAAACGAAGCGGCGGTTGGCATTACCTATTCCGGTGAAGCCAGTGAGATGATGAGCGTCAACTCTCATCTGCATTACGTTGTGCCTAGCGAAGGCAGCAACATCTGGTTTGACAACATGGTAATTCCAAAGACAGCCAAGAACAAAAAAGCTGCCTATGCTTTCTTAAACTTTATGCTGGATCCTAAAAATGCCGCACAAAATGCAGAGTATATTGGCTATGCTACGCCAAACAAGGCCGCTAAGAAGTACTTGCCAAAGAGCGTTACCAGCAATCAGGCTTTCTATCCGCCGAAACAGACGATGAAGCATCTGCAGGTATATCATGATCTACCATTAAAAGACATTGGCATCTATAATGATCTGTTTTTGGAATTTAAGATGTTTAAGAAGTAACTAAAAAAGCTGATCGAAAATTTTCGATCAGCTTTTTGATTAATGATTATTCTTCAGTAGCTAGCTTACTGTGACGATAGCCATAGCCAAAGTAAAGTACCAAACCAATCAAGAACCAGATGCCCGCTCCAATCCAGGTATCAAGAGAAAGGAATGACATCATAAACAGGCAGGCACAGCCAGAAATGATTGGCAAGATAGGGAACCAAGGAACGCGGAAGCCGCCTTGATTACCGATGTCCTTACGCTTGCGCAGTGGGATGATTCCAAACGAAACCAGCGTAAATGCCAACAGCGTCCCGATATTAACCAGATCAGTCAGGCGATCCAGGGAAACCAGTCCCCCCATGACGGCAATAACCGCTGCTACAATCCAAAGCGAGATCTTTGGCGTGCTGGTCTTGTCATCCAGCTTGTTTAAAAATGATGGCAAGAGACCGTCACGACTGATGGAGTAGATTAGGCGTGAAGATGAGTAGATCATGGTAAACATCATCGTGGCCATCCCAATCAAGGCCCCGATTGAAAGCAGAGCAGCCAGCCAGTTTTGGTGAACGGCCTGCAGTGCAAAGGCAACTGGATTGGCAACGTCAAGTTTGGTGTATTTAACCATCCCCGTCAAGACGATTGAAACACCCATATAGAGTACCGCCGCAACTAACAGTGTGCCGATAATCCCAATTGGCATGTTCTTTTGGGGATTTTTAACTTCGGCAGCCGAACTTGAGATACAGTCAAAGCCCAAGAAGGCAAAGAAAACTGTCGTGGCCCCCTTGAAGACCCCATGCATGCCGTATGGAAGGAATGGCTGGTAGTTGGCTTTCTTGACGAAGAAGGCGCCAACCACGATAAAGGCAACGATAATTGCAATCTTGATCGCGATGGCAATGTTATTGACGCGTACTGATGAAGTCATCCCAAATGAAAGCATCCAAGTAATCAGCAAGACAATGATGATCGCCACAATGTTGACGTAGGTACCATGCGTTGGGTCAAAAGGACCGGACAAAGCCTTGGGAATATTGATTCCGCAGCTGGCCAGCAGCGAATTGAAGTAGGCCGCCCAACCAGTTGAAACCGAGGCTACGGCCAGCATGTATTCCAATACCAGCGCCCAGCCCATAATCCAGCCGATAAATTCACCGTAGACCACGTTACCGTAAGAGTAGGCACTCCCAGCAACCGGCATGGCTGAAGAAAACTCGGCATAGCACATTCCCGCTAATGCACAGACGACGGCTGCCGCCAGAAACGACAGTGAAACGCCTGGACCTGCGTCATTAGCTGCTACGGTCCCAGGTAAAATAAAAATACCTGTCCCAATGACCGCACCAATCCCCATTGCCATCAAATCGCCGGCTGACAGCGATTTGACGAATTTGTTGTCGGCTTTGAGGTAGCGAGAGAGGCTTTCTTTACGAAAAAGATTTAAACTCATCCGTCCTTAACCACCTTTGTTATAATATCAAATAGCTTAATAAATTTAAGTGACAGCTTATCATAGGCAAAAATAATGAGCAACAATTGCAGAACAATAAATGGATTTGCCGAACAAAATAAGCCATAATGACATTAATAATCATAATGTCATAATCATTAAAAGTCAATTAGAAAAATATTAAGGAGGAGCTTGAAATGGCGATTGAAACGACTGCAGGTGCCTTAGTCTATCGGAAAAATGCACAAGGAATCGAATATTTACTGTTGCAAAGTACAAACGAAGGCAATTTTTGGGGATTTCCCAAGGGTCACGTTGAAGGCAATGAAACGCTTCTAGAAACGGCTCAGCGAGAAATCAGAGAAGAGACCAGTCTGGTACTGCCAATTGATACCAGCTTTTCCGTTTATACCGAATACGACCTTCCCAATGGCAATCGCAAGCATATGACGCTGTACACTGCTGAATTACCTGAAGATGAGGATCTGCATCTGCAGGCAGAAGAGATCAAGAACGCCGGTTGGTTTGACTACCAAGATGCCCGGCAGCGTCTGACGTACGATAATCTAAAAGAGCTGTTGGATCAGGTCAACGCTCATCTGACACAGGCATAATGGATCAGCACAAGGTTTTTGTAATCACCGGAGCGGCCGGTACCGGTAAAACAACGGTAGCCAACTATCTGAGAGAAAAGTATGATATGGCCAAAGTAGTTACGCATACGACGCGATTGCCACGAGCCAATGAAAAAGATGGGATCGACTATTATTTTGAAACTCGTGACTCAATAAACAAGCGGCATTTATTGGAACAAGTTGAATATGATCATCATCTGTATGGATCATCAATTGAAGGATTGAAAAAGGGCTGGGAACGACACCGCTTCGACGTAATCGTTCTCGATACCCAAGGAGCATTGACCTATCGTGATAAACTGGGTGATCAGGCGGTAGTGATCTTTTTGACGGTTAGCCGGCCACAGCAGCTTTTTGAACGGCTGCATAATCGCGGTGATCATCCGGCTGCAATTGAATCACGGGTCAACAGCTGTGAGTATCTGCGTGATCTGTCATTGCCCAAGGAACTGGATGGACAGACGATTGAGATTGTCAATGATGACTGGTCGCAAACACAGCAAAGGCTGGATCAGCTGCTTAAGCATTACATTTGATCGTGAGTATGTTAAAATTATAGTTTCAAAAAGGACGGATGAAAAAATGACGGATCCTAAAGCGCAGGCTATGGCAGTCTTGCAAAAAAATCATCTGCGCGTTACCAAGCAGCGAAAAACGCTGATTGATTTTTTGGTTGCCTATCCGGATCGCTACGTCAGTGTTACCGAGATCGATAAGCATATGCGCCAGTTTTATCCAGGCGTCAGCCATAATACGGTTTATCGCAATCTGGAAGAGTTTCAAGAAATTGGACTGGTTGAGCTGAGCTCGCAGACAGGTGGCATGGTGGTTAAATACCGCTGCGATGAGTCGCATCATCATCACTTTATTTGCCAGCGTTGTGGACGCGTTCAAGAGATTCAGTTTCCGCCGATTGATTGGGATTTTTTGACTCAGCAATTGCCTGGTGCTAAGGTCACAGGACACAGTTTTGAACTGTATGGCCTGTGTGCTCAGTGTCGTCAACTGTCTTCGCATTAAATTCATCAATTCTTATTTTTTTCGCAAACTCTCACTGGCAATTTTTGCGCTAAGATAGAGAGCAGACGACAAAAGGAGAGAGAAGTAATGAAAACACCACCGTTTGTGACGCCATTTGCACTGGTATCGCTGGTACTGGCGTTAGGTGCTACCAACGTGGTGGTCAACAAAACCACCAATACCAGTGAAGGGGCTAAGATTGTCAGCACCTCATCGACTAGTCAGAGTACCAGCCAAAAAGATGACCAAGACAGCAGTCATAGCAGTGATCGCAAGAAGCCAAGCAGTGAAAGTGATTCTGACGTCCAAAGCAGCCGGACCAGCAGCGCTGATGAGGAATCAACGACCAAGACTTCATCAGCTAAGACGACTGGTAATGATACCGATACTGACACGACTGGTACCGGTACTGGTACGACCAGCTCATCGACAACCAGAACCAGTCAGACTGCAGGTACGACAACCAACAGTACGACTGGTACCAATTCAACGGCTAATAATACGACAACCAACACGACGACAACCACGACTGACGCCAATCAATAAGGGGGATCGCGACAGTGCTTAGTTTTTTAGACATGATCAACCATTGGCTGGGATATTTTAATATCAATGCCAAGCTGAAGAATCGCATCTACATCGTTATTGCCTTTTTAGGTGATCTGTATCTAATCTATGTCACCACGCGGCTGTTGATGAATCAAGCATGGGTACGAGGAATGCTTTATTGTCTGGCTGTAATCCTGATTACCTATTGCCTTTATATCAACGCAGTCTACTACTACCTTGACCGCAATTCCCGGTTTGACTTTTTGTCGCCATGGCTCTCAAAGATTACTGGGGTCGTTCCTACCGCCGATGATGTCAAGCCCAAGCGTGACATGCGTGCAGTCAATAATGCATCAAACGGCTACTTTACCAATCAAGATATCATCCCGGCTCAAGTTGAGGTTGATGCTCATGAGCAGCACAACTTACAGCGAGTCGTTGAGCAGCTGTTGGATGATGGTATCTTTACGGCTGACTATGATGGTCTTACTGATAGCCAGATCGTCAACGAAACGGCAGCGGGCGAGCCAGTCTATGCCTTGGATTCTCAACAGACGCCGCCTTACTTTGAACTGTATCATGATAAGCATCTGCGGCGGATTGAAATCTATATGGGGCTGAATCAGATGGAAAAACTGGCAGTTGGTCACATTGCCAAGGTCGGTTTGACAGATATTCATACTGCTCACGAGCAATATGAACTTTATTTAGCCAATCTGTTTGTGACGGGAGGACCGCATAAGATTGCCGGGCGCAATGGCTCAACGATCTTAATGGATGGTCAGTATGGCTTGGTTGCTAATGTTGCCTATCGCGATCGAGAAAAACGCTAAAAAAAGCTGTTGATTAGTCATGCTAACTGACCCGTACCCCCAAAGTTGGAAATACAACTTTGGGGGTATTTTTATGACCAAAATCAGCATAGAGACTAAGAT
>NZ_JABAFO010000018.1 GCF_012843675.1 Lactobacillus sp. MRS-253-APC-2B
CGCATACGGAGTAAAGTCAGGTTGGTCCCGTGAGGGGCCATCGGAAACTCTCCCATCTTTGATGGGGAGTATGTCATCAATTAGTCTTAACATCCGTGGGTTGGCGCTGATTATGATTATGTTGATTGGGGTCTTGATGTATCTGCTCAATTCGCCAATTCAACTGCATTTTATCGATATTGCCACGCATGATTATCCAGCATCATTAGTGATGGCTTCTTCGATCAATTCAATCTTTTCCAATTTTGGAATTGCGCTTGGTTCAGCAACCGGCAGTCTATTAGTTAAAACGCATGGCTTGATTGCTGTTGGGCCGGGGGGTGCCGTGTATGCAGCAGTTGCCGGAATTTTGGTGATCTGGCTGAATCGGATCAATCAAAAAATGTCGCCGGTTGATTTAAAATAACGCTTGACATCAATTAAAAAATGATTAGAATTAACTCATAATCATAGTGAAACGATGCCCCAGGATGAGTAGTCGCTACAAATCTTTTAGAGAGCTTTTGGTTGGTGGAAAAAAGCAGATTTCAACGATGAAGATGGTCCTGATTTAAGTGGCGGACCGATGAAGTGAGTAGTCGGAACCGGTAAGCGACCGTTATCTCGCTGAGTCAATGACTTATTGAGGCTGTTTTGGCGACAAAACGGCAAATAAAGGTGGCATCACGAAAACTCGTCCTTTAGCTGGGGCGAGTTTTTTTATTAAGGAGATGAAGTTAATGGGTTTTAAGGTAGCAGTTGCTCAGATTGACATTGTACTGGGTGATCCAGATCAAAATTATCAGACGGTTGAAAAAGAAATCAAGGCTGCCGCCCAGGCCGGTGCTGACGTAGTCGTATTTCCAGAAATGTGGAATACCGGCTATGCACTGACCGAATTGGCACGATTGGCCGATCAAGATGGTTGGCGTACCAAGCAGCTACTGGCAAAGGCTGCCAAGGAAAATCAAATTGCTGTTGTGGGCGGTTCAGTGGCAACCGTGCGAGCTGGCGGCAAATTCTACAACACGACCTATGTCTATGATGAAACCGGACAATTGGTCGGCAGCTATGACAAGGTGCATTTATTTGGCTTGATGCATGAAGACCAATTTATTCAAGCAGGTGATCACGGCAACGTTTTTGAATTAAAAGGCGTCAAGAGTGCCAGCTTTATCTGCTATGACCTGCGCTTTCCGGAATGGTTCCGTACCGTGGCCAAGCAGGGTGTCGACGTTATCTACGTCCCTGCAGAATGGCCGACGCCGCGCGTTGAGCAGTGGGAGGCATTGGTTAAGGCGCGGGCGATTGAAAATCAAGCTTTTGTCGTAGCCGTTAATCGGGTTGGACACGACGCCGAAAACAGCTATAGTGGTCACTCACTGATCGTGGATCCATTGGGGAACGTGATTGCCAATGCCGGTGAAAAAGCCGGTTTAACGATTGCTGAATTGGATCTGGATCAATTAAAAGCAGTGCGGGGTCCGATTCCGGTATTTAAGGATCGGCGTCCGGAGCTATACGACTAGTATTAAAAGAATCAGAAAAATTTGAAAGGAAGATCATCAATGGAATTTAAACAATCAAAACTGTTGGATACACTGCCAAAGCAATTCTTCGCCAATCTGGTCGCCAAGGTTAATGCCAAGGTAGCAGAGGGTGTCGACGTCATTAATCTGGGCCAGGGTAACCCTGATAAGCCAACGCCAAAATATATTGTTAAAAGTACACAGAAATGGGTTGCTGATCCGAAAACGCATAAGTACTCGCCATTCCAAGGCTTGCCAGCATTCAAGCAGGCGGCGGCAGATTTTTATCAAGAAAAATACGGTGCCCAAATCGATCCTGAAACCGAGGTCGCTATTTTAGGCGGGTCTAAGATTGGTCTGGTTGAACTGCCATGGGCATTGATGAATCCAGGCGATACGATGCTTTTACCAGATCCTGGCTATCCTGACTACTGGTCTGGGGCCGCGCTGGGTGAGGTTAAGTTCGAAACCTTTCCATTGCTGGCTGAAAACAACTTCTTGCCCGACTTGGACAAGATCCCTGAAGAAACGGCCAAGCGTGCCAAGTTTATGTATCTGAACTATCCAAACAACCCAACCGGTGCCGTGGCAACCAAGGAATTTTATGCCAAACTGGTTGAATGGGCTAAAAAATACCATGTTGGCATCATCAGTGACTTTGCCTATGGTGCGCTAGGTTTTGATGATCAAGCTCCGGTCAGCTTTATGGAAACGCCAGGTGCTAAAGAAGTCGGTATCGAATTTTACACTTATTCTAAGACGTTCAACATGGCGGGCTGGCGGATTGCATTTGCAGTCGGCAACTCCGACATCATTCATGCCTTGAATCTGATTCAGGATCACTTGTTTGTTAGTCTGTTCCCAGCCCTGCAATATGCGGCAATTGATGCCTTAAAGAGTCCAGAGCGTGACGATGAGATTCAAAAGATCGTACATCGCTATCAAAAGCGTCGCGATGCCTTTGTAGAAGCCGCCGAAAAGATTGGCTGGCATGCTTATGTGCCAAAGGGAACCTTCTATGCCTGGATGCCGGTACCAAAGGGCTTTACCAGCGAAACGTTTGCCGATTTGCTGTTGGACAAGGCAGGCGTTGCCGTAGCACCTGGTAATGGCTTTGGTGAGCATGGTGAAGGCTACGTGCGGATTGGCCTGCTGATCAAGCCTAAGCGATTGGTAGAAGCCGTTGAACGGGTGGCAGAGCTGCATTTGTTTGATTGATCAGGAATTTAAGAGGCTGGGAATTAACCCAACCTCTTTATTATTTTCTGGATAATAATGCCTCAGCGCAGTAGCTGGCTGGCGGGTCTGTCAGCATATCGATATCTTCTACCGAAGCACTCCTTGTTTTCACATCACGAAAGCATTGATTATTCTTTAATTTTGTTGCCAAACCGTACGATTTAATTTGTCATATATAGCTGACATTATGACAAGGAGAATTGATATGATTTACTTATTTGGAATAGTGTTGCTACTAGCTTTTTTCTGTTGATTCTTGTACTTTTGCGCAAAAAGAAATCCTCTCCCGTTGTATATGATGAGAGACAGACAGTAATAAGAGGAAAAGCTTACAGGTGTGCAACCATTAACGGAATTATCGGAGGCTTTATCGCCGCTTTTCTTGTGGATCGGGATATTCATCTTCTTCCCATCGACGGAAGTTTTGCCTTGATGAACTTTTCTGGGAAACATAAAGTCCCGCCTTTTTTCATATTGATTTAGTGAAAAATGGCTCAAAAGCGAGTTTTGTCTTGTTTTTACTAGAATATGCGACAGATTTTGCTGAAAGCGGTTGAAAATGATTCTGTAATTGCGTTATCCTTAATAGGTAGTAATATCTTGATAAATCAAACAAGAGGTGGTGTTAACATATGCTAATTGCCAGCAAAAAACTCACCCCTGCATTTAAAAAGACGCTGATTAGTGCTCCCAAGCCACGATACGTTAAGGAAACATCATTGTGCGACTGGATCATTCGTGAGGTATCCATGCAGGATTATGGCATGCTGCTGTGTATCAATCAAAATACGCAGATGCCAATCGTGCTGCCGGGTGCCGAGTTTCTCAAAGTCAGTCCAGTTTCAGTGTTGCGACAAGTCTTGATGTTTGTGATGGCCGGAATGGGGATCAGCTCCATTAAACTAACTGAATACGTTAATTGTATTGCCCACAGCAAGCTTGAATTTCAAAACATGACTGATGATTTTTTGGTTGAAAAAGCCTTCCGTGCCTATGCACCAGAATTAGCCAAAATTGATGTGGACCGCTTGGATGATGAGCAGTTACTGAATCAGTTGGGGATTCTTTCATTGACGCTGGGCAGCAGTACGCGCGTCTTTTGTGATTTGCGCAAGCCCGAGATGGCACCAGCCGTATGCTTTAAAAATCAGATTAATCAAGAATGGCGCCTGCCAGCCCAAAGAAAAGGCAGCATGGCAGAAAAATCCGCCTGGGAATTTGACTATCACCAGTTTCATCAATGGGACGATCAGATTCAAAAAACGCCGGCTTGGAATGGTTACGCGGCAATTGTTCGTGAGATGCGCCAGGTCAACGATGCATTTTTACGGCGCTATCATGACTATCTGGAGCAGGCCGAAACGGTTGATGATGCAAGAATGCAGCAGTATCTGCGCTTAGCCGATGTCTATTTGAACCGCTATTTGATTGCGCAGCATCCAGAAACGATTACCAGCGATCTGGCGGCACCAACGGCCTATTTGTTTGAATGGCTCTTGGAACATGGGCAGATCAAAGAACAAAACGTGCAGTTGGTAGTTGATGCCATGTTGGCGCTGGGGGCGTTTATCAAAGTCACTGGCGTCTATTCATCAATGGATGAGGATCTGTATCGCCAGGCAGTTCATGATGGTGGCGATCGAGTGCGTGCATTCTTTAAAGCTGCCGATGCGCAGGCTCAGCGCGAGGCCGCAGATGATGCCCCAATCAGTCGTGAGGAGGTTGCTGGCAAGCGGATCGATGCCTTGGTTCAAGAGCTGATGGCCTTAGCCGATGATGATCGCTTGGCTGATGCTTTAGCTGCTATCTTAAATGAAACGCCAGCACTGGTTGATAAACTGCTGACCAGACTGACGCCACTGCAGCAGCAGCAACTGGCTCGTCACTTGGCCCAGCTGCTTTCTGATGATCAAGATGATTAAAAAATGGCTGAAGATTGCGTTGCTCAAAACGCTGATCTTCGGCTATTGGATCAAACTGATGATGAGTTGACACTGTTTGCCCGTTCAGCAAATCAGATTCAAACCGGTGCTCGAGAAAAAGCGATCAGTGGTAACGTAATGAATGATGCCGATCTGGATCAGGCAATGCAGGGTCAAGATGCGGTTTTTGTTGCTTTGAGTGGCAATCTGGAGTTATTTGCCAAAAAAAATCACGGTTGCAATGGATCGCGACCATGTTTCACGGCCTAAGACTGTCGAAGTTGCCAAGCAATATGGCGCTACGGATATTATTGATTATCACAATGGCGATATTGCCGATCAAATTCTTGAACTGACAAACCATGTCGGCGTAGACAAGGTGCTGATTGCCGGTGGGGATGCCGAACACACCTTTGAACAAGCCGTTCGGATGTCTAAGCCAGGTGCTTCGATTGGTAACGTTGCTTACTTGAATGGTCATGACACGGTTAAGATTAATGCCGGTGACTGGGGTGTTGGGATGTCCAACATCAAGATTGATGGCGAGGTAATGCAAAGCAGTCGACTGCGGATGGAAAAATCAGCCAGTCTGATTATGAATGGCCGTCTGGATCCTTCATTGATGATTACGCATACGTTCCATGGCTTTGAGACAAAACTCGCCATTAGATTACTTTTCAACAAAACAAAAGAGCCGCTAAGAAACGGGGAAGTTTCTTAGCGGCTCTTTCTCATACCAGGGGGGGTCCTGATAATCTTGACAATGGATTGTGCGGCTGTTATGGGGAGGATCGGTTGAATGAAGTTGTCCACTCACAACTGTCACAGGGGTTGTCAACCAATCGCCGCGCAATAATATCCATGTCCAAACCAGACGAGGTGCGTTCGTCATGATTTATGTCTGAATTATATCACAATAGCTTCAGAATACCATAGTTGACGGCTAAAATCATCAATAAATACCCAGATTAAGCCTAATCGGTAATTATTTTAATCTTTTTTAAGTCGCTGACCACCAATTCCCAACATTACTGCTAATGCGGAAAGACCTAAACCAAGTAAGGCCGTGTTTTCGTTACCGGTTTGAGGCAGTTTTTGTTGATTTGAATCGCTTTGAGAATCGGTATGGTGATGAGCAGCAGGTTTATTTTCACTGGATACCGGCTCGTTGGTCATAAATACGGTTGATGATACATTTTCATTGGCTGATTGGGCTGTTGCAACCTTAGAAGCATCTTCGTGATTGTCATTGGTTGTCGTATCAATAAACTCGCCGAATCCTGATCGTTGAGCCATCCGACAGCACCATCCCCAAAGATTGCCGATCGTGGTAGGTCCCCATGTAGCGGCCTTCTTTGTTGGTCTGCGTGATGCTGGTATCTGGTGACAGTACGAATCCCTGGTAAGTCATGGTCTGGCCAATATTGATGCTGTTAGGCGTATTGGCCAGCAGATCCTTAGCCTGATCCAGCCGTGATTGCAAAAGCGACTTTTGTTCGGTCGTTAAGTCAGCCTGCTGATTGTCAAGCTGGGTCTGCATGGTATTGATGTCGCTGGCTGAAACGCCAAATGCCATGGTATCGTCATCAATCAGCTTTTTGGTTTTTGAATCCAAATAGGCATAGTCGCTGATGTTTCTTAATGAAAGATCATTGGCTACGACAAATACGAAACGGCTCAAGTCGCCAAGTGCCGAGGTCTTCATCGTGGCATCGTCATTAGTCGTGTAGCGTGTTTTGGCTTCGGCATGCTCAATGCTTAAAACATCGCCGGCTTGCAGCTGCAGCGTCTGATTAAACCGATAGCTCTGGTCGCCAATGAAGGTCTGATCAAACAGCGTCTCAGCACCACGGCTGACCGTCACGCGGGCGTATTGCGCGTTAGGAAAGTAGCTGTGCGGCTGACCACTGGCTTTGATCGTGAGTTCGCCAGCAGGCTGGGCAGTCTGATTGGCATTGTAGTAGTCGAGCTGAGCAAAGGTATAGTTGCCAAGTCCCTTGAGCGTCCAACTGGTATCGGATTGAGCAACGTTACCACTATCATATGTAATAGCTTCGGTTGGTACGTCTGCTGCTGAACTGGTGCTCTCATTGGTCGCAGCCGACGATGCCGATGAATCGCTGACGATATCAGCATCATCAGCAACTGAATTGTTGGTGTTGGTAGCAGATGCGGTGCTGCTTTGCAAAGTGTTGGTTAACGTAACGGTATTGGCAGTCGTTACAGCAGTAGTTGAGCTGTTGGCAGTCGTGTCGGCCTTAACCGTTGCATCGTTAAAAGCAAAGCCGGTTGTTGCTGTCAAAAGCGCGAAGCTGGACAGCAGCAGGTATTTAGGCAAGCGTGGTGTCTGCATTGAATTTTCCCCTTAAAAATACTGGTTTAAAGAAATTAAATAATGATTAAAGTAATAACGAATCCTTGAGATGGTCAAAAAAACAGCGATGCCAAAATGACATCGCTGTTTTAAATACTCCGGCAGTCAGACTCGAACTGACGACAACCTGATTAACAGTCAGGTGCTCTACCAACTGAGCTATGCCGGAATGACTTAACAAATAAGTACTTAATTATATTAACACATAATTTAGAAAATGCCAGTAAAAAACAGAAAAAAGTCAAAAATTTTTTAAAAGGCTGATTAAATTCGCTTGGCCGGCATTTTTAGCATAGCTTGCTCACAAGCCATCGACTTTAGCCGATGGTGGTTGACATCCCTAAGATAAAAGTGGATCACAAAATTGCAAGTCAGGATAAATATCAAAAATGATTATTTTTCACAAAGTTTGTCAACCTGGTTTAAGAAGAAAAAGTTAACAATGACAATCGATTATCAACATTTTGTATCTTATGAAGCGCTTTCGAAAAATCACAAAGTAGTTTATAATAAAAATACATTTAGAAGTATCAAAAGAAGGCGAGGTTGTTAATTATGTCAATTAAAAACGTAACGATTGCCGGTGCTGGAACGCTGGGCAGTCAGATTGCCTATCAAAGTGCGCTGTGCGGCTACCAGGTTCGTATCTGGAATCCGCATCCGGAACGGGCCGAAAAACGAATCGCGGCGTTGCGGCCATTTTACAAGCACGACTTAAAGCTGACCGACGAGCAGTTTGATGCCGGCTTGAAAAACATTGTCTCGATTACCAATGAATGGGAAACATCATTTAAGGACGCCGATTTGGTTATTGAAGCCGTGCCCGAAAATCTAGACACGAAAAAGGACTTCTACGCGCAGCTCTGCCAGGTTCTCCCTAAAGAAGCAATTATTGCCAGCAACTCATCGACCTATGTGCCGAGTCAGCTGGTCAAACTGGTGGATCGTCCTGAAAAGTTTCTTCATCTGCACTT
The DNA here is from genome assembly GCF_012843675.1 of Lactobacillus sp. MRS-253-APC-2B. GTDB lineage: Bacteria > Bacillota > Bacilli > Lactobacillales > Lactobacillaceae > Limosilactobacillus > Limosilactobacillus pulli. The sequence goes on from NZ_JABAFO010000018.1 coordinate 8,018, forward strand.
TGCCAACCATATCTGGGTCTTTAACACGGCTGAGATCGTCGGCACGCCTCAGACTGATCCGGCCATCATTCAAGAAGTCGTGGCTTTTGCCAAAGGAATCAAGATGCTGCCGATCGTTTTGAAAAAAGAACAGCACGGCTACATTATGAACGCGCTGTCCGTGCCATTTCTGAACGCGGCGTTGGGTCTTTGGGGAAAGGGTGTGGCTGACCCGATTACGATTGATAAAGACTGGATGAATTCAACCGGCGCGCCGATGGGACCATTTATGTCAATGGACGTGATTGGTCTGCGGACGGTTTGGGCAATTTTCAGCTCCCATGCTGATACGCCAGAGCAAAAGGCAATTGCCGACAAGCTTAAGGCCATGATCGATGCCGGTCACTATGGCGTTGAGGCAGGTGAAGGATTCTATACTTATCCGCACCCGGCCTATGAAGATCCCAACTTCTTAAAAGCCTAACTTGATCAGATTTGAAAAACTGCCCCATGATTGCTGGAGAGATTCCGGCAATTGTGAGGCAGTTTTAAATTTTAAATATAACGATTAATGACTGGGTAGCTGAAATCATTGAATTGATGGGTTCCATTCTTAAACTAAACTCAGTTGGACGATTAAGTTGGATTTAGTTGCCGACGTCTAGAGCTTGATGCTTCAATCTCGGAAAAACGTGCTGGTCAGCCCAACCGGTAAAATACCCTTGGAAAATAAAAGCAAAGATCGTACCAATACCGATGTTTTCAATGCGGCCGGTAAGCATCCAGGCCAAAATGCCCATGACTGTTGGTGGCAGATAGGAAAGCCACATGGCGATGGTAGCATTTACTTTAGTATAGCGAAAACGAATAATTTGAAAGAGGTCATCTTGGGCGTGCAGGACGATATTGACCCGTTGATAAATTGAGATTGCAACTCCAATTAAAAAGACGCCGAAAAAGTTTAAGCAAATATAGCAGATGTTTGAATAAAAGGTGTTTGATTGTGGAAAGAAGGCATCACAGAGATTGCTGAACCATTGAATCAAAAGGGCAAATGGCAGCATAAAAACGATATTGCCGCCAATTCGTTGCCAATCGAGCTTATGCATCAAGATGGCATTTAAAAAGGCGATCAAGACGCCTAAAAGGAAAAAGGCCCAAAATAAAACCCAAGAATTATTGCCTAAAACAGCATGACCAAGATCGGCCTCAGCAGCTGTCCAATATGCTGAGCCTAAAATAGCTGGATGAATATGACTACTCGTCTCGAGAGTTAAGACGTTGCCAAATGCGTTTAGAATCAATGAAATATCCGATCGATGCAGCGGTTGAAATAGTCCGTTGTGATTTGCTCATTGAAAAACCTCAGCTAAAAATAAAATGCCAAAGTCGAAGCGTGCCGGCAAGGAGACGGGCATGCTTCGACTGTTAGGAAAACAAAGTGGACCATCAGAAAATTTATGAGGGGAGCATTTCTGATAATCAATGATGAAATTGTAAGGTGTTGATATTAATCATAGAAATTTTTATAGCACCACCTCCTTGATTTGATGAGCATCTAAAGCTTCTCGCCGTTGACTTCCTGATCGTCTTTTCGAATGATGAAGTAGCTGTATATACCAGCGCAAAAGACAATGCCGGCAATGACCAGGAAGGTTGGCTGATAGCCGATATGGTCGCGCAAAATACCAAGAGGAGTAGAAAGCAGAATCTGACCAAAGGAACCGGCGATCCCGGTAACGATGTTGATGGTAGCCGATACCCGTGGGTCATAGTGCAGCGTGTAGTAACGGAACATAACGACACAGAAGATCGCCGTTTCTGGAGCATGCAGCAGTTTGATGATCGAAACGCCAACTGGATTGGTGATCAGACCACAGCCGCCGATTCGGATAAACATAAAAGTGACCCCAACCAGAATCGTCTGCCGTACACCGATTTTCTTCATCAGTAGCGGAACCAAGCCCATCATGATCGCTTCCAGGAACACTTCAACTGAGTTAAGGATCCCATACATATGGTCACCAACAGCTTGGGTCTTAAAGAATTGCGTAAAGAATTGCGGGAACATCTGTTGGTCAAAAATCGTGTAGAAAGTACCACTGAAAACTAAGAAAATTGCAATTTCCCACAAACTACGAATCTTAAAGATGTTTAAGAAGTCCTTTGAAGCCGGTTTAGAGTTTTCGCGCTCCTTAACCATCGGATTTTCAAACTTAGCAACGTCTTTTTCATTACGGATTGGATTCCAGCACAAAAGCAGAATCAGTAGAACTACGGCAATTCCAGATCCAAGCCAGAACAACAGGGCCGGATCAATCGTGAACAGGAAACCGGCGATTAATGCGGAAAGGGCGTAACCGAACGATCCCCAGCCACGGGCGGAACCATATTGATAGTTAAAACGACGACTTACCCGTTCAGTTAAGGCCTCAAACATTGGGGATGCTGACAGGTAGGCAAGCGTTAGATAGCATGATCCAATCAGAGCACCCATCAAGAAGTGAGCTCGCAGCATTGGCACGAATAAGAAAGTGAAGAAAGGTCCAAGAAAGACTTGCAGAACAGCACAGAATACCAACAGATTGCGGCGAATGCCAAGCCGGTCTTGGATGTTACTGTAAACCAGGTTCATAATTAGGGAGAATGCTGAATTAAAAGAGTAGATCTCACCGACCTGGGCGCCGGAAAAACCTTCTTTGGTGGTTAGCCAAATCTGAAAGAATGACCACCAAATACCCCAGCCGGCAAAGAACAGCAGAATATTAAGAGAATTGCTTACATAAAAGGGATTTTTTAATTGCCCCGAGCGTTCGTTGTTATTTACATCACTCATAATCAATCATTTCCTTTACTTGCTTTTAATTTCTAGTAGCTATTAGTCTGCGCGGACAGCTCGAATACTTGCAGATGTCCGGTGGTACCATTCAAAGAAAGTACTGGTTTATCTTGCCAGTAGATTCGTTCAGTAAAGACAACCTCACCATCGTTGACAAAGATTTCAGCTGAGCTGGAGTCAATAAAGATCTGCAGACTTAGCTTTTCATCTGTTGCGTCAAGCACGGCATAACGCTTATTTTCGGGATCGCTGTTGCGAGTAAGAATCAAATGACGGCCATCTTGATCGGCCTCAATGCTGAAGCCGGCATTGTTTTTGTCAGCCAGCTTTAAAATGGTCCCAGTTGGCAATCCATTCAAGTCCAGCTTAACTTCGGTATGCCGGCTCAATGAGCAATTCAGCGGTTCAGCAACTTCTTGATTGATAACTTCAGCTTCGCGTAAAGACAGAGCTTCAGCTACCGGATGCTGGTAGAGTCGATTATTTTTAATGGTCAGTTCGCGCGGTAAAGTGATTGCACCACACCAGCCATCAGGTTTTTCCGTCATTGGTGAATCCCAAGCGTTCATCCAGGCAACCATTACACGGCGGCCATCTGGAGCAACTAGTGTTTGGGTTGCGTAGAGATCATGACCGTTGTCAAGTTCTGTAAATGAGCCGCGTTCAAACTGTTTATCGGCTGTTGAGTACTGGCCGACAAAATAGCCGGTGTTGTGCTGGTTGAGGAACTGCTCTTTGGTTGCCTTGATGCCTTGTGGCGATGTCAACAAAATGTCTTGACCGTTGAGTCGGAAAAAGTCAGGACATTCCCACATAAATCCTTCTTCATCAACGCTTTTGGCACCAGAAACCGTGCCTTCATATTCCCAATGCTTAAGATCTTGTGAGTCGTACAGCAGTACCCGCCCTAAGCCGGCTTGATCACGACTGCCAACGACCATCTTGAAATGATCATCTTCTTGCCAAACTTTTGGATCGCGGAAATCAGCCGAACTTTCTTCCTCTGGCGCGTGGGCGATAATGGGGTTGCCGGCGTATTTTTCAAAATGGATGCCATCGGTACTGTAGGCAAGATTTTGATCTTGGCAGTTGATGTCTTTTTCGGCATCGAGCACGTGGTGACCGGTATAAATCAGCCAAAGCTTGTCTTGGTAAACAACGGCACTGCCAGAAAAACACCCATCTTGCGGACGGGTAGGCTTTAAGGCAACGGGCAACGTTTCCCAATGGATCAGATCCTTACTGCGAGCATGTCCCCAGTGCATTGGTCCCCATTCAGAAGCGTATGGGTAATATTGATAGAACAGGTGGTAGTAGCCTTTGAAATATGAAAAGCCATTTGGATCGTTCATCCAGCCACTGGCAGGCATTAGATGATATCCGAGACGATAGCGTTGATTGGTAACTTTGATTGGTGTTTGGGTCATAAATAACACTCCAATATCAATTTTTAGCACTTTGTTTCAACCGGTTGAAATATTTAGTGAATAAAAAAGTAATTTGAATCAATTTACGAGATGAATTATAACGCTTACATTTTTGATGTCAAGCGTTTATCAAATCAAAACAACTCAAATTATTTTCAAATTAAGATGAAGAAAATAAAAATTATTAAAATATTATGCGGTCGTTCCATTAACGATGGAAACCGGTAAGACGACTGATTGAACCGGGCAGTGATCGATGCGGGCCAGTAGCAGCTGAACCGCTACCTTGGCAATTTGATCAATTGGCTGTTTGATGGTCGTCAATTCAGGACGCAGAAAGCGGGTGGTATTAGCACCGTCATAGCCGATGATTTTAAGATCCTCCGGTACCTGCTTGCCAAATTTTTTTGCCAGTGAGATCAAAAGACTGGCATCCATGTCATTAGCCGCAAAGATGCCGTCCACTTCTGGATGTTCAATAAAAAGCTGATTAAAGACGCTTACTTTATCTTCAAAAGTCGCGGTAAGGCTCAGATGGTAAGTAATGGCTGGCAGATTGTTTTCGGCCATTACCTGTTCAAAGGCTCGACGCCGTTCTTGGGTAGGGGAATCAAAATCCAATGGGCCGTTGGTATGGAAAATGTGGCGACAACCATCCGCGATCAATCGGTGCGTTGCCAGCACGCCGCCTTGATAGTTATCAGAGGAGACAACCGGAACGTTTTCGTTGATATTCTTGTCAATGGCAACGATTGGCAGCTCGCGGTGCTGATATCCTTGCAGATGCTGATTATGCGAACCGATGATCAGCCCATCGATTTGATGAGTCAGCAGATTTTTTAAATAACGTTCTTCTTTTTCGGGATCATTCTTGCTGTTGCACATTAAAACCCGATAGCCTTCTTTGTCCAGATAGTGTTCGATCTCGGCTTCCAACTGACAGAAAAACGGATTGTCAACACTCGGAAAAATCATGCCGATGATGTTGGTCTTTTGCTTGTACAGCTGGCGGGCAACAGTGTTGGGATGGTAGTTTAGCTGGCGGACGGCATTTTCGACTTTGGTAATCGTTTTTTGGCTTAGATAGCCGCGACGATTCAATACGTGGGAAACAGTTGCCTTAGAAACGCCAGCTAGTTTGGCGACATCCTCTAATTTGGGGACGCGATGGTTATTCAAAATTGCCCAACTCCTTTAAATTAGTCATATTGAAATTATATTATAAAAATATGCCAAAAAAATATAAAATTAGATAAGATCATTGTGTAAAACGGTTTCAACGGGCTATACCATTTGCTAGTTTTATTTCAACCGGTTGAAATAAAGAGAAAACGGTTTTATATTAAAAAAGCGCTTAAATAAGCGAAAAGTTAGAAAATAAAAACGTAGAGGGATGTTTAATCATGACAGAGCTATCATTTGACACCAGTGCACTGAAGAAGTTCGTGCACGAAAACGAACTGGGCGAAATGCAGGCCATGGTCAACGCGGCTGACAGCGAGCTGCGCAACGGCACGGGGGCTGGCGCGGACTTCCGCGACTGGCTGCATTTACCAACGGAATATGATCATGAGGAATTTGACCGCATCAAAAAGGCGGCCCAAAAGATTCAGTCCGATTCTGAAGTCCTGGTTGTCATTGGGATTGGTGGTTCCTACCTGGGGACGCGAATGGCCATCGACTTTCTGCATAACTCGTTCTACTACTCGCAAAAGCCAGAAGACCGCAAATTCCCACTGGTTCTATTTGCCGGCAACTCGCTGAGTTCATCTTATTTGCATGATCTGGTTCAGCTGATCGGCGACCGCGACTTCTCCGTCAACGTGGTCTCCAAGTCCGGTACGACCACGGAACCAGCCATTGCCTTTCGGATCTTCCGCGAGCTGCTGGTCAAGAAGTATGGCGAGGCCGGTGCCAACCAACGAATCTACGCTACGACCGATGCCAAGCGTGGGGCTTTGAAGACCGAAGCCGACGCGGCTGGCTGGGAAACGTTTGTGATTCCAGATGGCGTGGGCGGTCGCTACTCCGTTTTGAGTGCCGTTGGTCTGCTACCGATCGCTGCTTCGGGTGCGGACATTGATCAACTGATGGCAGGGGCCGCGGATGCTGAAAAGTCATACACCAACCCAGACCTGACGCAAAACGAAGCCTACCAATACGCAGCCTACCGTAACATTTTGTATCGCAAGGGCTACACGACGGAGCTGCTGGAAAACTACGAGCCAAACATGACGATGTTTGCCGAATGGTGGAAGCAGCTGGCCGGTGAATCAGAAGGCAAGGATCAAAAGGGCATCTACCCATCCAGCGCCAACTTTACGACTGACCTGCACTCGCTTGGTCAATACATCCAAGAAGGGATGCGCAATCTGATGGAAACGGTCGTTAAGCTGGACACGCCAAACCATGACGTCACGATTCCAACGGCTGAAAACGATCTGGACGGCTTGGCCTACCTGCAAGGCAAGAACATGGACTGGGTCAACACCAAGGCCTACCAAGCCGTAGTAGCCGCCCACAATGCCGGTGGCGTGCCAGTCATGACGGTGCACATTCCGCGTGAAGATGAATACACGCTGGGCAGTCTGATCTACTTCTTTGAGGTAGCGATGGGCATTTCAGGCTACTTGAACGGCATCAATCCATTCAACCAGCCGGGGGTTGAAGCTTACAAGACCAACATGTTTGGTCTGCTGGGCAAGCCAGGCTTTGAGGAAGTTGGCGACAAGCTGCGCGCGCAAATGAAAGAAAATAAGTAAAGAAGGGATATTGTACGATGTTATTGGGAAGTATTGAAGCCGGGGGCACCAAGTTTGTATGTGCTGTTGGCAACGAAGATTATCGAGTTATTGACAGTACCAAATTTCCAACCACGACGCCTGAAGAAACGCTGCAGAACTGCATTGACTATTTCAAGCAGTTTGAGGATCTGCGGGCAATTTCAATCGCATCGTTTGGTCCAATTGAGATTCGTCGCAACTCGCCAAAGTATGGTTATGTAACGGACACACCTAAGCCAGGTTGGTCCAACACGGATTTTGTCGGCACGATCAAAAAGGCATTTGATCTTCCAATTGCCTGGACGACGGACGTTAATGGCTCCGCATATGGTGAATACGTTTTGTCAACGCTGTTTAACCAACGCCTTAACTCCTTAGTCTACTTCACGATTGGGACCGGCGTTGGTGCCGGGGCCGTGGTTGATGGCAAGTTTATTGGTGATTTGGGGCATCCTGAAATGGGGCATATTCGCGTTAAGCGCCATCCAGATGATTTGAATTTTAAGGGAATCTGTCCATTCCATGGCGATTGTCTTGAAGGATTGATCAGTGGCCCAACTTTTGAAGCACGGACTGGCAAGAAAGGTCAAGATGTACCATTGGAAGATCCAGTCTGGGATATTATGGCCTACTATGCAGCCCAGGCAGCCTTGGATACGACTCTGATGATGCGGCCAAATAAGATCGTGTTTGGCGGTGGCGTTGTCAGTGAGCGTTTCTTAAAGATGGTACGGACTCATTTCAAGAAGCTGCTGAATGATTATGTATCAGTTGGCAACCTGGATGAATATCTGGTCATGCCATTGGCTAAGGACAATGGTTCCGCGACGGTAGGCAATTTTGCCTTGGCCTTAAAAGCATTGGTTGAGTAGGAAGCGTATTAGGACTTACTGAGAGGAGTATGTACAATGTCAAATCAAAAATTTATCAGTTGGTTAGGTCGATTTGCAAGTGTAATTGCTATCTTGATGTATGTTTCTTATATCGCTCAGATCATCAACAATCTTCATGGTCAGTATGGCGCACCGCTGCAGCCGTTCGTAGCTGGTGTCAACTGTTCGCTTTGGAGTATCTATGCCTACTTTAAAAAGGATCGGGATTGGCCGGTCTTTTGGGCTAACTTTCCTGGTGTCTTCTTTAGTTTTGCAACGTTCATTACTTGCTTTCACTTCTAATTAGAGATTGAATTGGTCAGAAGGAACACTAGACAACAATGGCTATTGGCATTCATTATTAATTATTATTTTATCGATTGCCTTCATTGTCTTTATTCAAGTCTTCTTTACACTGAAAAAAGATAACGTTGATATCATTATAAAAATGGTTTGCAACAACAGCCAGCTGCTTAATTTTCGATCATAAAACAGCGATGGCGCCGCTCCAAATTTGGGGCGGCGCCATTTTTCATTTCTCGAAATCCTGGAAAGCCTAAACTGGGGAAATGAGGCGTTAGAGCAGAGCGTGGCTAACAGTCGTGGGCACCATTGAACGCTGACTCGGTACTAAAGCCTTCCTGCAGATCCAGAAGTTCTAGGTTGTCCGTCATTGTACGCTGTTCACTAACCAATGGCATAGTGAAATACGTTTGATTAAAGCGGACCTCCATTTTTTCATCCAACTGTGATGCCGTGTAATCCTTATACCAGACTGGTCCTAGATTTGAGGTGAGTTGAGCATTAAAGTCAGGCAGATTGACGCTTTGGCTTACAATGATCAATTTAAAATTGGCATCCAAAGAGCAGTTGCCCAGTTTTGAAAATGGACCAACGCCATCATCGAAGTCCAGAATCAATTTTGAGGTTGGCTTGATGTATTTTTGCAGCCGCTGCTGAGCTTGGGGAGAAAATGTAAGTTGCATGATGAATACCTCTCATTCAATTTTTTACTAGCTTATACTTATTTTTAGTAAGTGTAAATTAAAATGCTCAATAAAAATTCCCCGTCTCAAGATTAGAGACGGGGATCGGCTTAAAAAGAACTGCGAATCGTAATCATAATTGTCATCATTAATGCCAAAATCATAAAGCCTTCTGAAAAGACATTGGCCAACAAGGCACAGGTACAGTTGATAAAAAACAGACCCAAGCTGGCGGCAAAAGCCACAAAGCCCATAGTCAACAGGGCTCGTTCATGGTTGACGAGCTTCTGACAGCGCTGCAGGCTGCGGGCAGGCAGCTGCCGGCGCACAAAAAAGATAATGCCGCTGGCTAAAAGCAGAGTCGCGATGCAGAGTCCATAAGACAAAATAATCGTAGATGCTGACTTCATTTAAAGATTGGATGTAAGCCACGCTGGAGCATGGTGCCTTTCATTTAAAATTTGTTGATTATCTTAGCAGAAAGCCGGTCAAATCACAAATATGAAGGAAATGTGAAGCCAGATTCCAACAGGTGCCAATTGTTTTAAATTGTTAATTAAAACAAAATTAATAATGGAGATTGTCCAAATCAACAATCATCGCTGATTATCCTGCTAGGTAAATAGACAGCTGTCGCTGGGAAAAATATTCACATCTGAAGAAAAAATCATAGGTTGACTAATTAGTGAGATAATAGGATATTGTTATGATTGATAATAAAATGAAGAGTCTTTAACTAAATAATCAGAATCGATCATTATGCCAAACTTGAAGGCGGATCCAAATCGGCAGAGGGAGCCATAAATCGTGAGTAGGATTTGCGTTGCGCGTTAGATTATGATATTTTCTGGAAAACTCGTCATCATGCTGGGCAATGAGTAGGAGTGGAGATTGTTTAGCAAGTGGCTGTAAAGAGGGATATCGTGAATGAACGTCTAGTTAGACTAATAAATCCGGCTACACATCGTTATCTGACCATAGACGACCGGATTTTGCGGACAGTCGATCAAAAACAAGCGTTGGTGGTCAGTAAAGAAGTTGGACAACATCTGCTCAAAAAGGTCAATCGGATTGCGGAGGCGATGGCACAGGCCAATGGCACGAATTTTATCCAATATCAGCTGGAAAGAGTACCGCTTGCCGATATTGAGCTGGGCAGTGATGATTTGGATGCCTTGATTGAAACGGCACAACTCTTAGGATGTTCGTATCAGCACGCCGCAAATCTAATTAAACGTCAAAAAATTAAGTACGCCGATCATTTGGTGCTTCAACAATATTACGGCTTATCGATACTGCATAAGATCAAATAAAAAGCAATCTTGAAAGCGGTTATACAAAAGTCTATACTTGGCTTATCGAACGCATTGCATTTTGAAAGAAGGAATGATCATGCTATTTGATAAGGCAATTGTTAGAACGCCTGGCAAGTCGGTCGTTGACGGGATCGATGACTATGCTGACGCTGGTAAGCCAAGCTATGAAAAAGCCCTAGCTGAGCACCATGCTTATGTTGAGCTGCTTAAAAAACTCGGTATTGCGGTTACGGTTTTAGAGCCGTTAGAACAGTTCCCTGACTCTTGTTTTGTTGAGGATCCAGCCATTGTCTTTGATGATTTTGCAGTCGTTACCAATCCAGCGCGCAGTACGCGACAAGCCGAGCGAGAATTTATTCGACCAGCACTTGACCAATTCTTTGAACCAGACCAGATTTTTGAAATTAAGGCACCGGGAACCCTGGAAGGCGGGGATGTGATGCCGGTTGATGATAATCTGATTTATGTAGGGCTTTCGGCACGGACCAATCAAGCTGGAATTGATCAGTTTGCCAAGATTGCTGAAATGTTTGGTAAGACCGTCAAGGCAGTCCCTGTTGAAAAAGTACTGCATTTAAAGACGGGTACGACTTACATGGGTAACAATAAGCTCTTGGTTTCTGGCGAATACATCGACAGTCCATACTTCAAGGACTTTGATCAGCTCAAGGTACCAGCCGGTGAGGATTATGCCGTTAACTGCATTAATACCGGCAATGGCGTGATTATGCCCGCTGGATTCCCCGGCGTTCATCAGCTGCTGGTTGAAAATGGCTTTGACGTATATGAAACCGATATGTCAGAGTTTGCCAAGATTGATGGTGGTCTGACCTGTCTATCGCTGCGCTTCCGTTAATCATAAACTAAAAGGCACGCCATCAAGCTAAGAATTGACGGCGTGCTTTCTCTTTTATATTAAAAAGGTATCCCACCTTCGTTTTGGAATGTCACGATTGCGCCGTGGCAGGATCCTCTTAAAGTTGAAATACCAAATGAATTTAACACTGATTATTTTACGACTGTTAATGAATACGATCAATCTTTTATTGAAAAGACTTCGAGCTTAGTTTGGCTTAATTGACTATTGGGGTAAAATTTCTGCCAATCGCTTGATACCCGTGGAGATGTCGCTTTCTTTAACCGGGGCCAATGACAGACGAAGATGATCGTGTGGAGCTGCATGAATATAATAACGATCGCCGTTTTCTACCAAGACGCCAACTCGGCGGGCGGCCGTACAAAATTCAGCGGCTGACATGGGCAGATTGAGTTTGAGCCAAAACCACACGGCCCCATCGCTTTTCTGCCAGGACAGCTGATCACCAAACGATTTGCTCAGTAAGCGGTCAGCCAGTTGATACTGATGATGATAGGCCAGTTTTAGGCTTTCAAGATGCTTGCGCCATAGTCGATTTCTTAAATAATAGTCAAAGATGCGCTGCGAAAGACCTGACGTTGAGATATCGGCAATTCGCTTGACACCGGCAAAGCTTTCGATCAGGCGCGTTGGTGATACCAGATAGCCCAGCCGCATTCCCGAAGCAAAGATCTGTGAAAGACTGCGTACGTAAATGATGCGGTCATCGGGGTCATTTTCTTTCATGGCATGCAGCGTATTGCTGTCGTATGCCAAACCAGAGCCATAGTCATCTTCAATGATCCAAAAGTTATAGTAATGTGCCAACCCTAAAATGCGGGCTTTTTCGCGTCTGCTTAGCGAATAAGTGGTTGGATTTTGCAGATTGGGCATTAAATAAAGAATCTTGGGCTGAATGATGCAGAGCGTTTTTTCCAGTTCATCAATCATTGTGCCATGATCAAAGTTGAGTCCAACCACCTTGGCACCGCACGCTTTAAACGCGTCAACGGCCCCGGGGTAGGTTGGATTTTGGACCATTACGCAGTCGCCTTGCCTGATCAGTGCCCGTGCACAAATATCGATGGCCTGCTGCGAACCAGAAGTGATTTGAATGTTTTGTGGTGCGGTCTGAATCCAGCGCTGAGCCAATTCGGCAGCGATTGACTCGCGCAAGGGATAGTAGCCCATCTCATCTTCAATCAAAAAGGCATGCCCGCCGTCACGATCCAAAATATGGTTGACTGCCTGCTTAAAAGCCGTCGTGGAAAAACGATCGGGATTTAGCGAATAGCTGGCAAAATCAATGACCGACTGATCCAAACCTTGTGCATTTTCAGCATCCAGCCGCGGCAAACGCGGGATGGCAGATTGATCAGGCAGTGAATTGGCCATGCCTTCTTGCACAAAGCTACCTGATCCGCGGCGGCTGATGATATAGCCATTTTTTTCCAGTTCACGATAGGCGCTGACGACCGTTCCTGGATTGATGCTCAGTGTCTTGGCTAAAACGCGGACGGCTGGGAGCCGGCGATTGGGAGCCAATTGACCATTAATGATCTGACTGCGCAAGGTCGCGTAAAGCTGGGCATAAAGCGGCTCTTTGGCATGACGATTCAGTTTAATGCTGTCGATGGCAGTGGTGGGCAATGTGAATTCCCCCTTGCTTTAATTTTTATTGAAGGTATTTTACTGGGTAAATGCAGATATGATTCGCAGATGATTGTTATGCCAGGTGAGGGCGTGGTTTTGGCGGTCTTGATCTCTTTGATTTTTACGCATGATCTAAAAGGCGTGCGAGAAGGAACGATTCTGTCCGTACTGTTTACCGGTCGCTGGGTTGACTGGTTTCAACAACATGATTTTTTCTTGGGACGGTTCTTGACCAGTGAAAGCTAACTGTTAAAAGAGAGTAAGAAAAAACGGCGAAAATTAGCTGGCTACCGATTTTTGCCGTTTGAACTACCACCTAGCTGCTGCACAGGGGTATTGTGATCTAAAAGTAGTTAAGAGGTTGAGTTGATTTCTAGCCACTTAAAAAATTAGGCAATCTTGTTCTCATTTTTAATGGCAAACTTACGAAAATATGGCAAGGCAAAAGCAACCTTACCAGGCTCAGGATAATTAACGATCTGGTTTTCGATCAAATGCTGCAGACAGATCGGAGCTGCCGTGCTGGTATCGTTGATTTGTTCTTTTAAGAAGCGTTCATCGATGGTCTCATCCATCTCGTGGGCCATGATCTCGATGACTTCGCGATCACCCATCGTTAGTTCATTAACGATCGGCAGGTAGGCATCGTTAAACAACTGATTTTGGTAGGCTGGCAGCAATTGGCTTAAAGAGGTCTGATCGATTTTTTGGGTATTGCTTTCCCATACCAGTGAGCCCAGGATCTGAAAGGCATAAGCATAGCCACCGGTTGCCCGGGCCATTGTTTTTAAGACTTGCGATTCAATGATGCGGTGTCCTTTGGTAAAAATTTGCTGATAGCTTTTAGCGACCGTATCAAGATCAAGCAAAGGCAAGGTTAGGCGCTGACTGTTTTGAACCAGTGATGAAAAGTTTTCATCGCCCAAAAACTGTGGCATGCGACTGGTAATGCCAGCCAAGACCATCATGATTGTGTTGCCATCATGACCTAATTGCTGGCACAGCTGCAGAAGCTTTAGCAAAGCATCAGTAGGCTGATTGGCCTCGTCAACCGTGATGAAAAGCTGCTGCTGATGCTTGGTGAGCGTCTCAACGTATTTGGCAAACATTTCACTGGGCGTGTTGTAGCTGAGACTGTCTAATTCCTCGTTAACTGTGGCACTGGCTTGATAATAGATTGCGCCCACCAGTGTACTGAAGAAATCATCACCTAATTCCAGATCAATTGTGATCCAATCGTCACGATCCAACATGGCATCCCCCAGATCGTTTAAAAAGACGGTTTTGCCGCATCCCCGTGGACCGTCAACAAAAACCGGCAAAAAGGCCCCATGCAGCTGATCGGCCTGATCAAGCAATTTTTGCTGCAGCACGGGACGTTTGATGCAACTGGGTGAGATATTGCCAAATCCCGGATTAAATGGATTAATCATTTTTACCCCTCATTCTGACTGAATTTGCTTTTATTGTAGCTTGACGATTCGACCAAGACAAGTTAATGGGACAGATATCAATAAGTGATTGTCAAAAATACAGAAACCGCTTACGATAAACATATGTGATTATAAACGGAAAGGTATCAAGCTATGAAGGTTGAAATCGTACCAGTTACCGCATCAAAACAACAAGACATTGTTACGCTGCAAGAGATTGCTACCAAATCATTTACTGCAATGTTTGGTCCGTACCATGAACCGCAAGCCGTCAAGGCATATACGGATGAAGCATACGCGCTGCCAGTACTGATTAGAGAGCTCAGTGATCCGGACAGCCGCACTTATTTTTTAAAACTTAACGACACGCCGGTTGGCTACTTAAAACTAAATTGGCGGATGGCACAGACGGATCAGGTTTTTGAAAATGCTATGCAGCTGCAGCGTATCTATCTGCTGCCTGAATACTGGAATCAGCATCTAGGCAGCTATTTGATGGACAAGGCATTAGATGAGGCCAAAAAATCGAGGGTTAAGACAGTTTGGTTGGGTGTCTGGGAGCATAACGATCGGGCAAGGCATTTTTATAAGCGTTATGGCTTTAAAAAGGCTGGTTCGCATACGTTTGTAATCGGTCAGGATCGCCAGACCGATTACTGGTATGCGCTGCAACTGGATGAATAAATAAGAGGCTGGAAATAAAGTCTCAAAATAGAAAAATGGCTGAAGATTACGTTACTTAAGACGTTGATCCTCGGCCATTTCTATTATTAAAGTTGTTTTATTTTTTCGGAAAAATTAGTTTTTCCCAACCTCTTTTATTATTTTCTATTCGATGCGGGTCAGATACTGGCTGGGCAGTTCATCGCAAAGCCAAACCTGATCATTGCCAATGTAAAAGTTGATCCCGTCTTGGCTGGCACGAGCGGCATCGACTTTTAAGATGGCCGGAAACTGATCGTGGCGCTGACCAACCTGTCTCGCCATGGAGATAGTGGCTGAAAGATGCACGTATTGGCGGCCCATTGGCAGTAGTCCGGTTTGATTGATACTGTCCAAAAAACGTCTGGCCGTACCATGGTATAAAGTATCAGGCGGTGTCGCTGCCGGATGCTGAATGATGCCAGGCAGTGAGTGACCATACAGCGCACAGATCAGATCGCCTTTAATTTTAAAACGCTCCTTGTCGCTATTTTGAATAATGTTTTTAAGATCGGCGATGGTAGCCGGCGGGTTGAGATGATGAACATGATTCAACGCCTGCAAAAGATCGCTGATTTTGGTATAGCCATATTCATCAAGGTGCAGGCCGTATTTTTGAGGATTGTGTCTGAGCGCATAAGAAATCTTTTTGGAAAGATAGATAGATCGCTGCATGAAAAGACCTTCTTTACTGGAATTCTAATAATAAGCATAGGGCATTGATTATAGTCAGACAAGCTGATAGTTTCCATTAATCAATTCACACACTATGATAAAATGATTAGAAAAAATATTAGAATGAAACATTACAAGCAAGAATCGATGTTTTTGCTAATGCAAATATTACTGGCTGACTAGGCGTTGGCCATTTTTTATTATCAAAATTATGAGTTTTTATGAAGTTGAATGAATCAATAAAATACTTGTCGCAACGGAACTATCGGATTTAAATCGTTTGAAAAAGCAGATCAATTTATTTACTGAATTTATTCGATGAAGTTTGAAGCTTTGCGAAAGGCAATGGTATGCTCAAGATGTTTGTTGAAATCGTTTACAAAGGAGCGTGATGGGGTTTTTAAGAGGCGACAGTGATCAATTAAGCCAGAAAAACTGTCAAATCGAGCTGCTTGATAAAATTTATGTATTCGGGGGGATAAAAATGGATGCAGCAGCAAAGCAAAAAAAGAAAAAATTCAAACTGAAGATGCCGGGAGCATTTACGATTCTGTTTTTCTTAACAGTAATCTCAGTAATGCTCACATGGTGCGTTCCAGCCGGCAGCTATTCTAAACTGCAGTATACTGGAGGACATCTTCAAGAAACCACATCACTAGGACAAAAAAAGAACCTGCCAGCCACGCAGGCTACACTGGATAAGCTGCATGTCAAGATCGACATTAAGCAGTTTACGTCCGGCGCTATCAGCAAGCCGGTCTCGATTCCAAATACCTACAAACGACTTAAACAGCACCCAGCTAAGCTTTACACGATCTTCACCAGCATGGTTGAAGGTACGATGCAGGCAACTGATATTATGATTTTTATTTTCGTTCTGGGTGGTCTGATTGGGGTTGTTAAGGAAAGCGGGGCCTTTGAATCGGGGCTGATGGCCTTAACCAAGAAAACCAAGGGCCATGAATTCGTCTTGGTATTTCTGGTTTCCGTTCTGCTGGTGTTAGGTGGTACGCTGTGCGGAATTGAAGAAGAAGCCGTGGCGTTCTATCCAATCCTGGTACCGATCTTCATTGCTATGGGGTATGACTCGATTGTCTGTGTCGGTGCCATCTTCTTGGCCAGTTCGGTTGGTACGACGTTCTCAACGATTAATCCATTCTCAGTCGTAATTGCATCCAACGCTGCCGGAACGACATTTACGCAAGGTCTGACCGGACGGGTGATTGGCCTGGTTGTTGCCACCATCTGCTTGGTTGGCTATCTTTACTGGTACTCCAGCAAGGTCAAGGCTAATCCGGAATTTTCCTATTCATATGAAGACAAGGAAAAGTTTGACAACATGTGGTCAGTGGTTTCTGATGAAGAAAAGGACCTGGCCTTTACCTTTAAGAAAAAGCTTTCACTGACGCTGTTTGCCTGCGCCTTTCCAATTATGATCTGGGGCGTTATGGCTAAGGGCTGGGGCTTCCCCCAGATGGCTTCATCATTCCTTGCCATTGCGATCACTTTGATGTTTATCAACTGCTTTGGTAAGGACGGTCTGGGTGAAACCGGAGTTGTCGATGCTTTTGTCAAAGGTTCGTCTGGTTTGGTCGGTGTATCTTTGATCATCGGTCTGGCCCGTGGGATTAACCTGGTCTTAAACAACGGCTACATCTCAGATACGATTCTGTATGTTTCCTCAGAACTGGTATCACACATGAATGGGGTCTTCTTCATTCTCATGATGATGCTGATCTTCTTTGTCCTTGGTTTTATCGTGCCATCGTCATCTGGTCTGGCTGTATTGGCAATGCCAATCATGGCACCATTGACCGACACGGTGCACATTCCACGCTACATTGTCGTAACGGCCTACCAGTTTGGTCAATACGCAATGCTGTTCCTGGCACCAACCGGTTTGGTTATGGCAACGCTGCAGATGCTGGACATGAAGTATTCACACTGGCTGCGGTTCGTCTGGCCAGTCGTGGTCTTCGTGCTGGTCTTTGGTGGTGCACTGCTGGTAACCGAAGTACTGATTGCCGGTTAGCCGCTAATAGTAAAAAAGCCTGACAATTTCGTTGGGCTTTTTTTATGTGGATATATAAAATTGGTCTAAAAAAAGTTAAAATAACGATATTGACATAAATCAAAACTAGGGGAGGATTTTATGAGCAGCAACGCTAAAAAACGTGATCAGAAAGTCTTGATCAAAATTGGCGTGGCCCTTTGCTATGGAGTGCTTTCAGCAATGGCCATCAACATGTTCTTGTCACATGCCAACTCATATTCCGCGGGTCTGTTAGGGGTCTCGCAGCTGCTGCAGGCTTTGTTTTTGCAAGGCGGCGTGCATGTCAGCATGAGCCTTTTGGTTGCGGTCTTAAACGTGCCGCTGTTTGTCTTTGCATGGTATGAGTTTGGCTTCAGCTATATTCTGTTTTCCATGCTGGCAGTTGGTTTCAACGTTATATTCCTAAAGTTTATTCCATCAATCACCTTGGTAAACGATCCGCTGACCAACACGATTATTGGTGCCGCAATTTTGGGAATCGGGATTGGACTGTGTTTTAATCAAGGTTTTACAACGGGTGGTTCGGACATCGTTGTAACCTATTGTCAAAAGAAGCTGCATAAAAAGGTTGGGATGCTCAACAACCTGATCAATGGTGCGATCCTGGTGGTTACCGTATTATGCTTTGGGCCCAGCCGGATTGTCTATAGTCTGATTGGGATGCTGGTGACCAGTTTGATGATGGATCATACTTTTGTGCTGCAAGAGGATGTTTCGGTAACGATCTACACCAAAAAATCAGCTGCCGTTTCCAACCAGCTGCGCAATTTCGTGCATGGGGCTACGCTGTTACATGGGACGGGGGTCTATACCAATGAACCAACCGATATTATCTTGGTATGTACGCCTAAGGCACAACTCAACGAACTGCGTAAAATGGTGCATAGCGTTGACCCAGACAGCTTTATCAGCATCTCGCGGGCCGATGTTGAATTCGGCAACTACCAGCATTATTCATTTTAAGCAACTCATTAAGTAACTCAAAAACGCCAAGTCGATTGCGACTTGACGTTTTTTTGACTTTAATTTTAGTGTGGTTTGATACTGAGACGTGCTACGCTATAGGCATCAACGCCACGCATAGCATTGACGACATCTTGCGGTACCACTTCAAACGGCATGCGGTTCATGGTATCGTTTGGCGCACAGGCAGCCTGGCCGACTTTTAATAGATTTTCATCACTAGGATCCTCAATGCCTAATTCGACAAAATTGGTTGGCAGATGCAGTTTCTTTAAGAACGCAAAGTATTTTTCAAAGCGCTCGGTATCAGCCCCTTCCAGCATCAGTTGCGTCAAAATACCAAATGCAACCTTTTCGCCATGCAGCTTGTCATGGACTGGGCCATCAAGCACGCTCAAGGCATCGTTGATAGCGTGGGCTGCTGCCAAGCCGCCAGATTCAAAACCAACGCCGCTCATCAGTGTATTGGCTTCAATAATCCGATCAAAAGCCTTGGTGTCGGTATGGGTAATGGCTGCTGCGTAGGCTTCGTCGCCAAACTTAAACAGTGTATTTTCACATTCCTGGGCAATTGCCAGGCCAACCAGTGTTGGGTGTTCACCCAACATGTTGAGACCATGCGACTTTTTAACGGCCTGGGCTTCGACGTTGGTGGCCAGCGCATCTGCCATGCCGCATGCTAGTAATTTGGCAGGGGCGGTAGCAATGACCTTAGTGTCCACCATTACCAGATCGGGGTTTTGATTGTAAAAACGATAATGATCAAATTCACCGCTGTCTTGATAGATAACGGACAGCCGTGAGCATGGGGCATCCGTTGAGGCAACCGTCGGCATGATGACGGTCTTGGCACTTAAATTGTCGGCAATAGCCTTGGCAGCATCAATCGTCTTGCCGCCTCCCAGGCCGATCACCATCTCAACGTGATTATCCAGACCAATTTTGGTAACGCGCTTGATTTCCGTATCGGATGACTCGCCGTTGAACTCAACTTTGGTCACGGTGAAATCGTTGTTGATCAAATAGTCACCCAATTCATTACCTACGATTTTAAGTGAGGTCGGCCCCGCTAGCAGCAGGACCCGATTACCCAGTCGTGCCAGATATTCGGCACTCTTGAACAAAACGTCGCTTCCTTGCAGGTAGGAGGCGGGACTGCCAAACATATTGATACTCATAATCATCGACTCCTTTCCGATGCAAACGATCATTACAAATAAATTATACCGTGAAAGCGCTGCAAAAATTCACGTTTTTAAAAAATTTGCCTATAAAATCTGTTTGAATGGTTTAATCAGGCCGCTAGGTAGATTATTAAATTGAAAGATGGCTGAATGCTAATGATAGCGCTGTTCCAAAATCATTGAGCAAAATAGGATAACGACGAGTCATGCTTCGTTATGATATTGGTATAGACAAAGTTCGTTTTACAAGTCGTCAAAATGTGATAGACTACTGCTGAGTAAGCGCTTTATCAAATGCTTAAAATAGTGATAATCCGTCAGTTTGCGGGCAACGTTTAAAAAATGAGGGGAAAACAATGGATCAAGATGCCAAACTGCTGTTTTTAAAGCCTTATTTTCAAAATAAAATCTGGGGTGGTACGCGACTCAAAACTGTTTATATAGATTGATGCTTTTAGGTTTTGTGATAGCGCTTGAGTCCCCAAACGTTGAGGGCGGTAAATAATACAATAAATATGATCAGCCCTAAAAGATCTGGCAAGATGTCAATCAAGTCTGCGCCCTTTAAGACAACATCACTTAAGGCATCGCTGGCATAGGTCAATGGCAGAATTTTTGAAAAATAGACGGTCCAGTGCGGCAGATTGTTTAATGGTACCAGTCCACAAAAGAAAATCTGCAGTACTACCACGATTGGGATAAACTGCATCATCTGAAATTCAGAATTGGCAAATGTTGAGATAAAGATCCCGATTGCCACGGCTCCATATTCCAGCATATAGCCGCCAACAATCTCGCTGCGGCGGACTGGTGTTGCCAATAGTCGTTCAAGCGCGCCACTGTTGCGTTCGCGCAAGAGTCCGATTCCCGAGATCAAAAAGATAAAGAAAAAGATGAAAAATCCCGTCAATAATGGCGTGATCTTATTGAAAAAGTTGGTATCAGCATTGCCATATTGATAAGTGGTATGGATCTTAGGCGTACTAATAGCAGATGATGAATTGATACCTGACATGGGCAGATTGGCAGTCAATTTTTGGATCGTTTTTTGAACGTTCTTTGACTGTTGAAGCTGCAGTGCAAACTGGATTACCTTTTTAGCCAACGTAGTCTTTGATGAGTCAATATTGGCATGGGCAACGTCATATTGATGATCTTGTTTGACAATGATTGAATCAACTTGATAATTGTGCAGCGCTTGATCAGCTTGAGCTTAGCTAGAATACTGTTTAACCGTTACGTGCTTGATATCTCTTAGATTTTTAACAATAGCGGGGTCAACATGATAGGTACCGATTTTAACATTTGTAGATAGATTAGCCGAAAACATGATGCTTAAAAGCCATATGATAAAAATAGGACCAAAACTCAATAGTGCCAATGTGCGGCGATCACGCAGCAATTCCTTAAAGATCCGATTGGTAATGGCGATTGTTCTCACTTTGCCTCAACCTCGCTTTCTGCTTTGATAAAGACCTCTTCAATGCTTTTGGCATGGTATCGTTTTTTGAGTTCGGCTGGCGAGTCGTTGACAATGATGGTTCCATTCATCAATAGTGCCACTTCATCAGTCAGCTCAGCCTCACTCATGACGTAGGTGGTAACCAGAATGCCACAGCCCAGATTACGGCGCTGCCTGAGTTTTTGCCAGATCTGTCGACTGAGTTTGGGATCAATGCCGACGGTGGGTTCGTCTAAAATCAGCAGTTTGGGGTTGCCAATTAATGCGATCGTTAGCGTTAGGCGTCGTTTCATGCCGCCGGAGAAGTTCTTAACCTGCTTGTCAAGATCAGCAGTTAGATCGACGATTTGAGCGACTTTTTGAATGATCGCTGGCAGTTTTTTTGCTGATGCCTTTTATATGACCAAAAAAGGTTAGATTCTCACGAGCGGTTAAATCTTGATAAAGGGCATCGCTTTGGGCCATATAACCGATTTGCCCCAGGATTTTTCGATTGGGTATTTTGGTATCTAAAACCATGGCTGTACCGCGGTCGGCTTTTTCCATGCCAAGTGCCGTCTTGACTAAAGTAGTCTTGCTAGCCCCGGATGGACCAATCAGCCCTGTGACCTTTCCACTTACAACTGATAGGCTGACATCGTTTAAGACCAGCTGCTGGGAGAAACTATGCCTAAGATGTCTGATGATTAATAGTTCGTTCACGTTGTTGCCTCCTGCTTAAGTTCTTTTGATAATTATTGATTGGATCAGAAATGAAAACAATGCACAATAATTTACATGATGACAACGTTAACGACAGCTGTTGTAAATGTGTCGCCGTCTATTACCTGGGTGAAACTATGAAAAATCTACAAAGTCAACGCACCGACAAAATGATTCGGGATGCATTTATTGCACTGCTCAAGCAAAAAGATTTCAAGAATATTACCGTTACGCAGATTGCTCAAAAGGCTATGATTAATCGCCAGACTTTTTATTGCTACTATTCTGACAAATATGATTTGGCTGACCAGCTGACTGAAAAGGCACTAGGGATGTTTGAAGAATTAATTGAGCAACGCTGGCAAAGTATCCACGATCGGATTTCATTGGTTGATTTTTTAAAGATCAGTCAAAAAGATCAACAGCCTTTGTTTGGTCAAATTATATCTGAAGAGCGCGACCTGTTTTTGACAATGCTTAATCTGCAGGTCGATAATCAGAGTCTGTGCAAAAAATGCAGCAAAGTCTAAAAAAACTACAGACTAGCTTGGTTCCGACTCCGCAGCCGTTCGTATTAGATCTTTTGAGTGGGATGTTTATTGTTATTATGGAAAATAATCTGTTGTGGGGACGGGTTCCCAGTCGAAATGAGATTGAGCAGTTTAGGGAACTGTTTTTGAAGATCACGGGCTAATGACAGTTTGGTTGCAAGGGAAGGCATCGTGTTTAAAGCCAAGTGTTTTTGAAATAATTTTAAAAAAGTATTGACGAAAATAGAAACGACCTGTATAGTTATATATCGTTGTCGCGGCGATGAGTTGTTGATTGCTTGAGATTCATCACTTTTCGCCGACTTGCTAAGAAATGTTAATAAAAAGTTCTTGACAGGTAGTTGACAACTTGTTAAACTAATAAAGTTGCTTGTTTGAAACGGCAACTTGGTAGACCTTTGAAAACTGAATACAGTTTCGACGAACACAAATGTGCAGGGTCATCAATCATTACGATTGATGCAA
>NZ_JABAFO010000019.1 GCF_012843675.1 Lactobacillus sp. MRS-253-APC-2B
ATAACACCATTGGTACCAAAGTAGTACCATGAACCATCAATTTTGCCTTCGCCTTTAGTCATATCGCCAGTCCAGACATTAAAGTAGTAGGTCTTACCATTAATCGTCTGCCAGCCATATTGCATTTGGCCCTTGCTGTTGTAGTAAACGGTCCGAGTATTACCAGTATCATTTAAGGCAACAAAGCCGGTTTGCATCGAGCCATCACTGCCAAAGTAATACCATGAGCCATTAATCTTTTGTTCGGTGTTTTTAGCAACGGCACCTGTCCAGATGTTAAATGAGTAAGTCTTACCCGACACAGTTTGAACACCATGAAGCATACCTTGACCATTACCATTAGCATCTACATCATAGTAAACGGTTCGACCATCTTCTAAAGTGTACCAACCACGAGCGGCGTGACCATCAACCTTATCAAAGTGGTACCACTTACCATTTACTTGTTGTTCGCCATATTGAAGTTGACCAGCATTATTGTAGTAAACAATATGACCATTTGATGGCAGTACAACAATTCCAGTCTTCATTACACCATCAGTACCAAAGTAGTACCAGTAGTTACCAATGTGCTGAATTCCAGTTACCATCTTAGGGTTAAAGTAATAAGTCTTACCATTAACCTGTTTAAAACCTACTTCTTCAGCACCGGTCCATACGTTGAAATAGTATGAAGCACCACTAATGGTTTGCATACCATAAAGCATACCTTTCCCACTACCATTAGCATCGACGTCATAGTAAACCGTCCGGCCATCGGAAAGCTTTTGCCAACCAGTCAGGTTCTTGCCGTTTTGGTCTTTCAAGTACCAATGACCGTTTGAGTAAACTTCAGTCGTTTTGGTAGTAGTTGATGTTTGATTAGTAGTAGAAGCGGCAGCCGCCGTCGTCATTGAAACCGTATCAGTATCAGTGCTAGAACCAGTCTCAGCTTTAGCATCATTTTGGGTGTTTTGAGTTGTTGACTTAGTAGGCTGTTCAACAGTTTCAACTGCCTTCGAAGCCTCAGTTGCAACTTGACTAGTAGAATTACTTTCTTGATCAGTTGATGACGTTGCCTTCTGAACCGTATCCGTAGCTGAAGTTGATTCACTAGCAGTAGTAGAAACAGCATCTTCAGATACAGTAGCAGCTTGTGAATCACTAGCTTGTGAATCACTGGATGCTGCAGTCGTAGTAGTCAAAGCAACCGTGCTGTTATCATTGCTATTATTATCGTTGCTTGCACCAGTATTTGTGTTAGCAACAACAGCTTGATCACTATTGCTACTTGACGTGCTGTTGTCAGCTTGAGCAACATTACCGCCAGCCATCAAACCAGCAGTTGCAGCTGCTGCAACCAACCACAGCTTGCCTTTTTTATACATTTTAAAGCGTGTCTTTACTTCAGGACTAGGTTTCGCCATCATTTTCTCCTCGCTACTAATTACTCGGTTTTTTAGATTTATTTTTTAAGTTAATTTCTTGATTCTTAAAACTATTTAAAAGTTTATCATTGCTGACCTTTTCAATCAACGCGAATGATAATATGATACATAAATGTCATATTTCAGTTACATTTTAACAACATTAAAAAGCGCTAATCATCCTATACCTAGGCAAGATCAGCGCTTTTAATAACTTTTTTAATATTACAACTATATGTTAACGTTCATCATACATTTGAACGTTGTTGGCTACTTGATTTACGTAGTCAGCACCATTATTTTGGTTAGCCGTGTTAACCATGTCAGAAACTTGGTAAGGGTTCCACTGCTGGTCGTTGTAGATGTAAACCGTGTTAGCAATTGGCGAACCATCTACATCCTTACCTTGAGCGTAGTAGTTTACCCATTCACTTTCGTCAGGCTTGGCTCCGTAGATTTGGTAGTAGGTATTGTTGGTACCATTTGGTAAAGGTGCCAAAACAGAGCTTTCGTTCATTGCAGTTACAACCAGTGGACGATTTGCCTGAGGAGCTGCTTCGTTGGTTACATAGTGGCTCGTGTACCATGCCAACAAACCAGCCTTTTGCTGATCAGTCATTTGATCTTCGTTTAGCTGAGCAACTTGTGCTTCATTGTTTTGAGCAATTGCTGGTTGCTGAGTGGTGGCAGAGCTAGAAGTCTGCGTCGTTTGAGTAGCGTTTTCCGTAGCTGGAGCAGATGCAGTTTGAGAACTTACAGCAACTTTAGAAGATTGCGTTTCTGGCAACGTAACCATTGCAGTGCCAACTTTTAATGTGTTAGCTGAGCTTGAAGCTTGAGCAACTGATACCGCACTGTTTGATGCTGAGGTTGCACTAGCAGCAGTTTGGCTGGCTGCACTTTGAGATTCACTCTTTTGCTCGGCAGTCTTCTTTTCACTGGCAGCTGACTTAACGGAGGTCTTGTGCTTATGAGAAGTACTTTGTTCAGTCCGTGCGCTGTCAGCACTGCTCTTAGTAGACGTGGTCGTTGTCTTGGCCCCACAACCAGCCAACAAACCTGCAATTACCAAGCTGCTAAGCAAGATGTTCATGTTCTTCTTCATAAGCTTATCCCCCTTACTTTTATTTGAATTCTGCCCTGAAGTTTTTTGCTTATTAACTAAATTAGGCTTGTTACTTAAATATCATCTATGTAACATCCTTGTAACATTATTATAGCATACTCCTTATTATTTCGTAACCTTTTTGCAAAACAAAATGTTTAAAAAGTCCACCAACCAGGCATTGTAAGCGTTTAATTTAAAACAATAATTTTATATTACGATTATTACAAGCAAAAAGGACTTTTGCATTGAAACAAAAGTCCTTTTTGAATTATCTATCCGACAAAATCTGCTTGGCCCGTTTAACAATTGGTGCTCTAAATACAAGAATACAAAGCAGATAAACTACTGCCCCAATAATTACTTGAGCTGCTAGATTAATAATGTTCATCTTCATAATTTCATCTAGACGCAAAACTACAAAGTACATGACAAGACCACTCAACAAGTAGCGCCACAGGTCTTTAAACAGCATTCGTCGACTAATGGTGGTTCGAACAAAATACAGCTGCACTGCCGTCACCGCAAACTCAGAAATAACAGTTGCTATCGCTGCCCCATTTGCAGAATAGGGTTCAATCAAAAACAGATTTCCAATAATGTTGACCACTGCACCTGCTGTTACCGAGAGTGTATATTCCTTAACTCGGTTAACCGGCATTAAATATTGCGTTCCTGTAACATTGCTCCAGGCAATAAACAGGATTACCGGTGCCTCCAAGAAAATGATTCGACCAGTATCAACATATTCCGATCCTAAAAACCATGGAGCAAATTTGGTTGAAATTGCCATCAAGCCAAACATCATTGGGACCGACATTGCCGTTACAAAATCAAACGAAGAATATAAACTTGTCCGAATTCCTTTAATATCACCGTTAGCATACTTATTGGCGACATGAGGCAGCATAACCGTCCCCGTAGCCGTTACGACTGCTAAGACCAATTTAACAATCTTATCGGCAAAATCAAATTGACCTAAAGCGGTTGGCTGACCAATCTTACCAAGCATCAATTTGTTAACCACCAAATAGACTTGCGTGGTAATTGTCGGGATAAACAGTAATAACGATGGGTAGAAATGCTTAAGCGGGTGCCATTCTTTGATTGGTACCCATTGAATGCTATTGCGCAGATATGGCCACAGCGTAATGTTGCCACCTACTTGAGCCAATCCCAAAAGCAAAACGTATTTCCAAAGATCGGCTTCGGTTCGTACAAGCATAAAAATCAAGGCAATTGAGATCAGCTTAACGATTGTGTTTCTCGTAACCGTCTTTTTAAAGTCTTCCATTCCCATAAAGTACCAAGAAACATCAAGTCCTGCAGCCACAATCCATAGTGTTTGCAGCAGATAGTATTCCTTAAACGTCGTACTAAAGAGAAAAACAGCTGCCAAATAGGCTATCAAGGCAATGGTAATCGTGCCTAATTGAAGAATCTCTATGCCCCAGAAAGTTTGCGAACGCTTATACTTATCATCACGATGATAGGCTACTTCACGGTTACCATAGAGGGTTATCCCCATTTGACCCATCAAATAAAAGAAAGTAACCCAACCATTTGTATAAGTGTTGATACCATATGCGTGTGCTCCCAAAACCCGTGAAACATATGGTGTCGTAATTAAAGGAGCAAACATCAGCAGAATTTGGTAGCCCGCATTATACAGATAGTTTTTGATAACCTTCATGATTTACTTGTCAAACTCCTCAGCCACGGTCGTTAAGGCCGCCTTGATTACTTGATCCATGTTGTAGTACTTGTATTGACCCAAACGGCCACCAAAAATAACGTTTGGCGCCTTTTGTCCGGCCAATTCCGTATATTGTTGGTAAAGGCCGTTGTTGCGCTGGTTGTTGACTGGATAGTATGGCTCATCGCCGCGCTTCCAGTCAGCTGGATATTCACGCGTAATAATGGTTTTGCCTTCATCACCCTTACCAAATTCAAAGTGCTTGTGCTCAATGATCCGCGTGTATGGCGTTCCGGCATCGGTGTAGTTGACGACGGCGTTACCTTGGTGGTTGTCTTCATCAAGCTCTTCTGTCTCGAAGTGCAGACTGCGGTATTCCAACTCACCTAATTCATAGTTGAAGAATTGATCGATCATCCCAGTAAAGACGATCTTAGGGAAGTTTGCCAAATATTTGTCTTGTTTATCAAAGAAGTCGACACCCAGTTCAACATCAATTAAGTCACTGGCCAGCATTTTTTCAACGATCTGCGTGTAGCCGCCCATTGGAATGCCTTGGTACAGATCATTGAAGTAGTTGTTGTCGTAAGTCAGCCGAACTGGCAGGCGCCGAATGATAAAGGCCGGCAGCTCAGTGGCCTTTTGACCCCATTGTTTTTCGGTGTAGCCCTTGATCAACTTTTCATAGATGTCGCGGCCAATCAGAGAAATAGCCTGTTCTTCCAGGTTCTGAGGCTCTTTGCCATCCATTTCAGCCCGCTGCTCATTGATCTTAGCCATTGCTTCTTTAGGTGTTCGAACTCCCCACATCTTATTAAAGGTATTCATGTTGAATGGCAGGTTGTACATCTCACCCTTGTAGTTAGCAACTGGAGAGTTCGTGTAACGGTTGAATTCCGCAAACTGGTTGACGTATTCCCATACGACCTTATCGGAGGTATGGAAAATGTGGGCACCATATTCGTGTACCTGAATACCATCAACTTTTTTAGTATAGATATTGCCCGCAATATGGCTGCGCTTTTCAATCACCTTGACGCGCTTGCCACGCTTGGCTGCTTCATAGGCAAAGGTGGCTCCAAATAAGCCGGCGCCTACTACTAGATAATCATAATTACTCATAACGGTCCTCTTATCTGTCTTGATTAGCTAAGACGTGATCTGTCATAAATTATATTAACTGTACTATTTTACTACAGTGATGGCTTTCTGGATGATAAAAATCATTTTGTAAGCCTTTTTTAAATTTAGAATCCATTGCCCCGTAAACTAAATTTTTTCCAAATCCAAGCCAACAAACCTGGTGTATAAAGATTCAGCATAAAAATAATCTTGTCTCTTTTGGGTAGAATCCTATTTCTCATGAAATCATGCTGATTCTGTTTAACAATCCGTTTCAACTCAGCGATTGTTTCAGTTGGTACCTCATCTCGGTTAGGTGCCAGCATAATATTGCGCAGAATCGTTGTGGAACTCCAGCAAAGTTGTGTGCTGATTGATTGGTGAACCTTTTGATACTTATCGGGAATCAAGCTTTGCAGTCTTGTATAAGTGGTAAGAATATTTAAAGACTTTGGATTATAAGGTGCACCATAGCGATTTGAATTGATCTGACTGTTTTCCTGGACTACATAGTGATAGACCTGCTTTGGGTCATAGCTTACCTTAGAGCAGTGCAGCAGATATTCACAACAGAAATACAAATCCTCAGCCAGTGCCAAATCCGTACTGAAACGAATCTGATTATCTTTGATGATACTGGTTTTAAAGAGTTTATTCCAAGGATATCCTTCATAACCAGTACTTACAAAAATCTGTTCCAAAGCTTGTCGCTGATCCATTACCTGTTTTTGACCAGCAGCATTAAAGCGCAACTCGCCATTTTCATCCTCTTTGCGATAGCCGCAGATAGCCAAATCACAGCCAATGGTGTTTTTAAATTGGTCAAATAATAGTTTCAGATAATCTTTTTCAACAAAATCATCGGCATCGACAAAAATTAAGTATTCCGAATCTGCCATCTCAATTCCAGCATTACGAGTAGCTGAAGCACCGGTATTTTTTTTGGCAACTGTTTTAACTTGTGGATTATCCTGATATTTTTCAAGCTTAGCCAACGTACCATCACTGGAGCCATCATCCAGAATTATAATTTGATATGAAAAATCACCAACTTGTTTAAGTAAACTGTCTACGCACTTTTCAATCGTATGTTCAGCATTATAGGTTGGAATAATTATGGTAATATCCGTTTTCATATTAGCTTACGATCCTTGCTTTTTATTGTCTCGCTTTTTTTGGTATTCCTCATTTTGTAAAAAGAGTTTACGGCCTCGAGCTGCGCTGATTTTACCAAAAATAACGTCGCCAACCAGTCGATGAACCAGGTCTTTAATAACATAGTGTGCCTTTGAATAGTCATCGTGGCCCCAGGTTTTGGTAAAGAGATGCTCTGAATAGCCCATCGATTTGTCAAACGTTGGAAACATAAAATACTCTTTAGGAAAGATTACCGTTCCATCATTTAACGTTTGCTTTTTGTCCTCCAAAACAAACTCTGGATAATAATCCAACAAGGCCTTAGTGATAATTTCATTATTGGTCTCTGGCAATCTGCCATCCAGCATCATCTGTCGATCAAAGCCCTTATACTGATCCAATAGTGTTTTGATAAAAGAATTACCAGCTTCGGCACCGAAGATTGAGGTACTGATTGTGTTGTCAAATTGCATTGCCCAAAATGCTGGTAGATTTAAAAACTCATCAAATGGCTTTTTTACCAAAATATCCGTATCAATGTAGATGCCGCCATATCGGTACAGCACGTCAAGTCTAATAACATCGGATGGATAGGCATACTTGCCAGCCTGATAGTTTTCATAGGCAAATTTATTTTGCTTAACGTCCCAGTTATCTTCATTCCATTCGATAATCTCATAGCCCGCTGGTTCCAAAACTCGCTGCCATGAATCCAAACAGCGTTTCATCTTAGGTGATTTTTCGCCATGACCAAGCCACACATAATGGATCTTTTTAGGTATCACTCGCTGCTCCTCCACGTTTACATTCCTTTTTCTAATTCATTTAGGGCTGTTTTAATATGTTCCCCGTTGCGAAGCGCATGGGCCGCTTCAATAGCATTTTGCTTCATTGCCTTATACTCATCAGGTGTAATCTGATTCAGTACTTCAGGCAGTGTCATCAGGTTGTCGATCGCAATCCCTTGATGATGCTCAACCAAATATTGAGCCACCGCTGCTTCTTTCCAAACAATCACTGGAATCCCTGTACTCAGATACAACGATGCCTTATGTGGGCAATTGTATTTCATATAGTCACCGAACTGACCAGTGCAGGTTTCTAGACTGTCACCATCCCAGATCAGACCAAAATTCGACTTTAAGTGTTTTGGCAACTCTTCTGGTGAAAATTGACCTTGATATTCAACACCTTTCCCAAACGTCTTGGGAGCATTGGGACCAAAGACCTTTAACTTGGCATCTTTCATGTCAATTTGTTTCAAAAAATTCGATTTTCTCAGGTTACCAGCCAGACATACTGTTTTATTGTATGTGAAGTCTTCATCAATCGGCTGTGGATTCAAATAGTCAAACAAGCCCAGATTAATGATTGGTGTCTGCACCCCTTGACTGCGGATCCATTTTTCCATACTTTGGTTATGCGATACGATTCCATCAGCTTCTTTTAACCACTGAATCTCTTTTTCCACATAGCTTGGATCATCCTTGAAGAAACGCAATGATTCAATGTCATGAATAACAAAGAACAGTTTACCATTGGAGTATTTACGGAAGTTTTCAATGAACGCATCCATCAATGCCCGGGAATAAACCGGAAACTGCATTACCAGCTCATCAATTCCTTGACCCTTGAACAATCGAGGAATACTCCAATATTTATATTTAAACTTAGCCAGTTTAGATTCCCAGTTATATGGCAGTCGCATATCCTGGTAGCCTTGCTTAGATAAGATCTCTTCAATGTCACTCTTGGCTTTAGGACCAGCATTATTTGGATTAGGGTCCACAACTGTCAATAAAACTCGTTTAGTCATTTTTTCACTCCTAATACAAAATAAGAGATCAATTAGTATTACCAATTAATCTCTAAAATAACTTTATTTACGTTTCTTAACAAGATCCTTCAAGGTAATTACGACAAAGGAAATTACGATTCCGATCAAGCCACCCATAGCTGCGCCCACCATTGCATATTTTTTGGCGTACGGCAGTGTTTCACTGGTTACTGACTTGGTAGTTGGCTTAGCCAGCAGCGTTACGGTACCAGCACCTGGCTGCAGCTTAGGCAGATCCTTTTTAACCGCTTTAGCAGTTGCATTGGCAATTGCTACGGATGCCTTGGTCGACCCAGTCTTAGCCTTAATCGTTAATACTAATGACTGTTGGTGAGGAACAGCACGAATAGCATCGTTAACATCTTGAACTGAGTAGTTCTTCTTAATAGATTTTGGCAACATTTTATGTGCCGTTTCCGAAATCGTCTCATCTTCAGCAATCTTAGCATAGGTAGGCATCATATTTAAATCTGCATTCGTAATTGAATCCTGCCCGTTATCACTTGAATTACTGTTTTCATTAAGATTATGTGAGATCACGATTTCCTGGCTTGCGGTATAAGTCGTGTGCTGTTGCTTTTTGGCACGGTATCCCATTGCACCACCGCCAAGCACGGCAAGCACTAAAATCAAAATCACGCTCTTCCAGAACATCTGGATAAGCTCTTTTGCTGAGTAGTTTTTCAAGATATATCCTCCGCTTTATGTTGTGTATAGACGTTAGCCAGTAGTGCAATCAAGAATGGATCATATGCCAAGTCCAACAATCGCTGCTCTACCATTGCACTGACTGAAACAATCACGATGATGCTTGCCAATGCAAAGTTTTCTTTTTGAAATGAATTCCATGAAATTTTGGTCATAGCCAATAATATTATAATTGCCATGATTATTCCATACAAAATCGTCATTCGTAAAAATGAAGAATCAACAAAGAAATAATTAGCAGGACTGTTTTGCGACATTTTCAACCCATTGGCACCACCCCAACCATGCTCGACAATTTGTTTACCAAACATGGAGAAGCCATATTTTGAAATTGCCTCATGCCCTAAATAAAGACGACCTGAGCTGGCATTGTTGATCTTATTTAAGAAATGATTTGATGGCCTAAAGAAATAAGAAGCAATGATTACTAAGTATGCCGATACGATTGGTACTGCCCAGTAAAACGATGCAATAAAGCGACTCAATAGATGATCCTTTTGTGCCCGCTGACCAATCCATAGTACTGGAATTGCCAAAATGATTGCATAAGCACTGAGCCGCGCATCCGAAAACTTCACCAAAAATCCGGCAGCGGCTAAGAATACCACATAGTCATACCATTTTATCTTGCCAAATTTCAAATAGGCATATGCCAGAATCAAATATAGAACATGGGCAGCAAAGTCAGTTGGATATGCAATCCCAAATGATTGTCTGACGATATTGGTCATATCGCGCCGATAGACCAGATTTCTGATCAAGCCGGCCATAGCTGAGAGCACCACGAAAGCCAAAAGCAATAGACCAATATATAGATAAATTTTAATAATTCGCTTAAAGTTAACGTTTCTCGCTCCTAAGACAAAGATGCCCATTGAAAAAAGCGAAAACTCTTTTGACGTTCGCCAGGTCAACAATAGGAGCAATAAAGCAAGCCCATCAATTATCAACCATTTTGGGGTTAGGTCATCAAACAAAAAGATCTTTAGTAAAACCAAGGCCAAACCGACAAACATCAATATATGCAGCATATGGTTTGAAAAGTAATCGGTATAAGTTGAGGTAATCAAAAAGGCAACTACGAATTCAAAGGCAAATGCAATCTCATAGATAATCTGCCCATCAATTTTAAAATTGCCAATTTCATTAAATTTTTTGCCGATTAAATTGGCCATACTCTCTCTCCTGATTATTAGTGTTCACCATGTCCCATAATCTTACGCTTCAAAAACTTGCCACCTTTTAGCAGCCAGTTTTGCTTCTCCATAAAGACATAGTTGACGTCAACCGTCTTATATTCTGGATGGCAACCCAGCCAAGTATCCAAAAGCAATTCACTCAAAAAGCCAAAAACGCGCTGTTCATATGGCGAATAGTCGGAATAGTCAATTCGCTTTTCAACTTCGCCCAGCACGTCAAACAGCCAGGTACAGTACTCATCGAGCGGCTGTTTTTTCATAATCATCATGTTGAAATAGTGTGCCTTGGTCCGCTTCATCACGGTTTCAAATGATTTGGCGTAAGCGGGATACTTTTTATTGATTACCTCACGCGTTACCTCCAGTGGCTCATGCTCATGAACGTGCAGATAATGCGATTCATTGGTTTCAATAAAGTAGTTGCGCTGCTTTGGCAAAATGACGTCATAATCCTTTAACAGATTCTCCGCTTCAGCCGTACTCAAGATCTTGCTCAAGTCCTTATCGTGATGCAGAGAAAAGTAGCGCCGATAGTGCACCAGGCCTAATGCGTCAACATCTGGCAGGTTCTTCCAACCCCAGTAAAGCGCGGTCAGTTCGTTGTAGTGCGCGTTCTTCTTAGAGATATTGTCGCCAGTATTGTCGCCTTGGAAAGTATCGTTAACGTCTGGATGCAGATCCTTGCCGACAAATACCGGCAAATACATTGGATCACTAGGCATTGCGTAGTTTTTGTGCACCGCTACTAAGACTTTAATGTTCACTAATCTTTTCCTCCGACTCAGTAAGCACCTGTATTTTTAAAGATGCTTATAATATTCTTAAACATGATTCTCACATCATACCAATATGATGCCTTATCAACATAGCTCAACTCTAAATCGCACCGTTCAGGGTAGCCGATGTTGCTGCGGCCACTAGCCTGCCAAAGTCCCATGGCCCCTGGCTTGACTGACAGGAACTTATCGACGCGATCGCCGTATTCCTTCAGTTCTTCTTTAACGACCGGCCGTGGTCCAACAATGCTCATGTCACCTTTTAAGATGTTGATAAACTGCGGGATCTCGTCAATCGAAGTCCGCCGCAGCCAGCGGCCCAAGTTGGTAATGCGTGGGTCCTCATCTGGCTCAAGCTTATAGTTGTTTTCAACGTATTTTTCATAAAGCTCGATGTTAGAATGCAGAATCTCATCAGCATTAACGATCATTGAGCGAAATTTGTACATTTTAAAAGGCTTGCCGTTTTTGCCGATTCGGGTCTGCTTGAAAAAAAGCGGTCCCTTATTGTCGCCAAAGCGGTTGGCAATCCAAACGCCTAAAAACACTGGACTAAAACAAATCAAAGCGAGCAACGACAAAACAATGTCGGTCAATCGCTTAAAGAAAAGATAGGTCAGTGATTGTTTCTTTATTTGACTTTTTTCCATAATTTCCGTTGACTCTGTTTCTTCAATTTGATTTTGCATAATATCACTTAAGACTCTAGTTAAGCTTTTTGAAATCAATTCCTTATCAAAACAATACTTTCTACATAATACCAGTAAATTATAAATTTAAAAAGACATTTTAGAACCACTGCCGTTTTCAAGCGTTCTCATGCTCATTTAGCCAATGCTCAACCGTGTCCAGGTCAAAACCTTTTCGATACAGCGCCTGCTTAACCTTAAGTCGCCTTTCATAATCGGTCTGCGAACGTTTTTCATAACGCCGCCAAGCCTTTGCCGCTTCTTTGGCCAACAGTTCGTCTTCCTGCTCAAGATCAGGCTGCGGCGTCACAGTGTCCTTGATCTCATTGAACAGATCAGCCGCATAGCCATTCGCTGCCAATCCCTGCCGCACCTTTTCGGCCTGACGACGCGCCGGCAGCTTGTTATAGCGTTTAAACAGCTTTTTGGCCAGCTTGGTCGCGTTCTCCAGCTGCCGCTCCGGTGTAAACTGCACCAGGGCACTGTCGATATCCAATTCGCCGATCTGCTTTTGCCGCAGTTTTTGCCGAATCACCTGGGGCCCTTTCAGTTCCGTATTCATCACCGTGCGTACGTAGCTGGCCGCGTACTCGTGATCATCTAAAAGATGGAGCCCGCGCAGCTTTTGCATCACCGGTTCAATATCTTCAGCCGGGGTCTTGAGCTGGCGCATCTTCTCATAGACGTCATGTTCCGTTCGCAGCTGGTGAGCCAGATAGTCCAGTATTTTATTATAGGTCCTGGCAATCTCATCATCATTAGAAATCTGGGCCAGCTGTGTTTGATCGAGTTCCATCCCTTTCATAAGCCGGTACTTGATCAAGACGCTTTCGGCTACGGCAAACGCATACTTGCCATCAAGATAGATATTATAGCGGCCAGGACGTTTTTGTGCTTCAATTTTTGAAATTTTCGCCATTTCTTAAAAACTTCCTCACTTTAATCAAATACAAGTCCAACTGTTCAAAGCGCCAGCAGGTCCTTCCCTACCGGCGTTTTTACTTTTATTTATGCTCATCATAATGGTAGCGGTCGTTAAACTCGCGATGCCGCATCTTGCGTACATACTGCCAGAGATGCTTTTTTTCTTTGATTTCACCGTCATGGGCATCTTGCAGCGTGGCATTGATTGTAGCGCCGATCATGATCACCATGCCGGACAGATCCAGCCAGATCATCAGCACGATAAACGCTCCAATTGTTTTATAAGACGTAATGTTATGGGCAAAAATCATCGTGTAATAGGAAAAGACACGGGAAAGTCCCATCCACAAAAGATCTGCAATCAAGGCGCCCGGAATCACGTAGCGCAGCTTGACCAGAGCATTGGGAACAAAGTAGTACAGCAGCGTTAAGAATACAAACAGCGCCCAGAACGTAACCGGCCACTTGATCGACCTGAAGAACGTGACGTATTTGGTACTAAAGCCTAAGATCGGCTGCAGGCTGCTCAAGGTCTGTTCACCAAGCCCATATAAAATCACCAGCGTCGTCACGATAAGTAAGATGACCAGCATCCAAAGAAACGACACGGCGCGGTTTATGATCGGATTTTGGTTTTCCGCGACCCCATAGGCATGATTGACGCTGCGCTGAAAAGCCGCGATGCCCAAGCTGGTGGACCATAATGCCACGATCGCACCCAAAGTCAACGTGCCGCCGTTCCCATGCTGCAGAAAGTCATAGATAATCGGTCTTAAAAAGTCATACACTGATTCCGGAATTGCCGTCTGCAGATAGTCCAAGACGGTTTTGGCATTCAGTCCCATCATTGGCAGCAGGTTACCGACCACGATGATCGCCGGAAAAACCGACAGCAGCGTATAGTAGGCCAGGACTGCCGCTGACGCTGAAACCTGCGCCATGGTGAAGTGCTTGATAAAAAGCAGCACGAAATTTTTTATTTTATTCGGCTTTTTGTCCATGGTTAACCTGCCTTATTCAGAAATAATGATTTTAATTTTATCAGATTAGCAACGCGGTGCGGCAATGCAACATCAGAAAACATTATATCACGAAATAAAAACGCCCCTCGTGATTGAGGAGCGTGCGTTCATCAGATGCCGAAACATTGGCTAACTATTTCATCATGCCGTTTTTCAGTTACTATTTCATGTACTTTTTGGCAACTTCCTTAGCCAGCTTAGCATAGTGAGCCAGATATTCAGCGTAGTTGTCATCATACAAGTAATCAGCATCAGCTTCTGGATCTTGAGAGGTCAAGATCTTAGGGCCTTTGTCGGTAACGACCAGTGTGTGTTCGTATTGACAGCTCAGGCCACCATCTGCCGTTTTGGCCAGCCAGCCGCTTGGATCACTGGTATCAGCTTCCCAAGTACCAGTGTTAATCATGGGCTCAACGGTAATGGTCATCCCATTGCGCAGCCGAACTCCCTGACCTGCCTTGCCATAGTGAGGCACCATTGGATCTTCGTGCATCGTAGGTCCAATGCCATGGCCAACAAATTCACGCACGTCGCCGTAGCCATTTTCATCTTCGGTGTAGTGTTGAATAGCCGCGCCAATATCACCAATCCGGTTGCCAACCTTACATTGATCGATTCCCAGGTACAATGACTTGTAGGTAACGTCCATCAGGCGCTTAACCTCATCACTGGCCTTGCCGACAACGTATGACCAGCAAGAATCGCTGTAGGCGCCATCCAGATTTACGACCGTGTCGACCTTAACCAGATCATTATCCTTAAAGATCAGCTTCTTGCGGGGGAAACCATGGCAGATTTCATCATTAACGCTGATGCAGGTAGCATACTTGTAACCTTCAAAGCCGATCTGAGCGGCAATGGCGTGGGCCTTTTTGAAGTATTCGCGGGCAAATTCTTCAATTACCCAACTGGAAATGCCGGGCCGAATGATTTCACGCACCCCAATGTGCATACCGGCTAAAACGGCACCGGATTTTTCCATCGCTTCAATTTCGCGTGGTGACTTTAAACTAATCATCCAGAAAGTCTCCTTATTAATAAATTTTAATATCCTATTTAGTATATCACTCAAGGTCCCAAAATAATTCTGTGTTATACTATCCGTTGCGAATTTATTTACGAATCTATTTACGTGGAGGGAAAAACAATGGCAAAAGCATTGGTCGTATATGCCACGATTACCGGTAACAATGAAGACGTTGCCGACATCATCACCGAAGCTTTGGAAAACCAGGGCGTTGAAGTAGAAGAGACCGAAATGACGATGGCCGACGCCGCAGATTTTGAAGACGTCGATATCTGCGTAGTCTGCCCATACACTTATGACGAAGGCGCTCTGCCCGATGAAGGTCTGGACTTTTTTGATGACCTAAAAGAAGTGGATCTGAGCGGCAAAGTTTATGGCGTGGCCGGCTCCGGCGATACTTTTTATGAAGACTTCTTCTGCCTGGCCGTTGACAAGTTTGGCGAGGCCTTTGAACAGGCTGGGGCTACTAAGGGTGCCGAAAACGTCCACATCAACCTGGAACCAGATCAAGCCGATATCGACAAGTTGGATGAGTTTGCCAAGCAGCTGGTAGAAAAGGCAGCTCAAGACTAATGGCTGAATTATGGAATAAATACAAAAGCGTCATTGCCTACCTTTTTTGGGGCGTGGTTACCACCATCGTTAACATTGGCGTATTTCAATGGCTCAGTTCCGGCATTCACTGGAACTATCAGCTTGCCAATATTATCGCCTGGTTTGTTTCCGTTCTGGTCGCTTATTTAACGAACAAGGTCTGGGTCTTTGGCTCACACTATACCACGGTCCGCGCTTTTATCGTAGAGTTCATCAAGTTTTACTTCTATCGTGCCTTGACGCTTTTAATCGATATTGTCTTTATGTACGTTGGGGTAACGCTTTTAGGCTTTGACTCCGCAATTCAGCAGCTGGTCGTTAAGATTTTGGACAATGTCGTCGTCGTGATTGCCAACTATATCTTTTCCAAGTGGCTGATCTTTAAAACCAACGACAAAATCGCCAATCGTTAGCCCCTGCCAACCAGGAGTTAAGATTCGAGACCCTTAAATCTAACAGCATCGCGTGATATCAGATTTTACCAGATCTGCTATCACGCTTTTTTATTTACAATGTGCAACGTAATTTCTCATCCATTACACATTTAACCGAAATATAGATAAGGCTTCAAAAATTACCGATATCGTTCTCCTAACTTTTGGTGAAAAATTTAAGTCGTCAATGTAAAACAAGCCGCTACCCAATTCAGGATGGCGACTTGCTAAAAATCTGCATCAAGTTAAATTATAATGATCCCATCCGGATTCGAACCGGAATCGACCGCTTAGGAGGCGGATGCACTATCCAATTATGCTATGGGACCGCAACAAGAAATATTGTCGCACATTTATGGTCAATCGTAAAGTCAACAATATCTCTTTAATGTTGAATCTGAATCAATCGCGCCGCATGGCTGAAACAATGCCATCCCTGTCAAACAGCGCTGCGCAACCGCAACTGCCAGCCAGACCCGCGCTTTCTTCGACTCTAAAGCCTGACCAGCTTAATCAATCTCGGCCAGCTGCAGGCTATTGATCAGATTGTTTTTCCGCCATGCGACGGTGCTTGAGGCGAATTCCCTTGTTTTTGCGATTCTTCTTGCGATTCTTGCGCTTGGCCGGCATCGAAAAGCCATCCAGGGTATTGTGAACGCTCTTTTTAACTTCTCGCTTGCTTTCATGCTGCTCTTTTTGAATGGCACGGCTGGCTTCCTTACGTACTGGCATCTTTGCTGTTCCTTCAGTTGGCTTTTCATCGGTGACTGTTTTTTCACCAACCGTCAATTCGGTAAATTGATAATCGGTATCGGCCAAAAGCTTTTTCAGATCACGAAAATCATGATCACTGCCCAGATTAATAACTAAGCCAGGTTCGCCCTGCCGCCCCGTTCGACCAGTACGGTGCACGTATTGATCAACAGTGGTTGGCAGCTCAAAATTAACTACGGCTGGCAGCTTAGGAATGTCCAGTCCTCGGGCCGCAACATCGGTAGTCAACAGCAACTTCAACTGGCGCTTACGAAACTGGCGCAGTGCGGTTTCTCGTTCCGTTTGCCGCTGCTTGCCACCCAGCGTTGCCGAAGCGACATGCTCATGCTTTAAGCGACTGGCTGCATAGTGCAGCGTCTTGATACTGTCAAAGAAAACCAGTGCCCGAAAATCCTTGGTGTGACTCAAACGATTAAGCATCGCCGTTTTTTGACTCATCGTTCGTGCATAGACCAAGCCATGCCGAACCGGTCCACGGCTTTGATCCGTTTCACGAACGTCATAAGTGATGATATCGCGGCCAAACATGACACTGAGCTGATCAAAAGCAGCCGAACTCGTTGCCGAAAAGAAGGCCAGCTGCGTATTTAATGGCGTAGCACGCTCAATATCTTCCACCACGGCTTGCGTATCATCACGCAAAAGATCATCGGCCTCATCAATTACCAATGTCTTAAGCCGATCCAGCTTAAGATCACGATTGTCCAGCATATGCAGCACACGACCAGGCGTTCCGACGACGACATCGGGATGCTGTTTTTTAAGCATTGCTACTTGTCGTCTGAGGTTGGCACCCCC
Source organism: Lactobacillus sp. MRS-253-APC-2B (assembly GCF_012843675.1). Lineage (GTDB taxonomy): Bacteria > Bacillota > Bacilli > Lactobacillales > Lactobacillaceae > Limosilactobacillus > Limosilactobacillus pulli. Next base: position 17,249 of record NZ_JABAFO010000019.1, read on the forward strand.
AGTCAAAGAGCGTACCTTAACCCCAATCAAATTGGCCCATTCGCGCATGACCGTAGCCGTTTGAATCGCCAGTTCTTGTGAGGGCTCCAGCACCAAAATTTGCACGCCAGCACCAGGCTCAACTTTAGGCAAGAGCGGCCAGGCAAATGCCAGCGTCTTGCCAGAACCAGTTGGCGCGATTCCTAAGACTGATTTTCCAGAAGCCAATGTTTCAGCAACCGCAGTCTGAATCTGCGTTGGCTGCTGGAAACCTTTTTCATCAAAAAGTTGTTGAAATTGTTCGATCAACAGATATCCATCCTTTAAATTTGTCAGTTAACGTCTAGCGATTGTCGTCAGACGGGAAAGTCAGTTCAGCCGAGCGACGCAGGTCATACATTACCGTGTTGACATTGCGTGCCAAATCGAACCAACGCTTGTATTTAGCTTGCTGTTCTGGATTTTCGGGATCATTGAACAGGTCAGCAAAGTCATTCATCTCATCAACCATTGAGTTTTCATAGTACTTGGCTTCCAGTGGGTGGGCCTGCTTTTCGCTGTCATAGTAAGTTACCTTGGTCGTGTCAAAGATTGAGTCAAAGACCAGCGTATCCTTAAGACCGTACACTTCAGAAACCAGATGCGAGTTGGCCGTCTTACCAAAGTTCAGCGTAACGGCAAACTTGTCATATTTCAAAATGGCCGTATCCATCCCATCAACGCCGCTTGCGATCATCGTTGGGAACAGCACGACACTGTCCGGAACGCCAAACAGCGTTACGGCACCGTAAACGGCATAAACGCCAAGATCCATCAATGCCCCACCAGCAAATTCAGCCGTGAAGATGTTTGGATATGGCTTGTCGCCGGCAATTACCTTGTCATAGCGCGAAGAATACTTCATTACCGTAATATTGGCGCCTTGAATAACTGGCATCTGCTTGAGCTGTTCTTCCGCCGCATGGAAAAGGCCCGTGTGAATGTGGCGGGCAGCCTCAACGACGCGGGCCTTTGGGTGAGCCGCCAGCAGCGATTCAATGCCTTCAAATTCGTTTGGATTGACAAAGGCTGGCTTTTCAACGATTACGAATTTGTCATTTTCAATTGCTAAGCGAACCTGTTCATAGTGAAGACTGTTTGGTGAGGCAACGTAGACCACGTCAAAGTCACCTTCATCAAAGAAATCCTCCAGACTGTCAAAAAACTGCGTAGCTCCATATGGCTTACCGAACTTTTCAGCATGTTCCTTCGTTCGTGAGTAGACTGCCGTCAGTTCGTACTTGCCCGTGGTCTTAGCCGCGTCAAGCATTTGATCAGTAATAATGTTGGTTCCAATAATCCCCAGTTTTAGCAATTCGATCACTCCTTTACAATTGCTACGTTTTATTCTAACAATTATTTCCAGTTTTTAACAGAAATGAAATCTTTCTATAACACAAAGCTGTGTATAATAAAAATCGTAAATCTATGATCAAATGAAAAATCAAGTTAAATTGAAGGGGATTGAGCAGAATGAAGAAAAAAGGAATGTTGCTTTTCGGTGCGGGACTAATGGCTGGAATCACCAGTTCGTTTGGTTTCAGCCGATCTAATAAACAAAAGCATCCCGTCGCGGCCTTGCCCGTTTTCTATGCCGGTACCTGGAAATACTACGATGAAGAGCGCGACCGTTCCCACATCATCACGATCTCACCAGAACTCAAGCTCGGCATCGACAACCAGCTGATCCCGGCAACCGTTCAGCAGGTCAGCACTGAACAGCTCGTTTACTTAGACAAGTTTGGCTATCACATCACCATTCAAGCCAATGAACAGCGCCCTGCTAAGCTGATTGATGAAGCTGATGACCAGGTCTACTACATTCAACCTGTGCAATAATTTAAATATAGCTTGGATTTGCAATTCTTAAATATTTTAATTTATATGGCTAATCCAACCATAGCTTGCGATCCACATCGCTGATTTACTTACAATTAGGCCCCATTCACGACGTTCCGCGACGGACGCCGTTTTTTATTTGCTTTTGCAAACCACGTCCGTTAGCAATGAATGGTGCCTTGATTGATAATGCATCTGATCACAACCCAACTGCAAAGCAGGCTATAATAAGCGCAAACCGATTCAAAGCAGTCGGCAAAGTTAACATAATTCATAATGAAAGAAGCGATCCAATGATTAAGAGTTTAGCCGTTTATTGTGGTGCCCATCTCGGCAATGACCCAATCTATCAAGAAAATGCCGCTGCGTTTGGCAAGAAGATGGCCGAAAATGGTATCGAGCTGGTTTATGGCGGTGGCAAGTACGGCACTATGGGCGTAATTGCCAATGCCGTACTCGATAACGGCGGGACGGTTCATGGCGTAATCACCCGTCAGCTGTATGAACGTCAAACCGCACTGGATCGCATTGAAGATCTCAAAATCGTTTCCAACATGGATGTGCGAAAAGACTTGATGATGAATCTGGCAGACGGTCTGGTGGCACTGCCAGGCGGGATTGGTACATTAGAAGAAATCAGCGAGGCCTTTTCATGGATGTCTTTGGGTGATAATGCCAAGCCTACTGCCCTATACAACGTCAATGGCTTTTATGACCCATTGCGCAACATGCTGCGGCGGATGCATGACACCGGGTTCTTAGAGCAGTCGTATCTAGACGCGATTCATTTTGCCTATTCATTTGATGATCTAATGAAATTCATGAGTCATTATCATGCCCCGGCCCGCCGACAATATCGTTAAAGTAAATAAGGGAGATTATATCATATTAATTGGTTCTTACAAACATCACTGCTTGCCTGGATTTATTCAGCTTCTAACAAGATATTCAACTGATCTTGAATGCTTTTGGCAGCAACTTTAAGCTGGTCTGCTTCCAATGGCCGCAATGGTAAAAGCGTATAGTTACCAACCCCTTGGCGTCCTATTTGGGCAGCAAAACTCAGATAGCTTTGGTACTGTGGCTGATATAATGCAACCGGCAAACTGACGCGTTCATCAGTCAATATGGCCCGTAAAATTCGCATTGCCCATAAAGCCATGCCGCTGACATCTTGACCCTGGCCTTTGATAGCATACCAGCCGTTAAGCTTGGCTTGGATCTCACTTTCATGCGGATCAATCTTGTGTCCCAGCACCGGTTTTTCCAATGGCTGACCATTAACCGTAAACGTTGACCAGATTGGCACGGCCTCGCCATCATGTTGACCATAAACCCAGCCGGCTACCGCACTGGATGCGACTTGAACCTGATCGGCAATGGCGCGTTGCAGCCGTGCAGTATCCAGTACCGTTCCCATCCCGATTACCTTGTTTTTGGGCAGCGCGGTTAAATACTGCAGATAAGCCGTGGTTACCTCGTTGGGATTGGCTAGATTAAGCAAAATCCCGTCAAAGCCGCTTTGCTTGATCTGGGGTGCAATTTGGCGCATCGTCTCCCCTACAAAAGTCAATTCGGCAAACCGCTGCTCTTTTAATAGTTCTGCTTTGCCAATTGCCAAAACGATGACATCCGCATTCTTAAGTGCTGCATAGTCTTGGATCTTGATGTTGGGCTGGATGGAAAGCGACTGCATGCCATCCAGCAGATCATTTTGCAGCCCCAGGGCCAGATCAGCATCACTGTCGATTAACACCAATTCATCAGCTGCTTGTTGAGCCACCAACAGATTAGCCAGCAATGCGCCAACGTTACCCAAACCGATAATCCCGATTTTCCGCAAACTGCATCGTCCTTTCTATTTTCATTTTTAAAGTCGATCCTAAAATAAAAGGCGCGTCTCAACTCAAGGCGCGTCTTTTGATTATTCATTCGTGGTTCCTTCTAATTCTGGGAACATGTTTAACAAATAGTCCTGAGCACCACGCGACAGATCCAAGTCGGCCTGTGCCTCAAAGGTCTCAATTCGCTCACCAACCCGCAGCTTTAATGGATCGCCAAATTCAACGTGCACACCATTCATGATCGCAATCTTAATTAATTTTTGCACGCTGTCGGAATACTGACTGGCCAGTGCCTGTAGTGGATGCGTTGAACGCACGAAACTGGTGTAGCGGTCGTTGGCAATCTTTAGACCAAAGCTCAGCAGATCGCCCTTAGCCAGTTTTTCAGCCACCTGACCACCGATCGTCAGCGTTGGGTCCTCCACGCGCCGCATAACAAAGCTCAGTGCTAATTTGTATTCGCGCGGGGCATGGAACTGTTCACAAAACTCGCCCAGTTTTTCAATCAGATTCATGGCTTCCTCACGCATCCAGTCAGTCTGCTCATCTGGTGCCTGCAAAGCAACCTCGTTATTGCGCTCAATAGCCTGCTGCATCTTTTCGCTAAGATTTTCTGGCATTGGCGAAACCAACGTGTAGAGCATAAACAGCTCTAAGAAGTTCAGCGTATCCTCACTGATGCCGCCCTTGGCAAACGGATCCAGGTCAAACGAGCGGAAACTGATGAACTGAATGCCGTCCTTTACGATTTGACGCAAGCTGTCATCGTCATGTTTACCATGCAGCCGAACCGGGCCAAAGAACTCTTGTGGGCCATAGTAGGTACCATCTTCCAGATATTTGGAAATTTGATCAACAAAGCTATCCAGACTTACATAGCTTGGCCGCTCAGCTGGTAGATTGTCGTAGCCATAAGTGCTGTTGCGAAAACTCCGGACTGGCAATTGAATATGCTCTGGCATGTCGTGTTCTACGGCTTCAGAAACTGGGCTGGCACCGTACAGATACGTAAACAGCCACCGCCACAGACAGAAGCATTGGGCCATCTTAAAGTAGACCGTATTTTGGAAAGCGGCCTGACTGGCAAAATCATCCTTAAAGATCTGCTCATACAGCGTATCCAACAGCTCTTGATCCAGGTTAAAGCCAATGTGCGCGCCTCCCAGCATCATCCGCTTGATGCCATACTTTTCGCGCAGATAGTTGGTGTATTCCTTATTCCAGGGCTGTGAGCAGTTGTTGCCAACAAATTCCAGATCGTGCTGATACTCAGGAGCCGGTGCCAGGCTCAAGGGCCAAATGCGCTCATCTTCATGCATCTGGCTGTCGACGATTTGTTCTAAAACCCGTAGTTGCTGACAAGTCGCCTTGCTTCCTCTGGTGATTGGCGTGATAAATTCCATCATATTATCGGAAAAGCCACTCGCAAGATATGGATTTGTCTTACGTGAGCTGAGATTCTTTGGGTACTCGTAGCGACTGGCCCGTCCATTGGTCAAAATGCGGTGCTCTTCCAGACGCAGACCGAAGCTGGCATTAAACATCCGCTCGTTTAATGGACCCTCGCTCAGCAGTTCTAATAGTTCGGCTCGTTTTTCAGCCATAATTCTTCCCCCTTCAACCAATGCCTAGACGCATAATTATCTAAGACATCAGCTGCTCGCCTTCGTCATTAATTGCGAGCAACCAAAAAAGACCAGCCGCCTTTTCAGGAATGCAGATCTCGGTGGTTGTTTCTTCAACAGTCTATTTTAGCAAAACTTTAATAAAATGGGGTCATTATCGTAAATTAAATCTTATATATTCAATTTGCTGGCGAATACGAAATTTATCAGGCAGTTGAAGCGACAAATCTGCTTGATCATGTTAGGCTAGAAGCAAATATTTTAAAGAAGGCGCTTTCGTATGACGGAAAAGAAATTAACTAAAATTACCATGACCCCTCAAGCCAGCGAATGGTTCCGCACTGAAATGCATCTGCACCCTGGCAACGGCATTAAGCTATTTGGTAAAGGATATGGTGAAACCAACGCCCATCAAGGATTCTCGCAAGGAATTGGTCGCTGCGATCGTCCCGTTGATCCGGTAGTCGACCAGGTGATTGATGGTATTCACTACTATATTCAAGCTTTTGACTACTGGTTCTTCAATGGTCTGGATGTCGCTATCGACTATGACGCGCAGATTGATGGCCCACTGATGCACTTTACGCCGAATGATGGCTCAAAGCTGGACGCGACAACCGGAGCCTCCCAGCACGTTTAAGCAAAAGTATCAGAAACATCCGGGCATACTTTGGTAAGATGAGGCATCCTAACTCGTCTTGGCATGGCTGTTTTAAATTGCCCCACAATGTTTGCCATTCATGATCCGATCAATGCGTCTATGCAATTTTAGGTTATTTGCCACCCCACCTCATAACCTGCTCAGACAAGACACATGACCAATCTGAGCACTAATTATCATGATTTTTAATTTACGAAAAACTTTTGAAAGTGGTATAGTTAAGACATAACTTTCGCTTGTATATCCGTAAGTCAAACTGACACTAGGAAAAGCATTCTTGCCTTCCCAGTGTCAGTTTTTTTATTTGAGAAAGGGGAATTTGATTTTTATGGAGCAAACGAACGAACAACGGGTCAGCAGAAAAACCAACCTGTCAATCATTGGTACTGCTGGCCTCGCCTTTTGTGGCGTTTTGGTAGAAACCTCAATGAACGTTACGTTTCCAACTTTAATGCGTGACTTCCATCAAGGTCTTAACGCCGTGCAGTGGGTCGCGACCGGCTATCTGCTGGCCGTGGCTTTGACGGTTGTTCTGGCCGCTTTTTTGCAGCGGCGCTTTAAGCTGCGCAGCCTGATTATCACCTCTACGCTGGCCTTTATCGTTGGTGGTCTGCTTTGTGCCCTGGCGCCTCAGCTGTGGGTGCTGCTTTTAGGGCGGCTGATTCAAGGGATCAGTACTGGGCTGGCCATGCCGCTGCTGTTTTTCATTATCATGCAGCAGGTTCCGTTTGCCATGCAGGGTACCTATGCCGGTCTCGGTGGTATGGTGATTGGTCTGGCGCCTTCTTTGGGACCAACATACGGCGGTTTGATTACCCAATTTATCAACTGGCGCGTAATTTTCCGGATTGTTTTGCCAATCGGGATTATTTTTGGCTTGAATGGCATCGTTAACGTTCAACAGCTAAGCAAGCCTACTGCCATCCGTTTCCAATTGCTACAGTATCTGTTGGTTGCCATTGGCTTTATCTGCTTGGAAATGGGGCTAAACAATGCCGGTACCAGTGGTTTTGGCTACTTGACCTCACATCGCGAGCATCCCTTGGTCAACACCAATGTTTTTGCTGATTCAATCTATCTGCCATGCTTATTGCTGTATTTTATGGTTCAGTTCATTCAAATCGGCATGACGTTCCTTTTGCCAAACTGCGCGCAGTTGACGCTGCATCAGAATTCTTTTGTCGTTGGCCTGATGCTTTTGCTGGGGGCATTGATCTCAGCTGTCCTTTTGCCACTGACTGGCCGCCTGTTGGATCAATCGGGAATCAAAAAGCCACTGATCTTTGGTGCGCTGTTTACTAATCTGGCCGTAATCTTGATGTATGTTTTTAGTGGTCAGCTCTCAATGTGGTCGCTGACGATCTTTTACGCGGTCTATATGGTCGGTTTTGGTTTCTTATTCAATAACGTCATGACATATGGACTGCAGCACTTAAAACCACAGCTGGTTGGCGACGGCAATGCCCTGTTCAGTACCCTTCAGCAGTATGCCGGCTCAATCGGCACGGCCGGGGTCTCCACGATTCTGGCAATCACTGCTGCTCAGCTGCCTCATCAAAGTACCGTCGTTCAGACTGCCATGGGGACTAAGTATTCATATGTCTTGTTTATCATTGGCGCCTTAATTATGGACGTTTTGATCATTGATATCTGGAAACAAATTGGTAAGGAAAAGCATTCATTTGAGCTGCTTGACCAAGATAAACAGCAATTCTGATCGATAGGCAGCCGCAAATGCAAACAGCACTAGACTTAGACATCGAAAGTCTGATCGAGTGCTGTTTTATTTTTGAGTAAATTGATGATGAGAGCTTGATTGGATGCAAGAGACCCTAACAGTTGATTGACACCATAAACCTATGACTATCGTTTCTAAGATGTCTAACGTTCGCAACTATTTATCATGCTTGTTCAAGAGGAGATGCAGACGAGTTCTCAACAGCTGGCAGCTAAAGTCTCTGATTTCATACCGGTAGAGATGCGGCTGCTGTTTAACAATCTCAATTTTCATACCGGTAGAGATGCGGCTGCTGTTTAACAATCTCAATTTTAGCAAGAGCCAAATTCTTCAGTAGCTAAATTTTCCAAACCCGTCCAGACAGAACCATGACCGCAAACCAAAAGCGCCACCTCAAGATCCAAGGCTGTTATGACAAGCCTCGTCTGAGATGACGCTTTTATCAATTATCGATTAATTATTATGACGACGAGTCGCCTTATTCACCACTAGCACCATAGTTTTTGAGTACTCGTGCGCTTGGATCGTCAACGTCACAGTTCTCCCATTCCTTGTTTGGCATCCAGAAGTCTTTGATCCATTTTGCTTTTCCCGGGAAATATTCCTCAAAAATATCACGATACATCAATGACTCCTTGGTAAACGGCGTGCAGTATGGATACTTTTCCTTGGCGTTGGCCACGTCTTCATCCGTGTAGCGCGTTTCAGCGTAGTCCTTCAAGTCATCAACCAATGAGTGACCAACCGCATCGCTAAAAGCAGCCTTTTCCCGCATGATGATGTCATCTGGCAAATATCCTTGCCCAGCAAACGCTTGCCGCAACAGATACTTGCCCTTGTGATAGTGGTTCATCTTCAGTTCTGGATCAGTTGACAGCGCGTATTCGACAAAGTCCAGGTCGGCAAATGGTACCCGGCCTTCCAATGAGTTGGAAGAAATGCAGCGGTCAGCCCGCAAAACATCGTACATGTACAGCTCGTGTACCCGCTTCAATGATTCTTTTTGGAATTCTTCTGCGTTGGGAGCAAAGTCTGTGTATTTGTAGCCAAACAGCTCATCAGAACATTCACCGGTCAAAATCACCTTCAAATCAGTGTTTTCATGAATCTTTTTGCAGAGCAGATACATCCCGATTGAAGCCCGAATCGTCGTAATGTCCCAGGTTTCCAGCTGGTAGATGACCTCATGCAAAGCGTTGAGCACGTCTTCGCGCGTCATGATAAATTCGGTATGATCAGTTCCCAGATAATCGGCAACCTCCCGCGCGTACTTGAGGTCGATCGGGTTGCGGTCCATCCCAATTGCAAAGGTCCGAATCGGCTTGCCTAACAGCTTGGTAGCAATCGAGCAGACCAGCGATGAATCCAAGCCCCCAGACAGCAGGTAGCCAACTGGCGCATCCGAGTTTAGGCGCTTGCGCACGGCTTCGACCAGTTTTTCGCGCAGAGTGCTGGCTGCCGTGGCAAAATCATCGGTCCGCATCATCTGAACCGTCGTAGCATCATGGTAGCAGACGAACTTTTCGCCATCATAATAATATCCTGGTGGGAAAGGATAGATCTCATCGCAAAGATCCATCAGCGCCTTGGCAGTTGAGGCAAACGACATCTTATGCTCGCCTTTGGTATAGCCATAAAACATTGGTCGAATGCCGACTGGATCACGGGCGGCAACTACGCGCTTAGTAGTTTGGTCGTACAAGACAAAGGCAAATTCCGCGTCCAGCATCTTGCACATTGTATCCAGACCATATTTTTTGTAGAGTGGAATCAAAACTTCACAGTCACTGTTGCTGACAAACTCGTACTCGGGAGCTAAGTTCTTTTCCAATGCATAATAGTTGTATATTTCACCGTTGCAAACTAAGATACAGTCATCATTTACAAACGGTTGCATTCCGCGCTCTGACAAGTCCATGATAGCCAGGCGATTAAAGCCAAAGACCTTATCATCCATTGAAATCGTCCGAGTCATATCAGGTCCACGATCGTTCAACTTAGCCAAGGCGTCCGCAAAAGCCTTGGGTGCAAACTCACTGGAACCAGCGGCTAAAAATCCACACATCTCGTTCTCCTCTTTCCTCTTAAAACATTAAATATTAAAATATAGTATATCGCACAGTTCAATTTTAATAAACTTCTAATTTTAAGGATACCGTGTTTCCCGTAGGTAGGAACTTAATATTTAATTGTTTTTTGACACTCATCATTAAAAATCATTAAGCCCAACGTTACTTTTTTTATTTAATCGATGTAAAAATCGCTTTCATCAAAAATTTATAAATATCCATAATCTCATGGCTGCAGATATCAATTTCGAAAGGCTTGGTCTACTATGATTAAACATCAATATCATTCCCCATTAGGTACCATGACCATGCTAGCAAGTGACAAAGCTTTGCATGGTCTTTGGTTTAACGGCCAAAAACATTTCGGTGCCGGCTTCACGCTGGATGAGATTGCCACTGCGCAAAATTCGATTACTAAACATACGGCTGCCTGGCTTGATCAGTATTTTGCCAAGCAGGCTCCCGACCCGCGTGAGATTCCGCTGGCCTTGGAAACCACGCCTTATCGGCAGCGCATTCTAAATACATTGCTGACGATTCCTATTGGGAGCACCATCACCTATCAAGAACTGGCCCAACAAGCCGCTCCTCATCAAAAAATAGCACCGGGAGCCGCGCGAGCAGTCGGTGGCGCCGTCGCACATAATCCGATCCTGATTCTGATACCATGTCATCGCGTCATCGGCAGCGATGGCAGTCTGATCGGTTATGCTGGCGGTACTGAGCGCAAGCTGGCTCTGTTACGATTAGAGGGTATCGACTTCTGAAACAGAAAAGATCTCACCGACATTCGATGAGATCTTTTTGACTTTAGCTTTAATTTTAGTGGAATTGCATACCGCCATCGACTTCCAGCGTTTGACCAGTAATGTAGTCAGAGTCTGGACCTGCCAGGAAGGCAACAGCATTAGCAACGTCTTCTGGTTCAGACAGACGCTTCAGAGCAATATCTTTAGCAAACGTCTGCATACCCCATTCATCGCTCTTGCCGGCATTCTTACCAACTTGGTGAGCAATGTCCATCATCATTGGGGTCTTAACAATCCCAGGAGCGTATGCGTTGACCGTCGTGCCTTCTTCAGCCAGTTCACGTGCCGTAACCTGCGTGATACCACGGATGGCAAACTTGGAGCTGGAGTAAACGGTCAGGTTAGGGTTACCAACGACACCGGCTTGTGAGGTAGCGTTGATGATCTTGCCTGGGTGACCAAGCTTCTTGAAGGCAGCATGGGCAGCCTGAACGCCCCAGATCGTACCACCAACGTTGATGCTGTAAACATTTTGCAGATCTTCTGGTGTTACCGTGTCAATTGGCGTCGTTGGTGCAACACCTGCATTGTTAACCATCACGTTGAAGTCGCCATAATGTTCAACGGCTTGGTCAACGGCTGCAAAAACTTCATCACGCTTGGAAACGTCAGCCGTAACAGCGAAAGCTTCACCGCCGTTTGCCTTGATACCTTCAACTACCTTTTGTAGTGCATCCATGTGACGAGCAACTACAACAACTGAGAAACCATCCTTGGCCAAACGTTCAGCGATTGCCTTACCAATCCCTTGACCTGCACCGGTAACTAATGCAACTTTTGCCATAATTGATTGCCTCCTAAAGATTGTGAATTTACCATCAAACTGTTGTGATTATTCTAAACGAACTCCGCTAAAAAGTAAATTAATTTTGCTAATGTAAACACATTGAAAACGATTTTTAGCCCACTCAACAAAAAAAGTTAAATTATGAGCAAAGTTTTAATAAGCAAATCTATTTATAACGTATCAGTCTGATGGTTGCTCAATCGTTTGTCATTTTCGTTTGGCCACTGATTCTAGTAGATTAATTGCAAAATATATAGGAAAAATTTTCTTAAAGGTACCCCTTGAAATAATAGAGATTAGCTGTGTTAACCAAATAATTTCTTCTCTTTGCTAATTAACCTTAATCATTTCACTGTCCTTGGATATAAACTCCTTGTAACGTTTAATTATGCCTAGCCGAAAATCCCGTGACTTTAGTCATGGGATGGATAGGCTCACTCAACGTCCATTTGGACGCTTTTTCTTTTGGAGTGCATTGTATTTTTGATTGTTGATATAGTTTTCCACTACATCTTTACTCATATTGCCAAGCGTACTCATGTAGTAGCTTGGCAACCATAAATGCCCACCCCAATATTGTGATTATCGAATTTCTGGATGCCGTTTGAGAAAAAATAAATACACTTCATCCTTTATGGCACTAGTTGGCGCCTTGCAAAATTGATCGGCGCGTGAACATGATCCAGCATGACTTCCAGCTTTTCCATCACAATATCGCTATTTTTTGCGACCATTCGCAGTATGTATTTCATTTCATCGGCTAGTTTTTTAGTAGCAAAGGTCTGGGGACGATACTTGGTTACCCAGATTAAGTGATAATGAAAATTATAGATATATCGACAAGAACACCTCAATCGTCATAGTCATTAGCTGATGATATAATCCAATTAAAGGAGGTGAAAAAATGAAGTCAATGGCACAGTTAAAATATCATTATGGATTGAAGGTTCGCATCTATCCGAGTGATTACCAGAAACAAATAATCAAGGTTAACAGCGATGCGAGTCGTTTCGTCTATAATGAGATGGTTGCGATCGGTAAAGAACTCTGGCAATTAAACCGAATCAAACTGTCAATTGATACGGTTCAAGATCGGATCCAACAGCTAAAGCTTCGTCAAAACGCTAAGCAGATGTCAAATCATTTCCAATTTTTAGAAGATAAGCGTATTGACAGTCTTGCTAAGGCTAATGCAATTCAAAACTATCACAAGGCTTGGAACGCTTTTCGCAAGGTTCATGAAGCCGGTGTGCCAAAATTTCATCGTAAAAGCTATGCTTGGCGATACCAGACCAACTGTCAATATCCAAAGCAAAAGACGGCCCGGCTAGACAATGGTACCGTCTGCTTTGAAGATCGCAAACATATCGTGGTACCCAAACTAGGACGTTTGCGTATCAAAGGCGCTCAGCAGCGACTATTGGATCGTCAAGGCGAGACACGCATTGGTACGGTAACCATTTCCAAAGATGCCGCCGATCGATTCTTTTTGTCGCTGCAATTAGGTTCAGATACGCCTTTTGTTTCTAAGCTTAGCCGCACTAATCGACAAATTGGCATTGACCTAAACACAGAAAACTTTCTGACTGCCAGTGATGGTCGAACCATCGCCAACCCACGCTACTATCGAACAATCAAGGGAAAATTAGCTAAAGCACAGCGCACTCTTTCACGCCGACAGCGCCGGGCTAAAAAAGAGCAGCGTTCCTTGCGAGAAAGCAAAAACTACCAGAAGCAGCGTTTGTTAGTAGCTAAAATCCATGCACGGGTATTTGACCGCCGCCATGATTTTCTCCAACGCACGTC
>NZ_JABAFO010000002.1 GCF_012843675.1 Lactobacillus sp. MRS-253-APC-2B
GGGAAATAGCTCAGCTTGGTAGAGCACCTGGTTTGGGACCAGGGGGTCGCAGGTTCGAATCCTGTTTTCCCGATTTAAGATTATCGCGGTGTAGCTCAGCTGGCTAGAGCGTCCGGTTCATACCCGGGAGGTCGAGGGTTCGATCCCCCCTGCCGCGATAAATGGGTCTATAGCTCAGTTGGTTAGAGCGCACGCCTGATAAGCGTGAGGTCGGTGGTTCGAGTCCACTTAGACCCATAACTTGCAAAAGTTTCTTTTATGATAATGACCCATTAGTCAAGCGGTTAAGACACCAGCCTTTCACGCTGGTATCGTGGGTTCGAATCCCGCATGGGTCACTTTATTTTAATTATCGCGGGGTAGAGCAGCCTGGTAGCTCGTCGGGCTCATAACCCGGAGGTCGTTGGTTCAAATCCAGCCCCCGCAATTTTGGTCCGTTGGTCTAGTTTTGGTTAGGACGCATCCCTGTCACGGATGAGATCACGAGTTCGAGTCTCGTACGGACCGTAAATGGCTCGGTAGCTCAGTTGGTAGAGCAACGGATTGAAGCTCCGTGTGTCGGCGGTTCGATTCCGTCCCGCGCCACTAGCCATTTTATTATCGTTCAGCCACGTTATGATAATGGGGCTGAACGATTTTTTGATTTAGGAAAAGTTGAATTGAACGACTCAAGCATAAACTACATAATCAGTAATCGAATTATTGGTATTCCGAAACTGCTTATGAGATTGTCAAATGCGAATAGGATGTTGAAAGATTTATACCCCCAAATCGCTATTAAGTATTTTTGGGAAATCATCAGCAGCTTTGGCGACATATTAATTAAGAAAAAACACGCTGCCCTAGCCATATCGAGGTTAGGACAGCGTGTTTTTAGCTGGTGGATTATTTTTGCTGGTCTTTTAAAAGTTCAACGATTTCGGCTAGGTATTTTTCCTCAGCACTTGGCTCAGGAGCAGTGGGTTCTTCTTTATGGCGAAGCATTAACTTATTCACCAACTTCACGATTAAGAAAACTACAAAAGCAATAATCAAGAAATTAATAACTGCATTTAAAAAAGCCCCATAACGGAAATGTGCTTCCCCAAAACTAAAGACAAGGTTGGAAAGATCGATCTTGCCTAAAAAGATTCCGATTAAAGGGTTAATCAGATTTTTAACCAGGGAATTCACGATGGCAGTAAAAGCTGAACCAATGATTACCCCGATGGCCATATCCATAACATTACCGCGTGAAATGAAATCTTTAAATTCTTGCAACGTTTTTTTCATTTAATCATCTCCTGTTCTTTCAGAGCAACATTAAAATTATAGGATAAATTGACAGGCGGAACAAACATTAATTTAAGCAAGTTCTTTTTGATTAAAGTTATTATGGCTGTTAAACTTAATTAAGTGACCAATTATCGCTTGTAAAAATAAGAAGATCGATTGTATAATATTAGAAATTTTTAATTTAAGAGAGGAATTCTAATTATGTTCAGTCAAATTGGTGAACTCATTTTTAATAATGAGGCCGTTGCTAAGACTTCTGATTTTACAATGGGATTGGAAGTTGAGATGCAGCGAGTGGATGAAACCGGCAATGTCAGTCAAGAACCATACCCGGCCGCGATTGGCGATGAAAAGACCAACCCTTGGCTGACCAATGATTATTTGGAAACGATGCCTGAAATGGTAACGCCGGCTGCCAGCCACTCTTTGGATGCAATGCACTACCTTTATAAAATTAATAATGCCTTGCGTGCGGCACTGGCTCCTGGAGAACTGCTCTGGCCGCTGTCAATGCCGCCTAAACTGCCAGCTGATAAGTCGCAGCTGCGTTTGGCAAAGATGGGTCCCAAAAAAGAGGCGTATTTGAAAGAGTGGACCAAGCGTCATAGCTATTCAGAAGGGACGCCGTGTGGAGTACACATTAATCTAAGCATTGATCAGCATATTATTGATTTGGTTAAGGACGGTTTTCCTGATAAATTTAAAGATGAAAAGGCAGTTCGCAACTATCTGTATGCGGTGTTAGCCCAAGGATTCGTTCGCTATCGCTGGTTTATTACTTACCTGTTTGGTGCCAGCCCGATTGCCGAGGCCAATTATTTTGAAAAAGGGCAGGGATTTGATCATCCGGTTCGCAGTATTCGCCAAAGTTCATATGGCTTTGGTACCAAGTTCAAGGGTGACTATACCGATGTACAAAGCTATGTTGACCGGATTGAAGATGGGGTTAAGCAGGGAATTTTGACCTCTGATTATGAATTTCATGGCAGTGTGCGGTTTAAGGGCAATCAAAATCTAAAAGAACTGCCTAAAACCGGCGTTGAGTACATTGAATTGCGGATGCTTGATCTGGACCCAAGCAGCTCAGTAGGCGTTAGAACGGACACGCTACGCTTTATTCGCCTGCTAGCCAGCTACTTTATCATGCATCCAGCCCTGCAGCCAGAAGAGGTCAATCGGGTTTTGGACAACGCTGATGAGATGAACGACGTGGTGGCTAAAGAACTGCCGACTGAGCCATGTCATTATCAAAACAAGGCCCTGGCGATGATCAAGAGCTTGGAGCGCTATGCCAACCAGATTCAGCTGGGACCGGAGTTTTCTGAGATCTTAGAGGACTTGGAGGATCGCATCATCAATCCAAAGACCACGCCAAGTGCCAAACTGATGAATTATGTTGAAAATGGCTCTTTGGAAAACTATGCATTACGCCGAGCGCGTCGTTATCAAGAAGCAGCCATGGAGTCTTTGCATCCATTCCAGGGCTTTGCCGGTGATCATATTCCTGATGCCGATGAACTGAAGCGTCAGTTGGATAAATAAGCAAATAATAAAACAGCACTGCCTAAATTTTGGTAGTGCTGTTTTTAAATTAGCTGACTATTTTTGATTGTTGAGATGATGACGTTGCGCTGCAACCTTGGCAGAACGATGGATAAAGTCACCAAAGATAGCCTGGGACTCGCGGTAGTGCTTGTACATGTTTTCGGGATGCCACTGTACGGCCAGAATCTGATCGCTGTCCTTTGATTCCAGGGCCTCGATGACTTGATCCTGGGCACGGGCGGCTACTTCAAGCGAAGGTGCAATCCGATCAATGGCTTGATGGTGCCGTGAGTTGATGTAGGGATGCTTGCCGATCAGTTTATAGAGATGGCTGTCCATATCAACGTCAATATGGTGTGAAGGTAAGTTGCCCGGTGCGTCTTGGCTGTGCTTTAAATGCGCATCCGGGTTTTCGGAAAGGTCTTGATATACTGTTCCGCCCAAACCAATGTTGATCAGCTGCATACCACGGCAGATACCCAAAATGGCCTTGCCGGATTGAACCGCACCTTTGAGCAGGGCGATCTCAAACAAATCACGCTTGCGGTAAGTCATTCCCAGATTCATGTGTGGTTCCTGACCATAAAAGGTTGGATCAACATCGGCGCCACCGGCAAATACGACGCCATCAAAGATATCCAGATATTCAGGTGCTAAATCGGGCTGAACGCTTGGAAAAATTACTGGAACGCCGCCTGATTTAACGACCGCCTCAATAATCGGCCGTGGCGCAAATGGAGCATTGCGCTCATTGATTACGTTGGTAGCTTCTGTTAAGGTTGCGGCTGGAATCGCAATTTTTGGTTTCATCGAAAAAATCCCCCATTTGCAAAAATCTTATTAGAAAAAATTTATCATATTTGATTGGCGAAAGTACAGTTTTATGCTGAGAAATATTAAAAAAAGATGATAAAGTGATTAATGAGCTGCTGATTGACAATTAATGGCAATCGGCAATTTTTTAAAAAAACAGTACAAACACTGCTATTAAGGCATTTATAAACATAAAAACAGCTTAAAAAATGATTTTTCATAACGATTTACCCAAAAAATACAATTGACAAAGCAGGAAACAGCGAGTATCTTTATTTGCGATGAATGAATGTCCTTTAAGTTTAGTCCAGAGAGGCTAGCAAGGAAACGAATTAAATTGCGGCATGGTGAATGCTGTTTTCGTTGAACGCTGCCCTCAAATGGAGGGTGGCGTTTTTTTAAGGGCAAATTCACAAAGGAGGATTCTTAATCCGCCATTTAAAGGACGACAGTGAGCGTCCAAACGGTTACTCGTGAATTTAAGGAAGGATTTTGTCAAAATGTTAGAACCTATGAACCTTGTCCGCTTAGAAAACTTTGTCAGTGTTGAGAATCTGTCAGCCGATGAAGTCAACGCTTTGATTGCTCGTGCCGAATACTTTAAGCGTGGTGGTGCCGTACCACAACTAAACAAGCCAGTCTATGTTGTTAACGGCTTCTTTGAAAACTCCACGCGTACGCACACCAGCTTTGCCGTAGCAGAACGCAAGCTGGGATTGACGGAGATCCCATTTGATCCTACACACTCTTCAGTTAAAAAGGGTGAGACGCTGTATGACACGATGCTGACAATGACGGCACTGGGCATTGATTTGGCCGTAATTCGTCACAGCGAAAATAATTACTACGAACCTTTGATCAACACCAAAGAAGGCGAACAGACCAACATCGGCATCGTCAACGCCGGGGATGGTTCCGGTCAGCACCCATCACAATGTCTGCTGGACGTTATGACGATTCATGAACAGTTTGGTACGTTCAAGGGCTTGAAGATCGCCATCATTGGTGACATCAGCCACTCTCGCGTTGCCCGTAGCAATGCACAGCTGCTTAACAAGCTGGGAGCCGAGGTCTACTTCTCTGGTCCAGAATACTGGTTCAACGAAGACTTTACGCAATATGGTCAATACAAGCCGGTTGATGAGCTGGTTGGCGAAATGGATGCCATCATGCTGCTGCGGGTTCAGCATGAACGTCTCTCCAACGATGATGCTCACGAAAAAGACTTCAGCAAGGAAGCCTACCACGAAAAGTACGGTATGAACCAAGATCGCTACAACAAGATGAAAGATAATGCCATCATTATGCACCCAGGTCCAATCAACCGAGACGTTGAACTGGCCAGTGAACTGGTTGAGGCGCCTAAGTCGGTCTTCTTCCGTCAGATGCAAAACGGGGTCTTCATGCGGATGGCAATGATTGAAGCAGTATTGCGCGGTCGCAAGTTGGGTGGTTTAGAATAAGATGACGACAAAACTGATTAAAGGCGGTACGGCTTTTGTAAACGGCCAATTGGTTAAAACGGATGTCCGGATTGCTGATGACAAGATTCAAGCAATTGGCAACGATCTGCCGGCAGCTGATGAAACGATTGACGCAACAAACAAATTAGTAGCACCAGGACTGGTCGACGTTCACGTACATTTCAGAGAACCGGGTCAAACCTATAAGGAAACGATTGAAGCCGGCAGCAAGGCAGCGGCTCATGGCGGTTTTACCACGGTCGGTGCCATGCCAAACGTTGATCCGGTACCTGACACGCCAGAACGCATGCAGGCACAGACTTCTTTGAATCAAAAAGAAGGCGTCGTTCACATTTTCCAATATGGTGCAATTACGCATGGCCGCACCAGTGAGGAACTGGTAGATTTTCATGCTCTCAAGCAAGCCGGTGCCTATGCCTTTAGCAACGATGGCAGCGGTGTACAGACGGCAGGCACGATGTATCAAGCTATGGAAGGGATTGCCAAAGAAGATATGATCTTGGCAGCCCACGTGGAAGACGATTCATTACTATTTGGCGGGATTATGACTGCCGGCAAGCGGGCCGAAGAATTGGGCTTGCCTGGTGCACCAAGCGTTTCTGAATCAGCTCAGGTCGCGCGGGATTTGGTTTTGGCCAACGCAACCGGGGTTCACTACCATATCTGCCATATCTCAACTAAAGAAAGCATCGCAATGGTGCGCTTCGCCAAGTCTCAAGGCGTCAACGTAACCTGCGAGGCCTCGCCGCATCATTTGCTGTTGGCTGACCAAGATATTCCAGCCAACAACTCATATTACAAGATGAATCCGCCACTGCGTCATGAAGACGACCGGCAGGCATTGATTGAGGGGCTGCTGGATGGTACGGTTGACATGATCGCCACTGACCATGCGCCACACTCCAAAGATGAAAAGCCTAAAGATGACATGCGCGGTGCAGCCAACGGTATTACCGGCAGTGAGACGGCATTTCCAATGATGTACACCAAGTTTGTCAAAGGCGGCCTCTGCACGTTGGAACAATTGCTGAACTGGATGAGTACCAAGCCGGCTGATATTTTTGGTCTTAAAGAAGCCGGTCATCTGGAACCGGGTAAGCCAGCTGATATTGCGATCTTTGACCTGGATACGCAACGGACGCTTAATGAGGCTGACTACCTTTCCAAGGGCGTCAACAACCCATTTACCGGCCAAAAGGTCTATGGCACGGCGGACCTGACGCTGGTTGATGGTGAGGTTGTATATCAGCGTAAGAACTAATATTTAATTATGCCTAGCCGGAAATCCCGTGACTTTAGTCATGGGATGGATAGGCCTGCTATGATAGAATACTTGTAGATAGCAATTGACTTAGTAACTGCCTCGCTGAGAACCAAAGTGAGTATTACAGCATTATAAGACTGACTATCTAACAACTATTGATATATCATTGCCTATGGCAACCTGGGAATGTAAAAGGCATTGGTAATTAGATGATCACTGCTCAAGCAACTGTGGCTGTTTGAGTAAATCGTCCGTATCTATGCAAATTGTGGTTCAGGCACTCAATATCGGGGTGTCTGCTCACAAGCCATCGACTTTAGCCGATGGTGGTTGACTTTTCAAATTTAAGTCAGATCGATTATTACGGTCTGACTTTTTTATTTATCAAACATTTGTTCGCGAAATTCAGACGTGTTAAAATAAGGTACCACGAAGAATTAGGAAAAGAAAATGGTGAGCGCATTGAAAACAATAACGTGGCAAGACATCATTCGCACCTTAAACAGCGATGTCTGCTTGTATGAGCTGGGACAAAAATGGGGAAACGAATTTTTAACGGCAGATCAGCGCGCGGCAATGATTCGCCAGCATCAAACCGAACTGTTGGATCTGCAAAAAGAGCTGGCGGAGTTGACTGAATTGCCATTGCCATCCAGTGCGACACTGATCGGTATTTTTATGGCCAGATGCGTAATTGCTGGGCTAACCGAGCAAAATCCAGAGCCTGGCGATGAGCTTCTTTTGGTCAGCTATCAAGACCAAGCTTCTCAGTTTGGCACGCACTGGGAAGTTGAAATCTATGATCCGACTGCTGAAGAAAAAACGCTGGGCGTATCCGAGCTGTCATATGCTGAGATTTTGGGAATGAAGGTTGCCATTGATGAGGATGCCGACTTTTTAAGTGGGCTGGCGGCACTTTTTAGTGAGATTACCCAAACCGGCTTATACGACTGGGAGCGCAATGCGGTGATCTATCAGCGAACCGCTGCCCAGCAGGCCATGGAATCGGCAATGTATGAATTTATGGAACAGACGCAGCAGATTGCGCATTTTTTGGATCAGTACGTTACAGCACATCCCGATGATTCACAGCTGCCCGACGAGATTGCCTTGTTTTGGCCGCTGACGACCGGGATCATGGCACCCTTGGATGCAGACGACCCTGACAGTCCGATGATCTCAACAATGAAACAGGATTCACAGCTTTTGGCTCGCTTCAAACTGCGGTTTGGTCGTGAGTTTCGTGAGTTTATCAAAAATCATCAAATCTAATGTGAAGTTCGTATTTTATCCGCTTTATTGGTCATGTCGATCCAATTACTTAAAAAATAGCTAAAATAAGCAGTTGATATTAATTGTTTTATTAAAATAGTTCGTTAAGTGTGTTAAGATGATTATAATCAATTTCTAAGCATTTATTTAGGAGGAAGACCATGCGCGCAATTTTAACTACGATTGGTAAGGACAAAACCGGGATTATTGCCGGTGTCAGCAGCTATCTGGCAGAAAGTGGCATTAATATTGTTGACGTTTCGCAAACGATTATGGATGGCTACTTTACGATGATGATGATGGTTGACGTTGACGATGCCACTGCCGATTTTGAAAAGCTGACTCAAGAGTTGGATGCATTGGGTACCAAGCTGGGAGTCGATATCAACATTCGCAATCAAGAAATGTACGACGCCATGCACCAGCTATAGGAGGATTGCCTTGGAAACCGAAAAGATTATGGAAACGATTCGCATGGTCTCAGAAGAAAAGCTGGACCTGCGAACGATTACGATGGGGATTTCTCTGCTTGACTGTATCGATAGCGATAGTGATCGGGCCTGCCAAAAAATCTACGATAAGATTACAACCAAGGCCAAGGATCTGGTACGCGTTGGTGAAGAGATTGAAACCGAGTTTGGGATTCCGGTTGCCAATAAGCGGATCACGGTTACGCCAATTTCATTGATTGCGGCGGCTTCTCATGATCATGACTACGTTAAGTATGCACTGGCACTGGATAAAGCAGCCAAGACGGTCGGTGTTGACTTTATTGGGGGCTATTCGGCACTGGTGCAAAAAGGCTACCAAAATGGCGACAAGACTCTGATTCAATCACTGCCGGAAGCCTTAACGCAGACTGATCTGGTATGTGCCTCAGTCAACGTTGGTTCAACGCGGACGGGGATCAATATGGATGCCGTCAAGGAAATGGGCGAAGTCGTCAAAAAAGCATCTGAGCTGGACTACATGAACAATGCCAAAATGGTAATCTTCTGCAACGCGGTTGAGGACAATCCATTTATGGCTGGGGGCTTTCATGGTGTCGGCGAGTCTGATGTGGTTATCAACTGTGGCGTCTCGGGTCCTGGTGTCGTTAAGGCAGCGCTGGAAAAAGTCAAGGGCGAGTCAATGGACGTTGTAGCCGAAACCATCAAAAAGACAGCCTTTAAGGTTACGCGGATGGGCCAGCTGGTCGGTACCACGGCAGCCAAGCGTTTGGGTGCCAAGTTTGGAATTGTTGACCTTTCGTTGGCTCCAACAGCGGCAATTGGCGACTCCATTGCCGAGATTCTTGAAGAAATCGGGCTGTCAAGTGTTGGTGCGCATGGTACTACGGCGGCACTTGCCATGCTTAACGATGCGGTTAAAAAAGGTGGTATCATGGCCTGCAGTCACGTTGGTGGGCTTTCTGGTGCCTTTATTCCGGTTTCGGAGGATGCTGGGATGATCAAGGCCGTTAATGCCGGCTATTTGAACGTTTCCAAGCTGGAAGCCATGACGGCAGTCTGCTCGGTTGGGCTGGACATGATTGCCGTACCTGGTGACATTGAGGCCTCAACCATCAGTGGTATGATTGCCGATGAGGCGGCGATTGGGATGATCAACGCCAAGACAACGGCAGTACGGGTGATTCCGGTTCCTGGTAAAAAAGTTGGTGACACGGTTGAGTTTGGTGGCTTGCTTGGCTATGCACCAATTATGGATGTCAGCCATGCCTCTTCGGCAGCCATGATCAGTCGCGGTGGTACGATTCCGGCACCAGTTCATAGTTTTAAGAATTAATGATACGATATAGATCGTGTTTGCCTGTTTAAATTGACAAATCACGGTCTTTTTTTTATTATTAAATGAGAAATTGCGGTTTTATTTAGAGTATGTTATCATTATTCTAATATTTTTTTAATCTTGAATTGGAAGTGGGAAATATGAGTGTCCGGGTTCGCGACCTATTGAAACTGCCAACCATGTCGCGATCGCATGTCGTCGCAGGTGAAGCAGGGCTGGATCGAGTGGTTTCAACAGTATCGGTAATCGACTTTACAGCGACGTCGGTTGCCCAACGAGAACTCTATCAGCCGGAAAATTCGGCTAATGAGCAGCTGCTTTTGACCTCGATCGATCATAACTATGATGTAGTGACTGATTGTCGTCAGATCGAACAGCTGGCTAAAAACGGCTGTGTTGGCGTGGTTGTCTACTATGTCGGTGACAAGGTACCTACACTGCCGCCTAAGATCAAGGAAACAGCTGATCAGCTGAATTTCTTGATAATTTTTGCTCAGGAAACACAAAAGAATCTGTCTTACAGTGCCGTGATCTCGGAGATTATGTTTGCGATTTTTCAAGATCGCATGCGTCATCCCAGTTTTGCGCCAACAATCATCGGCCGAGTTTCGGCAATGCCCGAATATCGGCGCAGCGTTGGTGAGGTTTTAAAGCTGCTGGCCGCAGAAATTGATGCATCACTAGCAATTATTGATAATCAAGGCGGGATTCTGTATCGTGAGACCTGGCCTAAAGGCACAGCCGTTAATTGGGAAAACCTCTTAAACGTAATCGAACAGATCAATATTAATGGTGAGCTGCCGGTGACGACGACTGATGGTATGAAGATCACGCACTGGCAGTTACCAAACAGTCCATACACGGTGCTGATCATCAGCCGACAAACGGTAACCAACCTGACCTGTGAGCGCGTTGCCGAAACCTTACAGACGGCTTTGAATCTTTGGGGCAATCAAAGCCAAGATGATGAAAATTTGATTCGGGCAATTATTCAAGGTCAGGTCGTACGAGCAGCTCAATTGGGGCGTCAGTACCGCTTCGATCTGAAAGACACGCAGGCAGCGCTGGTGGTCAGCTGTCCAAACAATGTCAACAAGTCCAAGCTGAAAAAATGGGTCGATCAGTTAACGTTACGGATTGCTGGCCACATGATTAGTGACTGGTACAATGATCAATTGATCGTTTTGCTGGAAAAATCGCCATCCTATCAAGAATGGCAGAGCTGGGAGAGTGGATTTAAAAAAGACGATCAGCAATTGGCTGCTCAATGCGTCGTTGTTTCGGCAACGATGGTGGATGGCTTTGGCGGTATTCAAAGACTGTATCAATTGGTCAGTCAATACATGTCGGCAGCGCAGACGATCCTGCCGCACCGGTCGTTTTTCAATCAAGCTGACCTTGAGTTTGCCAGGGGATGTCAAAGAGAACTGCAGGAAGAAGGCACCGAGGTTATTCGTTGGCAAAAGCGGCTGGATGCCATGCAGCATAACCTGGTCGAGACCTTGCTGACCTTTTTGCTCGATACACCGCAAAATATCGAGCAGGCCGGTAACTTGCTCTATGTTCACCGGAATACGATCAAGTATCGTCTCAACAAGATCAGTAACCGATTTGGCTTTGTTCCCGGCGTAATGCCAGAATCATTTGAACTCTATCAAGCATTGGGGGTTCACCGGCTGTTGCGCGGCAATGAAGACGCCGATGAATTAAACGAATCAAACAAGTAAAATGGAAAATTTTGGTTGTGGTGCCTAATGATAAGCGGTGGTTTTATCCGTATAATGTTATGTATAGATTAGAAATCTATCAGCGAAGGATTTCTAATCAGTTGTCAGCGTCGGCAAGCGCTGGCACACTTCAAATTTTCCTAATTCCGAGAGTGGCCAGAGAAGACCTTGATATAAAGGCTTTCTGGCTACTCTTTTATTTTAATTAATAGAAAAAGTCAACCGAAATCAAAAAATCGCATCGGAGGAGCAGCCCGATGCGATTTTCAGTTTTTAGTTAATTTTGCGATGCTGTGTCAGATAGACTAATAAGAAATCCAAAAGCAGTGTGCAGCCGGTAATGGCAAAGACGGCCGAATAACTGAAAAGCCCAGAGATCGTGGAGCCAAGCAAGGCCCCCAGCACTGACCCAGCAGCTTGGAAGGATTGATTATAGCTAAAGACGCGACCAAAAGCCTCTGTTGGTACTTCTAGCGTTAGAATTGTCTGCGCCGCCGGCATTAGAGCTGCATTGGCAAAACCAAGCAAAAAGCGCCAAAATGCCAGCATCCATGGTGAATTGGTCAAAGTCATCGGAATAAACAATAAAGCAGCAGCGATCAGACCAGTCATCAAGACTATCTTAGGCCCAATGCGATCCATGGTATGACCAACCTTAGAAGCCGCTACCAGATTGCCCAGACCAGGCGTGGCGGCGACGATCCCTGCAACAAATGCAATGTTGCCAGAATCATGCATCATTTCCCTAACGTAAAGTGAGACGATAGGGTTGATTGACATGACTGATGATTGTACCAGCATGGTAGTTATGAACATGACCACAATTAATTGGACGTTGTCGATCTGGCCCAGCAATTCCCGCATCGGTTTCATGTTTTCCTTTTTGATTGGGGTAAACTTTTCTTTGACCAGCAGCGAGGTGGCGATAAAAACGCCCAGCATCAATCCGCCAGTAATAAAAAATGGGACGCGATATCCCCAGGCACCTGACAGAGTACCACCCAACAGCGGTCCGATCAGATTACCGGTTACGCCGGCGGTTGTCATCGCTGACATGACCCAGCCGGATTTGCTGTGTGGCGTCTCGCCAGCCATCAGTGCAATCGAATTGTTAATGTAGCCAGAAAAGGCACCTTGTAAAAAACGCAGACCAATAATCATCCAGACGTTGACCGAAAGCCCCGTCAAAAAAATCGTACAGGCCATTACGCCAGATGCTCGCATGCACATTAATTTACGGCCCTTGCGATCAGCCAGACTGCCCCAGTATGGTGAGACAATTGCCTGGGAAATAAAGGTTGCCGCAAAAGCCAAGCCAGAATAGATATTAAGCTGAAAGCGCGAAAAATGGCCCAGTTCATCAATAAAAAGCGAGATAAACGGCATGGTCATCGAATATCCCATTCCGGTAATAAAACAGCCAAACCACAGCGTATAAAAAGTCTGATGCCATTTGCTGGGCAGCTCGTGATGAGTACCGATATCTGAGTCTTGCAAAAAATCACCCCCAATTAGATTTAAGACGGATTATCCTTGTTGGCGCTTTTTCCAACCCAGATAACGATAAAAGATTACCAGCATCAAAATAGCCAGGCCAACGGTTACCCACATAGCAGCTCGTACTCCGGTTGTCAAAGAAGCCGGCAGTCCTGAGATAACGACCAAAAGCGTAACCGAAGCAGCCCCGCAAGCTTGCCGCAATGTGTTGTTAAGTGCGGTTCCGTGACTGTTTTCATTAGGAGCCAATTGTGAAAAGGCTTCAGAAAGAGCCGGGTTAAACAAAAAGGCGTTACCGATCAAACGGGTCATATAGGCAACCGTCAGTACCCAGATTGGCATGTGAGCATTGACGTTGACCAGCGGAATCGAAGCCAAAAGCGTCAGGATACCACCAGTCGTAATCAGCCATTTTGGTCCATATTGATCGTACAGCCGACCGGCAATTGGTGCCACCAGCGCATTGCAAAGCGCGCCTGGCAGCAGAATCAATCCGGACTTAAAGCTGCCAACATGCATAACATTTTGTGTAAAGATTGGCAACAGCTGCTCGGTTCCCAGCAAAATCATGAACGCACAGCAGCTGACAGCCGTCATCATCCGAAATGATGGGTAACGAACGATTTGAACCTTTAGCATCGGATCGGCCATGTGCAGCTGGCGCTTGACAAAGTACCACATAATGATCAAACCAACAATCAGCATGGCCAAACCAGCCAGCAGATTGATCTCAAAGACCGTCAGACTGCCCAGAATCAGTGATGAGCCGATTAAAGAGATCAAAACCGATACCAGATCGATCTTGATTGGTCGTGGCTTGGAAAAATTAGGCATCTTAAAGAAGGCACCTATCCAGACCAAAAGCATCAAAGGCAGTACAAAGATGAAAATGTAGCGCCATGAGAAGTATTCCAAAATCAACCCGGACAATGAAGGCCCCAAAGCCGGTCCAGAAGCGATAACCAGGCCTGACATGCCCAAGACGGAGCCGCGTTTTTCGGGGGGATAGATGGTGATCATCGTCGTCATCTGAAACGTCATCAAGATCCCACCGGCACAAGCCTGAACCAACCGTGCCAACAGCAGCAACCAAAAGTTATTGGCAAAACAGCCAAGCAGCGTTCCGATAATGAAAGTACCAACCGTTGACAAGAAGACGCCTCGGTTGGTGAAGCGTTCATAAATATTGGATGACAGTGGCGTAATAACCCCGATCAAAAGCGTATAGCCGGTTGTGAGCCATTGAACGGCATTTAATGAAACGTGCAGATCATTTTTGATAACCGGCAGCGCGGTAACCATCATTGTTTGGCTGGCCAGACTAATGAAGCTGGCGACCAGAAGAATGATCGTAACGCTGCGACGAGTGCGCGCATCGACAGTGCTTGCGGACATAAAAGACTTCCTTTCCTAAAAATAAAGCATTATAAAGTAGACAAAGAATATAAATTCATACTTATCTAGTCTAGCATTGTAAGCGCCCTACAAAACAAGCCCAGAAAGTCGGTTTTTCAATTTTTATTGGGCAGCAGCCGGTGAGTTTTGATATGATTGATTTTGTGAATAAATAACGAGGTGACATCATGAGCAACCGAATCGCGGTCTTTTCCGACGTGCACGGCAATTTGCACGCCTTGCAGGCAATGTATGCTGACAGCCTGCGTCATAATGTTGATGAATATTGGTTCATTGGTGATCTATTGATGCCTGGTCCAGGCGTAATGGAGATCTGGCGCTTGATCAAACAGATGCAGCCAACCGTGATGGTGCGTGGCAACTGGGATGATCTGACGGTTAAGGGCGTGAGAGGACAAATGGATCTGGAAAAACCATCACGCATCTATTTTGCCCGGTTGGCACAATACGTTGGCGAGCACGTATCTGCTGGTGTAATTGACGAAATTGCCAGCTGGCCACTGCACGTTCAAAAGCAGGCGGGCAAGCTGATGTTTGGCATCTCGCATAATCTGCCAACTCTCAATATGGGGCAGGCGTTGTTTCCAACCAATCCCGTTGAACATTTTGATAAGCTGTTTGACGGCTTTAACAATCAAGACGTTGCCATTTATGCTCACGTGCACCACAGCTTGATGCGCTATGCCAGTGACGAACGCTTGATCCTAAATCCTGGATCGGTTGGTGAGCCGTTTAATGGCTGGTGGCCGCTGCAGCATGACACGCGTGCCCATTATTTGATTTTGGAAGTTGACGATGATGGGATTGCTGAGCTGGACTATCGGCATGTGGCTTATGATCGCGAATCCGAATATGAGTTGGCCGTTGAAGCTGACATTCCTTATCTGGAACTTTATAAGCGGACTTTAGAAACTGGCCGTGTTAATACGCATGACCAGGAATTGCTGGATCAGATCAATCATAAATGGGACTATCTGGCTGAATATCAAGCCTATGCCGATCGCGTTAACAAGCAGCGCTTCTAATAGATACCGATAGCTTGGGGTAACAATGCTTGAATCAAAAATACGATTGATCTGAATTTAATTACAAAAAGTAAGGCGAAAAATTTGCGTTTAATAATTCAGCTTGGCATAATAGCAAACGAATGACTATGCAAATGTAAAAATCTTATTTTCTAAAACAAAATTTATGATCAATTGGAGGGAAGAAAATGGCAAAGAAATCCAAGATTGCCAAGCTTAAGCATCAAGAAGCGCTGGTTGAAAAGTATGCAGCCAAGCGTGCCGAACTGAAGGCAGCTGGCGACTATATCGGTTTGTCAAAGCTGCCACGCAACTCAGCACCGGTTCGTCTGCATCATCGTGATCGTCTGGATGGTCGGCCCCATGCCTACATGCGTAAGTTTGGCTTGTCACGACTGAATTTCCGTGAACTGGCTCATAAAGGTCAGCTGCCAGGTGTCAAAAAAGCCAGCTGGTAGCCAAAATTAAAGATCCATGGTTTGAGATCACTCGACCATGGATCTTTTTTGGTTAGAACATGTTTTAAAACAACGGTAGCAGTATACTAAACTCAGATAATCCTTAAGAAGTGAAGTGAAGCAAATGCCAAATAGATTAATCAAATGGGTGGTCCGATTTAATCAGCGCTCATTTATCAAAATTACGCGGCAGACGTTGATGCTGTTGTTTCCAATTGCGTATGTTGGGGTACTGGCAGTTATGCTGAAAAAAGCATTTTTTGCAACGGACAGTTTTTTTTATAACATTGCCAATCTAGGTGACCTGATGCCGGACTGGCTTTGGAATGGTGTGACCGCTTTTACATATGGACTGGTTAAGGTGACGTTTGGAATGTTTGGCGTTATGGCAGCCTATGCCGCGGCCCGCTATACTGCCAAGCTTTATCATTGTGATGCACCGATGGCCGGGATGACTGGGTTTGTAACCATGCTGTTGGTGGCTTTTCGCTATGTTCGTGCCACTAATGATAGCATAATCTCGTTTGACTGGAATCTCTTGAGTGTCCGCAGTGTTTTATTTGCCTTGATTGTCGGCTATGGCGTGGGTCAGGTTTATCGCTGGCTGGGTAAGAGCGGTGAACCAGGCGAACAGACGATTGAAACGCTTGAAAAAATGCAGCAGCGGGTCTTGAATGCGCTGAAGCCATTGTTTTTCTGTCTGACGATTGGTGCCATCGTGGGAGCCTTGTTTAATTGGATGACGCTAAGTACCTGGCTGAACCTGGTCTATACCTGGCTGGAAAACTTTGGTCAGGGCAACCAGTCACTGTGGGTAGCGATTCCATTGATCATCGTCTCGCTTTTGCTGAGCTGGTTTGGTATCGGCGGACCAAGCATTAATACGGCAGCGCAGGGACTTACCGGAGCTGCTGCAGCTAATCTAAACTATGCATTGCAGCACGGTTCGGGTTGGAACGTTCCTTATAAGTATCTGGCATCCACGCTCTACAGTTCATTTGCCAACTTTGGCGGTGATGGCGTAATGCTGGCGCTGGTAATTGCCTTGATCATCGTTGGTCATCAGCCCGAGGTGCAGCGATTGGCCCGTTGGAATCTAGTGCCGGTTTTGTTTAACAGCAGCTATGGCTTGATGATTGGTCTGCCGGTAATCTTGAATCCAATCTTTTTGCTGCCATATCTATTGCTGCCAATTGCCAACCTGTTGCTGGGAGCTTTGGCAATCTTACTGCATTTAATTCCGGCAACGCCATATCCATTGCCAATGGGGACACCAGGTCCATTAGCGGCGTTTATCGGTTCCAATGGTGATTGGGAGATTCTGCTGTTTTCATTGGTTCTCTTAGTCTTTGACGTCTGGGTATATATTCCGTTCGTACGTTTGGCCTTGGGTGTAGAATTAAAAACTCAGCGAGAAAAGGCGGTGGCATCATGCTGATTATCAATGATAAGGAGCGCCGCCGCAGCGTACGCTTATTGGCAGTCGTCACAATCCTGCTGATCATGCTGGCGTTTCCGGCTTATTTTTGGATGAAAGATACCAACCACTACCTGGCACAGCGCAGCAAGGCTCGGATGTCGCCCATTATTATGATTCCTGGCAGCTCAGCGACCAAGAATCGTTTTGATCAGATGGTCACGCTGCTCAATAAAGACACCAGTCATAAGCATAGCCTGTTGAAAATGGAGGTCTATAACGATGGTAAGATCACCTATACGGGTAAGATCAGCCAAGGTGACAATGAACCAATCATCGTGGTTGGTTTTCAAAACAATCATGATGGCTATGACAACATCAAAAAGCAGGCCAAGATGTTTGATGCGGCCTTTAGCGAACTGATTGATCAATATAAGTTCAATAACTTTAAAGCATTTGGCCATTCCAACGGCGGCCTGATTTGGACACTGTGGCTGGAAAAATACTATTCACAGTATTCCGACTACGTAAAGATCAAACGCTTGATGACGGTGGGATCGCCATTTAACCTTAATGAAAGCTCAACTAAGAATCCAACGCAGATGTATACTTATTTTTTGAAGCATAAAAACAAGCTGCCATCAAGTCTGGATGTCTACTCGGTTTCGGGTGCCGATACCTATACTGAAGATGGGATCGTAAAACTGGGCAGTGTGCGGGCTGGTCGCTATATTTATCAAAAGCAGGTTAAGCACTATACTGAAATGACGGTGACCGGCAGTAAGGCTCAGCACTCGTCTTTACCACAAAATCGCCAGATCATTCGCCTGATTGAGGAATATCTTTTGGATAGTGATCAGCAAAACGCAATCAATCCGAAAGCTAAAAAGACCAGTCACGACTCGTCATTACAAAATCAGTAAAATAATATTTGCAAATTTGCTTTGCCAAAGGTTATCGTAGATATACGTGCAGACGGCTTGCATTAAGTCGGGCACTTTTTAAACAGGGGGATAAAAATGCAAAGGCAAAAGCATTTTGTCGAAATCGTAACGTTGCTGCTGGTGGTTTTGGTAATGTCATTTTGGGGGTATTGCCACTATCGCTTTTTGCAGTTTCATCCATTGGTCAACCGCGTCTATCGATATCAAACGGCGGCGGATCAAGAAAAACTGACCAGCACACCGGATGACTATCGGTACGTCGTTTTTGGCACTGGTCGTTATCGTGGCGAGTACATCAGAGTCGATAATCGAAAACAGCTGCTCAAGATATTGAACCATCGTAATGCCTATCAAGCAGCCTTTGAGCAAAATGGATCCCATTATGTGGTTCGCCACCATCGCTTACAGATGGATCTAGAAGACATGCCATCAGGAGAAAGCTATGTTCGCAGTGCCGATCGAACATGGACCGTCCAGTCGGATCAGTCCGCGATTGCGCAGACAACCAGCAGCTCATTGCAATTGACTTCATTGCATGCAAAAAGCAGACGATCAGTACTCTGCCGTGACACTAAGAATTAAGAAACACTTATTATACTAAACGAAATATTTAATTAAGCATCTGGATTTTCCAGGTGCTTTTTTTATTTTCTGTTTAAAGATTCGTGGTTTAAGGACTTATTTAAGCAAAATTACGGTTAGCGCCTTGTCGCAAATGGAGCAGCTGTTCCAAAAGATCAAGCCGGATGCCGTTTTGGTTCATGGTGATACGACCACGACATTGGCTGCCAGCTTGGCGGCTTTTTATCAACAGATTCCGGTTGGCCACGTTGAGGCAGGGCTGCGAACCTGGGAAAAATATGATCCTTTTCCTGAAGAGATCAATCGTCAGCTGACTGATACCATTGCACAGTGGTATTTTGCACCAACCGAACGGAGCCGGCAAAATCTGCTGAAAGAGCAT
This sequence comes from Lactobacillus sp. MRS-253-APC-2B, assembly GCF_012843675.1. Lineage (GTDB taxonomy): Bacteria > Bacillota > Bacilli > Lactobacillales > Lactobacillaceae > Limosilactobacillus > Limosilactobacillus pulli. Next base: position 18,890 of record NZ_JABAFO010000002.1, read on the forward strand.
CATAATGACCAGCAGATATACATAACGGGCACTACCGCCATTGACGTGCTGGCTCACACCATCAAAGATCAATGGCAAATGCCGATTCTTGATCAGATTCAGCCGGATGCTAAGTTGATTCTTTTAACGATGCATCGTCGTGAGAATCAAGGAGCCCCGATGCAGGAAGCTTTTGATGCCATCAATGATTTTGTTTTAAGCCACCCTGAAGTTGAAGTTGTTTTTCCGGTTCATTTAAGTCCCAATGTTCAAAAGGCAGCTCATCAAGCGTTTGATGATAATAATCGCGTTCATCTGATTGCACCTTTGAACGTTATCGACTTTCACAATTTAGCGGCTCGCAGCTGGCTGATCATGACGGATTCCGGCGGCATTCAAGAAGAAGCACCTTCTCTGGGGAAGCCGGTCTTGGTTTTGCGTGATACTACTGAACGTCCAGAAGGCGTTGCAGCCGGTACGCTCAAATTGGTCGGTACGGATGCCAAAGAGATTTCAAAATGGCTTAATGCATTTTTGAATGATCCGGCACGCTATGATCAGATGGCCAAAGCTCAAAATCCTTATGGTGACGGCCATGCTGCCGAGCGAATCGTGAACGTTTTGCGTCAGGAACTGAATTAAGAAAGGAAGAAAGTAATGAAGATCTCAAAGCTTTGCAAATATGCAGTTGTTCCAGCCGCCATTTTAATTTTATCGCAAACCGGTATCGGTAAGGCGGTTGCCGACACGCTGACACCGGCTGCGGTCAGCTCAACGGCTTCAGTTGGCCAGACCGCACAAAAAGGGACGACCGCATCAACTGCTAAGACGGCAACTAAGGCTCAAGGCGGCTCGGTTTCAGGCGATGGCTGGACGATTATTCCCGGCAAGCCTGGCGTTCCTGGCAAACCTGGGATTCCTGGCATTCCAGGAGACGGTACGCGGGCAGCGACGGTGGCTACGGCAGCCACTGCTGCTACTGCACCAACCGCGCCAACGGCTCCTACTGCACCAACGGCATCAACCGCGCTAACCTGTACCAATGTGGTTGTAATTGTTGTCGTTCGAGTTCACTACTTTAGCTGCTACAACTACCGCTACAGCTGCTACCCAGTATTTTCAATGTACCGGGCAACTCGCGTTCACTACGCACATTGTGGCTGGTTCTCATTCTGCTAAACAACTATCAAAAATAACAAATAACGCTGTGTCAAGCTCGATGAAAGCTTAATACAGCGTTATTTATGTTTTACAAAATATTTTTAAATAAAAAGAACAACAAGGGGCCTAATAAGGACGGCAACATATCCAAGGTTTTAAACTCTTTGATCTTTAAGAGTGAAAAACCAGATGCCGCAATCAAAAAGCCGCCGACGATCGATTCTTCCACAACAAAAGCATTCGAAAAGAAACTGGCAGATAAAAATTTAGCGATCAAATAGATACCACCGAACCAAATCAATATAATTGGCGTTTCCAAAAGCATGCCCCAGCCAAAGCCGGTCCCAAAAATAATACCGCACACTAGCGTCAGCATGGCGTTGGTATAAAGCATGGTCTGATTGCCATTGGTTGCGGCAACGACAGGCCCCAGGATTCCCAAAGCACCAATGCAGTCCAAAAAACTTGCCGTGGCCACGCCTTCACCAAGCTTGGAGGTAAAGCGCGTGCTGAGCCAGTGGTTAGAGCGGTCATCTAATTGCCAGTATGTCCCTAAAGGAATGCCTACTGCCAGACTGATGATGAACAAAACAGGATAATGACTCTTTGGCATATTGCTGATCACCGACTGCAGTCCCACGCCTAAAGCTGCAAAACCCAGGGCAATCCAGAGGGTCTCGATATACTTTTCTTGCAGAAACTGCTTGAAAAAACAGCCGATTGCCGTCCCAACGACTACTGCACCAACATTGGCCCAGATTCCGATCATGTTAAAAACCTCACTTTAAATTGTTGCGCCGAGCCAAACGGATTCAGCAAAGCACCTTTAAACATACTTAATTATTTTAGCCTATTTAGACTTGATAAAAAAGTAATTGCTATACCCGGGCGAATTGTCCCAGCTTGGTAATCTGGCCGTCATTCAAACATTAAAAAAGGTCAACCGGCGAGCAGATCGCGGTTGACCAATTGATTAAGTGAATTAGTGATTATAGATTTTCATCTGTGTTAAAATTCAAAGGACAGTAATCGGTCATCTTGGTGATCAATTCAAGACTTAATTGACGATAGGCATTCAAAACGTCGGTAGCAAAGTTTTCAGACTGCCGCGTCAAATAATTGGTCAATTTGGCACCTGCCAGACTGGCTGCTTTTTCGTCAGTTGCTTGAATCATCGCAATTGCCTTGGCATTGCAGTCTTTTTGCACGTCTCTGAGCATTGGTAGAAAATCATGCAGATGACTGTCAACCAAGACGCTGGCATGCTTAAAGATCCAGTATGCTGAATTGAGCTGAGCTGGCAGCTTGCCACGCTTATACGGAGCTGGCGTGTCATTGATGTTGCTAAAGAACGGCACAAACGTTGATTCATTGGCAACCCCCATGGCAATCCAGTGAATGCTGTTCTTAGAGGCCCGCGACGTCTGCAGAATGTGGGCTTCTTGAGTCTTGGCCAGACTGATTGGACGGTAGCGGTGCTTTTCTTCTTCAGAACCAGTACCGATTGGATCAAATGGCGTACCCTCATAATGTGAGCCAAGGTAGGCCTGAGCATCAAAGATTGAAAGCTGACGTTCGGGCTTCATCAAAAACGGCAGCTCGGTGTCTTCTGGCTGTTCGTTTTGAGCAGCTTTGGGACTGAACATTTGGTGCCCATACCAGACGCGCGGTTCGCTGTAGACGGCATCAGAGCGGTCAGCCGTACCAAAGATCTGACGGAAGTTGAAGGTGCCAGGGTGTGGATTCAGATGATTCTTTTCAACGAATTCCTGAATACCGGGATGGTACATAAAGTTGTCTGGGTCGTTAAAGTCGATTTCTTGAATTGCCAGTTGGTTGGCAACTACGGCATAGCAGTCATCGGGAATGCGCTGAGCAACCCAGTAGTGACCAGCCCCGGTTTCCAGATACCAAGCCTCGTCATCATCGGCAAACAAAATACCATTGGTTTCACCGGTGCCGTATTTGGCCACCAGTTGACCCAAACGCTGAACCCCTTCACGCGCAGTCTTGACGTATGGCAAAACAACGGTAACCATAGCTTCTTCGTTCAAACCTTCTTTAACGAGTGGATCGTATCCTAAAACCAGGTCGTTGGAATAGGCACTTTCAGTTGCACTCATCGCTACGCCGTATTCATTGATACCGGCTTCTTCAAACAGGCCATATTTATCGGTCCATTCTGGGGTAGCCGTATAGCGGGCGCTGATTTTGGGCAGTGTAAGCTCAAGCTTGGTGTCCTTGGAAATGAATTGTGATGGCATCTCGCCACGAGCATGGACGACCAGACGCTTTGGCCAGGCTGCCTTGGCATCTTCATTGCGGCCGATCATGATCGAACCATCGCGGCTGGCTTTTTTACCAATCAAGATACTGGTACATGCCGAGAGTTTTTGTGACATATTCAGGTCCCCTTATTTTGATTTTGTAACTTTATGTATTTATTTTAAACCAAGTAATCAATAAAATTAAACAAAAAGTGGAGGAAATTAAATAATGGAACAGCTTTCAATGTTTATTATTATGTTTTCAGCCTTGCTGATTCCAATATTGATGGCACGCTTTAAGGTTGCCAGCGTACCAACTGCAGTTGCCGAAATCATCGTTGGGATTATTTTGGGCAAGAGCGGCCTTAACCTAGTGGTGCAGACCCGTGACCTGACTTTTTTATCGAGTCTGGGTGTGATTGTCTTGATGTTTTTGTCCGGGATGGAAATTAATTTCAGTCTGTTCAAAAAACAACCGGGGGTTAAAAGAGATCATCAGTCACCGGTTAATTTGGCGATTGAATCGTTTGCCGGTATCATGCTGACGGCGTTTGTACTGGCAATGATCCTTAAGATGACAGGGATGTTCAGCGACGTTTTGCTGGCGACGATTATCTTTTCAACAGTGGCGCTAGGTGTAGTAATTGCAACGCTGAAAGAAAAAGAGATTCTCAGCCGCCCCATGGGACAGACAATTTTACTAACAGCGGTTTTGGGTGAGGTAATTCCGATGCTTTCGTTAACGGTCTATGCCTCGATCAATGGTGGCAATGCTGGGCGATTGTGGATGATCGTTTTGCTGTTTTTGGCAGCCATCGTACTCTTGAATCGGTTCAAGCAGCCCTTTATCTGGTTTAACAAAGTAACCAAAGCGACTACGCAGCTGGATATTCGTTTGGCCTTTTTCTTGATCTTTACGCTGGTAACGCTGGCCGAAACGGTGGGGGCCGAAAATATCCTGGGAGCCTTTTTAGCCGGGATGGTTATGAAGCTGCTGGAACCAAGCGAGACGACGCAAGATAAGCTGACGTCAATCGGCTATGGCTTCTTTATTCCGATCTTCTTTTTGATGACCGGTGTTAAATTGAATCTGCGTACGCTGCTGGTCAATCCGCATGCTCTGGCGCTGATTCCGGTACTGGTAATCTGCTTTGTCTTGGCAAAGTTGACCCCAATGTTGGTGTTCAGACAACGTTTTAATGGTCGTAATGCCTTTGCGGGCGGTTTTTTGCTGGTAACGACAATTACGCTGGTTTTACCAACGCTGCAAGTTGCCCGTAATCTGCATGCCATCACCAGTACCCAGTCAGATGCTTTTGTGCTGGCGGCTGTAATCGTCTGCATTATTGCGCCAATCGTTTTCAACTCGGTTTATCGACTGGCTCCAGAAGACAAAGTCAAGCAGCGCGTTGTCTTTTTGGGGACCAACGTTTTCAGTGTTCCAGTGGCTCAACAGCTGTCACGCAACTGGTATGAGGTGCGCATGGTAACTGACAGTAAAGATAACTACAAGACCTACGACAGTGAAGTCAAGAACCTGACCTATTTGCCGGAACTAAGTGAAGCAGCGCTGGAAAAAGAAAAGCTTTTTGACTGTGACATCATGGCGATTGACTATCTGGACGATGCCAAAAACTTCCGGCTGGCCAAACTGGCTAAGGCACACCATGTCAGCCGCGTGATTGCCGGTCAGAATCAGCGCAATCTGGATGAGGATCAGCGCAACAAACTGCAAAAACTGGGCGTTGAGATCTTTAACGTCTATAACGTCCAAACGAGCGTTTTAAGAGCGCTGATTGAATCGCCATCAATCATGACGATGCTTAACAGTACCGAAGCCGGCCTTTATGAAGTCGTGGTTCGCAATCGTCGCTATACCGGCCAGCAGCTGCAGGCACTGCCGTTTATTGACAAGATAACGGTCAGCCGGATTCGTCGTGGCAGTCAGTGGCTGATTCCAAGGGGGACGACGGTGATCGAACCTGGCGACCATTTGATTTTTACCGGTAAAGCCAGCGATGTTGCCAATATTCGGGCCGAACTGCGCAAACGCAACTAAGATAAAACCAAAACAGTGCCACGGCAGGCTGATGATTAAGCTTGCAATGGCACTGTTTTCATATTACTGAAAGCTGCCGATAACGGGATGTCAGTTTGATTATTTTTGCTCAAATAAAAGCGCGCAGACAATCATGATAGCAGCCAGGCCCCAGGCAGCCAATTTAAAGATCAGCAGTCCCTTAGGCGTGGTCTTGATTTCTGGATGGCGTTTCCAGTAGATCGGCATTAAAACGGCCAGCAGCACACAGCCGGTTGCAATTATCCAAAACATATTAATCACCTCACGTATATTCGTAAAAACTTTACCATATATTCAGCAGGTATTGACAATCATTAATCATCTTTTTGACGATTTACGATTGATAAACCGCAGCGCAAAAGGTGGTCATTAATTAATGGGGCAATTAATTGCACTGGACAACGAAAATCGATAAACTAGGTTACGTTTGCAAGATTTCATATTGTGGGGGAAGCTTAATGGAAAAAACATATATTGTTGCTGCCCGGCGAACGCCAATTGGTAAATTTGGCAAGTCTTTAGCGGCCGTTTCTGCCGTGGAGCTTGGCGCAGTTGCAATCGAAGCCGTCGTCAAAGACAGCGGCGTGACCAAAGAGGCGATTGATCAAGTTTTAATGGGCAACGTAATTCAAGCTGGCGCTGGCCAGAATCCAGCTCGTCAAGCCGCAGTTAAAGCCGGGTTGGACTATGCCACGCCCGCAATTACGATTAATGACGTCTGCGGCTCTGGATTGTCAAGTGTTAATCTGGCAGCCAGTCTGATTCAATCAAATCAAGCGCGGATTGTGATTGCCGGTGGGATGGAAAGCATGTCGCGGGCGCCTTATATCTTAAATCAGGCTCGTGGCGGCTATCGATTTGGGGATGGACAACTAATCGATGCTTTACAAAAAGATGCCTTGATTGACGTTGAAAACAACTATCCAATGGGAATTACCGCTGAAAACGTTGCTGAGCTTGATCAAATCAGTCGTCAAGCGCAAGATGAATTTGCCTTGCGCAGTCATCAAAAAGCAGTTGCGGCACAAGCCAGTCATGCGTTTGATCGTGAAATTGTCCCAGTCGAGGTTCCAACCCGCAAAGGCACGGTGATTGTTAAAGAAGATGAGGCCCCGCGCGCGGATACCTCACTTGAAGCGCTGCAAAAGCTAAAGCCGTCATTTACCAGTCAAGGAACGGTTACGGCGGGGAATGCCTCGGGACTTAACGATGGGGCAGCAGCCGTGATGCTGGCTTCTGAATCGGCAGTAAAACAATATGGACTGCAGCCTTTAGCCGAGTGGCAAGCTGCGACCCTGGTTGGTATTGACCCGGCCTATATGGGATTAGGGCCAGCCTACGCAATTGAAAAATTGTTTAAGGACAATGGTATCAGCCGTGATGATATTGACCTGTATGAAATCAACGAAGCCTTTGCCTCACAATCAGTTGCCTGTCTGCGGCGGCTCAAGCTGGACGAACAGCGTGTCAACCCCCGTGGCGGTGCGTTGGCACTGGGGCATCCGGTGGGCTGTTCCGGAGCTCGAATTCTGGTGACGCTGATTCATGAAATGCAGGATCTCGATGCGCGGACTGGGATTGCCAGCCTGTGCATCGGTGGCGGCATGGGCGTGGCCTGTCTGATTGAAAAGGCATAGAATAGAAAAGACTGATCTTAGAACAGCCAAAGCTTTTTTGACGAGTCAGGATGTTTTTAAGATCAATGATTGGCTGTTAAATTAGCGTTGCCGGCGTGTCTGAGCAGCTTGGCTCAAAAGAAGCAATCTGAAGTAATGACTGGTCGAGAATAAACATTGGTAAAGGAATGGAAAAATAGTAAAATACTAATTTAGATGCATAGTTTTGAGAGGATTTTGATTATGAAAAAGTCGCGTTGGATTGATTTTGGCGTTGTCTGTGGTTTGTTTTTTCTGGCTTTCATGTTTGCCGTTTTGCGTCATGATTCCCAGATCAAAACCATGGACCAGGCTGGCTTTGCTTTAACGATGCCAATCACTGCTATGAAAACTCGCGTCATGCTTTTGATCACCGCATTCGGCTCGCCACAGTTTCTAGGACCGGTAACGCTGATAATGATGCTGATTTTATGGTGGAAAAAGCGCCTAGGCGACAGCATGTGGTATGGTGCCATGCAGTTTGTGGGCTATTTGTTGGTGATTGCATTTAAGAGCAGTGTGATGCGGCCGCGGCCGGCGCATCAGTTAGAAAAGATTGGCGGCTATAGTTTTCCTAGCGGTCATACCTTTGCCACGGCAATCTTTGTTTTAACGCTGCTCGCATTGGTATGGCCACGGCTTAAATCTAGATGGGTCAAGATACTGCTTGGTATCATTGGAGCTAGCTGGATCTTTTTGATTATGTACTCACGCGTTTATCTACACGTTCACTACGCTAGTGACGTCTGGGCTGGTTTGTTGCTGGCGCTTTGCTGGTGGCTGATTGCCAACTCGCAAAAAGAGCGCTTTATGAATTGGCTGGCTGAAATTCAAAAATAATTACTTATCACTCTTGTCAAATCTGTAAAAATTCGCTATACTAATTAGCGTTGAATTATGGAGAGTTGGCAGAGTGGTAATGCACCGGACTCGAAATCCGGCGAACCCGTGTTGAGCGGGCGCGCAGGTTCAAATCCTGTACTCTCCTTTTTCAGAGACATCTATAACTAACTAGAAACCCCAAAGCCTTGAAATGATAGGTTTTGGGGTTTTTAGTAATTATTAGAAATTGAAAAGTTGGGACACCTAATGCAGCTTCGAAATGTTTTGCTGGACGATTTCTGTACATTTTAGTTAATCTGGTTCATTAATAAACAGATCGGTAATCTGAACTTGTCGCTATATTATGTAAGCGCTATACTAAACGTATGAACTGATGTTATCGCTTTCGCAAGGATTATTTTACACTGGAGGGGTTTTTATGTATTATTCCAACGGTAATTATGAAGCATTTGCACGTCCTCGCAAGCCTGAGGGAATCGAACAAAAACACGCCTATATTATTGGTGGGGGGCTGGCCGGCTTGGCAGCGGCCGTCTTCATGATTCGTGATGCTCAGATGCCTGGCGAAAACATTCACATCTTAGAAGAGCTGCCGGTTGCGGGGGGCTCACTTGATGGCGAGAAGCGTCCTGGCGTTGGGTATGTCATTCGGGGCGGTCGAGAAATGGAAAACCACTTTGAATGCCTTTGGGACATGTATCGCTCAATTCCTTCCCTGGAAATCCCAGGCGCCTCTTATCTGGATGAATACTACTGGTTGGACAAGGATGATCCCAATTCATCAAACTGCCGTCTGATTCATAATCGCGGCGATCGGGTACCTAGTGATGGCAAGTATGGCGTCGAGAAGTTTTCAAAATATATCGTTAAGCTGGTTTTGACTTCAGAAGATGAGTTAGAGGGCAAGACGATTGGCGACTGGTTCCCAGATGAGTTCTTTGACACCAATTTCTGGCTGTACTGGTCTACTATGTTTGCCTTTGAAAAGTGGCACTCCTTGATTGAAATGCGGCGCTACTGCATGCGCTATATTCACCATATCGATGGGCTGCCAACGCTGAGCGCCTTGAAATTCAACAAATACAACCAGTATGAGTCAATGACTAAGCCAGTCTTGGCATATCTGCAGGCTCATAATGTCGACATTCAATACGACACTGTGGTCAACAATGTCTTGGTTGATACCAGCAATGACAAGAAGATTGCCAAAAAGATTCTGCTGACTAAGGATGGCAAGGATGAAGAAATCGTCTTGACCGACAACGATTATGTCTTTGTTACCAATGGCTCAATTACTGAGAGTTCAACCTATGGCGATCAGAACACGCCGGCACCGATCACGCACAGCTTAGGACCAAGTTGGAAGCTGTGGGAGAATCTTTCCTATCAGGATGCCGATTTTGGTCACCCTGACGTCTTTTGTAAGAACGTTCCTGACCGTGCCTGGTTCATCTCAGCTACGGCAACGCTCAAGAATCGCAAGCTGGCGCCATACTTTGAACGGCTGACCAAGCGCAGTCTTTATGATGGCAAGGTCAACACCGGTGGGATCATCACGGTTACCGACTCGAACTGGATGCTGAGCTTTACGATTCACAGACAGCCGCACTTTAAGGACCAAAAGCCGGATGAAACGGTTGTCTGGATCTATGCGCTTTATTCCGACACGGAAGGCAACTACATCAAGAAACGGATCGTGGACTGCTCAGGCAAGGAGATTACTGAAGAATTGCTCTACCACCTGGGCGTTCCAGTTGACGACATTGAAGGCTATGCCGAAAACGACGTCAATACCGTACCTGTCTACATGCCTTACGTTACCAGTTACTTCCAGCTGCGTAAAAAGGGCGATCGGCCGGCAGTTGTGCCAAAGGGATCGCAAAATCTGGCCTTCTTGGGCAACTTTGCCGAATCACCAACTCGCGACACGGTCTTTACCACGGAATACTCGGTTCGGACCGCGATGGAAGCTGTCTACACGCTCTTTAACGTTGATCGCGGCGTTCCTGAAGTCTTTGATTCTGTCTTTGACATCCGCCAAGAACTGCGGGCTCTGTACTACTTGAGTGACAAGAAGACATTGCCGGAGATGGATCTGCCGGTACCAAAGCTGGCTGCCAAGACCGCGTTGCGCAAGCTAAAGGGAACTTGGATCGAAGAAATTCTCAAAGAGCAGCATCTGCTTGAATAATTAAAACAATTTAAAAGATCAGATTATGTAAAAAGACCACCAGCGCCAATTTGCGGGTGGTCTTTTGATATTGAGCAAATAAATTAAGATAAGTGGTTAAACTTATGGCTGCTGATTGGGCGGACTAGTCGTGATGAATCAAGCGGACGCGGGTGATGGCATCGACTTGGCTTAAACGGTCAATCACTTTTTGCGCGGTTGCCGGCGTGAGGTTCGAAACGTCTAGCATCGTATAGGCATAATTGCCGCGCGAACGGTTGACCAGGTTTTCAATGTTGATGCCTTCATCGGCCATAAACGTCGAAATCTGCCCCAGCATGTTCGGGATGTTTTTGTGAATCAGCGTGAAACGATCAGGACTGGCAAAGGGGGCAGCCACATCTGGCAGGTTGACCGAGTTTTTGATGTTGCCGGTTTCCAGATAGGTCATGATTTCATGAGCCGCGATCTGTGCACACTTGACCTCAGCTTCGACCGTTGAGCCGCCGATATGCGGCATGATGACGATATCGGGATTGTTCAGAATCTGAGCCTCGCTGAAGTCAGTGTAGTACTTTTTCAGCGTGCCATCAGCCAGGGCCTTGACGGCAGCGGCATTGTCAACGATTCCCAGTCGCGAGTAGTTGAGCAAAACGGCGCCGTGCTTGAAATGCTTTAATTCTTCCGTGCCGATCAGTCCAGTGGTTTCTTCATTTTTAGGAACGTGAACCGTTACGAAATCGGCGCCTTTGATAGCATCGGCAATTGTCTGTGCGCGTTTGACCTGACTTTCCAGCTGCCAAGCCGATTCAACGGAAAGATAAGGGTCATAGCCGATGACGTCCATGCCCAGATCAACGGCGGCGTTGGCAACCAGCGAGCCAACGTGGCCCATGCCAATAACGGCGATGCGCTTGCCTAAAAGCTCAGTGCCGTTGAAGCTGGTCTTCTGCTTTTCGGTTCGCAGCGTAATATCGGCACCAGGCTTGGCATTGGCACTCCATTGAATGGCAGCGATGATGTTCCGGCTAGCCATGATCATCGAGGCGACGACCAGTTCCTTAACGGCATTGGAATTGCCGCCAGGCGTGTTGAAGACGACCGTGCCGTTTTCAAGAGCTTTGTCTAATGGGATATTGTTAAAGCCGGCCCCGCAGCGCGCGATAACTTTCAGACTCTTGGGAAATTCATGATCATGCAGATCCACGCTGCGAATCATATAGGCATCCGGTTGAGCCTCGGGATTATTGATCTGGTAATCAGCCGTAAATTCATCAAGTCCGGCTTGAGCAATAGCGTTATAGGTTTTGATCTGGTACATGAAAGATTCCTCCTAGCGATTTTCTTTTTCGAATTGCTGTATAAAGTCACACAAAGCAACGACACCATCATATGGCATGGCGTTATAGATACTTGCCCGCATGCCGCCAACGAGTCGGTGACCTTTTAGATTCAATAGACCGTGTTCCTGGGCCTCTTTGACGAATTTAGCATCCAGTTGCGCGTCGCCAGTTACGAATGGCACGTTCATGAGCGAACGATAGCGAGGATCGACATTGTTTTTAAACAGCTTGGAGTTATCCAGGCAGTCGTACAGCAATTGGGCCTTCTTGCGGTTGCGAGCGTCCATGGCCTTAAGACCACCTTGTTCATCGATCCATTTCAAAACCAGCCCGGCAACATAGATTTGGAAGACGGGCGGCGTGTTGAGCGCGGACTTTTTAGCGGCCTGCTTGGTGTAGTCGAGCATGCTTGGCAGCCCCTTGACATGACCCAGCAGCGACTTTTTCAAGATTACGATCGTGACGCCAGCAGGAGCCAGATTTTTTTGCGCACCGGCATACATCAGATCGAATTTTTCAAACGGATAGTCTTGACCTAAGAAGTTGGAAGAAAGGTCGCCAACCAGCGGCGTACCGTTAGTTTCCGGCAGTTCTTGCCAAGCCGTACCCATGATGGTGTTGTTGGTCGTAATGTGTACGTAGTCATAGGTATCTTGTGGAATGGCTGGTACTTTTGGCAGGGTGGTGTAGTGCTGGCCTTTAGAGGAGGCTAGAATATCGGCTTCCACGCCTTTGAGCAAGCGTGCTTCTTCAACGGCGCGTTCAGACCAGTGACCAGTGTCGATATAAGCGGCGCGATGATGTTGATAGGTAAGGTTTAATGGTACGGCCGTAAACTGCGTGGTGCCGCCGCCCTGCATGAATAAGACGTCATATTCATGATCATCCAGATTCATCAATTTGTAGATGCGCGCCTTGGCATCCTCATAAACATCGACAAACAGCTGAGAACGGTGCGAGATTTCCAGAATGCTCATGCCAGAATCATTGAAATTTAACAATTCAGCTTGAACTTTTTTAAGAACTTCTTTTGGCAGCACAGCCGGACCAGCCGCAAAATTATAGACAGTCATTGTCATTCCTCCAAATCTTAAAATAAAAAAGCACCCACTTGATTAAGTGAGTGCCATCCAAATTCAGTCTCGGATTTGAATTGACCTCACTTATCGCGAAGGCCAACTCAAAATGCGGCCTTCTAAACGCGGGAAGACCATGATGAGGAAACCATCAATGCAAAATCAAAATTGTTTAACAGCATGTTCAGTTCCCTCCTCATCAAATTATTATTTATCGTTAACAAAATTATAATCTGATTGCAAAAAAACGTCAATAATAAATTTGATTCTGGTATAATGACCAAAAACTAAAGTCGAAAGGAAAAGAATATGACCGAATTTTATATCATTCGCCATGGTCGCACCTTTGCCAATGCGGCCGGGCTTAAGCAGGGAACCATTAATACGCCGCAGACCTATCTCACTGATGAGGGACGGGCGCAGGCGCAGCTTTTGGCCCAGAATTTTGATTTGCGCGATTTTGACGCGCTTTATGTTTCGCCTTTGGAACGCACCAAGCAGACCGCGGCGATTTTAAATGAGGAGGCGCAGCTGCCGGTCATCGAAGACAGGCGTTTACTTGAGATTTCTTATGGGGACTGGGATGGTCAACCGAATGCTGATCTGATGAATCAATATCCAGAATTGTTTTCGACGTTTGTCAAGGATGTACGTCCTGAATATGCTGCCGTTGCCCATGGCGAGACGTTTACACATGTTGAAAAACGGGTCCAGGACTTTATTAAAGACGTTACGGCTCAGCATCCCAACGAGCGGGTCGTAGTCGTTACGCATGGCTTTACGGTCCGTTCGTTTGCAGCCAGTGCCACGCATGCGCCAGGCTTGACGATTCTGGAGCCAGAAAACTGCAGCGTTACTAAACTGATTGTTGAACCCACCACGCTTGAGCAGCATCTGATCTATTACAACCGTTCCACACAAGGATTCTAAGTTATCAAAAAGGCGGATCACGCGGAATGCGGGATCCGTCTTTAATTGTTTGCTGACTTTTAAGCGCAGCCGTCAAGATGGTTGACTGAACTGTTGGAAACGCTGCTAGTTCACTTTTGCATGGCATGTTTAGGCTTTTGACCAAGGTTGGCGAAAAAGTGCTCGTAAACCAGATCCGTCCAGCGCGTCAGGTGGGTCAGACTGGAATCGCCGGTCAAAGAAAGTACGAAGGCAAATCCCAGGGCAACTGCCGAAACGTGGTCAATGCCAAACAGACTGCCAAACAGCGACGCACAGACTAAAAGACCCATGATGCAGCCATAAAAGATGATGCTGCGGAATTTGTTAAGTGGATGACAGATCTGGTAGAGCACCATAAAGCCGACCGCGGCCAGAATCATGGTTGAGGCCGTTGAGATGTCTTGGCGGCTGAGGCCAAACAAGGCTCCGCAAACCACAATGACGCCAACGGTAAACATATCAGTGATCCCACCAGGCAGGGCGCGACGCAAAACGTTGGGCAAAAATTTGCCATGAATGCGCTGATGATTGGTTTCCAGGGCCAGCAGGAATGAAGGCGTCCCAATCGTAAACAGACTGATCAGCGTGATGTGGGAAGGATCGAGCGGGTAGTTGAATGCAAAGATCAGCGTAAAGATGGACAAGAGCAGTGAGAAGATGTTCTTGACCAAAAACAGACTGGCTGATCGTTCGATGTTATTGACAACCTGCCGTCCTTGCGCGACGACCTGCGGCATTTTGGCAAAGTCAGAATCAAGCAGCACCATCTGAGCGGCATTCATGGTGGCCTCATTGCCTGAAGCCATGGCAATACTGGTATCCGCTCGTTTCATGGCTAAAATGTCATTGACGCCATCGCCGGTCATGGCAACGACTTCACCTTGTTTTTGCAGCGCAGTGACGAACTTTTGCTTTTGATCTGGCGTCACTCGGCCAAAAACCGTATAGCGCTGTAAGGCACTTTCGTATTCGCGATCAGTTAAGGCAGCCGCGCTTACGCAGTTTTGCGCGCCTTCAATCTGCGCCTGTTTGGCTACGCTGGCAACCGTTAATGGATCATCACCCGAGATAACCTTGATCTTGACGCCTTGTTCGGCAAAATAGCGGAAGGTGGCGGGGGCAGTCTTGCGGACGGGATTTCTCAGCAAAACGAATCCTAGTGGGATAACTGGAGCGCTAAGACTAGCTTTGCTCAACTGACCTTGATACTGCCCAAATACCAGGACCCGATAGCCTTGCTTGGCATATGGCTCAAATTCATTGCTAAACATGGCGACACTGTCTCTTAGTACCATTTCTGGGGCGCCTAAGACGTAGCTTTCATTGCCAAAGCCCACGCCCGAGTACTTCCAGGCTGAACTGAACGGCACGATCTGATCAGCTTGGCGGCCGCTGCCTTGCGTAAAGTATTCTTTCATGGCTTTCATCGTTGAGTTGTCGCCAGGCATGGCCGCGCAAAAATCACTGATCAGGCTGCGCAGCTGATGGTCGTCAATCGGAGCCTGCTGGGCAGTAAAGAAACGCTGAACTTGCATTTGATTTTCGGTGATCGTCCCGGTTTTATCAACGCACAACACCGTAACGCGGGCCAGTGTCTCAATGCTTTTCATACTGTGCAGCAAAACCCGCTGCTGTGCCAAGCGCATGGCACTCAAAGCCAGCGCGACGGTTGCCAAAAGGTAGAGCCCTTCAGGAATCATGCCGATCAAGGCTGCTTCCATGGAAACGATGCTTTGTTTAAGCGGGTTGCCATTATGCACGTATGATTCATAAAATAGCGCGGCACCAATTGGAATAATAATGATGCCGACGAATTTGATCAGCCGATTGAGCGATTTGATCATGGCTGATTCTTCGGTAGTATCCATTTTCTGTGCTTTAGCCGTCAGCTTGGCGGCATATGAATCAGCACCGACATGCGTCAAGCGAACCCGTGCCGAACCGGAAACGACAAAGCTGCCTGACATCAGATTGTCGCCGGGATGTTTGGTGATCTCATCAGCTTCCCCAGTCAGCAGCGACTCATTGACGTTGAGCGAACCGGTTAAAAGCTGCGCATCGGCTGGAATCTGCTGACCGGTTTTCAACTCGATGATATCATCCAGCACCAGCTGATCAGTTGGCAGCTGAATCGGTTTGCCATCACGAATCGCCGTCGCCTTGGCTGCATTTAGCACTGTCAGTTTTTCCAGCACTTTTTTGGACCGCAATTCTTGGATAATGCCAATAACGGTGTTGGCAACGATAACAGGTAGGAAAGTCATGTCCTTGTATGAACGAACCAGCACCAGCAAGACTGCCAAAACAACGAAAATTAAATTAAAAAAGGTAAACGTGTTGCTGTAGATGATCTGCCGCGTGGTTTTGAAGGTCGTATTGATGGCGGTGTTGGTCAAGCCGGCCTGGGTGCGATGCGCCACCTGATCCTTGCTCAGGCCAGTATCAGGTGCGGCGTTGAAGTGCTCAATCTGCTCATCTTTAGCGGTTGCTGATTGTTGATGATGTCTGCGCATCCAATCATCCCTTTCTGCTTTATTTTTAATTTTATTTTAGCATTCTTTGTGATTTGGAACGGTTACCTTTAAGATAAATTAGGAACGATTTTGCGCGGGATTCAATTATTCGCCATATTATGCAATTTGGGATGTGCAATCTCAATGCCTGAAAGTCTTACAGATTATCGAAGACGTTGAGCGAATCTGTGGGCTTGGCGAAACCCATGATTTTGAACATGTGATCGTAGATGGTAAAATAATTGATAGCGTATCGGCAGTCTCGCTTCATGCTAATCGTTTGCAAAAGATGAGCAGCTTGCCGACAGCCAGACATCGGATAAGACGCAGGACGCGATTTCTGGCGTTTCATTAGAACAATAGCAGGGGGAATTGATTTGGCTTCAAAAAAGTTTTATGCCGTGCGCCGTGGCAAAAAGCCCGGCATCTACACCAGCTGGCCTGAATGTCAAAAGCAGGTTGCTGGCTTTGCCAACGCGCGCTTCAAGGGCTTTATGACCAGAGAAGAGGCTTTGGCATGGCTGCAGCAGCCGGAAAAAAGCAAGCCGCGGGCCGTTAAGCATGCCACGCAGACCAGCCTGGATCTGTTTGGCGAAAAGCAGGGGCCACGTTTTATTCCAAAAATTGTTTTTTATACGGATGGTGGGTCGCGCAATCATGGCAATCGAAGAGGCGATCATGTTCATGAAGACGATCGGGCAGCTTGGGCCTATCTGATTCGGTTTGAGGATGGCTTAAAAATCACTGATACGGCTGGTGAGCTTGGTGCGACCAACAATCGCATGGAGGTTATGGGACTTTTAAAGTGTCTGCAGCGCCTGCTTGAGCTAAATCTGCAAAACGAACCGATTGAAGGCATTCTTGACTCGGAATACGTTTTAAATCCGATCAAAAAAGGGCGGTTATATGGTTGGGCACGACGCGGCTGGAAGACTACTGGCGGCAAGCCGGTTGCCAATCAAGAGCTTTGGGCCGAGGTGAGCGTGCTGCTGCCTAAATTCAAACAGCTGCGCTTTAAGTGGACCAAGGGACATGCCAACAGTCACGGTAATGTTACGGTCGACCGGCTACTGAATAAAACGATGAATGATTTCAAGGACTAGACATCAATAAAATAGAAAACTCGCTTGATTTCGCGGACCGCGAATCAAACGAGTTTTTTAATTATGTATAAATAAAAAAGCTATCAGATAACGATTCCCCGCAGTTTAAAGAAACAGAACCGCACCAAATAGCTGGTAGTCAAGAAAGAAGTGAATGTCGGCACTCCTTACGGTTAATTATATTACTATATCGTGTCGAAAATGAAAACCCCTAAATTGAAATTTTATAAGAAAAAACGTGAATATTTTTCACATTTCAGTTTAAAGTTGCAATTACAACCGACAATCGATATAATATTGATCATGAAAGGTGGCGGGACGGTGATTGATGTATTACGCGAGATGGGAATGGCATCGCGAGCCTTGGATGCCATGGCCAACGCGGAATTTAAAAAAATAGAGCTGGCACGGGGACAGTTCGTATATTTGGTTCGAATCTATGAGCATCCTGGCATTATTGCGCGGGATTTGGCCAAATTAATTTTGATGGATAAGACGACGATTGCCAGAGCGGTTGCCAAATTGGAAAAAAACGGCTTAATCGTGCGGCGTTCTGATCCGGCCAATCATCGGATCAAGCGAATGTATGTAACGAAAAAAGGAGCGGAACTATACCCGTTTATTATTCGTGAAAATGAACATTCAAATGAGGTCGCTTTACAAGGCTTTTCGCCCCAGGAAGCTAAGCAGGCTCATGACTATCTGCAGCGGATGCGCCAAAATCTGGAAAAAGACTGGGATTTTGTTAAAGCAGGCGGTCAAAGAAATTATTGATGATATTAGATATAATAAAGACATATTAAATGGATAAAGGAGTTTTATTATGAAGCGAGTCGTAGTCGATGAAAGTTTTTGGGATGTTTTTCCAGATGCAGAGATTGCAATTATGTACGTTGATGGAATTGACAATCATGATACGGATGAGAACAAGGCAGAACGGGCTGAATTATTAAAACGGGCAACTGCTGAATCAGCTAAGTTCACCAAAGAAGAAACCTTCCGTGACAATCCAGTCGTTGCTCAGTGGCGCGAAGCCTATGCCAAGTTTCCTAAGCGTAAAGGTGCTCGGGCTTCAGTTGAGGCGCTGCTGAAGCGGGCCAGCCAGGGACATGTCTTTGAACCAATTGAACCGCTGGTTGACGTCTACAACAGCATCTCGCTGCGTTATGGCGTTCCCGTTGGCATTGAAGACCGTGATAAGATTGCCGGCGATATGCATCTAGGCAAGGCCAAGGGTGGAGAAAGCTTTCAGCCGGTCGGTGCTGACAAGGATGATCCAGCCCGGGAAGGCGAGATCCTCTATTATGACGATGCCGGTGCCGTCTGCCGCAGTCTGAACTGGCGTGATGCCCAACGCACGATGCTGACCAGCGATTCTAAAAACGTGGTCATCGTTATGGAAGCCATTAATGAAGAGCAGATTCAGCGGACACATGAGGCCATGGACGAGCTCAAGCAATTGATTGAACACTACTTTGGTCAGACCCCAAGCGAACCGCACTACCTAACTAAAGAGAATCCAATTGCCGATGTCGACTAGGTGAGCACGGATGAAGATTGGAATTGATAAAATGGCGTTTGCGACAACGTCAGAATATATTGATCTGGCGGAATTGGCGAGGGTACGCGGTGTTGATCCCAACAAATATCTGATTGGGATTGGCCAAAGCGAGCAGGCGGTTTTGCCCCCCACCCAGGATATCGTGACGCTGGGAGCTGCCGCGGCTGATAAGCTGTTGGATGAAGATGATCGTGAACGAATCACCACGGTTATCGTTGCTACAGAATCGGGAATCGATAACTCCAAGGCCAGTGCGATCTATGTCAAGCGACTGTTGAATCTGGATGACTATGTCCGGACTGTGGAAGTCAAGGAGGCTTGTTATTCTGCAACGGCAGCGATTCAGTTTGCCAGAGGTCAGGTCGCGCTGGAACCAGAAAAAGCGGTTTTGGTAATTGCAGCTGATGTAGCGCGTTATGGCTTAAAGACTGCTGGCGAGGTAACGCAGGGCGCTGGAGCGGTTGCCATGCTGATTACGGCTGCCCCACGGATCTTAGCGATTGAACGAACCAGCGTTGCCTATTCGCAAGACGTGATGGATTTTTGGCGGCCGCTTTATGCTACCGAGGCGATGGTCGATGGCAAGTATTCGACCAACGTCTATATTGATTTTTTCAAGCACACGCTGAATCGCTACGAGAAGTTAACGGATCGCAAGCTGGATGATTTCGCGGCAATTGCTTTTCATCTGCCATTTACCAAAATGGGTAAGAAAGCCTTGGAGGCCGTTTTGGGCGAACGTGATGACCAAACGGCCTGGCGTCTGCGCAAGGCACTATTGGCCAGCCAAAACTACAGCCGCCGGGTCGGCAATCTCTATACCGGGTCGCTTTATCTAGGTCTGATGTCGCTTTTGCAAAATGATTCTGAGCTAAAGCCTGGTCAGCGCATTGGCCTGTTCAGCTATGGATCGGGCGCGGAAGGCGAGTTTTACAGCGGAATTCTGCAGCCGGGATATCAAGAACGACTAAGCAACGTTGCAGGCGACCTCAGTGAACGCCAGCTGATTTCGATCGCAGCCTATGAGCAGCAGTTTAATGACCAGCTGGGAATGAATAAGGAAGACGTTGAATACGACATCAGCGCGGATCCGGCTCGTTTCGTCTTAGCCGGCCAAAAAAATCATCAACGTCAATACGTGGACAAGCATCAGCTGTAAAGTTTTTAAGCTGATTGAGATTGCAATTTAAGCTTAGCCTGTTTACGATTTATTAAAAAATGATTATAAAAGAGGCGGCTTTGATGAGAGATGATATTTATTTTGACCCCAATACGGTTGAATGGGTGATGACGCATTGTAATGTTGCCCAACTCGGCGTACAGGACGGTGATTCGGTCTATATCGTGCCGGTTCACTTCGGCTTTGAGCTGGATGAGCAACAGCATTTTTGCCTTTACTTTCATGGCAATGACGCAGGCAAGCGGGCGCGCTTAATGAAGGCTGATCCGCATGTTGGCGTAGAGATGTGCAGTGACTATCAGCTGCTTCCGGCAGCGCGGGACTGCCTTTTCAGTGCCAGTTTCCATAGCGTAATTGGCAAGGGAACGGTTAAAGAATTGGCGGCAGCTGAAGACAAAGTACACGCACTGACTGTAATGATGCACCATTACGTGGCACGAATGCCGCATCCGCTAACGGAGGACATGGTAAAGCAGGTTCATGTCTGGCGCGTTGATCTGGATGAGGTTGCCTGCAAGGTGAAAAATCCTAATGAAAACGACCAACAGATCTTAAAGGAGTTTGGGCATCAAGTAGACGTTCCCGATGCGGTCAGTTCCAGCAGTCAAAAAGCTGATGCAAAAGAGCCGATGGATTAGCAAAACAAAAAAAGAGGTGGGAATTGCCCCATCTCTTTTTTAGTAGATGCTGTCGCGGAAAAGCCCGACGACTTTGCCTAAAATAGTTACCCGGTCCAGGATGATCGGTGCCATCGTGTCGTTTTCCGGCTGTAGGCGATAATGACCGTTTTCCTTGAAGAAACGCTTGCAGGTAGCCTCGTTGTCATCATTCATGGCAATGACGATGTCGCCGTTTTTAGCGGTATCCTGCTTCCGAACAATGACTTTATCGCCGTTTAAGATTCCCATGTTGACCATTGAATTGCCTTGGATCTGCAGCATGAACAGGTCGTTGTGGTCCGGAATCGAAGGCGGGATTGGGAAATAATCAGTTGCATCTTCGACTGCGAGAATCGGCTCACCGGCAGCAACGATCCCTAATAATGGAATCTTTTCCTGCTTTGGTGCGATTCCTAAGACGTCCATGCCGGCGGGCGTAATCTCTAAAGCTCGTGGCTTGGAAGGGTCTTTTTGCAGATAGCCCTTCTTGATAAGCCGATTGATATGCCCGTGAACGGTAGATGTAGATGAGAGACCAACAGCTTTACAGATTTCGCGAACGGTTGGCGGATAGCCGTGAGTGGCGACCTGTTGATGAATATAGCTGAGAACGGCCATTTGCTTGCTGGCTGCTGTTTTTACCATGTTGCCACCTCATTTTTAGATTTTGAGTAATTATATCATACTCGCAAAATTTTTTCAAACATACGTTCGTTGGAACTTAACGACGCGGATTGCTTGCTAAATAATGCGGTGTTCGCTACACTAAGTAACGTAAAAATCACTGTTTCAGGCAGAGGGGAAGAAAATTATGGCTGATTCAAAAGCACAAGAAAAGCTGCTCAAACGAATCAATGAGCTGGCGCATAAAAACAAAACAGAAGGACTGACCGCGGCCGAAAAAGCTGAACGCAAACAGCTGCGTGATCAATATCTGAAGAATTTCCGGGAAGCTTTTCGCTCAAATATTGAAATGATGCGGATCTTTGATAAGGATGGCAAAGAGGTCACTCCGGAAAAAGTTCGGCAGATTCAACGTAAAAAAGGGCTGCGTGATGACTAATTCATCGAATGCGCCTTTTATTTGACGCCGATATCGTGTAACATTAGTATCGTTATCTAAAATAAGGGGGAAAAATCCATGAGTACTGGGCTTAGTATCATGTTGATCATCCTGGCACTGCTGGTTGGCCTTTTAGTTGGCTTCTTTGGTGCTCGGAAATACATGGAAAACTACCTGCGTAACAATCCGCCGATTTCTGAAGATATGCTGCGGACGATGATGATGCAGATGGGCCAAAAACCTTCAGATCGCAAACTGCACCAAATGATGCAAGCGATGAAGGCTCAAGCGCGTAAAGCAGGCAAATAGCAATCAAAAAGGACCGGTGCACTGCATCGATCCTTTTTGATTAGTATTGGTGCCAATCCTGACCAGTCTGACCGATTATGGGTGGCCAGCTGCCAGGCTAAGGTCAGGACTTTAAGCTTGATTAAAAGTCATCGTTTTTGGGCTTTTCTGGCATATAGTAGTGGTAATTGGGATCAAGCTCGTCGTCCAGCTGATCAAATGCCGTCTGCATCTGGCGTTCCAATTCCTGTTGATTCTCATCGGTTAGGCGTAGCTTGCGGTCAATATAGATTGGCTTGCCAAAACTGATCTTGCGCTTTTGCCGTTTAAAGATGCCGCTTAGCTTCAATGGCCCTTGGTAGACGGCGGGCACCAGCGGCACGTTGGCCATTTTGGCAATGATCAGCGCGCCGCCTTTGATCTTGCTGGAATAGCGCGAGCCAGTCGGGAAGATGATAGTTGAGCGATCACTGTTTTTCAGCAGCCTGACCGGAGTTTTGATGGCAGAGGGGCCGGGATTTTTGCGGTTGACGGGAAAGGCGCCCAGCTTGCGCAGAAACCAGCTGGCAAAGCGTCCTTTGAATAGCTCTTCTTTGGCCATGAACGTAAATTTTTTAGGATAAACGGCCAGAGCCAATAGAACCGGGTCCATCCAGGTACGGTGCGGTGCGACGATAATGTAGTTGCCCTCAGGAAGGCGATCTTTATGTTCAATCTGAGGCCGACCATTAAACAGCGTTAACAGCGGATTGACCAGATGAACCAAGAAATCATAGAGCATTTAAACAACTCCCAATTTTTAAAGTAATTTTATATATTTAGTATGACGAACCATACTCAAACATGCAAGCAAACATATACGCTACAGCAAATTATTAGCAACCAAGTGAGGGAAAATATGACAACCGTTCAGCTTAAACCAAACGAGCGCATTGATCAGCTCAGCGCGCAAGGAGTACAAATCATTCAATCCAGTGAAGTTTTTGCTTTTTCATTAGATGCCGTGCTGCTGGCTGATTTTGTGCGGCCAAATCGGCGTCAAAAAACCAAAATCGTGGATCTGTGTGCTGGGAATGGCGCGATCGGTCTGTTTTTGCATCATAAGCTAGGCGGGCATTTTTATGAGATCGAGCTGCAGGAACGGCTGGCTGATATGGCTCAGCGATCAGTGGCCTTAAATGATCTGACGGCCCGTTATGATGTGGTCAATGACGATGTTGCCAATGTTTACCAGTACGTGGCTAAAGATCATGCGGATGTGGTTGTCTGCAACCCGCCGTATTTTAAGAACGCGCCAGCGAGTCAGAAAAATCCTAATCACTATCTGGCAATTGCCCGGCATGAATTAACGATTGATCTGGCAATGGTCTGTGATCGCATGAGCGGCCTTTTGAAAATGAATGGGCGCGGCTATCTGGTACATCGGCCAGATCGGCTGCCGGAAATCCTAGCTACGATGACGGCCCATCGGTTGGCGCCGAAAAGAATCAAGTTTATCTATCCCAAACCGGGGATGGAAGCCAATATGGTGCTGATCGAGGCGATTAAAGACGGTAAGCCAAATGGGACGCGCATTATGCCGCCATTGATCGTAGCGGGTGAAGATGGTGAGTATGGACCGGAAGTGCAGGCGATGCTTAATGGTCAAAACGTCTGAGCGGCATTATTATTTTTACGTGCTCTATTGCGCAGACCACACACTGTATGGCGGCTACTCCACAGATGTCTGGCGGCGTTTGGCAATGCATCAATCCGGCAAGGGAGCCAAGTATACCCGACCACAGAAACGCCGCCCGCTCAAGCTTTTGTATTACGAAGAATTTGATAATCAGCATGACGCGCTGAGTGCGGAATGGCACTTTAAGCATCAGCCGCGCGCTAAGAAAATTGCCTACCTGCGTGCCCATAATATTAAAATCTGATTAAAAAATCTTCCATTCAAGCAAATCTGTCTGTATAATCGATTTTTGGAGATAAAGATTTGTTTATGTAGTGGAGGAATTTGAGATATGAAGATTATTGCGTACGGAATTCGTGAAGACGAACGCCCCTATGTTAAAAACTGGCAATGGGCCAATCCAGATGTGGAACTGGTCTGGACCGACAAGCTGCTAGATGTTGAATCAGCTGAATTGGCCAAGGGCTGCGATGGCGTAGTTGCCTACCAACAGAAAAACTACTCGGCTGATCTTTTAAAGCGACTGCATGAAATGAATATTCACAACCTTTCATTGCGCAACGTTGGTATCGATAACGTTGACACTAAGGCGGCAGTTAAATATGGTTTTAAGATTACCAACGTACCAGTTTATTCCCCAGCGGCGATTGCCGAATTTGGCGTCACGCAGCTGCTGAACCTGTTGCGGCGAACTAAGGAATTTCAGAATAAGTTTGCCAAACGCGACTATCGCTGGGCGCCAAACATTGCCAGCGAGCTCAACCAACAGACGGTTGGCATTGTCGGGGCTGGGCACATCGGCCGCGTGATGGCGCATATCTGTCGAGGGTTTGGCGCGCGCGTCATGGTCTACAATCACCGTCCCAAGCCAGATCTGGTTAAGGCTGGCGTATTTACTGATTCTTTGGATGAGCTGTACAAAGAATCTACGGTAATTTCATTGCATGTGCCAGCTGTCAAATCAACTTACCACATGCTCAACCGGGATTCTTTTGCCAAAATGCAAAAGGGTGTTTTGATCATTAATATGTCGCGCGGTTCTTTAATCGATGAGCAGGATCTGATTGAAGCACTCGATAGCGGCCAGGTTGGCGGGGCGGCCTTGGATGTTTTAGAGGATGAGACCAAGATCTTTAACAAGAATATGGCCAACCAGCCGTCCAATTATCCAGCGTTTGATAATCTTGAATCACGCGAGAACGTTTTGATTACACCGCATACGGCATTCTATACGGATGAAGCCGTGCGCAATATGGTCGAACAGAGTCTGGATGCCAGTCGTGAACTGATCTTGACGGGCGCCAGCGACAAAATGGTTAAACTAGGATAGTAATTCTGACACGATGTTTTGCGGACATCGTGTTTTTTTGAGCAGCAAAGCTAGATTTTTAGAAGCGTTTTCGCGCCATGTTGGTTTCTTTTAAAGAGCTTTCATAAACAAAAATAGCTAAAATTGTTAAATTATGAACTTTTGGGTTATACTGGAAACAACGATGAAAAACAACTAAGCCAATCGGAGGTATGAAATCAATGAAGATCTTAGCTTATGGTATTCGTGAAGATGAAAAACCTTTCGTTAAGGAATGGGAACAAGAAAACCCAGAAGTTGAAGTTGAAATTACCGACAAGCTGCTGGATGAAGAAACGGTCGCAATGGCAAAAGGATTTGACGGGGTAGTTGTCTACCAGCAAAAGCCATATACCGATGCGGTTTTTGAAAAGCTGGACGCTTATGGCATTCATAATGTTTCACTGCGTAATGTTGGAGTTGACAACATGAACCCAGCTACGGTTAAGAAGTATGGGTTTAAGGTTACCAACGTGCCAGTATATTCACCAGCCGCCATCGCTGAATTTTCCGTTACGCAATTGATGAATCTGTTGCGGCGGACCAAGGAATACTTCCATAAGTTTGAACGCAATGACTTCCGCTGGGCACCACAGATTTCTCAAGAACTGAACCAGCAGACGGTCGGCGTGATCGGTACGGGGCACATTGGCCGCGTTGCCATCGACATTTACAAGGGCTTTGGCGCCAAGGTAATTGCCTATGACGTCTACCACAATCCTGAACTGGAAAAAGAAGGCCTCTACGTCGATACCTTGGATGAATTGTATGCCAAGGCAACGGTTGTAACGCTGCATATTCCATTGTTCCCATCGACTGAGCACATGCTGAACCAAGAAGCCTTTGATAAGATGCGTGATGGCGTCTTTATCGTCAATGCTTCACGTGGTCCGCTGATCGATGAACAGGCACTGATTGATGCGCTTGATTCTGGCAAGGTTGCCGGGGCTGCCTTGGACGTTTTGGAAGATGAAACCAAAGTCTTCAACCACGACATGACGGGCAAGAACATGACCTACCCAGAATTCTGGAACCTCAACTCGCGTGAAAACGTCCTGATCTCGCCACATACGGCCTTTTACACCAACGTGGCGGTACAAAACATGGTTAAGTACAGTCTGTCAGCCAACAAGGATCTGATCGAAACCGGCACCTCCGACAAGCTGGTTAAATTCGACTAATTAAAATACTGAAGAAAAAAGGCTTGCGACAACAGGCCTTTTTTTGTATACTATCAGTCGGTGCTAAATGCCCAATTCACACCTGGCGGGATGTTAGAGGAAGTGCCAATCGGTGCCCCTGACAGTTGAACGGCAGGGAGGAAAAAACTATTTGGAGGTATGATTCATGTCTGTTGTTAGCATGAAGCAATTGCTTGAAGCCGGTGTCCACTTTGGTCACCAAACTCGTCGCTGGAACCCTAAGATGAAGCCATTCATCTTTACGGAACGCAACGGCATCTACATTATCGATCTGCAAAAGACGGTCAAGATGATCGACACGGCCTACGACTACATGAAGGACGTTGCTGCTAAGGGCGGCGTTGTTCTGTTCGTTGGTACGAAGAAGCAAGCACAAGACTCAATCGAAGAAGAAGCTGTGCGTGCAGGTCAATACTACGTCAACCACCGTTGGCTGGGTGGTACCCTGACCAACTGGAAGACGATCCAATCCCGGATTGCTCGCCTGAAGGAATTGAAGAAGATGAGCGAAGACGGTACGTTCGACGTACTGCCAAAGAAGGAAGTTTCCGTGCTGACTAAGCAACGCGAAAAGCTGGAACGTTTCCTTGGCGGTATCGAAGACATGCCACGCATCCCAGACGTTTTGTACATTGTGGACCCACACAAGGAACAAATCGCTGTTAAGGAAGCTCAAAAGCTGCACATTCCAATCGTTGCCATGGTTGACACCAACACTGACCCTGACGATGTTGATGTTATCATCCCATCCAACGATGATGCTATTCGTGCCGTTCGTCTGATCACGGCTAAGATGGCAGATGCTGTCATCGAAGGCAAGCAAGGCCAAGACGATGCCAAGCAAGCTGAAGTAGCCGTTGAAGCTGCTGACGAACCAAAGGAAGTTTCTTCAGACGATCTGCAAAATCTGAAGAACAGCGTTGAAGGCAACAACTAACCAAATTAGTTAACGCTTGGGCTGTTTTGCAGTTTGGACCATTTTGGCCTAAGCGCAAAACAGCCTTTTTTATTAAAACATCTAATTTTAAGGAGAGACGTACTTATGGCTGAAATCAAAGCTAAGCAAGTAATGGAACTGCGGAAGAAGTCCGGTGCCGGTATCATGGATGCCAAAAAGGCCCTGGTTGCCAGCGATGGTGACATGGATAAGGCAATGGACTGGCTGCGTGAAAAGGGGATTGCCAAGGCTGCCAAGAAGAGCGACCGGATCGCTGCTGAAGGTCTGACCAACATCGCCGTTGACGGCAACACGGCCGTTATCGTTGAATTGAACTCAGAAACGGACTTCGTGGCTGCTTCTGACCCATTCAAGGAATCACTGGCTGACGTTACCAAGGTACTGCTGGAAAACAAGCCAGCTGACCTGGACGCTGCCCTGGCTTCCAAGACGGCCAACGGTACGCTGAATGATGACCTGATCTCCACGACGCAAAAGACTGGTGAAAAGGTTTCTCTGCGCCGCTTTGCCTTCGTTAACAAGGAAGACGGCGACAACTTTGGTGTTTACCTGCACCAAGGTGGCCGAATTGCTGCACTGGTCGTTCTGGAAGGTGCTGACGAAGAAACGGCTAAGGACGTTGCTATGCACGTTGCTGCCGTTAACCCAGAATTCATGACTCGTGAAGATGTTCCAGCTGATCGCCTGGCTCACGAACGCGAAGTCTTCAAGGAAGAAACGCTGAACGAAGGTAAGCCTGAAAAGATCGTTGACAAGATCGTTGAAGGTCGTCTTAACAAGTTCCTGTCCCAAATCTGCCTGGCAGACCAAGACTTTGTCAAGGACCCAGACGTAACGGTTGCTGAATACGTTGAATCCAAGGGTGGCAAGCTGAAGAGCTTCATTCGCTACGAAGTCGGTGAAGGTATCGAAAAGAAGCAAAGCGACCTGGCTGCTGAAGTCAAGGAACAACTGAAGTAATTCGTTAATTGACGAAATGCGCACTGGTCGATGACATCGGTGCGCTTTTTTTGCAAAATCGTGCATAGCAGGAAGGAATTTCAAATGTCTAAAGTAAAATACAACCGGATCGTCTTGAAGCTTAGTGGTGAGGCTTTGGCTGGTGAAAAAGGCTTCGGCATCAATCCACCGGTAATCAAGAAGATCGCTGAAGAAATCAAGCAGGTCTGCGATTTGGGCGTTCAAGTCTGCATCGTCTGCGGTGGTGGTAACATGTGGCGCGGTATTACCGGCGAACAGATGGGGATGGAACGTGCCCAGGCTGACTATATTGGGATGCTGGGTACGATCATGAACGGTCTGTCGTTGCAGGATGCCTTGGAATCAGTTGGCGTGCCAACGCGGGTTCAAACGGCCATCGAAATGCGCCAGATTGCTGAACCATACATTCGTCGCAAGGCTATTCGCCACCTCGAAAAGGGCCGCGTTGTTATCTTCTCTGCCGGTACGGGTTCACCATACTTCTCTACCGACACGACGGCTGCTTTGCGGGCTGCTGAAATGGACGCTGATGCCATTCTGATGGCCAAAAACGGGGTCGATGGCGTCTACTCTGCTGATCCAAACAAGGTCAAGGATGCCATTAAGTTCGATCATCTGACGCACATGGACATTTTAGACAAACACCTGCAAGTGATGGACTCCACTGCCAGCTCGCTGTCAATGGACAATCACATTCCATTAGTAGTCTTCAATCTGAACACGCCTGGCAACATTGTCCGTGTCGTTAAAGGCGAAGAGATTGGGACGACGATTGAGGGGGAATAAATAATGGCTGATGGTAAACAAATCCTAGCAGAAGCTAAAGAAAAGATGAATAAGTCCGGTGACGCACTGCGCCGGTCTTTGGCTGACATTCGGGCTGGTCGTGCCAACGCTAGTCTGTTAAACTCGGTTAAGGTTGAATACTATGGCGTGCCAACGCCTTTGAACCAAGTAGCCTCGATTACGATTCCAGAGGCACGGCAACTGCTGATCTCACCATATGACGAAAGTCTGCTGGGTGAGATTGAAAAGGCTATCTACGCTTCTAACCTGGGCTTGACGCCTCAAAACGATGGTTCCGCAATTCGGCTGGTGATCCCACAACTGACTGAAGAACGGCGTAAGGAACTGGTTAAGCAGGTTAAGGCTGAACTGGAAAAGGCCAAGGTTGCGGTCCGCAACGTACGGCGGGAAGCCATGGATGACCTGAAGAAGGGCAACAAGAACGGCGACTTTAACGATGATGAATTCCACAAGCTGGAAGACAAGGTTCAAAAAGAAACCGATGAAGGAATCAAGAACCTGGAAAAGATTGCCGACGAAAAAGAAAAAGAACTGCTGGAAGGCTAAGTTCTATATTCTAACTCAAAAGAGAAATCAACGTGCGTGGCGTTGGTTTCTTTTTATTTTTTACTGAGGACCGTGCCAGCCATACTAAAATCTAGCTTAATATTATGCATAGTTGGCGACAAATGTAGAGCCAGGCCTAGATTTCTGGTAAAATGAAAAGTGTTGCAATTAAAAAACAATGCGGAAATGGAGGGTTGTTCTTGTTTAACAAGAATCACCAGGCGGCAGATGAGCCGCAATTGGATATGTCCCGCATCCCAGCTCATGTTGCCATTATCATGGATGGCAATGGCCGCTGGGCGCAGGCGCGACACCTGCCTCGCGTGGCGGGTCACAAACAGGGTATGCAGACGGTGAAGAAAGTCACGATTGCTGCCAGCGACCTTGGCGTAAAAGTACTCTCGCTTTACGCTTTTTCAACGGAAAACTGGAAACGGCCAGAAAGCGAAGTCAGCTACCTGATGGACTTGCCGATTCGCTTCTTTAGTACGTTTGTGCCAGATCTGGTTAAGCACAACGTCAAGGTAACGGTTATGGGCGATATCACCAGACTGCCTGAAAAAACGCAAAAGGCCGTTTATGATGCCATGGCTGATACTAAAGACTGCGATGGTATGATTCTAAACTTCGCGCTTAACTATGGGGCGCGTGATGAAATCAAGCGGGCCGTGCAGTCAATTGCTCAACAGGCGGCAGCCGGCGAACTTGATCCTGCTTCCATCACTGAAGACACGATCAGCAGCCATCTGATGTCAGCTCAGCTGGGCGAATATGCAGATCCTGATCTTTTGATTCGGACCAGCGGCGAAGAGCGAATCTCAAACTTTATGCTTTGGCAGATTGCCTACAGTGAGTTGCTGTTCGTGCCAGAACACTGGCCAGACTTTGATGGCGAGACGCTTAAACGATGCCTGATTGAATTTCAAGGGCGGCACCGTCGTTTTGGCGGTTTGGTAAATAAATAGAAACGGGTGAAGATTAGTGAAAACACGGATTATTACGGCGGTCGTTGCCTTGGCAATCTTTATTCCACTGATTGTCTATGGCGGCTGGCCATTAACGATTGCGGCAGTCGTCTTAGGGATGATTGCAATCGGCGAAATCCTCAGCATGAAAAAGATGTTTTTGACGTCTTTTCCAGCCATCGTCAGCTACATTGGCGTGGCAGTCATGGTCTTGCCAAACAGTTGGCTGGACTTTTTGCCGAGTCACATTACGCGGCTGTTTGCCATGTACGTAATGGTGCTGTTGCTGCTGCTGCATACGGTTGTGCATAAGCAGCGCTTCAGCTTTGACGATGCTGGGGTCTTGGCATTGGGAATGCTGTATGTCGGCATTGGCTTTAACAACTTCTTGGCAGCACGGGCCGTTGGCTTTACGACGCTTTTGTATGCCATGCTGATCGTTTGGCTGACTGATAGTGGAGCTTATCTGTTTGGTCGTAAGCTGGGCAAGCACAAGCTGGCTCCGCGCGTCAGCCCGAACAAAACCTGGGAAGGCTCGATCTGCGGTACGCTTTTGGCAACAGTCGTCTTGGCTGTTTATCTTTACTTCTTCCCGGTTGGCTACCATAACTGGGGCTTGATGGTCTTCTTGACGCTGCTGCTTTCGATTTTGGGTCAGTTTGGTGATCTGGTTGAATCAGCACTCAAGCGATTCTACGGCGTTAAGGACTCCGGTAAGATCCTGCCTGGCCATGGTGGTATTTTGGACCGGTTTGACAGCATGCTGCTGGTCATGCCGGCCCTGTACCTGCTGGGGATTATCTAAGCTGGCCGAAAGGTAGGCGATTCTGTGATATTAACGATTATTACCTTTATTATTGTCTTTGGGCTGCTGGTTTTGGTTCACGAATATGGTCACTACTATTTTGCCAAGCGGGCCGGCATTCTGGTTCGTGAATTTTCGATTGGCATGGGTCCCAAGATCTGGTGGCATCGCAAAAATGGCACGACTTATACGATCCGAATTCTGCCATTGGGCGGGTACGTTCGACTGGCAGGTGCCGATGAAGAAGATGAGGAGTCGCTGCGTCCCGGAACGCCGGTTTCCATTCAGCTTAACGACCAGCAAAAAGTCACCAGCATCAATACAAGTGACAAAAACACACTGTTTCAAGGGATTCCGCTGCAGCTGATCGATCATGACCTAAACGAAGGCTTGTGGATCAAAGGCTACGTCAATGGTGATGAAAGTACGGTTAAGACCTATAGTGTCGATCATGATGCCACGATTATCGAAAATGATGGCACCGTCGTTCAAATTGCTCCCAAAGATGTTCAGTTCCGTTCGGCCAGCCTGGGCAATCGGATGCTGACCAACTTTGCCGGACCATTTAACAACTTTTTGCTTTCATTGGTTGTCTTTATCATTTTGGGCTTTACGCTCAGCGGCATTCCAACCAACAGCAATCGGCTTGGTCAGGTGCAGACTGATTCCGTAGCAGCCAAAGCAGGCTTGAAGGCAGGCGATCGGATTACTGAGATCAATGGTCACCGAACCAAGAACTGGACGGCTTTGGCAACTAGAATCTCGGGCAATCCGGGCAAAAAGCTGACCGTTGAATACCAGCGCAATGGTCATACGTATACCACGACGATGACGCCTAAAAAAGTCAAGCAGGGCAATGAGACGGTTGGTCAAGTCGGTATTGTTGAAGAGCAAAAGACCGATGCCAAGTCGCGGATCACGTTTGGCTGGCAACGGTTCGTTCAGGCCGGTACTCTGATTTTCAGTGTGTTGGGGCACATGTTTACGCATGGCTTTAGCCTTAATGACTTGGGCGGGCCGGTTGCCATTTATGCCGGCACGTCACAGGCTACGGCACTTGGGATTAACGGGGTGCTCAACTTCTTGGCCTTGTTATCGATTAACCTGGGGATCGTCAATTTACTGCCGATTCCTGCATTAGATGGTGGTAAGCTGTTATTAAACATCATCGAGGCGATTATCAGACGGCCGATTCCCGAAAAAGCAGAAGGCATCGTTACGATCATTGGCTTTGCCTTCTTGATGCTGTTGATGATTCTGGTTACTTGGAACGATATTCAACGCTACTTTATTCATTAAAATTTCTGGCTCCGTTTCATGAAGCCGTTCAAAGGAGTATTTTTTTAAATTATGAAGCAATCAAAGATTTTGATTCCTACCAAAAAAGAAGCACCAGCTGATGCTGAAGCGCTCAGCCATAAGATGATGGTGCGCGCCGGCTACATCTATCAAGTCTCGGCCGGGGTCTGGGCATATCTGCCAATGGCCTACCGCGTGATTCGCAAGGTGGAAAACATCATTCGCGAAGAAATGGACAAAGCCGGTGCGGTTGAAATGATGATGCCAGCACTTTTGCCAGCCGACCTGTGGAAAAAGTCCGGTCGTTACGAAAGCTATGGGGATAACCTGTTTAAGCTCAAGGACCGCCGCGATCGTGAATTTATCCTGGGACCTACGCATGAAGAAACGGTTACCAGCATTCTGCGTGACAGTGTCCAATCATACAAGAAGCTGCCATTGGTTGTTTACCAATTGCAAGACAAATTCCGTGATGAAGATCGGCCACGCTATGGTATCTTACGGGGCAAGGAATTTGAGATGCTGGACGGCTATTCATTTTCAGCTGATCAAGCCGGTCTGGATGAAGCCTACAATCTGCAGGCACAGGCTTATCGCAACATCTTTGATCGCATTGGGCTGGACTACAAGGTAATCTTAGCCGACTCTGGTACGATGGGCGGCAAGAACTCACAAGAATTCTCCGCGCCAGCTGAAGTGGGTGAAGACACGATTGCTTACACGGATGGTACCTACGCAGCCAACCTGGAAAAGGCGACGAGCAAGTTTGCTGGCGTTCAACAGACCGATGCGCCGGCTGAACTTATCAAGCAGCCAACGCCAGGTGCTCACAGTGTTGACGAGGCGGCTGAAAGCCTGGGAATGGAAAGCAGCCAGATCATCAAGTCCATGCTGTACATGGCTAAGATGGATGAAGAAGAAACGGTACCAGTGCTTGTATTGATGCGCGGCAATGACGAGGTTAACGAAACCAAAGTCGAAAACGCGTTGGACTGTGAAGAACTCAGTCTGGCCACTGAAGAAGATGCTGAAAAGTACTTGGGTGCTCACCCTGGTTCACTGGGGCCAGTTGGTGTTGGTGAAGAAGTGAAGATCTTAGCCGACAACTACGTCAAGGTATTGGTCAACATGGCTTGCGGTGCTAATGAAGACGGCTTCCACTACGTCAATGCCAACCTCGATCGCGACTTCCGTGTTGATGAGTTTGGCGATTTCCGTAACGTTCAAGAAGGCGAAATCGCACCAGACGGTCAGCCAATCAAGTTTACGCGTGGGATCGAATTGGGTCACATCTTCAAGCTGGGGACGCACTACTCCAAAATTCTTGGTGCTCAAGTGCTGGATCAAAATGGTCGTCAAACCGACATGGTAATGGGCTGCTACGGGATCGGGGTTTCCCGGCTGCTGTCAGCAGTTGCTGAACAAACGGCCGATGAACACGGTTTGGCCTGGCCAGACAGCATCGCACCATTTGACGTGCATGTGATCCCAGTCAATGCCAAAAACGATGAACAGATGCAGATGGCCGAAAGCATCACCAAAACTTTGGAAGCAGCTGGCTATGAAGTGCTGCTCGACGATCGTAAGGAACGGGCCGGCGTCAAGTTTGCCGATGCCGATCTGATTGGTCTGCCGCTGCGGATCACGGTCGGCAAGAAGGCCAGCGAAGGCATCGTTGAAGTCAAGATCCGTAAGACTGGCGAAACGATCGAAATCAAGCAAGAAGAAGTCGAAAACACGGTTGGCATTTTGCTCAAGCAATTGATGCCAAATACTGAAACCGCCGCTGAATAAATTTTGAGCGACAGACTTTACAAAAAGTGGTTTGAAGGTAGAATAGATTCTGCTTTTAGCCGCTTTTTTTAATGAATGAGAGAGGAGCATTGGAGTGAAGTTATCACGACACGAGCTGTTTGAGCATCTGTTGGATCAACTAAAGATGGATAAAAATGATCCGGCCTTTAAGGATGGCAAGATCAAGCAGGTAATCGTTCACCGCAAGTCCAAATGCTGGGAATTTGACATTGTATTGCGCAAGGTCATGCCTTATGCATTATTCCGGCAGTTCATCTCGGCTTTGCAGATGAGCTTTAGCCAGCTGGCCGGCGTTAATGCCAAAGTCAGGATCGTTACGCCAACCGATGAATTGGATGGCAAGGCAGTTGTTGACTACTGGTCATACGTGGTTGATGCCGAAGTCGGCGAATCGCCAATGGCACGCGAGGTCTGTTCAAAAACGATCCCCGAAGTCGATGGCAATCGCGTTCAGCTGCTGTTGGAAAACGAGGCCATCAAGGACTTTTTCGTTAAGAATCTGCTGAGTGCGATTGAAGAAGGCTATCAAAAAGTCGGTTTTCCACAGTTTCGAATTCATCCCTTAGTCGATCAGTCGGCTTCTGAACAAAAAATCAAAGAGCTCAAGGCCAAACAGCAGCAACAAGACCAAGAGCTGGTAAAAAAGGCCATGGAACGACTGCAGCAGCAAAAGGCCGAAAAAAAGCAGCAGGATAATTCGCTGCCTGACCTGGGTGATGGTCCGTTGGTGATTGGCAAGCCGATCAATCCCAAGGAACCGGTTCGGCGGATGGCTGAGATCACGGAAGAAGAGCGCAACGTGGTCGTTGAAGGATACGTGTTCTCCAAAGAAGTCCGTGAGCTGCGCAGTGGTCGCCAGCTGCTGATCTTAGAGGTAACCGACTACACATCATCATTTGCAATCAAGAAATTTTCCAACAACAAAGAAGACGAGGCTAAGTTTGCGGCGATCAAGGAAGGCGAATGGATCAAGGCACGCGGCCCGGTTCAAGAAGACACTTACATGCGTGATTTGACGATCATGGCCTATGCGATTCAACAAGTCAGCCATCCTGCCAGAAAAGACAACGCGGAAGGTGAAAAGCGCGTTGAATTACATCTGCATACCACGATGAGTACGATGGATGCCACCAACTCAATTTCCGACTACATCAAACAGGCTGAAAAATGGGGGATGAAGGCTATTGCCGTAACCGATCATGCTGGCGTGCAGGCTTTCCCCGAGGCGTTTAACGCCAGCCATGACAAAAAAGGCAATGCCAAGATCAAGATTTTATATGGTGTGGAAGCCAATGTCGTTGACGATGGGATTCCTTTGGTCTACAACGAAAACCACGATGAGCTTTTAGGCAACACGTATGTCATCTTTGACGTGGAAACAACGGGGCTTTCAGCGATCTACGATAAGGTGATTCAATTATCGGCCGTCAAGATGCGTGATGGTGAGGTGTTAGACTCGTTTAACCAGTTTATCGATCCGGGCTTCCCGCTTTCTGAACAAACCAAGGAACTGACCAAGATTACTGACGAAGACGTTAAGGGATCCAAGTCGGAAACCGAAGTCTTTCAAATGTTCCAAGACTTTTGTGCGGGCTGCCTGCTGGCTGGACACAACGTCAGCTTTGATATGGGCTTTTTGAATACCGGCTATGAGCGTGATGGCTTGCCGCGGATTACAGCTCCGGTGATCGATACTTTGCCATTGGCGCGCTTTTTGCACCCAGAAATGCACCGGTTTACGCTGGATACTTTGAGCCGTAAGTTTAAGGTTGGACTTGATCACCACCACCGGGCCGACCACGATGCCGAGGCAACGGGACACTTGCTGCACATCTTTTTAAGAGATGCTGAAAAGCGCTACGATGCCAAGTACGTCGATGATTTGAACAAGCATATGTCGGATAATGGCGCTTATCGTCATGGGCGACCGTTTCATGCGACGATCTTTGCTCAGAATCGTGATGGCTTAAAGAATCTCTACAAACTGGTCTCTTTGGCCAACGTTAAGTACTTTTACCGGGTACCACGGATTCCGCGCAGCGTGTTGGATCATTACCGCGATGGACTTTTGATTGGGACGGCCTGCTCAAGAGGCGAAGTTTTTACCGCCATGATGGAAAAAGGCTACACGGATGCCAAGCAAAAAGCACAATACTATGACTTTATTGAGGTTCAGCCCAAGCCAAACTACGCGCCTTTGATTGAACAGCAGATTATCTCAAACACCGCGCATCTGGAAGACATCATCAAAAATATGGTCAAATTGGGTGCCGACCTGGATAAGCCGGTGGTGGCAACGGGTGATGCACACTATCTCAATCCAGAAGACAAGATCTATCGCCACATTTTGATCAACTCACAAGGTGGCGCCAACCCACTCAACCGGACCCGTCGGCCAGACGTACCATTTAGAACGACTGATGACATGCTCAAGCAGTTTGCCTTTTTAGGTGAAGAAAAGGCCCACGAGATTGTCGTGGAAAACACCAATCGCTTGGCCGACTCAATTGAAGAAATGCGGCCAGTGCAAGATTCGCTGCACACACCGAACATGAAGGGCGCCAATGAAGAATTGGCCAGGCGGACCTGGGATACCGCGCATGCCTGGTATGGCGATCCATTGCCAAAGCTAGTTAAGGATCGTGTCGAATTGGAATTAAATTCGATCATCGGCAACGGGTACGCAGTTATCTATCTGATTGCCCAGCGCCTGGTAGCCAAGTCCAATAAAGACGGTTATCTGGTTGGCTCGCGTGGTTCGGTTGGATCATCAGTCGTGGCCAACCTGGCCGGAATTACCGAGGTTAACGCCTTTCCGCCGCATTATCGCTGTCCCAACTGTCAATACAGCCACTTCTACACAAAAGGTGAGTACAGCTCGGGCTTTGATATGCCAGATAAGGACTGCCCTAAATGTGGGACTTTGATGATTAAAGACGGTCATGACATTCCGTTCCAGACTTTCCTTGGCTTTAAGGGTAATAAGGTTCCCGATATCGATCTGAACTTTTCTGGCGACTACCAGCCGATCGCGCATAACTACATGAAGGTGCTCTTTGGTGAAAAGAACGTTTATCGGGCCGGGACGATCGGTACGGTGGCTGACAAGACAGCTTATGGCTACGTCAAGGCCTTTGAACGCGATACTGAGCAGCAGTTCCGTGGTGCCGAAGAGGATCGTCTGGCCAAAGGTGCAACCGGCGTTAAGCGGACGACCGGTCAGCACCCAGCCGGAATTATTATCGTACCGGATGACATGAGCATCTATGACTTTACGCCGGTGCAGTATCCAGCTGATGATCAAAACGCAGCCTGGGAGACGACACACTTTGATTTCCATTCAATCCACGACAACATTTTGAAGATGGATATTTTGGGTCATGATGATCCAACCATGATTCGTTTTTTGCAAGACCTTTCTGGTGTCAATCCACAGACGATTCCAATGGATGATCCTGGGGTGATGAGTCTGTTTTCCAGTCCCGACATCTTGGGTGTTACTGAAGAACAGATTCAAAGTAAAACTGGGACCTTGGGATTGCCAGAATTCGGGACCCGCTTCGTACGGGGAATGCTGGACGATACGCACCCGAAGAACTACTCACAGCTGTTGCAGATCTCTGGTCTTTCGCACGGGACTGGGGTGTGGCTGGACAACGCTCAAGAACTGATCAAAAACGGTACTGCTACGATTGCCAACGTTATCGGTTGTCGTGACAACATCATGACCGACTTGATCCACTATGGTCTGGATTCAGAAACGTCATTCCAGGTCATGGAGCACGTGCGTAAAGGGCGCGGGATTCCAGAAGAATGGCAAGAAAAGATGCTGCAGGCGGGCGTGCCGCAATGGTATCTGGATTCTTGTCTGAAGATCCAATACATGTTCCCGCGGGCGCACGCGGCAGCTTATGTTTTGATGGCGCTGCGGATTGCCTACTTTAAGGTCTACTTCCCATTGGTATACTACGCCGCCTATTTCTCGGTGCGGGCCGATGACTTTGACGTAGTCGCCATGGCGCATGGTAAGGATGCCGTCAAGGCGCGCATGCAGCAGATCAACGACCAGGGCAATGAAGCCAGTGCCAAGGATAAGAGTCTGCTGACGATTTTGGAATTGGCCAATGAAATGCTGGAACGCGGCTACAACTTTGAGATGGTTGATCTGAATCGTTCCGATGCTACGGACTGGCTGATTGATGGCAATTCATTGATTGCACCGTTTCGAGCTATTCCTGGACTGGGGGTCAACGTTGCCAAGCAGATCGTAGCCGCCCGGGCCCAGCGACCGTTCCTTTCCAAAGAAGATCTTTCCGAGCGCGGTAAAGTTTCACAGACTTTGATTGAGTTTATGACAGCTAACCATGTCTTAGACGACTTGCCGGATGAAAATCAGCTTAGTCTGTTTTAACGCTAAGCATTTTAGCTGACTGGGTAGCTGATCATTATTTAGCTAGCGTAGAAATGGCAAATTTGGCTTATGGTTGCTAAGTATGAACAAAGATGCTATACTATCAATAGTGAATAACTCGTTAGGGAGTGAGCAGCAATGCTCGCTCTTTTTATTGCAATGAAATTGGAGGTGGCGGATTTGAGCAGTACGGTAGTTGACGCGGTTGAAAAGCTGGTTGAGCCGATCCTGGCTGAGCATAACTTTGAGCTGTATGATATCGAATTTGTCAAAGAGGGACAGAGCTGGTATCTAAGAGTCTATATCGATAAAGAAGGCGGTATTACGCTGGAAGACTGTGCCACGGTCAGTGATCAGCTGAGCGAGGCTTTGGACAACGTTGACCCTGACCCGATTCCCCAGGCATACTTTTTAGAGGTATCCTCACCGGGTGCGGAACGGCCCTTGAAAAAAGAAAGCGACTATCAGCGAGCATTGAACGACTATATTCACGTCTCGCTGTATCAAGCGGTGGACGGACGCAAGGTCTATGAGGGCACGATGACGGATCTGACGCCTGACAGCTTGACGCTGGATTATCTGGATAAGACGCGACACAAAACGATTACGTTGGATCGTAAAAAAATTGCCAAGGCACGTTTGGCAATCAAGTTTTAACAAAGGAGCAGCAAAATGAGCACTAAGAAGCAAAAGCAAGCACAAGAACTGCTTGATGCCATGGACGTCCTGGAAAAGGAAAAGGGCATCAAAAAAGAAGTCATCATCGAGGCATTGACGGATGCTTTGGGAAAGGCCTACAAGACCAACTACAACGCCAGCAACGTTGAAGTCAAGATCGATGAAAACACGGGTGAGTTCAAGGTCTTCTCTGACAAGACGGTTGTAGAAGAAGTCGAGAACCCTAAAGAACAAATCAGCCTGCATGATGCTTGGGAAAAGAGTCATGGCTACAGTCTGGGTGACACGTTCCAACAAGAGGTAACGCCACATGACTTTGGTCGTCTAGCAGCCCAAACGGCTAAGAACATCGTCTTGCAAAAGCTGCGCGAAGCCGAACGTGACCGTGTTATCAACAAGTACGACAAGATGCTGAATGAACTGGTTGAAGGTGAGGTTTCTCGCGAAGACAACCGCTTCATCTACATCGACTTGGGTGACGGCGTTGAAGCCGGCTTGAGCAAGCGTCAAACGATGCCAAACGAAGAATACCGCATTCACGATCGCGTTCAGGTCTACATCTACAAGGTAGCCGATGCCAAGCCAATGCAGCAGCCTGATGGTACGCAAAAGCGTCAGTACCGTGGTCCACTGGTGCTGGTTAGCCGTACGGATCCAGGTATGCTCAAGCGTCTGTTTGAAAAAGAAGTTCCCGAATTAAAGGAACAAAACGGCCCCATCGAATGGAAGGGCAGTGCACGTGAGGCTGGTGATCGTTCCAAGGTTGCCGTGGCTTCCAAGGACCCTAATATTGATCCGGTTGGTACATGCGTTGGTCCACGGGGGGCGCGGGTTCAAGCCATTGTTAACCAACTGGGTGGCGAAAACATCGATATCATCGAATACAGCTCCGATCCAGCCGTCTTCATCAAGAATGCTTTGAAGCCAGCTACGGTTGACCGTCTGGACTTTGATGACAACAACGGTGAAGAAGAAGACACCGGCAGCGTTGATCACGAAGGCAACAAGATCGTCAAGGTTCACCATGGCTGCACGGTCTACGTACCAGATGATCAGCTGTCCCTGGCAATCGGCAAGCGCGGTCAAAACGTTCGTCTGGCCGCTCAGCTGACCAAGTACAAGATTGACATCAAGCCATCCAGTGAAGCACCATCCGTTGATGATCAGACTGATGATTTTGACGATGATGCTCAAAACGATGCAACCGACGCCGAATAAGACTACAATAGAATCTGTATGGAACTAAATTGAGCAGCGGGGTGAAACAATGAAAAAGAGAAAAGTACCGATGCGCAAAGACATCGTTACCTGTGAAATGATGCCCAAGCGAGAACTGATTCGCGTGGTGCGCAACAAGGAAAACGAAGTCAGCGTGGATCCAACTGGTAAAAAAGCCGGTCGGGGCGCCTACATTGCCGCCGATGTAAAGATTGCCACGCGGGCCAAAAAGGAGCGCACTTTTGATAAGGCATTCGGCGTCAAGCTGGAAGATGAGTTCTACGACCAGCTGATCGACTATGCTGATCACCTGCAAGAACGCATTAAGCTGTTTGGTCACGTTTAATGACGACTTCCAAACAGCAGCTGCTGAACATGCTGGGACTGGCTCGGCGCGCCGGACAGATTACGGCTGGTGAGGGATTGGTCTTAAAGTCCATTCGTGCTCATCAGGCCAGAGTGGTCTTTTTGGCTTGCGATGCCGGTAAATCCACGGTTAAGCAGTTCATCAACAAGTGCCAATATTATCAGATACCACTTATCACCATGTTTACCAAGGCCGAATTAAGCCAGGCCATTGGACAAAAGCGCACGGTGATTGCCGTTGAGCAGGCCGGTTTTGCCAAGCGCATAATCGAACTAGTCAACGACGCTGAAGAAACAACAAACTAAAAAGGAGCGTGATTCGATGGCCAAAGAACGAATTTACGAACTAGCCAAAGAGCTGAAGATGCCAAGCAAGGACCTGGTAGACATGGCCAAAAAGGAGGGAATCACGGTAAAAAGTCATATGTCTTCCGTGACCTCAGAAGAAGCCAACCGTCTGCGCAGCATGGCTAAGGGCGGCAATGCCAACAAGCCAGCTGCCGTAAAGCAGAACAAGCCTAAGCAAGAAAAGACAGCACAGCCAAAGCGCCAAGAAAACAACAATCGTCCACAAAACCAAAATGGACAAAAGTCATCCAACAACAACCGTAACAACAACGGTAACAACAACCGGGGCGGCAATGATGACAGCGGCCGTGGCGTTCACGTTTTCAACAAAAACAAGAACAACAAGAAGAACCGTCGCAACAAAAACAACAAGCATAACAAGAACCAGCGGATGCGTGAGGTTAAAAAGCAACAACCTACGCAGCGTAAGGATCGTCCACTGCCAGAAGTACTTGAATACACTGAAGGCATGAACGCACAGGATCTGGCTAAGCTTTTGCACCGGCCAGCTGCCGAGATCATCAAGAAGCTCTTTATGCTGGGCGTCATGGTTAACCAAAACCAATCCCTGGACAAGGACACGATTGAACTGTTGGCTGCCGACTACGGTATCGAAGCCAAGGAAAAGGTTCAAGAAGATATTGCCGATCTGGACAAGTTCTTTGATCAAGAAAACCAAAACACGGAACACATGGTTTCTCGGCCACCAGTCGTTACGGTTATGGGTCACGTTGACCACGGTAAGACGACGCTGTTGGACAAGATCCGTCACTCCCACGTTACGGATTCCGAAGCCGGTGGGATCACCCAGGCAATCGGTGCCTACCAAGTTGACTACAACGGCAAGCTGATTACTTTCCTGGATACGCCAGGTCACGCGGCCTTTACTGAAATGCGGGCGCGTGGTGCCAACATCACCGATATTACGGTCTTGGTCGTTGCTGCCGATGACGGGGTTATGCCACAGACGGTTGAAGCCATCAACCACGCCAAGGCTGCCCACACGCCAATCATCGTTGCCGTTAACAAGGTCGACAAGCCAGGTGCCAATCCAAACCGCGTGATCGAAGAATTGGCTCAATACGAGCTGATTCCTGAAGACTGGGGTGGCGACACGATCTTCGTCAACATCTCAGCTAAGTTTGGCAAGAACATCGATGAACTGCTCGACATGATCCTGCTGCAGGCCGAAATGATGGAATTGAAGGCCAACCCTGATCAAAACGCGGCTGGTTCCGTAGTTGAAGCACGGCTTGATCAAGGTCGTGGTCCCGTAGCCACGTTGCTGGTTCAACAAGGTACGATGCATGTCGGTGACCCAATCGTCGTCGGCAATACGTTTGGCCGTGTCCGGACGATGACCAACGAAAACGGTCGTCGCATCAAGGAAGCTACGCCATCGACGCCTGTTGAGATTACTGGTTTAAACGATGTGCCAGAAGCCGGAGATCGGTTCGTTGTCTTTGATGATGAAAAGACGGCTCGGGCTGCCGGTGAAGAACGGGCAAAGCGCGCCTTGGTTGAAGAACGGCAAAAGACTAGCCACGTAACGCTGGACAACCTGTTTGCCACGATGAAGAAGGGTCAGATGAAGACGCTGCCAGTAATCATCAAGGCCGACGTGCAGGGTTCCGTTGAAGCCCTGGCTCAGTCACTTGAAAAGATCAAGGTTGACGGCGTTCGCGTTGATATCATTCACAAGGCCGTTGGTGCGATTTCTGAATCCGACGTTACCTTGGCCGAAGCTTCCAACGCGGTTATCATCGGCTTTAACGTGCGCCCTACGCCACTGGCCAAGTCGATGGCTGAATCCAACAACATTGATATTCGGCTGCACCGGGTTATCTACAACGCCATCGAAGAAGTTGAAGATGCCATGAAGGGGATGCTGGAACCAGTCTACAAGGAAGAAACGGTTGGTCAGGTTGAAGTTCGCCAGATCTACAAGGCTTCCAAGATTGGTACGATTGCCGGTGGGATGGTTATCGACGGCAAGATTACTCGTGACTCCAAGGTCCGCTTGATTCGTGACGGCGTGGTCGTTTACGAAGGTGAATTGGGCAGTCTGAAGCGCTTCAAGGATGACGTTAAAGAAGTCAAGCAAGGCTACGAGTGTGGTCTGACGATTCAAAACTACAACGACATCAAGGAAGGCGACGTAATCGAAGCTTACCAGATGAAGGAAGTTCCCGTTAAGTAGCTTTTAGTCGCCAAAGGAGAACAATTATGCCAAATAAACGCTACCGGGTGGATCGACTGGCTGAACAGATTCAGCGTGAAGTCGATGACATCCTCTTAAAGCGCGTACGTGATCCACGTGTTCAAGATATCACGATCACGGGCGTTGACGTTACGGGCGACCTGCAGCAGGCAACGATCTATTACAGCCTGCTGTCTAACAAGGCCAGCGATGGCGAAAAGGCTCAACAAGGTCTGGACAAGGCTAAGGGGCTGATTCGCAGCGAGCTGGGCAGTCGTCTGAACATTTTCAAGACTCCAGAGCTCACGTTTAAGCGTGATCCATCGGTTGCTTATGGCAGTCGGATCGACCAATTGATCAACCAGCTGCACAAGCAGGAGCGATAATCAATTAAAAGGGAGCCCAGCTTGTGGCCCCCTTTTATTATTTTAGAAATGAAAGCGGTGAGAATTTTGGACGGAATTATTCCATTGTACAAAGAACGCGGGATGACCAGCTTTGACTGTGTCAGTCGCTTGCGGCGGATTCTGCATACCAAAAAAATCGGCCATTCAGGAACCTTAGATCCAAACGTGGACGGCGTTTTGCCGATCTGTGTGGGGCAAGCTACCAAAGTCGTTGAATTCTTAATGGCATCGGGTAAACAATACGTCGGAGAGCTTTTAGTTGGCGAGGCTACGACCACGCAGGACCTGGATGGCGAAGTCGTGGCCCAAAAGCCAGTTACG
Source organism: Lactobacillus sp. MRS-253-APC-2B (assembly GCF_012843675.1). Classification (GTDB taxonomy): domain Bacteria; phylum Bacillota; class Bacilli; order Lactobacillales; family Lactobacillaceae; genus Limosilactobacillus; species Limosilactobacillus pulli. The sequence goes on from NZ_JABAFO010000002.1 coordinate 63,135, forward strand.
GCGCCAATTGCTGAAGATACGATCAGGAAAGCCATGCAGGAGCTGACGGGCGATATCGTGCAGATTCCGCCAATGTATTCGGCAATCAAGGTTAATGGCAAGAAACTCTATGAATACGCACGGGCTGGCGAAACCGTAGAGCGACCAAAACGGCACGTACACATTGAACGTTTTGAAATGACGGCTTCCAGCTACGATGAAAAAAATCAGCAACAGCGCATCCGCTTTGTCGTGGACTGCAGTAAAGGAACCTATGTAAGAACGCTGGCGTATGATCTGGCTAAAGAATTGGGTTACCCCGGTGTAATGAGCAGCCTGACGCGGACCAAGAGTGGTGGCTTTGAGTTGGACCAGACCTTGAGTTTGACCGACATTCAAGATGCCATGGAAGCTCAGATCATGAACCGCTATGTCTATCCAATGGACTACGCGCTCAAAAGCTATCCCCACGCAGAATTGTCCGATGCACAATGGAAAAAGGTTCAAAACGGCGGTTGGCTAAGTGATCTGGATACTAAAGATCAAGAAGTTGCGCTGACTTATCAAGGTGAGGTCAAAGCCCTGTACCAACTGAAAGATCATGTTTACAAGCCGCTCAAGATGCTGTCGACAAAGTAGGTGGGGTCAATGCAAGTTATCAAAATCCATCATCCCTATGATCCGGAACTGATTCCAGAAGGGCCAGTCGTTTTGGCAATGGGCTTTTTTGATGGCATTCATCGTGGTCACCAAGCTGTGATCAAAACAGCGCGCAAAATTGCCGATGAAAAAGGGGTTCCCTTGGCTGTTTTGACTTATGATCACCGTCCCGAAATCGTCTATCAGCAATATCCAGCTGGCGGCGTTCATTATCTAACGCCACTGCCGCGCAAATTGGATTTGCTAAAGCAGCTGGGAGTCGATCGCGTTTATCTGGTCAATCTTACTTCTGCCTTGTCCGCTTTGGATCCGCAGAAGTTTGTTGATCAGTATCTGGTGGGCTTTCATACAAAGGTTGCCGTAGCTGGCTATGACCACACCTATGGAGCAGATGCCAGTGTGGCCAATATGGCGCATCTAAAGGATTTTGCCAAGGGCCGCTTTGAAGTCGTTACCGTTGATAAAATGACTTTGCAGGATAATCATAAGGTTGGCTCAACGCGGATTCGTCAGCTGCTCGATACTGGTGACGTGCAATCGGTCAACGAGCTCTTGGGATACTATTACCAGACTTCAGGCGTGGTCGTCCATGGCTTTGCACGGGGCCGGACATTGGGCTTTCCCACGGCTAACGTGGCCTGGCCTGAGTTGGAATGGCTGCCGGCAATCGGTGTCTACGTTGTACAAATGAAAATTGGTGAGCGTTGGTATGATGGCATGGCCAGCGTGGGACGCAACGTTACGTTTGGCGATCACAATGAAAAAACGCTGGAAATTTATCTGTTCGACTTCAATCAAATGATTTATGGCGAAAACGTGCAAGTACGCTGGATCAAGCGACTGCGTGGCGAGGTCAAGTTCGCGAGCGTGGATGACTTGATTGCCCAGATGCGGCTTGATCAGCATCATTCAAAGCTGACGCTGCAAAATCTCAAGGCCCTGCCTGGTCAGATACTGCAATAAATCAAAAACGGTGCCGGGGTTCTGCCGGCACCGTTTTTTTGGTTAAAGCCATGAATCTTTTTAGCGGCTAAAAGATCTGCCAATTTCAACCTTTCAACATGTTAAAATAAACGCAAATCAATCGTGAGGTGATAAGATGAAAATTGGCTTTATTGGAACTGGCGTGATGGGAACCGGAATGATCGCCAACCTGCTCAAGTCCGACAATGAAGTGCAGGTCTATAATCGAACCAAGGCGCATGCGCAAAAAGTTTTAGAGCTGGGGGCAAAATGGTGTGGTACGCCGGCTTTGGCAATGCAGAACTGTGAGGTCGTGATGTCAATTGTTGGCTACCCCAAAGACGTTGAGCAGATCTATTTTGGCAAAGATGGTCTGCTGAGCGCGGCAGTTCCTGGGCAGTACCTGATTGACATGACTACCAGTCGGCCAGCCTTAGATCAAAAAATTTCTGCCGCGGCTCCGGCTGGTGTGCATATTTTGGATGCTCCAGTTTCGGGCGGAGATCTGGGCGCTAAAAACGGCACACTGACGATTATGGTGGGCGGTCAAAAGGCCGATTGCGAATATCTGACGCCGCTGTTTAAACAGATCGGCAAAGACGTCAACTGGTTTGGTCCGGCCGGTAGTGGCCAGCATGCCAAGATGGCCAACCAGATTATGATTGCCGGTACGATGACGGGGATGTGTGAGATGCTGGTCTATGCCAAAGCAGCTGGACTTGATTTGCCAACAGTAATCAAAACGGTTGGTGGTGGGGCCGCCGCTAACTGGAGTTTGGACAATTATGCACCACGCATCTTGAAAAATGATTTTACGCCGGGCTTTTTTGCCAAGCACTTCTTAAAAGATCTGCGAATTGCCCTTGATGAGGCCGCGCGCATGAAACTGCAGCTGCCAGCGACTAAGGAAGCCGCGCGTCTGTATGAAATTCTGGTTGATGAAAAGCAGCTGGGCAATGATGGCACGCAGGCTTTGATCAAATTATGGTGGAATTAGTCCGCAAAAAAATCTCAATTTATGGTTGACAATCAATCATCGCCGTTATAGTATGATTACAACAAAATTAGAAATTGCTTAGAAGAGATGAGTAGTCGCGGGCAGCCCTTAAAGAGAACCGGGTTAGGTGAGAGCCGGGATCGTGAAACGCGATGAAGATGGTCTTGGAGCAAGTCAGCGGGCGAGCCAATGGTAAGCCGGCTGCGGGGTGACGTCCGTTATCATCGTCCGGGTCTTCTAATTTTAGAGTACTCAGTAAGGGCTAGATTGTGAGGTCTAGCTGAATCAGGGTGGTAACACGTTGAATAAGCAGTCAACGTCCCTGGGAGAAAGTGCAGGATGTGCTTTTCCCAGGGGCTTTTTTGTTCCTGAGAAGTCCTGTCAAAAAACGAATTTCGAAAGGAAGTTATCACATATGACGCAAGCACAAACTTTAACTTTTACCAACCGCACGACTTCACCATTCCGCTATGACATCGTGGGCAGTTTTTTACGCCCAGCCGAATTAAAGGCAGCTCGGGAAAAGTTCGCCAACCACGAAATTGACCATGACGAACTGAAAGCCGTTGAAGACAAGTGTATCAAGGAATTGGTCGAAAAAGAGGCACAAGCAGGCCTGCACGCGGTTACCGATGGCGAGTTCCGGCGCTCATACTGGCATCTGGACACGTTCTGGGGGTTTGAAGGCATCGCGCATACCAAGCCAGCACACGGCTACCGTTTCCATGATGAAGAAACGCGGGCCGATTCCGCGCAGGTTAATGGTAAGGTTCGCTTTAACGGTACGCACCCTGATCTGGAAGCCTTCAAGTACCTTAAGAGCTTAACGGATGGTACGGATCTGATTCCACGCCAAAGCATTCCGGCGCCAGCACAGCTTTATTCCGAACTCTTCCGAGATGATGAGCATGTAGCAGCCATTAAAAAATACTATGATGCCGAAGATGATCTGATCAAAGACGTGGCGGCTGCCTATCATGACCTGATTTTGGCGCTGTATGATGCCGGCTGTCGCGACGTTAAGCTGGATGACTGTACCTGGGGCCTGCTGGTTGATGAAGACTACTGGGCAACCCGTTCTAAGGAAGGCGCGGATCGCGAAAAGCTGGAGGCAACGTATCTAAAACTCAACAACGCGGCTTTGGCGGATCTGCCGGCTGATCTGACGGTAACAACGCATGTTTGCCGCGGAAACTACCATTCAACCTGGGCAGCTAAGGGCGGTTATGGTCCGGTTGCCGATTACCTACTGGCTAAAGAAGACGTGGCGGCCTTTTACCTGGAATACGATTCTGAACGAGCGGGCGGTTTTGAACCATTAGCCAAGGTCCCAGCCGACAAATACGTGGTGCTGGGGCTGCTGACCTCGAAATCTGGTGAACTGGAAGAGCGGCAAACGATTTTGGATCGTATTCAGGAAGCGGCTCAATACCATGATCTGGACAAGCTGTGTCTGAGTCCACAATGCGGCTTCTCCTCAACTGAAGAAGGCAATATCCTGACTGAAGAGCAGCAATGGGCTAAGCTGGCCTTAGTCAAGAGCATTGCCGAAGAAGTCTGGGGCGCCTAAAGCAAGCCGTGACTGCTAGTGGAGATCAGTTGGCAGCAAGATAATTAGCAGAATCCTAAATTTCCATCTAAGTACTCTTACAACTCTCCTTAAATTTAAAAATAACGCACCTCAAAAATTAAAACACGACTGATTCGTCCCCACTACTAAAGTTATGCGACACATTATTAAAATCAAAGTTCCGACACTTCAATTACGAAAACTCCTGAATTAATTACTGTATCCAAAAACTCGCTTGGCAGATTTTTGCCAGGCGAGTTTTTTGCGCAGAAGTTAGGCGCGTTCAAAAGACAGAGTAACCATTAATTGTCATAGTAATGAAATTAAAGTATGGAGTCTAAAAATAATTGAATTCGGTTTCAAAAAGTGCACTAAACTTAAATATAAGTGGTAGGGGGAGAACGAGAAATAGGCGGGAATGGTTTAATGAAAAGCATTGTTTATGTAGAAAACAAATATTTTGTGGCAGTGACACATAATGGATTCAAATTAACCAACCTTGAAACAAAAGAGAAGCACTATCTGTCGTTCGAGGATGTTGAGATCTTGATTTTTGATAACTTGCAATGTTATTTGTCGGCTAAAGTGATTGAAAAATGTGCGGATAATAAGATTGGGCTACTTTTTTGTGATCGCGGTCATCTGCCGTTATCTGTGTTGGAGTCAGTATATGGTCAGCAGAATCGTTTCGAACGGTTAAAATGTCAGCTTTCGGCATCAAGTAAAGTTAAGGGAAGATTATGGAGAAAAATCGTAATTTCCAAAATTATTAATCAAGCAGTCTGCCTTGAAAAAAATTGGTGCTGAAAGAGAATCGACTAAAGTTCTAAAATCCATGACTAAGACGGTTACAGATCATGATGCGCATAATAATGAAGCATGTGCAGCTCGATTATATTTTAATTTGCTATCAAAGGGATGAACTTTGATCGTTATACTGAGCAGTGCTGGATGCAAAAACTGTATGGTAAATACTTTTGGAATCAAGAACTGAGTACTTCCAGTATGTTGCTGGCAACCTATGATGGAAATCGGTTCGTGGGCGCCTTACTAGCTGATATCAAGAGCGAGCCTAAATTAAAGACCAGCTTGGGCAGCCGACTTGTACGTTAAGCTGTTTGAGCTGGTGATGCAGCTGATTGTGGGAAAAGACGCAAATGAATATGATCAGGCCAATCAAGCAATGCTGACTGAATATAAAAAGCAAGGTGGGTCAATTGATGGTGAAATCAAGTTTTTGGCCGCTGATCCAATTTTAAAGGACCAAGGTATCGGCTCGCAGCTGCTGGCAGAATTTGAGCATCGCGCCAAGAAGAAGACCATCTATTTGTATACCGACAGCAACTGTACCTATCAGTTTTATGATTACCGTGGCTTTAAGCGAGTTGGTCAGCGTCAGCTCGATTTTGACAAGGATTTCTTTGAATGCTATCTGTATGCCAAGGTTTGTGGCCAAGCAAACTAATAGATCAGATCAGCCAGCGTGAATTTATAAATTATCTGTCAATTTTATATCAAAAAAATAACAGTCAAACTCGGTTCGGTGAGTTTGGCTGTTTTTCTTTGGGTAGGTGAATTACCCATAAAAAATCATCAAAATATTGAAATTTTTGTTTTTGAATTTTATGGATAATCGGGACTAAATTAGCCGGTTCTAGTCGTATAATATGAGATTGTTTTCATATTAAGGTATTCTTGTTGATTTTAACAAAATTTAGAATATTAAATCGTTAAAATAAACAAAATAAAAATACGAACAATAAATCCAATAATTTCGGCACCTTTATTTATAAAAATAATAATATTCATTTATTTTTAATTTTATGGCTTTCGAAAATCGAGAAATTTTGACTGCGCAAACGATTTCTAGTTGCCGTTTAAAAATCTCCTGTCTATAATCGCTACTTGAAATTTGGAAGTCTATTTAATGCCTTTTTTGTTAATTAAAGATACAAGGTAGGGATTGAAATGGGGAGAAATAATTTAAATGATCGGCAAAGACAGCTGATGAATTTTTTGCCTAAGTATGCTTTGCGCAAAACCAAACTTGGTTGTGTTTCGGTTTTAATCGCGGTGGGCTTTTTCCTTGGTGGGACCAATGAGATGACCGTCAAGGCAGATACGCTGACTAGTCAAGATCAAAATAACAAGGCGACAGCAACCATCCCAAATGCTCAGGCGACTGTTTCGACGAATTCCTTAACTTTAAGATCTTCAATGAACACGTTGTTAAATTCAGCTTCAAATACGACTGCCGACTCTGGCCTAACAGCTTCGACGAGCGCTGCAACGGGAACTCAAACAGCAGCGTCAAGTGCAGTTAAGGCACCAACCGTAGTCAGTCAAGCAGCTGATTTGGCAGCAACCAAAAACGCAGCTTTAACATCAAAAAGCGAAAATACCACAGCTGCAGATTCGGTTTCACCTGAACAAGTCAAACATTCGGTATCCGTTGCCACCAGTGCCGTGCCTGTTCAGACGTCAACATCAACTTCAGCCAACATTGTGCCCGCCAAAAATTTGGAATCTGCACAAACTGCTGCAGCAAGGACCTCAACAGGCAAGCTTTTACCAGCCCAAGGTATGAAAACAAGTGCCACACCAGCTGGCAGTGATGCTGGATTGCGCGATAAGCAAGCGGCTGCTGCCATGCCAGCTGAAAAGCCGGCCCAAACAACAAATTCAGCAGTCAAAACCGCTGCTTCGGTTCAGAACGTAAACAGCGCGGCAAGTAAAGTTATTCCAACGGTTCTGGCAGCCAGTGATAGTGCAGATTCATCACTGCCGGCTGAAGATGTGACCGTTGATGCCAAAAACTTCAGCCAATATTTTGATGCGCATGGCACGGTGACATATCAATTGAATCCAGATGGCTCGGTTACGATCACCTTTACCAAAAAAGGTCAGGAATACTCAGCCGGGGGCGTTTCTTTAAAAGAAAAGATCAACATGGACAGTAGCTTTACGCTCAATGGTCAGATTAATCTCGGTGACTTTGGTGGCGCTGACGGGATGGGGATTGTTTTTCATACCGGCTCAGTTGCTGCCTTAGGGCGTCCTGGCGGCAATCTGGGAATTGCTGGGCTGCCCAATGCGGTTGGTTTTAAGCTGGATTCTTATTTTGACTACTACAATGAGCCGACTTCCGATCTGCCTGGTGATGAGATTCCACTGCCAACCAATGGGCATGGTGATGAAAAACATGGACAGTCGCAAGACCCAACTACTGCAGTACCATATGGCGATATCGTTACCACCAGTCATGAACAGGTTACAACGACTACTGGAAAAGAGGCTTGACGCTGGTGGGTTAATAATCAAGATGGCACGGTCAAGCCATTGACGACGAGTCTAATGGATGACAAGTTCCATAATTTTCAGATGCAGTATGACGGCCAGACGCATGTTTTGACGATCAGACTACAAGAACCGGCTGGCCATCTTAATGACAGTGCCCAAACGCCTGAAAGTGAGCAATGGGTCGAGTGGTCCTATCAGATTCCAAATATTCCTGGTAACGGAAACGTTGCGATGGCTTTGGATCTGACAGCTACGACCGGTGAGCTGACCAATTTGCAGCAGTTTAAACTGACCAGCTTCACGTTCTCGCCTGTCGCTTCAGTCAACGTTAAATACGTTAATGAAAAGGGTCAGGTGATTCACCAAGCTGACGTTCATTACAATGGAGCACCAGTAATCGGTAATACATACTCAACGGATCAGCTGAATCTGCCTGGCTACACCTACATTGGTCTGGGTAAGGGCAGTATCGCACCAAGCGGGACGCTGAGTAAGGAAGGCCTTAGGTACGGTCATCTACGTTTACGGCCACACCGAAAAGATCACCGTTAACTATCAAGACATCAGCCAAACCGATCCACAAGTTGTTGGTGAGGCCGCGGCCAAGCGGGGTGAAAATCCAGTCGTCAAGGTGGTCTATCAGCCATGCACCGAACAGATCAAGGTCGTCTATGAGGATATCAGCACTACTGATCCGCAAAGCCTCAGTCAGTATGACAGGGTACTGACGGGAAAGTATGGATCAAGCTCTGATTACAGCACGGCTGACACGATCAAGGCTTTAGAGCGGCAGGGCTATCAGCTCGTTGATGATCCAACCAATGGCCAGATCCTGAGCTTTGATAATACCAGTGAAAAGACCTATGTGATCAAGCTAAAGCGCAAGTCGGCTGCCGATCATCACTCCAGCGGTTCCAATAATAAGCCATCGCAAAAACCAACTGACCAACAAGGGAAAGGTACGGCATCGGCTGCTGGCAATTTTCAAACGACTGGCAATCAAGCGGGCCATTCACAGATTGAGCAAACGTCCAGCAGTCATGTCGGTCAGGCGGTTCAAGCTCATCGCATCGTAATTTCCAATAATGAAACTACATCTGCTACCCAACTAACTAACAACTCTAATAACAGTACTGCTTCAACCCCTAACGAAGCGGCACCAATCAAGCATCTTCCTCAAACGGGGAATCGGCGCGATGACTCGTTGGGTATTTTGGGACTGTTGCTGGCGACGATTGGCGGCTGGCTGGGCTTTGACGCAAATCGCAAACGTTCTGGCATACATCAAGGCAGGTAATGGCAATGGCATCATTAATGATAAAAGGTCCAACTTAAACAATCGACGTCTTTGCATCTTTTCAGTGCAGTCTGCATAATCTCGTTTTTAAAAATCTAATGAATGAAGGCGAAAGCTTATGGCAAATGAATCAATGAAAACTGGTGCCGACCTTTTGATCGACGCTCTGCAAAAAAATGGCTTAAACAACATTTATGGGGTCGTAGGGATTCCAGTTACCGATTTTGCGCGCTTGGCTCAGCTACGTGGTATGAAGTTCTTCGGCTTTCGGCGTGAAGACGCTGCCGTTGACGCAGCTGCTGCAGCCGGCTATCTGACGCAAAAACCCGGGGTGGCACTGACCGTTTCAGCGCCAGGCTTTTTGAACGGCTTGACTGCACTGGCTCAGGCAACCAAGAACTGCTTTCCATTGATCATGATTTCAGGATCCTCGGAACGCCACATTATTGACCTGGATCAGGGTGACTATGAAGGTCTCGATCAATACAACGTCGCCAAGCCTTTCTGCAAGGCGGCCTACCGGGTTGATCGGGCGCAGGATATGGGATTGGCAGTTGCCAGAGCCGTAAGAACGGCATTATCTGGTCGTCCTGGTGGGGTCTACCTTGATCTGCCAGCCAACACGATTGGCCAACAAATTGAGGTCACCGATGACTCTGATGCCGGCATTTATGAAGTTGTCGATCCAGCACCAAAACAGGCACCAAGCGATGAAGCAATCAATCGGGCTGTTGAGGTAATTAAGGGTGCTAAAAAGCCGCTGATCATTCTTGGTAAAGGGGCGGCATACGCGCAAAGCGAAAAACTGGTGCAAAAGCTGGTTGCTGACACCGACATTCCATTCTTGCCAATGTCAATGGCAAAGGGTTTGATCTCTGATGAGGACAAGCACTCTGCAGCTGCGGCGCGCTCACTTTCATTAAGCGGCGCGGATGTCGTAATTCTGATCGGCGCGCGGCTCAACTGGATGCTTTCACATGGTGCGGCACCTACGTTTAATCCGAACGCTAAATTCGTACAGCTGGAAATCGAGGCAACTGAATTTGATTCCAACCAAAAGATTGACGCACCGCTGCAAGGCGATCTGAACTCAATCCTGGCTAAACTGGTACCGGCACTTGAAAAGGCTGGCTACCAAACGCCACAGGCATGGCTGGATGAAATCAGTGCCAAGACGGCTGAAAATGCCGCCAAGTTTGCTAAGCGCGTTGAAGCTGGTGAAACCAACGCCAAGTTTGGCTACTATGGCACGCTGGAACCGATCAAGGAGTACTTCTTGAAGAACCCAGATACTTACCTGGTTTCTGAAGGGGCCAACACGTTGGACATTGGTCGGAATATGATTGACATGAAGCTGCCACGTCATCGTCTGGACACTGGGACGTGGGGCGTCATGGGTGTCGGTCTGGGCTATGCAATTGCAACGGCTATTGAGACCGGCAAGCCAGTCGTTGCCTTGGAAGGCGACAGTGCCTTTGGTTTTGATGGGATGGAAATGGAAACGATCTGTCGCTACCACCTGCCAATTACTGTCGTTATTGTCAACAACGGTGGGATCTACAACGGAACCGACCGTGAAGTTGCCGATCAGCCAGGTCCAACGATGCTGGATGCCACGGCGCGGTATGAATACATGGCCAAGGCATTTGGCGGTGACAGCTACTTTGTAAGCAGCTATCAAGAGATGAAGGCTGCCTTTGAACAGGCGGTTGCATCCAAACGACCAAACATCATCAATGTTCAGATCGACCCATCCATGGGTAAGGAATCTGGCCACATTGGCAACCTGAATCCAAAGCTGGATCTGAAGAAGTAGTGAAAGGAGCAGATAATCATGGTTGAAGAAAAGACAAATGAATATGCACCATTAAAGGGAATCAAGGTCGTTGACTGGACGCAGGTACAATCTGGTCCTTCATGTACGCAGCTGTTGGCTTGGCTGGGTGCCGAGGTAATCAAGGTTGAGCGTCCCGACACTGGTGACCCAACGCGTAATCAACTGTTGGACATTCAAGATTCCTGGAGCCTTTACTACCTGCAGCTTAACGCCAACAAGAAGTCATTGACCTTAAACATCAAGACGCCAGAAGGCAAAAAGATCATGACGGACCTGTTGAAAAAGGCCGACGTCTTTGTTGAAAACGTTCGGCCAGGGGCTGCTGACCGGGCCGGCTTTGGCTGGGAGGACGTGCACAAGTTAAACCCACGTTTGATTATGGCTTCACTCAAAGGCTTTAACCAAGGCTCACGTTTTGCCAACGTCAAGGCTTACGAACCAGTAGCTCAATCAGCTGGTGGCGCGGCCTCAGCAACTGGTTGGAATAAGGGCGAAAACAACGTACCAACGCAATCTGCTGCGGCATTAGGCGACTCCAACTCAGGGATGCACCTGACGATTGGTATCCTGGCCGCTTTGATGCAGCGGGAACGGACTGGCGAAGGGACGCTGGTTTACCAGTCAATGCAAAACGCGGTTATGAACCTGTGCCGGATCAAGCTGCGTGACCAGATCATGTTAGACAACCTGGGTGCACTGCCACACTACGCTGTCTACCCTGACTACAAGTGGGGCAAGGCCGTACCACGGGCCGAAAACACTGAGGGTGGTCAAGTTATTGGCTGGACTTACAAGGCTAAGGGTTGGGAAACTGATCCAAATGCCTACGTTTACATCGTTATTCAAGACTCCAACAAGAGCTGGGCAGCCATTGCCAACACGATGGGTCACCCAGAATGGATTGACGACGAACGCTTCAGTGACTGGGAACACCGTCAGCTGCACAAGGAAGAGATTTATCCACTGATCGAATCCTACACCAAGCAGTACGACAAGTATGAATTGACGCAAAAGCTTGGTGAGGCAGGCATTCCAGTTGGCCCAGTCATTGATTGGCACGAATTGGAAAATGACCCTGACTTAAACGAAGATGGCACGATCGTTACGATTGACCAAGGCGGCAACCGTGGCAACTTCAAGACGATTGGGATGCCATTTACGTTAAGCAACTACAAGCCGGACTACAAGCGGGCACCAGACCTGGGTGAAAACAACGTCGAAGTACTCTCTGCTTTAGGCTATGATGCCGATGAAATCAACGACTTGGTTGAAAAAGGCGTCATCTCAAAGGCTCGCGGCCCTAAGAACCCACGTCGGGAAGTAATCAAGGGCAAATAAGCTAAAGGCGTTTGCCATGGCTTGGGTGGGATGACCGGCATTGACCGCATCCCACCTTTTTATTGCCTGGCATGCCAACATGCCAAAAAGAGAATTGGAGGGGTAGACATGGAAAAAATATTAATTGATGATATTGTCCCAATTTTAGTCATCATGATTTTGGGCTATCTGTGTGGTAAGTTTTCATTCTTTGACGATGACCAACGACAAGGGCTAAACAAGCTGGTGCTAAACATTGCTTTACCGGCGGCATTATTCATCTCAATTGTTTCGGCAACGCGTGAAATGTTTGCTAAAGATATCGTCTTAACCTTGATCGCCTTTTTCGGGGTTACGGGCCTGTTCTTGCTCAGCTACTTTTTGGACAGAATCATGTTTCACCGGACCAAGCAGGAAGCCGCCATTTGTGCAATGATCGCTGGTTCACCAACGATCGGGTTCCTGGGTTTTGCGGTTTTGGATCCGATTTATGGCAATGACGCCAATACTAACCTGGTTATCGGGATCGTTTCAATTGTAGTTAACGCAGTGACGATTCCAATTGGGCTGGCACTGATCAATAAAGGTCAAGCCGAAGCTCGGGCCAAGGCTTCTAAGACTGATGGCGAAAAGGTTAAGATCAAGCTGCCGCAAAAGTCTGATGAGGTGGCACCGGTAAAAGAAAAAGAAGTTACCGTCGCTGACGGGATTCCGGTTACCGATGCTGAAGCCAAGGCATTGCGCGAAAAAGGCATTATTCGTGAAATCGATCTGGTTAGAGCTGAGGCTAACAATCATTTGGGCAATGGCGAAAAGAAAACCAGCAACTCAACGATGTCTGCAATTATCAACGCCATCAAAAAGCCGGTTGCTGCAGCTCCATTGCTGGCTTTCGTCCTGGTTTTGCTGGGCATCAAGATTCCAGCTTCGTTTGCCCCAAGCTTTGATCTGATTGCCAAAGCCAACTCCGGGGTTGCCGTATTGGCAGCTGGTCTGTCACTTTCAACGGTTAAGTTCTCAATCGACAAGGAATCGCTTTGGAACACGTTCTATCGTTTGCTTTTGACGCCAGCCATTATTGTTTTGGTTGCCTACCTTTGCGGGATGGGCTCCGATCCAACTAAGATCTCAATGCTTTGCTTAGCAAATGCCTTACCACCTGCATTCTCTGGGATCATTATTTCCAGTCGCTATAACATCTATGTCAGAGAAGGTGCCAGTTCAGTGGCGATTTCTACAGTGGCATTTGCAGCGACCTGCATTTTCTGGATCTGGCTGTTGCCGATCCTGGCTGCACACTTCTAAGCAGCAATAGATGAATCTTTACTCACAGTCATACTTTCCTGGACATAATTAACATTGCTCACTTTCTAAACGGATATTAACTTAAAACTTCGAACAAATATATATAGTAGAAACCTTTCAAAAATAGCGATCGCACCATTCTGTACCTCAGTCAGGCCAAGGAATGGTGCGATTTTTTGCATTATAAAAGGCTCCCACAAGCATGCGGAAGCCTGGTGATTAAGGCTTAAGTCCCTAAAACTCTTTATTTTGGTTGGAGTAGGTCCATAGAATACGTATAAGTCGTTTTACTCATATCATCTATATTTTCGATAATTAGATAATAGTCTCGATTATAATCATACGTTTGTTTCTGCACGGTAATAGTGACTGAAATAACACGATCAATTGCACTACCTTTGCGATCGGCATCAATAACTACCTGATTGGAGATTAAATTATCTTTATCATCTGTAAAGTAGACACGATATCTCGCTGGTCGTACCAAATTACTGATTGCTTTAACTTGATTAAAAGTGAGGTGCATCTGGTAATTATTGATTTTATAGTTTGCCATAGCAAGTTTTATTTCAGCGGGAACAGCTTGTGATTTATTTGATCGTGCTTTGATATCAAGGATCGGAATCAGCATCTCTTGTAATGAGGAACCACCATGAGCGTAATTGCTGTTAGATGACCCACGTGAGACAAAGACACTTTTACTACTTGGATAGTAAATATGTGTTGGATCATCGTTAGCTAAGGAAACTCCCATTGTTGTTTCTTTAATTCCCTTGATATTAGTTAATTGATCCTTAGTTATTAAATAGCGGGTATGTGCGTTACCATCATATTTCTGATCAGATAGGTTAATCTTGTCAGTATCTTCAAGAGGACGCTCTTGATAAAGAAAACCGTGATCTGTTGTTACAATGATATGTGAGACATTATTTGTACGCAAAACTTGAATAGCACTTGTAATTTCCTTAATTGCCTTTTCAACACCATCGATTAGTTCATTGGTGGTTTTTGTTTCATGTCCTTTTACATCAATTTGGTTGTGGTAAAGATAAATAATGTCTTGTCCTGCAATTACCTGACGAATTTCTTTAGATGTCATATCTAAAATGTCTTTTAGTTGTAGGGCGCGACTATTTATATCATAACTTTGTAGGATGTTTTCACGGTCTTTTATTGTAGCAACACTTTGGCCATCAACTTTAATTTTGCCTTTTTCATAACTCATACCTTTATGACTATGTGGCAACGCTAAATTCATACCAAAACTAGTAATTGAAGGTAAACTTGTTAAGGCGTAATTCATATTTAGACTTAAGCGGTCATTTTGATCAAGTTCATCTTGTAGTTGTTTTCCGACTTCGTAACGTAAGGAATCAGAAAATATAACGACAATACGTTCATTAGAGTTTTGAACATGATTAAAGTAAAAGTGTTCTTGCCGAAATTTAGGATCAACTTTTTGTAAGTCAAAAGAATTATTCCATTGTTTGATTGAACTATCAAGTTGCGTACTGTAGTAGTAATCTACTTGTGTTTTGATTTCACTATAAGGATCCGTATTTTGAATTCGGTTATAATCTAACAAGCATAAGCGATAGATTTGATCAATCTGATAGTCTTGTCGAATATAATCTTGTAATTCTTCTTGCCAATCATCTTTAGTATCTAATTGCATGTTAAATAGTAAAGCAGCCTGTTCTAAAAAGAGATACTCAGGCTCTTGGATAGCGTTATAGTTATGACGGGTATGATCGGTCATTAATCGGATTGTTGTCATTACCATATCATAATCCGTTACACGGTTTTGAGAGAATTTATCTCGTAACCGTGCCAAAACAAGTTCGTTAACATCATCAAATAATGGTAATTTAGACAAATCATCTAAGGAGCTTTTGGCAAAAGCATCCTTTAGGTCTAACTTGTTCCAAACAAACTCAGTGTAGTACTTAAAGTCATCGGCATAACGATTAGAATCGGCATAGCGATCAATAAAGATTTGAACGTTAATGCGATTAGACAAATAATATTGATGTGGTAAGTGATCATCTGGACAATAGGTAACTACGATGCTGCACAGTAATTCTAATAAAGATGGATTAGCTTGAGTGTAACCAAAGTTATCAGCAATTAATTGCCAGAAGGCAGCTTGAACGTTGTACTTGTTAAATTCATCTAAATATTGATTATCTTCTAAACCGGCTGACAAAACCTTCATTAGCAGTTCATTGATTTCTAGTTTTTCTGTTTTAGTAATTGCTGCTAAAATACCATATTCTGGTTTTGAGATAAAATCACGGTCCCAATAACGTTTAAAGTCTTTTCGCCGTGCTTTGGCCGCAAAGTAAGAACGGTATTTTTTAACAAAGGAAAGTTGTTCATCCGTAAGGCCTAATTCTTCAACGATTAATTGGGTTGCATCTGCACTAAAGATCTTTGAATAGCGTTCCATATCGGCTAAAAGATCCAAAGTAATTTTTGGACGATCATAAATGGCATGAACTAGGTAATGATTATTTTTATCATTACGTAATGCTAGTTTAGTTTCTAATTGATGGTTTTTGTGAGCAGTATACACTTTACCGTTTAGCTGCGGTTCAATTTCCCTAATGGTTTCTGAAAACTGATCCTTAGGGTCGAACCAGAAGACGTAAGGATATTGAGTAAAGTATTGATTTAGTTTATCAATGATATTCTGCTTAGTAAGTTCTGGCATGATCGTTTCCTCTATTTTAATTACTAAACTATTATTATAGCGCTCTTAGATGCTAATTAGCTAGAACCTGAACCAATTAAAAAGCCTTTAACGATATATGGGTTTCGAATCCCTCGTTAAAGGCTTATCCTTTATAATTTACTCAGTAATTTATAGCCATTTTGTAATTTAGCATGGTTAATTAAGACGCCATCGTCAAGGTCAAGATCAACCGGGTTTGCTGATAATGAACCTAAAATTTGATCGTACTTAACGATTTCGTCAATTTGCTTTTTTACATTAGCAATAATTCGACGATCTAGAGTTTTATTTTTAGAGACTGTTTCAGCGTCCAGTAACCTTTGCGTGACTGATAAACGGTTATTCATCGCTGCTTGCAGAGTGTGCATGTTTTGCCGTACCATTGCTAATTCACCGGTATCATAACGATGTAAGTACATCAGTGCTTTGAATCCCTTACTATGACCGGAATTGAATTCCCAGTAGATCGGGCGCTTACTGTACTTTTTATCATGATCTTTGAAGAAGTCACTAATAAAGTAGTTACGGATAATTGTTTCACTATCAGTCCCTTTAGCATATTTATTAGCGTCAAGCGCCTCAGCGATGAAATTCAAATTATCGTTAACCGTGTCGGCACCGAAAGTCTTGGTTAAGAATTCCCGCAAACGAACGATTACATCACGTTCATCATCAAAGTATTGTGTGTCTGTTAGCATTAGCAGATTATTCTTATTTGGCTTAAAACTAACATATTTATCTGCATCCCAGTTGCCACCAGCATAAACTAAGCCGTCGGTATCTAGAGAATAGCGACCAAAGACACAACCAATGAAGTAGGACAAAAAGTCTTTAATATCGCGTTCCCGCTCGGCCAAGCGAACTGAAACGTCTTTATCTTCTTCTTCAGGGGTAAGTTCATCTTGTAAGCCATAGAGGTTGATGAAGATGCGGTTAAGTTCTTCTTCGTTACTCTTGAGCTGGTTGAAACGATCTTGTGCTTCGTTTTGCCAAGTGATGAAAGCTTCAGATAGCAGCCAGTTGTGGTTATGCTCTGCCACATGAAAAAGAAGCGGTGAGCGCTGGAAGTCCCAGGAAGTTTCGAAAGCGTCCCAATCGGATTTTGAGAGAGAGATGTTTTGCTGGGATATAGATGAAATATTATCTTCATTCTTGATGATAACTGGTACTGAAGAAACTTGACCTGTTTCATAGTTTATAGTAGGAGATAGAATTCCTAAGAAATATACACTAACTGTAGAATTCAACAGAGCCAGAATATAATTATAATTGTATTCGTCATCTAAAAACAAACTTAGTCCGGCAACATCAAACATAGTTCCTGGTAACTTGGATCTAAACGATGGACTACCAGAAGAAACTTTACTCCAAGAAATACTTTGTTTAAACATATACTTCAAGCTTCTTGGAACAAGATGACCATATTCTCTTATATCTTGACCATCATTATACCAATTGATTACATAATCATTGTTACCATACCATTTACGGTATACTCCACCTTTATTATAAGGGAACCACTTCTTTTTTGAATTAATAGCGGTTGTTCTAGATAGTTCTGTATAAGATATATTATTATTAGAGACTTCAAACCACATTCGTAAGAATAGGTTATTGTTTCCCGTAGTAAAACCATTGACAGCGTTACCATAGTCTAATAACTTTTTATTTAAAAAGTTATTGATACCTTTCTTACTTGCCCAATAAGAGACCAGGCTGCCAGGGATTTTATTGAAGTTTGCTTGGTTGGCATGGTAAAGATCTTTCGTATCTTCACCATTAACAATGCTCAAATAAGCTTTTTCTTTAGTATCCTGTGAATTGTAATCAACTAGCCGTTCATAGGTGCCTTGATAGCCATTGGTTTTACCCTTTTGCAAAATAAAGCTTACGGTCTGAACAACTTCCCCGCCAATTTCTTCAAAAGCACGTGTTCCAAGATGGGCTAAATTAACGATAGTTACGTCTTGCAGCTTTTTACGCAATTTTTCAAAGTTAGATAAGAACATCCATGAATGTTGCGTAATCATCCCCACGTAGCCCGTTTTCTTGGTTAAATTAAGCATTACTTCGATAAAGACGCCAAACATATCTGCTTTGCTATCAGGATAGTGCTTTTGTACATATTTCTTCAAAGCAGGATCCATCTTGCCGCCGCCCATATAAGGCGGGTTGGTTACTCCAATATCGTAAGTTGAGTTTAGTACTTGAGCAATTTCTAATAAATAAGCCAATTCTTGTTGATTATCACGCTCATCATCCATAAACGATAATTGTTCATATTGTGATTCATTTTCTGATGGGTCACGGTCTGACTTAATAAGTTCTGATAAGGAGGCAAGATCTAGGGCATTAGTTTGAATGATTGAACCTAGATCATTACCGTTTTTAAACAAAGCCAACAAACTAGCTAGGTCCTGCTTAACCTTTTTTTGGTCAAGTTGACTTTGCTCAATAGCAATATCGAAATCAGCAGCTTTTAGGTCCGTTACAGGAATGTCGTAAATATGCGGCTTTAAATCTCTTCTGAACAGTCGCCGATCGTATTCCCTGGCTTTCATTAGTAGGGCAAAATAAGACAATTGATAAGCACGAGTATCGATATCCAGGCCAAACAAATTGTTGTTTAGGATGGAAACGGCGGCTTGTCGTTTAGAATACCCTTCTGATTCATAGATTTGGCCTAAAATATCGAAAGCGTAGACCAAAATGTGCCCGGAACCCATGGCTGGATCGATAAAAGTAATATCTTGGACATCTTTGTTAGCCAGCTCTTCTTTGGAGATTTGTGAATTTTTTTCGTAACTTGGCATGTAATATTGCCAATTGAAGTCTTGAGCGATCTCCTTTTCAGTCCGCTGATCACCGCGGGCTTTTAAGATGTCAATCCAGTACCGTCCCAAAGAATTCTCCACCATGTACTTAACGATCCAGTCCGGAGTGAATAATTGTGTAACGGCTGGAATATCACTAGTAGAATAGTTGCGTTTCTTAAATGCTGCATCTTTAGGTTCGGTGTTGTAGTACTGGTACAACCACCCGATAATCTGCACTTGCCCTTCATCTTGCACGTCGAAGTAGCTTTCGGGAATTTCGGTTACCAGTTCTTGAATTACACCATGATTGTAATTAGGTGTAAAAAGTAGTTTTAAGTAATCCTTGGTTTTCTCGAAGAGTCCCGGTAAGATTTCCGCTAGAGCATCACATTGCTTAATAAAAAGTATTTCGTAGGCTTGGTCAAGCTTACGCGGGTCAAGAGATAGCTGTGCATCCCCAATTAGCTGATCTTCTTCCGGCGTAAAGTTGCCTAAGTCATCGCGCAAGTTCAAGGCTTCATCAATGATATCTGGTTCACTATTGCCACTTTCACTGGACAACACTCGTACTCGAGTAGGCAGATAGTTGTTTACTTCCATGAAGCGAATTGCAATAATTCGGTTGAACCAAGTGTAGGCAACTTCTTCGATAAAATCTTCGAGGACAGTTTGTTGGTCTTCATAATAGCCTCGGGTTTTTAATTCATTAACGATATTAGAACGCCAAGTAATTTGCTGACCAGTTAACCCGTTATTACTAACAATTTGTTCTTTAGTGTAGTATTTCAGCTCTGGTGTAGAAGCGGGCATTTCTTGACTAATCTCGCTAGTTGTAATCCCTAATTGTGCTAAGCGTTGGCTAACCGAACCGATTAGTTCCCGCCGTGCATTGATGGCGAAGTTTTTAATTTTACTTTTATCCATAATGTTCCTTTACTAGAAGTTGATGTTTAAATCGTCGTAATTCTTCATTTCGTGTTCAATTGAACGTCGTAATTGTGCAAGATATTTATCAAGATCGGCTTCACTAGAAATGTTCCAAGTCTTATCTTGTAACAGCTGCGTTACTTGATAAGTGTGGCTAATCCGGGCTTTAACATGGACTGGTTCACTAGTTTTTGTTTTTGCGTCCGTCGTTGAAGCGTTATTGCTGGAGTTTGCATCAGAACTAGCATCTGCTGATGCAGTGTCACTATTTGAATTTGCTAAACGAATTCGTAATTGTTCGTTAGCGTCGTTGAAGGCATTTCGAAATTCTTGATCAGTTTCTTTAATGTCCTTTTGTAAGCCATACATTTGAGCATAGGCATTAGTGTCCTGGCTGCTGCTTAACGCTTTGGTTTTTTGATCGATTTCGTCAAAACGTTGCATAATACTCTTCTGAAGGTGATTAATTTCAGAAGTACTAAGGGCGGAATTAGTTATTAAGTTTAATAAATCAGTTCGTTTTTGTTGACTTATGGCAGTAACTGAAGCTTGTAGTTTATCAATTATCTTGATATATTCATCAGCGAATTGAGTATTGAGTGTTTTCAAATTACCAATACTATAACTGGCATTATCATTCCTCAAATTTTTAATAAGTTTATCAGCAGTTTCTTTTAGCGTATCATCACTAAGAAACGCTTCAGCAGCTTTATAACGTTGATAGTAATCATAGCTCCGGTTCCAGGTTTTTTGTTGTGGACTAAAGGAAGTACTGTTATCACCGTAGAAATCAGCTAAACCCTTATCTTCAAACTCGTCAGTCCAATCTTCAAATTTATCTAGATTCTTGGAGATGGTTTCAAACAGAGTATCGCTGTCTTGATTTAAGATTGGCGTTAAGAGTCTAATGCCATCGCTCAATAATTCATGGCCAGGGTAAGCTAATTCATTAGCATAGCTTTGTTGCTTCATGTATTGCAATTTATTAATGAATTTTTGAGTTTTACTTTTAACTTCATTGGCAATTTTTTCTGACGGATCGTCAAAGTTAGACAGCATGCGTTGTTGCAGCACTTCATCTAAGTACTCTTTAACATCTTCTTTTTGCCGCTTAGACAATTCTTTTACAGGCTTCAATTTGATCTTTGAAGTATAGGTGCTTTGCACGAAGTACTTAGAAAAGTTTTTCGGATCTTTGCGAGCTTCTTCTAAGGTTAATTGTTCGTTATTATAGAATAGACGCAATTTACCGTCAGTAAAAGCTTTGGCTGCTAGCCAAGCAATATCAGCATCAGCGTAACCAAAAGGACTGTCCTTAAAATGTTTATTAACATTAGCTAGTGATATATCCTTAATCTGGTTATTCTGTAGATCGACATATTTAAGCAGAGCATTAATGGCTTGAATGTTCTCTTCGTTGTCCAAAATACCAGCCTGATTTTTACCTGCTAAAAGATCAAAAAGATCATCATTGCTCTTGAAAGTATCAATATAATTTAAGTTTCGATAGAGATCGTCAATTAATTGTTTCTTCGCATCAGCTAAACGAGTCTTAAAGTTACTACCCCCACTAAGGACATTGTCTAAGACGTAAATGTCAGCATCTTGAAGATCTTTTTCAATTCGAGTGTTAGTAGATTCGCTAATTTCTTGATATTCAGCACTTTTGACCATAATGACAGCTTGCTTGGCTGGGTCGCTTTGAGTGCTACCCTTGCTAAGGTATTCTTTCAATCGCAGACGCCGGCGCATACTTTCAATATACTGTTCATCATTTTTAAGGGTGACGACAATTGTATTATTTCCAGCGGCCGTTAAGCTAAATTGTGCTGGATCGTAGGCATCAATTACTAATGGCGAAATGATTTGAATATTTAATGGTCTTCCTGTTTGGTTAAGAGCACTTCCATCAATCGTTTCACTAAACTCAAAAATATATTGTTTAGGCTTCTTGGGATATTGATATTTTGCATCGATTAAATTGCTATTAAGTAAATAGTTACCTATTTCTTGAACAATACTACGATCATCAATATCAATAGAGTTGATCTCTTCGTTAATTTCTTGTTCAGAATCAGTCAAGAATTCATAAGTATCAACATGCTGTTGAACATAGTTTTTACGTACTAATAGTTTAAGTGATGCCGCCACTTTATTCTTAAGAGCATTTAGATCAACGTTGATGTTATCCAACATTAACGTGGTGATATTTTCTAGCGTAGCCTTAAAGGTTTCGACATACTTAACCATGAAGAGAACTGCTAAGACTTGTTCGTTAAAACCGAAATCTTCATTGTTAGGATTAACTTCATTGTCATTTTCAGCTTTAGTGAAGACAACTTGATGATCATGACTTAAGAATTGACGCATTCCGGGGAAAAAGGCAGCAAAAGGTATTAACACGTTTATATTTGATTCTTTGTAGCGAATAGCAGCTTCCTGGAATGTAGCTAACATTGAGCGCTCTCCATCAGACATGTTTTTACCGTTAGCACCTTTACTTCGGATCATATTTAGAGAGTCTTTAAGCAACTCAAATTGATAAGGAATAAAAGGATAGTTATTTGCAAAACGTTCAGGTGTATCGAATTTTTCTCGATTCATGCTATCTGTAAAGTTGATTTTATTATCAATGGTAAAACCTTGCTCTTGATAAAGGTTTTCCAATAATTCTTGATAATTAGGCTTTTTAGAAAGTAAACGTTTTTGAATAACTTCACCAGCATTAGCACTGGTCATAGTAATCATTGTTTTAAAACGACCTTGGATTTTAGAAAAGTCGTCACGTGTTTTATTGAAAGTGCTAACCACCGTGTTCATTTGTTGTTGAGAAGTTACGACAACCCATGCACGGCCCTGACATTGAATGCCTAGTTGTTCGACAATGGTTTGTAAATTAAGCATCTTATTGCCATCATCACCAATGAATTGTCCAACTTCATCGGCTAAAAATATAAGGTGATGATCTTTACCAGCCTGATCAAGATAGTCCTTAATCAATTTAGCAAATTGTTCAGCATTAATTGAGAAGGGAGCAGGACTAGTTACATTGTCTACATAACGTTTGGCCGCCTCTTTATTGTTAATAAATCCGCATTTTTCCAGTGCTTCCTGGATGCGACTACTCAGCAAAATATAAGCACGACGAGAATCTTTCCAACTAGTATTTTCATTAAGCTCTTTAAAGACATTTTGAAATTCTTTAAACTTACCAGCTTGGTCTAGTTCACGCTCCATATTGGCAACTCTAGCTACTGGTGAATAGCCTAACTTTTCGTTAAAAACACGCAAGAATACGTCTAGAATGGTATTGCCATCTTGGATACTACTATCAGCCTTTGAATCAATATTAAAAAGAATGACGTCGTTTGGAATACTAGTAGCCTTTAAAATGCTATTTTTTAAAGAATCATCGTCAAACTTGCCATCTTCTAAAAAGTAATCGATGGCATTTTTACCAGCAACAACATCGTTTTCAAGCAAGTAAGAGAGAATCTTTAAGAAGTGGGATTTACCAGAACCGAAGAACCCACTGATCCAAACACCCATTTCTTCAGTAGGATGCCCAATACTTTTATCGTATTCGTCGAAAAATTTCTTAAAGTCGTTTTGCAGCTCACGAGTTACAACATACTCTGAAAGTTCAGTTTGTTTAACTTGTTCATCTTCTGAGCCAACTTTAATAACACCGTTAATTGGTCGATCGATTTGTTTAGCAAAAATTTCTTTTAGTTGTGTCATAGTTTTTCTTTCCTAGTCAATTCTAAATGCGCGATAGTAATTTTGATCTTTAACTTCACCAAATGCCTGTAAGCTAAAACTGTCGTATTTTCCCGGATAAAAGAAGATTACCGGATAATTATCGATTACTTGCGTCATTGCGTTTAAAATTTTATGAGTACGTAACAGGGGATAAACTTCTCCCAAACCGGTGATAAAGATAATGCTTTCATTCTTAGGTAGGCGGTTTTGAATGTATTTTACAATTGCATTATCTTCCTTGGTGATTTCCATAATATTTCCGACTTGTTCGATCAGGTAGTCCATACCATTCCTTTCCTCGACCTTTTCTAGTTCGTTTACAGCAGCTCCATCAGTTTCGTTAGTTTCAGCAACTAGGTAATCAAAGCTTTTGATTTCTTTGATCATAATATCGAAAACATTAAAACAGCGGATGTTAAGCTGAGCAGCCATAGGTGAATCTAGGAATCGTTTTAGTAATGTCCGCATTTTTAAAGTCTCAGTGACTGGATAGTCAAAGATGTAATAGCCCACCTCATTTGAGAGACCTTGATTATGCTGAAAACTAGGTGATTGAATCTTATCTTTAAGATGTTGAAATCGTTCTTCCAAGCTATAAGTTACTTGTGCCATTATCTACCTCCTAAAGCAGCTAATTCATAATCTAGTTGTGTAGCCTTCATGGTAGCTACTAAACGGGAATCTAGTAATGGAAAACGAGTAACAAGGTTCTTACCATCTTGTTCAAAGAGCCCCGCACTTTTGGCGAGATATTTGAGAGCACCCTTAACCCTTTGAATAGTATTAACTGACCATTCGCCCACTTCTGGATTATTAATACGTTCTACATTTAAGAAAGATTCAACTTCGTAATCATGAAAGCTAGTATCACGAACGATTATTTTAGGTCGATAAACCTCATAAATAAATTCATCCAAAATACGACTGATTAGCATGATTGAAAGTAGTGCCACTAATTTTTGATTACTTGTGTCGAGACTTGGAAATAATTCAATAATTGGTTGTGGTAAAGCTTTGACACGGGCAGCAAGATTTCCCGAACATCTTTTGGCTTGTAAAGTAGTTGATTGTCTAAATAGGTTTTCTTCGCGTCCTTGTTGTTTAATGTCTGAGAT
This sequence comes from Lactobacillus sp. MRS-253-APC-2B, assembly GCF_012843675.1. Taxonomy (GTDB): domain Bacteria; phylum Bacillota; class Bacilli; order Lactobacillales; family Lactobacillaceae; genus Limosilactobacillus; species Limosilactobacillus pulli. The sequence continues at coordinate 87,714 of NZ_JABAFO010000002.1, forward strand.
ACTCATGCCATTTAAATAAAGATTAATAAATTGGCTAAGTTCTGTAGTCCAGAGTTGGTAAGAAGAAATACCTCCATTGTATTTTCGCTCCATGATATACTCCTTAATTGGATTATCTTAACTATTGAATTATAGCAAAATAAAACTTATAAAGCTAAAACACGAACATTACCTATCTTGTTCACAAAATAAAAGGTAATTAAGGATTAAAAATGAGCATATATCTCCTTAAGCTTGTTATCAATTTCATCAGGGGCTGGCAATTCTTTTGCTCTTAGTGACTGCAGATATCGATATAGGTCTGGCTGAGCCCTTTCATAGGTAAGAATTGCATTTGTGTAGGGGCGCGTCCAATAATTCGTGGTTGTTTTGGCTTTTTGGGCGATTTCGATCAGGTCGCTTTTCATTTTATTGACGATCTTTTCAACTTTCACATAGTTTTCAAAAGAAAGAATGCCATGTGTACTAAGATGCTCGATGTTTACGTGTTTTTGGTGAATTTCATCTTTAGCAACGATAATTCCCCAAGTGTAGGTGGTGTTGCATAAACAATAGTGTTTGGAAGAATTGACTCCGGTGTAACCAACATCAAATCCTATGAAACGATATTCTGATTGCTTAAAAATTTTTTCTATAGCAGAAGTGCTTAGGGAGCAAAGATGTGGAATGACCGTATCAATGGCATCTTTTTTAGGCTTTGTAAGTGATTGTGCAAAGCGTGAATATTTTGCATCTAACTTATCTTTTTCCTTTTTTAAAGTAACTTTTTCGATGCTTGTTGGACGCTTTAATTTTTGAGTTTGTTTTATTGCTGTATTGGATGGGGTTTGATCAGATTTGGCAACTGATCGGGCTTTGTCTGATTTAGAAGACTTAATATCAGCTTGACTGGTTTCTGTTTGTGTGGTGCCATAAATTAAATCATGCAAATGGCGGTAAATTTCAAAGTCAGTCATGTAAATATGTTGTTCGGTAGCATCTTCTATTAAAGAAATCGGCCAAGAATATAATTTGATAAGTTCTTTTTCTTGGTATGGAAGCTGTTTGGGCAACTCAAAAATTACCATATTATTTAGAAACTTGTGGATATTATTATGCGGTCTCTTTTTAAGCTCATACTTTTTTAAGTTCAAAGTGGAGTATAGAGCCCAGCAAGCATAGTTAAGATTATTGTTGATGATTGGGTTGGAACCGTCTTGTGGATAGACATGCAAGAGCCCATCTTTATTTTCAACGATGATATCGATCTGCTTTGACTGTTGATTATTTATGATTGGCAAAGCAGCATCAAATTGTGAAGTAGCTTTAATCCATTTATCGTTTTTTCGATTAACTAATGGTAAAAAATCACGTACCGTATAGCTTGGTAAACCAAAGAGCGTTCTGACATTGTCAACATTAGCAAGTTTTTGAATTCGGTAAAAACCAGTTCCCGACATTGACGGATGTGAATTGGATAAGAAAGAGGTACGAATAAAAAGTCGCTTATTAAATACCGCCTTATTTTCGGATGCAGGAAAATATAGGGGTTGTTGGTTTCTTTTGGCACTCAAAAAGAAACCGGTATTAAGGTATCTTTCAAAGATATAATCAGCAACCTTTGATGGAGTAGCATCAAAGATCTTATTGTTGGTATTTTTATTAATGCCTTTATCCTTATTGATGCTTTCAAAATGATTGATGAATTCAACGGTTGCATTGATCAAATCAGTTTTATTGATTCCATGTTGGTTTTCAGATAGAACAAAAAGCATCTGACGGGCAGCTGCACTGTAGATAATAATCGCTTGATATAGACTAGATTGCTTATCTTGCCGGTTAGCATTATCAAGTGCTTTAATGTCCAGATCATTTTGGATTTGCTGTAGGAGGGTTATTTTATCCATCAGTCAAGCTCCTGGAATTTCATTAAATAATGGGCAGTTGGTGTATCATCTTTGGTCAGCAGCTCATTAAGCAAATGCTTTTTACCACTTGCATAGACATACCCAAATAGTGGCAGGTAGACATCGCGTTTGTCTAGAGCTTTGGTTATCCAGGCAGTCTCTTCTTCGATATGCTTTCGCATTGGTTGATTGATACCTTTGAGATTGTCAAGATGAGGATAGTCAAATATATCAAAACGAGTACTCTTATCAATTGCTGGGGTTATAGCTACTCGGGATGACTGCAATCCAAAAATATCAGTAAAAATTGGTGTTGCAAAATTATATAAACCTCGAGGCGCCAAGTTCAAATCATCCATAAAGCTTTCGGTCAAGATGACCCACTTATTAGGTAAGTGTACTAGCGAATTAATATGTGACAGCCAAGAGCTCCCCGCTAGGTTATTCAAGATAATAGCAGGCGATTTGATATTTTTAAGTTCTTGAAGAATAGCTGCTGAGAATCTACCAGTGCATTCAATCTGCGTTGCTGGTTGACCCGTTAAAAGTAATGCAGCTAATTGAGCGATATCAAGTGCATCGTCACCAATTAATAAAAGAGGACGATTTTGATTGTGAAGTATATAGAGATATGCTGTTAGTTCGCCGAGAAGGCTATGATTGTTGATCATTGGCTCTAAGGTGTTTTTAAGCGCATTATATACGTCTTTTGCATTGGTAGTCTCAATAGGTGCTGTTTGTGGGTCAACATTAAACTTAATGGGATTAAATGGTGAGATCGCCAGATGATGGGGGTGACTGACAGGATTAGTTTTTGGCATCATAGCCTGATTAAAGGCCATTTCCGCAATAAAGTCAGCAGCATTTTTTCGCGCGTCTTCAATTCGTTGATGGACCTTAGCTTCAACATCCGTGGCTAATTGCTGTTGTGATTCGAGCTTTTCTTTTTTAGCCGTCAGCTCCTCAATTTGTTTGGTAAGCTCAGTTTTCTTGGTACTGAGTGAGCTGATATCTTTTGTTAGTTTTTCTAGTTGTTTTGTCTTAGAGTCATTTTGCTTTTTCCAGTCGTCTTCAATTTCGTTAATGGCTACCTGACGAATTGACTCATTGTTTTTAATTGTGTACTTGAGGTTAGCCATATCCTCATCATTACCAGTTGCCAGATTTTGTGCGTTCTCAAAGATGTCTTCATAGGCGTCATTGACCTTTTGAATGTCATAGTGGTACTGTTCGGCAAGCTGAGCAGTCCAGTCATCCTCATTAAGATCATTTAGAAACGACTTGAACAACTTTAAATTTTGAGAATATTTACCGGCTTTTGCGGTATGATCTTTAAGCCGTTCTAAAATTTCGGAACGAACGATGCCATAAACATCTTTGGTTGGAACGTTTGAGATATTTGGTGAATATATCTCAAGATTCTCTTCACTGGTCAAAAAGAATCGATCATTTGCATTCTTTGGAGCAGCAACTTCATAGCAGTATTTACGAAGTTGTTTTCTGGTATCAAAGTTGTATTTCCTAAGAAACGTATTGCTGGATTTAAGACCATATTTATGACCACTATCTTTTAAGTAGAGGTCGTTTTTAATATCAAGATACAGCCCCTGTACTTGACCATTGGCCGACGGTGCAGTTAACACTAAAGTATTGTAATTAGGATGATCAATATTGAAGCCGGATGTTCTAAGTGCTTTAATAATCTCTTCAGGTCTACTAAAACTACTTTTTTGAACAACAACCGGTAGTTTTTCGGTCCCCTTAGATAGTTCGAGATGTTGTTCATATAGTCTAAGATCGCAAAAGATATAAGACTTGCTGTAGTTTTTAAAATGGTTTTGAATATATGGATTGGTGCTTAGATCAATCTCTGGATAATCGTAATTGCCGACTGACTTCAAGATACCAGAAGCTTTGTCAAATTTTGCCTTGCAGTAGGCGGTCAATTTATTTTTATCTGAATAGTCGATTAAAAACAGTGATGTACCAATTAGTTCGTTCATTAATAATATTCTCCGTTGACGATTTTATTTAAGATATTTTTAGCTTTAATTGTGATGTTCTGTTGGCGGGCTTGACTGCATACCCATTGATAAGTAGTTGGATAATCTGTCAGTGATCTTTTAAGTCGGTTGGAAACGATAGTGAAAGTTGTTGCTTCACCGATTTGTCTTTTTAGCAGGTTGAGCAGCTCTGAATCATTAAGCCTGCTTTGATCATTGTTAGCCGATGACTTATCGATAATTGATGGCTGAGATTGAGACGGTTTAGATTGAGGCTTGCTAATTTTTGCCGTTTGTGAGAATACACAGTCAGCACCATAGAAAACCTTTAGACTAGAACCGGCAACCAGGTTAGGTAAGCAGAATGGTTTGTTAGCCTCAAGCGATTGACTGCTAACTTCAAATTTACCCATATATTGTTTTAAGGTGGCATTATATAAAGGCTTTATGTAATGATGATGCTCCTTTGTATATGGCTTGAGTGATAGATCATTTTTTGATTGTTCACTGGCTTGAGAGGTTGGAATAAACTGCTTGTAGTTGGCAATATCGTTAGTATTTCGACCATAAGCAACAACCATCCCGTTATTATCATTAGGTTTTAAAGTGAACAGCTGTGGATTTTCAAACAGTTGTAAGAGCCGGTCTTGATCAAGATTTGGACGTTTATTGGTTCTTGGAGCATAATCAAGCCACGCCTGGCCATGTTTATAAAGGTAAAGCGTATCGCCCAAATAGCTGATGCCATCTTCATTTTTGAAATGCTCGGGCCAGATTAAATCAACATCAGCAACGTTTTTGGTGATTCGATAATCAATTCCCGCATCATTACCGAGATCGTTTATTTGCAAAAAGGGCCTAAGTTTATTGGGACCAAAATGTGTATCAAAGCTAATTTGAAAAACGTTCCAACCGTTTGAATGTACCAGCAGTTTTTCATTGATTCCGGGGTAGGTAAAGCTATTTTTCGTCGTCAAAACAATATATTCATTATTGGGATTTAACTCCCCACCCAGATTGACTCGCATGCCATCACTACTTCTAAAAATTAGATACTTTGATTGAAGAGTTTCAAAATCGGCAATTTTATCAGAGTGATCCGGCAAATCATTATAAAGAGTATATTTATTGGCAACAGTGCTTCCCAGATTAACCTTGGTTGAAAAATTATTCGGGTCAATTTTGACTGGTGCAATTTTCTGAATTTTTTTGTGATGTTTATGATAAATACCCAAATTTTTGTACTTAGATAGTCCAGGATTGGCTGCATGTGGAAGTACCAACTCTAAATGGAATTTTTGTTCTTTATCAATGACTATCTTAAGTCCAGCAAAATGAGTCGGAAGTGTAAATAAGGCCTGCTTAGAACGTTCAGGACAGTTTTTATCGATGTCTCCTTTGCTGTGTTTGAAATAAGGATCTCTTACTTTGCCAACACTGAGGGTAACAAAGTGATTGCAAAGATCGCACAGTAACCGCTTTTCATTAGCTCTGATGGTATGGCAATGTGATTTTTCAGATGCCTCTTTGACAGTAACATGATGCCAGTCCCCGTTTTCCCAATAACTGACATGATTTAAACTCATAATATCCCCAACTTTTCATTATTAAGTAAATAACATGTTTAATTTTAACACGTGAAAGCGATTGAGATTAATTGTTAACTGAAAACCCTGTCACTTCACCAAGTTAGTTTATAACCATATCAACTCCAAAAGTCATGCACACAGTCAATTGACAGTCTCATTCCAAACTCGCTAGAATAAATTAACTAGCGAAAGGAAGCGATTTCAATGACAAAAGTTTTACTGACTGGTGTTGGGGGCAATCTGGGAACGCAGGCAGCTGAAGATCTCATACGCTTGACTGATCCGAAGAACCTGATCTTTGTTGGTTATGATGAAGCGGCATTGGCAAAGTATGCTGAAAAAGGAGTCGACACGCGCCAGGCTGATTTCAACCATTTGGATGGTTTGGCTGACAAATTCAAGGGTGCCGATGTCTTGGGGTTGATCTCAATGCCATTTGTTGGGCAAAAACGTCAGCAGGCTCAGCAAAACGTGGTAGATGCGGCCAAAGCAGCTGGAGTCAAAAAGATTGTCTACACTTCTTTGGTTAATGCTCAGGATCCAACCAATCCAAGCAAGGAAAAGATCGACCATGCCTTTACTGAAAAATACATTGAAGATAGTGGCTTGGACTACATTTTCCTGCGTAACTCACAATACGCTGAGGCCATGATCACCAACTATTTCACGTTCGTCAAAAACGGCGGGGTGCTGATGAACAACCAGGGCGATGGCAAGATGGCCTACATTTCGCGTAAAGACTGTGCCAAGGCGATGGCTTATGCGCTGCTGGCTGACGATCGGCACCACCAGATTCTCAACATCAATGGTGCCGAATTGATGACGATCAGCGACTTTATCAAAATCGGTAATGAACAGACTGGCAATCACGTTACCTATAAAGAAGTCACTGACGAAGAAGACTACCAGATCTTTGATGCGATGGGTGTGCCGCGGACCACGGATGGACAGTTCAAGAAGGGATCTGAAGCGCCATTTTCTTCGGAGGGGATGGTGACGTTTGGCCAAGCCATTCGCGAAGGCAAGATGGATACTTTCACCGATGACTTTAAGAAACTGACTGGCGGTGATCCAATCACGGTTGCCGAAATGTTTGCCCACAGTGATGACTATCAGATTGGTGAGCGCCACTCCAAAGACGACTAGGCAGATCCTTAGTTAACGCAAAAACGACCTCACAGCACTATGCCGTGGGGTCGTTTGCTTTTTGGAATTAAAATGTTCAGCTTGTCCGATATTCATTATTGATTGCATAAAATATCTGAGCGAAAATTCATAACACACTTTTGAAGCAAAAATACGATTTTGTGTGTAAAAACTTCGTGCCGATTTCATTTTCTGCGATTTGATTACACGCAAATCACTAAAAAATCCCAAAAAGTGTGTAATAGTCAATTCGACATACAGATTAGGTTGGTAGCTGTTGAAAAGTCGAAACCGTCGTTAGGACTTGTGCGAACTGGCAGTCCTTGAAATGTCAAACCGCGTTGATAAATTATTTAATTGTACCGTCTAGATTAAACAATGGCAACTTGCCCAAGAATACCACATCATCGCGTTCAGCAGCATCACCCTCAGCCAGGATCGTCGCCTTGGCAATAATTTGAGAGCCCGCCAGTTTCAGTAGTTTTTCAGCCGACTGCAATGAGCCCCCGGTACTGACCACGTCGTCAACCAGGATCACCGACTTACCTTGCAGCTCTTTGGCATCGGCGCCATCCAGAACCAATTGCTGCTGGCCCTGGGTGGTAATGGAGTCAACCGTAGTCGTCAGCGGATCTTTCATATAGCTTTTAACCGACTTGCGAATCACGAATGAGCGGGGATGGTTGGTCAAAAGGCTGAGATCGTGCGCCAGTGTGATACCCTTGCTTTCAACGGTTACCACATAGTCAAACTTGTGTGGCAGCTTTTTGATCAATAATTCGGCTGCAGTTCTAGACATCGCGTCGTCGCCCAACAGCACGAATGAGGCGATTGCGGTGTCATCACTAATTGGAATCAGCGGCAAGTCACGGATTTGGTCGCCAACGGTAATTCGATATTTTTGCATTTGAAATCCTCCTTACATCCCCAAGTGGCAAAATGATTTTTAAAAGCTCGCCTGACACCAGACTAACGAAAGAATCAATTAGGACAGTTACAGTGCCTTTTATGGTAACCCATCTTAAAACCGAACTTTATCGCGCTGGTTAAATTAGTAATTTCTATTATACAGGAACATTATTAAATTAAATTACCAAAATTGTCAAGATAAGATTAAAATCCATTCTCACGCGGCATATTAATGAATTTATGCCATTATCGATAAATCAACTATAATATAATTAGAAAAACGGCCATGAAAACGTTGCTGGCCAATCATGATTAAGCGGGGATGATTATGAGTAAAAAAACTAAGGATAATATCAAGGATCCCTTGATATTTGAGACGGCCTATCGCAGGGACACAGCTGCTCATTTGGATGAAGAGATTGAAAAACGCTACCCAGGCAAGTATCACGAACAAGAACTTTTGACTGAGTATCCAACGGTCTACATCATTGATAATCAAGGTAAGCAGAGTAATTACAAAGAAGACTATACGGTTTACGTAGGCGAGACCATCGATATCCAGCGCCGGACTCTGGAGCATTTGGATGCCGATCCGGAAACACGCCAGGACTGGGAAGAATTGCGCAATGCCAAAAACGCGCACATGTTTGTGATTGGCCACGAGCATTTCAATAAGTCGCTGGCCTTAGATATTGAAAATCGCATGATGCAGTATCTGAGCAGCGTGGACGTCATTTCCAAGCTGAACAACCGCCGCGAAAATGCCCAACGCAAGTACTACACCAGCGATGAGTTCATTCCGATTTTTAACCGTATCTGGGATAAGCTGGGTGAAAACAAGAAGTACCATAACTTGTTTCCACCACGGCGTATTCTGGAAAAATCTGCCATCTTTAAGGCCTCACCATTCAATAAGCTGACTGATGAGCAGGCTATGGCCAAACGCAAGATTTTAAAAACTGTCGAGCAAGCCCTGGCAACCGATCAGACCGGCCAGTTGGTTTTGGTGACTGGCGAGGCTGGTGCAGGGAAGACAGTTTTGATGAGCAATATCTTTTATGAGTTGGCCAAGCAGGATCATCTCAATGCCGTCATGATGGTCAATCATCCCCAGCAGCTCAAGGTTTACCAGCAGATCGTCAAAAAGCTGGGGATAGGTGACGATGAAACGGTCATCAAGCCATCTCGCTTCATCAATCGCCATGATGAAAATCATCAAGCAGACGTGGCCTTTATCGATGAGGCACATTTGTTGTGGACCCAGCAGAATCAAGGCTATCACGGCCATGGCAACAATCAGCTGCTCGATATTCTCAAACGGGCCAAAGTCGTCTTGGCGGTTTATGATCACAAGCAGGTACTGACGGCTGATGAGATCATGGAAAATGAAGATTGGCAGCATCTCAAGCGACTGGCTGGTGACAAAGTAATTCGACTGAAAAATCAAATGCGGATTGCGGCCTCGGATGAAACGATTCGCTGGATTCGCGACTTCGTGGATCAGCGCCGCATCTATCCGATTCCAGTCGACGACAGCTATGATCTGCAGATTTTTGATGATCCACGCGCAATGGAACAGGCAATTGCCAGGTTTAACGCTGAGGATCATGGCCATGGCATCAGTCGGATGGTGGCAACGTTTGACTGGAAATATTCTAGCAGCAAGCCCAAAGATGGCAGCTACTGGTGCGTCAGTGAAGGAAATTGGTCGATGCCTTGGAATCTGCAGCTGAAAGGCAACGTCAAAAAAATCAATGGTGTCAAATACAGCGACCTTTCCTGGGCCGAACAGCCGCATACGATTCACGAGATTGGCTCAACTTATACCGTCCAGGGCTTTGATTTAAATCATGTTGGCGTGGTTATCGGGCCGTCCGTTAAGTATCTGATGGCAAGGTCATCTTTGATCCGAGCGCCAGTGCCAATAAAAAAGCCGTTCAGCGTCGGACGATGAAAGATCACTCTAAGCAAAGATTTGGTGAGCAGTTGCTGCACAATGAATTGAACGTTTTGCTGACGCGGGGCGTGCACGGCCTATATCTGCACGCCGTCGATCCGCAGCTGCAGGCAGCCTTAAAACGGGCAGCCATGGGCAAGAGACAAAAATAATCTGGCTTATGCAATTGGTGAAGAACAGCCGTTTATGGGACGAGACGCAATCATTAATTTTTGAGAGGAATTTTTACTTCGATGGATGAATTTGAAAAAATGGCTAGCGGGCGGCTGTACAATCCAGCTGACCCAAAGCTTGATGCCTATCATCTGCAACGCATGGCTTTGTGCCAACAGCTGAATCAGACTTCGATTTTGGATCAGCAAACGGTTGAGCGGTTAAAAACAGAGCTGATTCCTTCATCCAAGGGGAAATCGCTGGGACTGTTTTTGCCGTTTTATTGCGAATACGGCACCAATATCCACGTTGGCAAAGAATGCTTTATTAATTATCACTGTACTTTTTTAGACGTTGCGCCAGTTACGCTTGGTGACAATGTTTGGCTGGGCAGTGGGGTAACGATTGCCACGCCATGTCATCCATTTTTGCCTAAGGAGCGTTTGGCGGCTCAATATCCCGATGGTTATCATGATCTGGAATATGTCAAGCCGGTCACGATTGAGCCAAACTGCTGGATTTGCGCTAACGCCACGATTACTGGCGGGGTGACGATTGGCGCGGGCAGCATTGTGGCAGCCGGTGCCGTGGTAACCAAAGATGTACCAGCCAATTCTTTGGTAGCCGGCGTGCCCGCGCGCGTGCTTCGCCAGCTGGACGAAAAAGACCGCCTCGATGTCTGGCAGACTTATCAGCAAGGTGAAATACCGCGTTCGCTACGAGAAAAGGAACGCGGCTGATAAGTTTATTGACTGTGCTTTGGCTTGCTAAAAAGCGTTTGCTCTGCCGTATAAATAAGGCTTATTGGCAGCTGATCTTGATTCATACTTAAAATAAAAACAGCGGCCGATTAGGAAAGCGACCGCTGCTTTTGCGACTATTTTTAATGACGACTGGCGCGGTGTGCACTGCTGCCGCCAATTTTGTGCACCTGGCGCTTAAATTTCTGCCCGTTGGCTGGCGCAAAGCGGAAATGACGCATCTTACCGGCAAATGGACGCCCACTGAGCCGAATCGTCGTCCAGCGGCGCATCAGTTCGGTCATTTCATGCAGGTCCTTTAAAAGCGCGGTCTGGCCTTCTGCTTCGGCTGCCTGCTTGATGTCGGTCTGCAGTCGCATGATCAAATTATTGTGATACTGAAGCAATTCCGCGGTCAATGGCGCGTTGCGGTATTGGTTGAACAGTTTTTGAATCAGCTCCATGGCTTCTTTGGCGTTTTTAGGTTGGACGTAGCGGTTTTCTTCGTTCATAATTGGACTCCTTTAATGGATGTTTGGAAATAATTTGACCAATCTTGACATTTTTCTAGAAAAATAGTTTGACTATTATTGACTTTTAGTCGTGTGGTTGGTATATTATAAATTGTGTTTAGCACTTAGGCAGTTAGAGTGCTAAAAGGAAGTGATGCCAATGCTAACACAGCGTCAAAAGCAAATCCTGCAAGCGATTGTACGTCAATACACGGCGACTGGTCAACCGGTCGGTAGCAAGGTCTTGGCTGATAAGCTCCCGATTAAGGTCAGCTCAGCTACGATCCGCAACGAGATGGCAGTCTTGGAGCGAGAAGGGTTCGTGAAAAAAGAGCATTCCAGCTCTGGTCGCGTTCCTTCCAAGCAGGGCTATCGTTATTACGTTGACCATCTGCTTGATCCAGCAGCCGTTACTGATAGTGATCTGATGGTAATCCAAAATTCGTTGGGGGCCGATTTTCACAAGATTGACGAGATTGTTTCACATTCAGCCGACATCCTTTCAGCGCTGACGTCATACACGGCGTTTACCCTGAAGCCAGAACAAAAAGACGTGCACTTAAGCGGTTTCCGTTTGGTGCCGCTGGGTAATCAAAAAGTCATTGCCATTCTGGTTACGGACAGTGGCGAGGTAGAGAGTCAATCATTTACTTTGCCTAAGAATCTGGATACGCAGGCTTTGGAAGCCGTGGTACGCTTGATTAACGATCAGCTGGTGGGATTGCCGCTGGCGGTGGTTGTCAAGCATCTGCAGACTGACATTCCATTAAAGGTTAGTCAGTATCTGCACAGTCCCGACGGCTTTCTGCAGATCTTTGACAGCGTATTGGGGCGGGCGGCTCGCGAAAAATACTTCGTCGGCGGGCGGCTCAACATTCTCGGCTACTCTGATCGGCAGAATCCTCAGGCGCTGCGGGCATTGTATGGACTGCTCGATCAAAGCGATAATCTGTCAAGCATCATTGATTCCGATTCTCCAAATGATGGAGTCAATGTCAAGATTGGCAGTGAGATTGCCAACAATCAGGTGCTCAACGACTACAGTCTGATCACCGCTACCTACGACGTCAACCAATACGGCAAGGGTATTATCGCCGTGCTGGGACCGACGCGGATGCCTTATTCGCGGACGATTGGCCTGGTTGACGCGTTCAGACGCGAGCTGGCTAAACGACTGCTCGACTACTATCACAATTATTACGATTTATAGGAGGGGTTCGATGGCTGAAAAGAAATCAGCAGCTGCCAAGGAAGAAAAGGCGGCTCAAGCAGCTGAATCGACTGCGGCTGACCAAGCGGCTAAGAATGCCGAAGAAGCCAAGGATGCCAAGTCAGCTGCCAAGGAAGATCCAACTGCCGCGCTCAAGCAACAGATTGCTGATCTGAAAAAGCAGCTCGATGAAAAAGACGACCAGTATCTGCGCGCGCAAGCGGAAATTCAAAACATGAACAACCACTTCAAAAAAGAGCGCGCGCAATTGATCAAATACGATGGTCAGGGGCTGGCTAAAGACATCCTGCCGGTTTTGGACAACTTGAAGCGGGCTTTGGCAACTCAACTGGATGACAAGCAGGCCCAAGAGTTCAAGAAAGGCATTCAAATGGTTCACGACCATTTGGAAAAGGCGCTCAAGGACCATGGGATTGTTGAGATTCCAGCTGAGCCAGGCACGCCTTTTGATCCGACCAAGCATCAGGCGGTTCAAACCGCGCCAGCTTCGGATGATCAAAAAGCTGACACCATTGTTCAGGTTCTGCAAGCTGGCTATGAAATGAAGGATCGCGTGCTGCGTCCTTCAATGGTCGTTGTTGCACAATAACTTAGATAAACCAATATAAAAAGAGGGAAAACTTTTATGGCAAGCAATAAGATTATCGGTATCGACCTTGGTACCACTAATTCCGCCGTTGCCGTTATGGAAGGTAACGAACCTAAGATTATCACCAACCCAGAAGGTGGCCGCACGACTCCTTCTGTCGTATCATTCAAGAATGGTGAGGTTCAAGTTGGTGAAACGGCTAAGCGCCAAGCAATCACCAACCCCAACACGATTACGTCAATCAAGAGCCACATGGGTGAACCAGGCTACACGGTTGACATTGATGGCAAGAAATACACGCCACAAGAAATTTCTGCCATGATTCTGCAATACATCAAGAAGTATGCAGAAGACTACATTGGCGACACGGTAACTCAAGCCGTTATCACGGTGCCAGCCTACTTCAACGATGCTCAGCGTCAAGCTACCAAGGATGCTGGTAAGATTGCTGGTCTGGAAGTTAAGCGGATCATCAACGAACCAACTGCTTCCTCACTGGCATATGGCCTGGACAAGAAGGACAAAGACGAAAAGATCCTGGTTTATGACCTTGGTGGTGGGACGTTTGACGTTTCCATCCTGGAACTGGGCGATGGCGTCTTCCAAGTTCTTTCCACTTCTGGTGACACGCATCTGGGTGGTGACGACTTTGACCAAAAGATCATGGATTGGCTGATCGATGGCTTTAAGGCAGACCAAGGCATTGACCTGTCCCAAGACAAGATGGCTCTGCAACGGCTGAAGGATGCTGCTGAAAAGGCCAAGAAGGAACTTTCCAGCTCACAATCTGCTGAAATCAACCTGCCATTTATCGCTCAAAAAGATGGTCAACCAGTGCACCTGGACCAAACGCTGACGCGGGCTAAGTTCAACCAACTGACCAACGACCTGGTTGAAAAGACTAAGCAGCCGGTTATGAACGCGCTGCACGATGCTGGCCTGGAATTCAGCGACATTGATGAAGTTATCTTAAACGGTGGTTCAACGCGGATCCCAGCCGTTCAAGAACTGGTTAAGGACCTGACTGGCAAGGAACCAAACCACTCCATCAACCCTGATGAAGCCGTTGCTTTGGGTGCCGCCATCCAAGGTGGTGTGCTGACTGGTGACGTTAAGGACGTTGTTTTGCTTGACGTTACGCCACTTTCCCTGGGTATCGAAACCATGGGTGGGGTTATGACCAAGCTGATCGACCGCAACACGACGATTCCAACCTCTAAGAGTCAGATCTTCTCCACGGCCGCTGACAACCAGCCAGCCGTAGACATTCACGTTCTGCAAGGTGAACGTCCAATGGCAGCCGACAACAAGACGCTTGGCAACTTCCAACTGACGGACATTCCACCTGCACCACGTGGGGTTCCTCAAATCAAGGTTACTTTTGACATCGACAAGAACGGGATTGTTAACGTTTCTGCCGAAGACCAAGGTACGCACAAGAAGCAAAACATTACGATCAAGTCCAGTTCTGGTCTGTCCGATGAAGAAATTGAACGGATGAAGAAGGATGCTGAAGAACACGCGGAAGCCGACAAGAAGAAGAAGGAAGAAGTTGATCTGATGAACGAATCCGACCAACTGATCTTCCAAACCGACAAGACCATCAAGGAACTTGACGGTAAGGTTTCTGAAGACGAAATCAAGAAGGCCAAGGATGCCCGCGATGCTCTGCAAAAGGCTAAGGACGCTAAGGACTTCGATGCAATGAAGACCAAGAAAGACGAACTGAACAAGATCGTCCAAGACTTGGCAGTCAAGCTCTACCAACAAGCTCAACAACAAAACCAACAAAATGGTACTGACGGCAACAATGGCGGTGCTGACAACAATAACGGCAAGGGCGACGGCAAGACCGTTGATGGCGACTTTACTGAAGTCAATGACGACGACAACAAGTAGGCCAGTCAGCCGAAGCCGATTTAGATAAGCAAAAAAGCCAAAGCCCCTATAACGGACTTTGGCTTTTGCTTATTTATCGTGACTATGCTATAAAGTAAGAGAGAAAAATTGCGTTGCGAGGGATTTAAATGGCAGAGAAAAACTATTACGACATTTTAGGCGTCAAAAAGGATGCTTCAGACGCCGAAATCAATCGGGCCTATCGGAAGCTGGCGGCTAAGTATCACCCAGACGTTAACCATGAGCCGGGAGCCGAAGAAAAATTTAAGAAAATCAATGAAGCCTATGAAGTGCTGCATGATCAGCAGAAGCGGGCACAATATGATCAGTTTGGCTCCGCTGGCCCTCAAGGCGGCTTTGGTGGCGGTCAAGGCTTCGGCGGCTTTGGTCAGGGCGGTTTTAGTCAGGGTGGCTTTGGCGACTTTGGCGATATCTTCAGTGATCTGTTTGGTGGCGGTCGTGCGCGACGTGATCCTTCAGCACCAAGACAAGGACGCGACCTGCAGTACAATATGACGCTGGACTTTATGGATGCCATCTTTGGTAAGGAAACTACGATTAAGTATGATCGAGAAGCCGAATGCGATGTCTGTCACGGTTCTGGCGCCAAGCCGGGCAAGTCACCTTCGACTTGTCATACCTGTGGCGGTTCCGGGGTTGTGATGCAGCGGCGGCAAACGATGATGGGGATGATGCAGTCCCAGACCGTCTGCCCAACCTGTCATGGTACCGGTAAGGAAATCAAGCCGGAAGATCAATGCGACAAGTGCCATGGCTCAGGCCACGTTCAAGAAAAACACAAGCTTAAGGTCAAGGTGCCGGCTGGCATTGATGATGGTCAGCAGATGCGCCTGCAAAACCAAGGTGAAGCGGGTACCAACGGCGGTCCATACGGTGATCTGTACATTGTCTTTAGAGTTACGCCTAGTCGTGACTTTAAGCGGGATGGCTCCACGATCTACGTTGATCAGGATATCTCGTTTGCACAAGCCGCGTTGGGTGACAAGATCAAGGTCAAGACCGTGCATGGCGATGTTGATTTGAAGATTCCGGCGGGTACGGAATCAGAAACCTCATTCCGGCTGCGGGGCAAAGGGGTACCGCACATTAATGGCAATGGCAACGGCGATGAGCATGTGACGGTCCACGTTAAGACGCCTAAGAATCTTAACAAGCGGCAAAAAGAAGCCATGCTGGCCTTTGCCGAAGCCAGTGGCGAACATGTTGCCGGCTACAAGGGCGGTTTCTTTGATAAGCTCAAGGATCGCTTTGAAGAAAAATAAGCCTAAAGATTTAAAGAGCAAGACGCTGCAGTGCGCGGCGAATTGCTCTTTTTTCGATATTTGCACCGCCCCAGTTTGAGTTGCCAACGGGATTTGATATACTGGTAGATAGACATTTAACGCAGAAAGTGAGCACAAAAAATCAATGAATCTTGAAGAAATGAAAGAACGCCAAAAGCACATTCGGAACTTTTCGATTGTCGCCCATATTGACCATGGGAAATCCACGCTGGCGGACCGGATCCTGGAAATGACGGATTCGATCTCTAAGCGGGAAATGAAGGCCCAGATCCTTGATGACATGCCATTGGAACGGGAACGCGGCATTACCATCAAATTAAATGCCGTGGCGCTGACCTACCATGCCAAAGACGGAGAAGACTATATTTTCCATTTGATCGATACGCCAGGGCACGTCGACTTTTCCTATGAGGTTTCACGCTCTTTGGCAGCCTGTGAAGGAGCTATTCTGGTTGTTGACGCGACGCAGGGGGTTGAAGCGCAGACGTTGGCCAATGTTTATCTGGCATTGGACAACGACTTGGAGATCCTGCCAGTCATCAATAAAATCGATCTGCCTTCCGCTGACGTTGCGGGAACGAAAAAGCAGATCGAAGAAGAAATTGGTCTGGACTGCAGTGATGCCTGTGACGTCAGTGCCAAAACCGGTCTGGGCGTTGAAAAGGTGCTGGAAAAAATCGTTGCCGAAGTACCGGCGCCAACTGGTGATCTGATGGCTCCGCTAAAGGCGCTGATTTTTGATTCCAAGTACGATGACTATCGCGGCGTGGTCTTGAGCGTGCGGGTCTTTGAAGGAACCGTCAAGAAGGGCGACCGCATTAAACTGATGAACTCTGGTACTGAATATGAAGTCGCTGAAGTCGGGATCAACTCGCCTAAGCCACTGGCCCGCGACTTTCTGATGGCGGGGGACGTTGGCTATATTACCGCGGCCATTAAAGACATTAAGGATACGCGGGTTGGTGATACGGTTACTGATGCCAAGCACCCAACTGACAAGCCATTAGCCGGCTATCGTCAAATGACGCCAATGGTTTACGCGGGGCTTTATCCAACCGACAACGCCAAGTTCAACGATCTGCGGGATGCCTTGGAAAAACTGCAGCTTAATGACGCGGCTTTGACGTTTGAGCCAGAATCCTCACAAGCGTTGGGCTTTGGGTTCCGCTGCGGCTTCTTGGGACTTTTGCATATGGATGTCGTTCAAGAGCGTCTGGAACGAGAATTCAATCTGGATCTGATTACCACGGCGCCTTCCGTAACCTATCATGTCGATCTGCATGACGGCACGATGAAGGAAGTGGAAAACCCAGCTGAAATGCCGGATACGTCTTCTATCAAGGATATTAAAGAGCCTTACGTTAAAGCGTCAATCATGGTGCCAAACGATTATGTTGGCCCGGTTATGGAGCTTTGCCAACGCAAGCGGGGCGAGTTTGACACGATGGAATATCTGAGCGAGACGCGGGTCAATGTAATCTATCATATTCCGTTGTCCGAAATCATCTTTGACTTCTTTGATAAGCTGAAGAGTTCCACGCATGGTTATGCCTCGCTTGATTATGAGATTGATGACTACCGCGTCAGTGACCTGGTTAAGATCGATATTCTGCTTAATGGCGACAAGGTTGATGCCTTAAGCTTCATCGCGCACCGCGACTTTGCCGAAGAACGGGGACGCGAAATCACGACCAAGCTCAAGAAGATTATTCCGCGGCAAAACTTTGAAATTCCAATTCAAGCCGCCATTGGTTCCAAGATCATTGCACGGACCAATATCAAGGCTTACCGCAAGGACGTTACGGCGCGGATTCACACTGGGGATCCTGATCGGCGGGCCAAGCTTTTGGACAAGCAGAAACGTGGTAAGAAGCGGATGAAGGCAGTTGGGCGCGTTGAGGTTCCACAAGAAGCCTTCATGGCCGTTTTGAAGACGGATGAGGAAATCGACGAAAAGAAGAAATAGCTATGACGGCATTTGTGTTTTAGGCGTGGCTAAAACTAGACCGATTTTTTTAGCTTTTTCCCACGAGTTTCTCACGCGTTTATAAATCAATGGTGTAATTCAGCTTTAGATGGATATTGAATCAATGATGTAATAAGTCGGTTGCGATTGGCAGCCGGCTTTTCCTTTGCTAGTGTTTGCAGCAAAATTATGCAGAGGAGTATGCATAAAACGTTTATAAAATAGTGAGCAAGTATTGCGATGCTTGTGATAAATAGTCAATTAAATTTTAAATGTATTGTTAATTAAAAATAAAATACGATTACTATTATTAAATCATGACATCATCTTATAATTTGATAATGATTACTTTAAAAATGCTAAAAACAAACGCTAAATTTAACTTTTATCAAAGAAAAAACAAAAATTTTGATTGATATAAACGCTGATAGCAAGGGATTTATAATTTATTGTGAAAAATGTTCATTAAAAGTCACTTGTAATTATGCATAAAAGCGCTATCATAACCTATGAGGGCTGAAGTAGAGAGTGGCCTGAGATAAAACGTCAATTGAGACCGGCTGTTAAGTACAGGCGGGATGATTTTTAAAGGATGGAAGGAAGATTAAGATGGCAAAAATGATCAGTGGCTCCGATGCAGTCTTAAAAGTAATTCGGCAATGGGGCGTTAAGCACATCTACGGTTATCCTGGTGGTTCGTTTGACTCCACGATGAACGCAATCTACAACCAACGTAAAGAATTGGAATTCATCCAGGTACGGCATGAAGAGGCGGGAGCTTTGGCAGCAACCGCTGATGCCAAATTAACGGGTAAGATCGGGGTCTGCTTTGGCTCTGCCGGCCCGGGTGCCATTCACCTGCTCAATGGGCTGTACGATGCCAAGCATGACCATGTTCCGGTTTTGGCAATCATTGCTCAGGTTCCTTCAACGCGTATGAATCTGGACTTTTTCCAAGCAATGGATGAGGAACCGGCATTTGAAGACGTTTCGGTTTGGAACAAGACGGCCATGACGGCGGAAAGTCTGCCCCGCATGATTGATGAAGCGATTCGGCAGGCCTACAAGCATCATGGTCCAGCTACGGTTACGATTCCAAAAGACTTTGGCTGGGCCAAGATTCCTGACACGTTCGTTCCTAACGTTGCCAACCACGTTAAGCCACATTATGTCGTTGATCAAGATTTGTTGGCAAAGGCCGGCAAGCTGATCAAGGATGCCAAGGCACCAATGATTTACTTTGGGATTGGGGCTAAGGATGCAGCCGAAGAATTAAAGCGCGTTTCGGAAAAGTATAAGATGCCACTGGTTTCATCCGTTTTGGCCAAGGGTATCTTGGATGAAAAATATCCAGCCTACCTGGGCTCGGCTGGTCGGGTTGCGCCGAAACCTGGTGCCGAGATTGGTTTTAGTACTGATTTGATCGTTTGGGTTGGTACCGACGTTCCGTTCAGTATCTTCCTGTTTAATCCGGATGCCAAGGTTATTCAAATCGATACTGATCCAGAGAAGATGGGCAAGCGTCATCATATCGACGTACCGCTGCTGTGTGACGCTAAAACGGCTTTGGCGGCGCTGGCTGACGTTGCAGATGAAAAAGCGCCATCTGCTTTTTATGATGCGGCACTGGCCGACAAGCAGAATTGGTTGGACTGGCAAAACAGCTTTAATGACAGCGAAGAGATGCCCGTTCGTCCAGAACCGATCTTTGATGTGATTAATCAAATGGCTTCCAGTAAGGCCGTCTTTGGAGTTGATGTCGGCAACGTCAACATCAACTTTGAACGTCTGCTGATGATTCACGACGATCAAAAGTGGTGTACTTCTGGTCAATACGCAACGATGGGCTATGGTCTGCCGGCTGCGATCTCAGCTAAGGTCAACTATCCCGATCGTGATGTCTACAGTCTTTCTGGTGATGGCGGCTTTGCGATGCTGATGGAAGAAATCCTGACCCAGGTTAAGTACCACATGCACATCGTCAACGTGGTCTTTAGCAATGAATGCCTGGGCTACATTGTCGCTGAACAGCTTGATGACTCGCATCAGCCATTGTCAGGCGTTGATCTACCGGAAACCGACTGGGCAACGGTTGCCAAGGGGATGGGGGCGATGGCCTTTACGGTTCGCACCAAGGCTGAATTCAAAGCCGCCATGGTTGAGGCGCAACAAACCGATCTACCGGTAGTAATTGACGTTAAACTCACGCATGAAATGCCGCTTTCAACCAACCACATGTTCTTAGACAAAGAGACTCAAGATCCAAAGCTGGTTGACGAATACGTTGAAAAGTATCAGGCACAAGCACTCAAGCCATTTAGCTACTTCTTAAAGGCTGCTAAGGAAGCTCATGGTGAAGAAATCGATGCCTTCTCAGGAGCTTCGGCAGCCAGCGTGGAAGATGAAGCTGACAACCAGCCGCTTGCCGACACCACGACCGGCGCATCAGAGAACGCGGCTGAACCATCCGAGGACACGGATGCTACCAGCGGGGCTTCTCAGCATTAAGGCCTTGCAATCAAGATACCAATTTTAGGCTCGCCACTGTGCGGGCTTTTTTTAGTACAAAAAAAAGCCGCTGGATAACCAGCAGCTTTTCTCGCATTCAATACCAGAACGAATTAGTTTTCGCCCATCAGCTTAGCCATACCGTTTTCGGCAACTTCTTGCAGGGTCTTGGCAGAGTCAGCCATGGCCTTGGATTCGCGTTCGTTCAGAGGAACTTCCAGAACTTGAGCGATACCAGAAGCGTTAACAACGGCTGGCGTACCAATGTAGATACCCTTCAGACCGTATTCGCCATCAACAGGGGCACCAACTGGCAGAACGGCATTTTCGTCACGCAGGATAGCGCGGGAAATCCGAGTCAGGGCCGTAGCAACACCGTAGTAGGTAGCGCCTTTGCGGTTGATGATTTCGTAAGCCTTGTTACGAACGTCGTCTTCAATCTTCAGCAGTTCATCGTCAGAAACGCCCTTTTCCTTGGCCAGGTCCAGCAATGGCTTGCCGCCGATCGTAGCAGATGAGTAGGCAGCAAATTCGGAGTCACCGTGTTCAGCCATGATGTTGGCAGAAACGTCAACTGGGCTAACATCGAACTTCTTAGCCAGCGCAACCCGCAGACGAGCGGAGTCCAGAGAAGTACCGGAACCAACGACCTTGTTGCGTGGGAAGCCAGACAGCTTTTGAACGGCGTAGGTCAGGATGTCAACTGGGTTGGCAGCAACCAGGAAGATACCGTTGAAGCCGGACTTAACGATTGGTTCAACAACGGACTTGATGATCTTCAGGTTCTTGTCAACCAGTTGCAGACGAGTCTCACCTGGCTTTTGTGGAGCACCAGCAGTAATAACTACCAGGTCAGCATCCTTGCAGGTGTCGTAGTCAGCAGAGTAGATAACCTTTGGGGCCGTGAATGGGGTAGCGTCTTCAAGGTCAAGCGCGTCACCTTCCGTACGCTTCTTGATGATGTCGACGATCGCGAATTCTTCAGCCAGGCCTTGTTGTGCCATGGCAAATGCGTAGCTTGAACCTACCGCGCCGTCACCGACGAGGACAACTTTTTGATGATTCTTAGACATAAGTAAAGTCTCCCTTAAAGTAGTATTGCATATTGCAAGGTTTATTATAGCATTCTGATTTGAAATTTGTTAATAATGCGTAAATAAAGCCAAGTAAATGATAAAAAAGTTGGGTTTTTGATCATTTTATGACTGATTTTGGCGAGAAATTGCCATTAAGCGTGCAAAACACCCCAGCCAATGATGCCGCTAATCAATAATACGGCTGGCAGAATCAGCACCTTGACAAAGAAAGCGGCAACGGCAATGATGGCGATCCAAAACAGCAGATGCAGCGAAAGCTTGAACAGCTTCCACAGAATCCACAAGCCGATCAGCGTAAGCAGCAGTCCCATCGTTTTTCCTCCATTTGATAGTTGATGACTGATTTTACCATTTTAGTGGCGGTAAAAGCACTAAAATAACTTGGTATTTATTCAATCTTATGATAAACTTTTACTTTAAATGTTTGAACTTTGTCGGGCTCATACGTTCAATTTTGAGTCAGATATGCTAAAATGGTTAGTACTAATAAGGAATTTGTTTCCAATCTTTTGTAGGGGAGGGATTGCCATCTTAAATCGAACCAAAAAATTCATGCGCGACAATGATCTGGATTACAAACGTGAATACATTCGGCCAATGATGACACCGGAACACGTTTATATTTTCCGTTTTGGGCGGCACAAGCTCAATAACCGAGTGATCGTTCGATACTCCCATACATGGACGGGACGCTTAAAGATCAATGAAATCGACGTTCGGCTGCATCACCAGCATCATCCACGGATCTTTAAGACGGAAACGGATCTGATCTTGTATCTGCAGCAGCACATGGAAAAAGAGCAAAAAAAGATTGCCAAGCAGGCAGTCAAGCATGACGATCCGCAAAATCAATAAGCGCAACTGAAGCATCCTTGCCTTTCAGGGGTGCTTTTTTGCCATATTAAGGAGGAAAAAAGATGAACGATTGGACGGCAGTAACGGTTGAGACCAGTACCGAAGCCGTTGACGCGGTTAGCTACATTTTGACCGATACGGGGGCAGCTGGCATTCAGATTGAGGATGCCGCTGATTTTGCCAACCTCAAACCAGGACGCTATGGAGACGAGATCATCGACCCCGCATCGATTCCGCATCGTAAACAAGGGGCTGCGGTTACGGGGTACTACCCCAGCAGCGTGTTTGTACCCGAGCTTTTGCCAGGCATCAAGCAGCGGGTTTTGAAATTAAAAGACTTTGGCCTGGATCCAATGCCGGCAGAAGTCAAAAGCGAAGCCATCGAAAATCAAGATTGGAAGACGGCTTGGGAAAAGTACTATCATCCAGTACGGGTTACGCGGACGTTAACGGTCGTACCACAATGGGAAAGCTATCAGCCGGGGCCCGATGAAAAGCTGTTGATCCTGGATCCGGGGATGGCATTTGGTACCGGTACGCACCCGACCACGCAATTGATGATGCAGGCTTTGGAACTGACGGTACGTGGTGGCGAAAGCATGCTGGACGTTGGTACCGGATCGGGCGTGCTTAGTATTGCTGCCAAACTATTGGGGGTCGGTCACGTTAAGGCCTATGATATTGATGAGGTTGCCGTGCGTTCGGCTAAAAAGAATCTGGCACTTAATCCCGCCGCTAAAGACGTTGAAATTGGCGTCAACAGTCTGTTGGAAGGTATTCATGAGCAAAATGTCGATCTGATCGTAGCCAATATCTTAGCTGAGATTATCTTGCCATTGATTCCACAAGCCTATGAAAACCTCAAGCCAGGCGGTCGTTTCCTGACTTCTGGCATCATCAACGACAAGTTTGCCGAAGTCAAAAAAGCTTTGGAAGATGGCGGCTTTAAAGTCGACGAAACGATGCGCATCAAGGACTGGTATGGCATCATTGCCCATAAGCCAACACCGGATGAACAATAGGGGGAGTACATGCAACGTTATTTTATCGATGAATCGCTGCCAAAGGATCGGCGATTGACTTTGCCAGCTGATATTGCGCATCACTTAATCGATGTTTTGCGGGCTGACGTGGATACCGAAATCGAAGTTGCGCTTAATGATCAAAAAGTTTATTTGGCCAAAGTCGTTGAGCTAAATCCGGCTACGATCGAGTTAAAAGCCGATCTGGGTACTGATGCAGAGTTGCCGGTTGAAGTCATCTTGGCTTGTGGACTGCCCAAGACCAAGGAAAAACCGGAATTGATCGTGCAAAAGGCTACGGAAATGGGAGCAGACCGCATTGTCTTTTTTGCGGCTCAGCGCTCAATCAGCCGCTGGAATCCACAAAAGCAGGCTAAAAAAATCGAACGGCTGCAAAAAATCGCCAATGCTGCCGCTGAACAGTCACATCGCAATCACCAGCCTGAGGTCGTTTATGGCGGCAAGCTTAGCGATGTCTTAAAAAATGAAGCTGCTGACTTTAAGATCGTGGCTTGGGAAGAATCTGCCAAGCAAGGCGAAGAGGCTAATCTGGCCCAAACGCTTCGGCAGCTGCGGCCAGGCCAAAAGCTGCTGGCAATTTTTGGTCCAGAAGGTGGGCTGAGTGAAGCAGAAATCGAACAGATGCAAGCTCAAGGAGTGATTCCGGCTGGTCTGGGACCAAGGATCTTAAGAACGGAGACGGCACCGCTTTATCTGCTGGCTGCCGTTTCATATCAACTGGAGCTGGCACGTTAAACGTAGTCTTACAACAGCTTGATGCAGCTGTAAGACTTGTGAAAATACGGCTAAATCCACTCGATGTGAAAAGGACTTAAACGGGTTGTGAGGTCAATCGGTTGTCATAGCTGGTAATCATAATAGTTTTTGCCTAACCAAAATGGCTCGCCAAGCGCAACGGCACGCATTGTGTTACAATAAATGTCAATCAATTCGGCATGAGTGAGGGATTTTTAAAATGGAGAAGTTGCAGCAATTTTGGAAAACGACCGATCGGCGACTGTTAATCAGTGATCTGGTGCTTTCTTTGGTGATCAACCCGCTATTTTTAAAGCAGCATTTGATCTCACGCATTCAGATCATCATCTGGCTGTTGCTTTTGATCAATTCCTGCTACGTCATCTGGGCAGGGAGGCGGATTACCAGCCGGTATGATCATCCTTGGCAGCTGCTGGTCTTTCCGATCGCTTACCTGATTGGCGTGCGCGTCTTTCAGGTATCACGCTATACTTACTATTTTGCACTGGTCTATTTAGGCATCGAATACTTAGCTAAAGCCATGAGTCAAGATGCCACCAAAAATCAATCTAAAGAAAGCAAGTTGATGCAGGATGTCAAAAAACAATGAACTAACGCACGAAGACGTTAAAAAAATCGTCTCCTCATATATGAATGAAGAGCATGTTGAAATGGTCGAGCGGGCCTACCATTTTGCGGCGGTAGCCCATGCCGATCAGCACCGGAAGTCGGGTGAGGCCTACATTATTCACCCGATTCAGGTTGCCGGCATCCTGGCCAAGCTGCACATGGATCCAGAAACGGTATGCGCAGGCTACATGCACGATATCGTTGAGGATACCGGCGCAACGCTGGAGGATATTCGCGAGCTGTTTGGACCGACGATTGCCATGATCGTTGACGGCGACACCAAGATCTCCAAGATTCACTACAAGTCCAATAAAGAACAGATGGCCGAAACGCACCGTAAGCTTTTATTGGCAATGAGCAAGGATATTCGCGTGATGATCGTCAAATTGGCCGACCGGCTGCACAACATGCGCACGCTGCAGCATCTGCGTCCGGACAAGCAGCGCCGGATTGCCAACGAAACCTTGGAAATCTACGCCCCAATTGCTGATCGTCTGGGTATCAGTACGATCAAATGGGAACTGGAAGATCTTTCGCTGCGCTACTTAAATCCACAGCAATATTACCGCATCGTACATTTGATGAACTCGCGGCGTGATCAGCGGGTTGCATATATCAATCGTTCAATCGAAGACGTTAAAAAAGCAATCAGCGACCTGGAGCTGGGGCCAAACGTCGAAATCTATGGGCGGCCAAAGCACATCTATTCTGTCTACCGTAAGATGGTGACTCAGCATAAGCAGTTTGATCAAATTTATGATCTGCTGGCGATTCGGGTCGTCGTTGATTCAATCAAGGACTGTTATGCCGTCTTGGGCGCGGTTCATACCAACTGGAAGCCAATGCCAGGGCGTTTCAAAGACTACATTGCTATGCCAAAAGCAAACGGCTACCAGTCGCTGCATACCACGGTGATTGGTCCAGAAGGCCGGCTGCTGGAGATTCAGATTCGTACGCACGACATGCACGAAGTTGCCGAATACGGGGTTGCCGCGCACTGGGCCTACAAGGAAGGCAAGACCAACGGCGTCAAGCAGAATCAAGATTCCAAAAAGCTCAATGTGGTCAAGGAAATTTTGGAACTGCAAAGCGAATCGCAGGGAACTGATGAATTCTTGCAAGGGATTCAAAGCGACGTGTTTGCCGACAAGGTCTATGCGTTCACTCCCAAAGGCGACGTTATTGAAATGCCAAAGGGTGCTGGTCCATTGGATATGGCCTACCAGATTCATACTGAGGTCGGCAACCATACGACTGGAGCCAAGGTCAACGGTCGGATCGTGCCTTTAAACTATGAAATCAAAAACGGTGATATCGTCGATATTTTGACGTCATCAAGTTCAGCGGGGCCGAGTCGCGACTGGCTGGATCTGGTCTTTACGCGCCGGGCCCGCAACAAGATTCGGCAGTTCTTTAGGGCCCATGATCACGACAAAAACGTTGAGACTGGTCGCCAGATTATTGCCAGTCAATTGCGTGAAGCCGGTTATGATCCAAATAAACTGATGACCACGGAAAAGAACGAACAGATTGCCGACCAGATGCACTACAAGACGGCTGATGACATGTTTGCCGCGGTTGGCTTTGGTGATGTGCCGCCAATCGGGGTCCGCAATCGCTTTACGGCCGATATTCGTAAAAAAGAAGCCGACGATAAGCAGCGGGCTGCACAAAAGGCTGTTTTGGAAGATCATCAGACGTTTGAAAACAAGAATGCCAATAATCCACGCAAGTTTGCCAAGAGCTCGGAAGGCGTGATCGTAGAAGGCGTCGACAATCTTTTGACCCGCTTGAGTCATTGCTGCAGTCCCGTGCCTGGCGACGAGATCGTGGGCTACATTACCAAGGGGCGTGGTGTTTCCGTACATCGGGCCGACTGTCCTAACGTCAAGGCCGCTGAAAAGAACGGCGAGCGGCTGGTTTCGGTCTATTGGGCCAACCCAGCAGGTGACAAGACCAACTACAATGCCGATATCGAAGTTGAAGGCTATAATCGCAATGGCCTGTTAAACGATGTCTTGCGCTCGATCAACAATAACACGCGGTTCTTGACCTCTGTTAATGGTAAGGTGGACCACAACAAGATGGCTACGATCTCAGCTACGATTGGCGTGCGCAACAGTCAGCATCTGCAGCTGATTTTGGACAGTCTGAAAAACATTCCGGATGTCTATGTGGTAAAACGGGTAATTCGTTAAGGAGTGATTAAATGCGTGTCGTATTGCAACGCGTCAACCACGCTGCCGTTAGCATCGATGGCGAAACGGTTGGTCAGATTAAAAAGGGCTATCTGCTGCTGGTAGGACTGGCACCGGACGATAATGATGATCAATTGGACTGGATGGTGCATAAGATCGTCAATCTGCGGGTTTTTGAAGATGAAAATGGCAAGTTGAATCGTGCCTTGGCCGATGTAGCTGGCGAGATTTTATCGATTTCTCAATTCACGCTGTATGCTGATGTTAAGCATGGTAATCGTCCCGGCTTTTCTAAAGCAGCCAAGCCCGAGATTGCCGAGCCGTTGTATGACCGTTTCAATGAAAAACTGCGAGTAGCGGGCGTTCACGTTGAAACCGGACGTTTTGGCGCTGATATGAAAGTGGAACTGGAAAACGACGGCCCAGTCACTATTATTTATGAAAAATAAACAAAAGCGAGCACTGGTTAGACCAGTACTCGCTTTTTTAAATGGGATGAATTTTTAAGGGGCATTGAAAAAACGGCCTGCAAGTGCAGCACCGTTTTTAAGCGAGTGATTCAGTAGCGTTCCAAAATTCCGTCAACGGCTGGACCGTACGTTTCACCAAACAAAATCAGATGCATGCACAGATAATAAAACTGATACCAAGGCAGCCGTTTATTGACCCCGTCTGCTAGTGGATAGGCCTGTTCATAGGCTTGATAGAATGAAAATTCAAAGCCGCCAAAAATCGTGGTCATCGCCAGATCGAACTCGCGATCGCCATAAACGGCATCCGGATCGATCAAGACCGGCTGACCAGCATCGTCAAACATATAGTTGCCGGCCCACAGATCGCCGTGTAAAAGGCTGGGAACAACTTCGTGCTGATCATAATAATCACAAAAAGCTTGGCGCATCTTTTGATAGTGCGCCTCACGCCAATCGTTCCAGCGACTTTTTTCCTTGGCTACGGCAACTTCAGGATCCAAGCGCTGCTTAATATAAAAGTCACGCCAGCTGTCGTTCCAGGCATTGTTTTTAATCAGTGCTTTGGTTTGATGATTTTCATAAAAGCCGAACCGTTTGGCGTGCTGGGCGTGCATTTTGGCGACTGCTCGTCCTAGATCAGCCTGCGAGCCGCTGCCGCTTTCGATCCATTCCAAAGCCAGGTAGGCATCATTTTGAATCTGTCCTTGGGCAAGCGGGGCCGGCGTTTTGACTAAGGCACCGATTTCTTCTAGGCCGCGTTTTTCATGATCAAAATAGCTGGCAGGATGATTGGGCTGAACCTTAAGAAAATAGGTTCTTTGATCAGCCTTGATTTGGTAGGCTGCGTTGATGTCGCCGCCAGACACGGGCCGGCACTCCGTAATCTGACGAAATGGCAGTTGGCTGAGCCACTTTTGATTGAGACGGTATGCAGACATAAGATCAACTTCCTTTCAGAATTAATTCTTGAAGTAGTCGTTTAGTCCCTTGGCAATGTCGCGGGCTACTTTTTGCTGATAGCTGGCACTTTTGATCTGGTTGAAGTCTTTGGTTGAGTTGATGTAGCCCATCTCGCATAAAA
This sequence comes from Lactobacillus sp. MRS-253-APC-2B, assembly GCF_012843675.1. Lineage (GTDB taxonomy): Bacteria > Bacillota > Bacilli > Lactobacillales > Lactobacillaceae > Limosilactobacillus > Limosilactobacillus pulli. The sequence goes on from NZ_JABAFO010000002.1 coordinate 116,218, forward strand.
CGGCGGGGCGGGTGTTGTCGCGAATGACCAAGAAGTCGCCAAATTCAATGCCACGATTGGTCAATGGCAAATTGTTCATTTGCTGGTTCAATGCCTTGGCTAATTTTTTGGAGGCTCCTTTGTGATAATAGTAGGTCGTAAATCCGGAAGCCTCGTTGCGTGAAGGCGAAGAATCAAAGTGGAAACTGATAAAGGCATTGGCATGCATGCTTTCAGCAAGAGCTGGTCGCGGTTTGAGGCCAACGTAACGATCCGAGTCGCGCGTCATGATGACATGCGCGCCCCGCAGCCGCAATTCTTGAGCAACGCGATTGGCCAGCTGCAATGTGTAGGTTTTTTCCATATAGCGGGCCTTGGTGCTGTCTTTATATTCAGCTCCCGAATCGGAACCGCCATGACCAGGATCAATGACAATCGTTGCCTCAGAAAGATTGGAAACATGCTCGAGATTGGACTTGGGGTGAATCAGCCAGCTGGCGACCCAGCCAAAGCGCTGATCGCTTAGCCGAATCTTATACCATGAGTTGCGCGTTTTTAAAATCGTAACGCGCTGACCTTTTTTGAGCGTGCCGATCGTCGAATAGTCCAGCCCAGGACCGGTCCGTACGTTGAGCCCGCTGGTTTGAATGGTGGTCGTCCGTGAAAACGTCAGCGCGACCACCATGACAATTGCAATTAATGCCATGCTGATCGCAACCAGGACAGCTTTGGCAGGACGAGGAAACTTCAAGATTTTTTCTCCTTTGTTATGAATCATTAAGATAAGTTTAGAAAGCATTAATTGGAAAATCAAGACTAATTCGCGGCTGGCCTATTGACTAAACTGCTCAAGCCTAGTAGGCTAAGTAAGTAATTAAATTTAGAGATGCCGATGAAAAAGAATGTTCGGTCTGCCATAGCTTTCAGCGAGCGGGGAACTGGTGCAAGCCCTGTCGATTGGCTGCCGAGTGACGCTTTGGAGGCAGGGTCAAGACCCCGTCGAAGCTACGTTACCCAAGAGTAAACCCAAGGTGGTACCGTGCATTCAAGCACCCTTGCAGCAGCAGGGGTGCTTTTTTTAATCGACTGACAATCAATGGAGGAGAGAACTAATGCGCTATCAACGCCCAAAAGGCACGGCTGATATTTTACCGGGCGAATCCGCTCAGTGGGAAGCCGTTGAGAAACTGGCTCGTGAAATCTTTGCGCGCTACGGCTACCGTGGCATTCGCACGCCAATTTTTGAAAACTACAATATTTTTGCTCGTTCGGCTGGGGAGACCTCAGACGTCGTCACCAAGGAAATGTACGACTTTAAAGACAAAGGTGATCGTCACGTGGCACTGCGCCCAGAAGGTACGGCCGGCGTGGTGCGTGCCTATGTTGAAAACAAGCTGTATGGTCCGGAATACAACAAGCCATACAAGGTTTACTACATGGGCCCAATGTTTCGCTATGAGCGGCCCCAGTCTGGTCGGCAGCGTGAGTTCCACCAGATCGGGGTCGAAGCATTTGGCAGCGACAATCCAGCCGTTGACGTGGAAGTAATAACTATGGCGCTGCGCCTGTTCAAGCAGCTGGGCTTAACGGGTCTGCGCGTGGCCATCAATACGCTGGGTGATCAAAAAACGCGTGATACCTATCGTCAGGCATTGATTGACTACTTGAAGCCACATTATGATGAATTGAGTGAAGACTCCCAAGAACGGCTGGAAAAGAATCCATTGCGGGTTTTGGACAGCAAGGATCCACGCGACAAGCAGTTCGTTGATGATGCACCATCTATTCTGGATTATTTGACTGATGATGCCCAAAAGCACTTTGCGCTGGTCAAGAAAATGCTGGATGAATTAAACATCGACTACACGGTTGACCCAACCATGGTGCGCGGTTTGGACTACTACAACCACACGATCTTTGAAGTGATGGTCCAAGCCAAGTCGCTTGGTCAGGGCTACACGACGATTTGTGGTGGTGGTCGCTACAGTGGACTGGTTGAAGAATTAGGCGGTCCGGACACGCCAGGGGTTGGCTTTGGGATTGGCCTGGAACGCCTGATGCTTTTGCTTAACGAAGAAGGGCTGCTTAAAAAGGCCGATCCGGATCTGGACGTTTATGTCGTTGGGATTGGTGAAGCAACCAACGTCGCCAGCTTCAAACTGGTTGAGGCTGCTCGGGATGCCGGTTTTGTTGCCGAACGCGACTACTTGAACCGCAAGCCGAAAGCTCAGTTTAAGACGGCTGCCAAGGAAAATGCCAAGGTCGTCTTGACGATTGGTCAAAAAGAACTGGAAAGCAACACGGTTCACTTTAAGGTAATGGCAACCGGTGAGGAAACCACGCTGCCATTGGATCAAGTGTTTGCTGATTTTAAAGCCGTTTATCAAGAACAGACAAAGGGGTAATCAAAACATGAAGCGTACCAATTATGCTGGCGAAACCAGCGAACAACAAATTGGCCAAGCAGTCGTCGTTAAGGGCTGGGTTGCCAAGCGTCGTAATCTGGGTGGCCTGATTTTTATTGATTTATGGGACCGCTCCGGCATCGTCCAGCTGGTCTTTGATGAAAAGATCGATCCGGCTGCTTTTGAAGTTGCCAACCAGGTTCGGAATCAATACGTTATTGAAGCGCATGGTCTGGTGCGGGCACGTAAAGAAGTCAACCCAGACATGAAGACGGGCAAGATCGAAATTGAGGTCAAAGAAGCCAGCATCTTAGCCAAGTCCAAGCCAATGCCGTTTGAAATTGTTGACGACGTTGATGCTTCTGAAGAACTGCGCTTGAAATACCGCTACCTTGACCTGCGCCGGCCTGAAATGATGAAGCGCTTGATGCTACGAAGCAAGGTTACACATGTCGTTCACCGCTACTTTGAAAAGAACGGCTTTTTGGATGTTGAAACGCCAGAACTGACGCGTTCAACGCCAGAAGGGGCTCGTGACTATATCGTACCTTCACGGGTCTACCCAGGCAGTTTCTATGCGCTGCCACAATCACCACAACTGTTCAAACAGCTTTTGATGGCCGCAGGGGTCGACAAGTACTACCAGATTGCCAAGTGTTTCCGTGACGAGGACCTGCGTGGTGACCGGCAGCCAGAGTTTACCCAGATCGATACGGAAATGAGCTTTGCTACGCCAGAAGAAATCCAAGACATGACGGAAGGCCTGATCAAAGACGTCATGAAAGAAGTATTGGACATTGACGTTAAGACGCCGTTCCCACGCATGGAATGGCAAGAAGCCATGGACAAGTATGGTACCGACAAGCCTGACACGCGTTTTGACATGCTGATTCATGACATCAGTGACCTGGTTAAGGACAGCTCATTTAAGGTGTTCAGCAGTACAGTGGCAGCAGGCAACTATGTTCGGGCAATCGTCGTACCCGGTGGAGCCGACAAGTACTCACGTAAAGACATCAGCAAGCAAGAAGACTACATCAAGCGCTACAACGCCAAGGGCCTGGCTTGGGTCAAGGTTGGCGCAGATGGCTATAACGGTCCGGTAGCCAAGTTCTTAAACGATCAAGCGGCAGAATTAAATGAAGCGCTGGGTGCTAAGGAAGGCGACCTGATTTTAATCGTGGCAGGTTCTTTCCACGTGGTCTGCGACTCACTGGGTTATTTGCGGAATCACTTTGCCGAAGAACTGGGCTTGACGGATCCTAACCAATGGAACTATGTCTGGATCGTCAACTGGCCAATGTTTGAATATGATGAAGGCTTTGGCAAGTGGATTGCGGCTCACCACCCATTCACGATGCTGAATCCAGAAGATCTGCACTATTTGGAAGACGGCGAGGACCCTCATCAGGCGCACGCGCAAAGCTACGACATCGTCTTGAATGGTCAAGAAATCGGGGGCGGTTCCATCCGTATCCACGACCCTGAGATTCAAGAAAAGGTCTTTAAGGCACTGGGCTACAGCAAGGAAAAGGCGCAGGCCCGCTTTGGCTTCTTGATTAAGGCTTTGGAATTGGGGATGCCGCCAGAGGGTGGTCTGGCAATCGGGCTGGATCGCTGGGTTATGTTCTTGTCACAAGCTGACAGCATTCGTGACGTCATCGCCTTCCCTAAGAACTCAAAGGCAGTTGAGCCATTGACGGCGGCACCGGCACGCGTCAGTGATCAGCAGCTGGAAGAACTGCGTCTGGAAGTTCCAGCTGAAGACGAAGATCAAGCAGACTAAATCAATGCATTAAAAAAGATCCGCTGAACTGGCGGATCTTTTTTGCGTAATGAGTGGTTTTAAGCGGTGCCTAATAGACTGCTGGGTTATTGACATTGCAAAGGTACTGTCCGACAGTTATTCAAGCTTGAAGTTTCTAACTACCTTATCGAGATCTTCTTGCTCAATTCCTAGATAATGGCGAGTGTTGCGCTCTGAGGAGTGGTTGAACAATTGTGAGATGATTTCGATGTTGACACCATCTTTATACAGCTGGCGGCCAAACGTCTTGCGAAACGAGTGCGTCCCTAGTTTGGCAACCAGTTTTTCGTCACCCGACTTGCGTGCGATTCGCTGCAGCATCTGGTAAAAGCCGTGGACTGAAAAATGACCATCTTGTCTGCCGGGAAACAGCCAGTCATTGTCGTCTTTAAAGTCCAATTCATTCAGATAGTTGATGATTTCAGCCAGACAGTTGTTCCAATAAAGCGTCTTGGCCTTGCCGGTCTTTTGCTCGATGATCCGCGTCTGGGTTTTGTTCTTGACGTGACCAACTCGCAGCGTAACCACGTCAGAAGCACGCAGGCCATTGTTGAGTGCAATTGAGATCAAGAGCAGGTTGCGATTTACCAATTCAGGCCGCGAATATTGACGGATGGCTTCTTGCAGCTCATGATACTCATCGGTGGTTAAAAATTTGACGTTTTCCACCCAGATCTTACGGTCGCCCTTTTTTTCGCCATTGGTTTTGTTTTTGGGAACGTAGATGCGTTTTTTCGCCATTTCAATTCCTCCTTAACAGCGAATGAGTCAATAATTTCATTGTAGCGATAAAATACGCTAAAATAAAGAAACATGCTGATTTAAGAAAGGATGCGATCAAATGCTGATTGGCTCACATGTCAGTCTTAAAGCGCCCAAAATGCTGCTGGGCTCTGCTCAAGAAGCAGCCAGTTATGGGGCCAATACTTTTATGGTTTATACCGGAGCTCCACAAAATACCAAGCGCAAGCCACTCGATGAAATGAAGATTCCTGAAGGCCGCGCCTATATCGAAGAACACGGCTTCAGTCATCTGGTGGTGCATGCACCATACATCGTCAATCTGGGCAATACGCTTAAGCCCCAGAACTTTGCCTTTGGCGTGGATTTTTTGCGCCAGGAAGTTGAACGGGCTACAGCAATCGGGGCAACGCAGATTACGCTGCATCCTGGGGCCCATGTCGGTGCCGGAGCTACGGCAGCACTGCATCAAATTGCTCAGGGACTAAATGAAATCATTACGCCGGATCAAAAGCCGCAGATTGCCATTGAAACGATGGCCGGCAAAGGGACCGAGGTCGGCATCTCATTTGAGCAGATTGCCGAAATTATGGACCAGGTAACCTACAACGAAAAGCTTTCGGTTACGTTTGATACTTGTCACACCAATGATGCCGGCTATGATGTCAAAAATGACTTTGACGGCGTCTTAAATGAATTTGATCACGTATTGGGGATTGAAAAGCTGCAGGTCGTACACCTTAACGACTCCAAAAATCCGCAGGGCAGCCATAAAGACCGGCACGCCAATATCGGCATGGGGACGATCGGCTTTGATGCACTCAATTACATTGCTCACCATCCACAATTGACGCAGGTACCAAAAATTATGGAAACGCCATGGGTACCATTGGCCGATAATCCCAAGAAAAAGGTGGCGCCATATGGAGAAGAGATCAAGATGATTTTAAGCAGTAAATTTGATCCGATTTTTATGGAACGACTGAGTCATTCTGAAAATTAGCCAAAATTTTTCAAAAAAGCAGTTGACGCTTTTTTTTTGATTAAGTATAATATCATTCGTAGTGATAAGATTGAAGCAGTCAATTAGACGCTTTTAATCGCAACAGTACGGAATTCTAAGCTCGGAGGGAGGGAATCAACAATGTCAAAGACTATCGTTCGCAAGAATGAATCGTTAGACGACGCTCTTCGACGCTTTAAGCGTACGGTTTCACGGAACGGAACGCTGCAAGAATACCGCAAGCGTGAATTTTACGAAAAGCCAAGCGTAAAACGTAAGTTGAAATCTGAAGCAGCTCGGAAGCGCAAGAACAAGCGTCGCCACTAAAATGCTGCAGCTCCTGGGCGAATGTTTCATTCACCAGGGGCTTTTTTGTATATAATTACGAAACGGGAGGAACTTGAAATGAGTCTATTGGATAAGCTGACTAAAGACATGGTTGCCGCAATGAAGGAAAAGGACAAGGAAACCCTGAGTACGGTTCGGATGCTTAAAGCAGCGGTTCAAAACGAAAAGATCAAGCTGGGCCATGAACTGAGCGAAGATGAAGAAAACTCGGTAATGGCTCGCGAATACAAGCAGCGCAAGGAATCACTGGAAGAATTCGTGACTGCTAAGCGCCAAGACCTGGTTGATAAGACCAAGGCTGAGATGAAAGTCGTTGAAAAGTACATGCCAAAGCAGCTCTCCGATGACGAGATCAAGCAGATCGTTGATGAGGCCGTTGCCGCTACCGGTGCCGACAGCATGAAGGACTTTGGTAAAGTGATGAAGTCCGTAATGCCTAAGGTTAAGGGCAAGGCTGATGGCAAGGTGGTCAACCAGACCGTTAAGGATGCTCTGAAGAAGTAATCAGCGTCAAGTAATAAAAGAGCGTAATAGATGCCAGTCAGCTGCTGCGCTGAGGCATTATTATCGATTCGTAGTTAAGAGGTTGAGTTGATTCCCAGCCTCTTTTCTTTTGCCGTGCTGCGGTTTATGCGGATTATAGCTTGCTATGTTATAATTTTTGATGGTATTGATTAAAACAAAAGCAAAGGGGAATTTTTCATTTGACAGAAATGACTTTTCGCATTGAAAGCCCTGAAATTGAACTAGGACTTTTGGGTGCGCAGGACAAATTCGTGGTGCTTTTAGAAGAAGGCATGAACGTAACCATCAATCCGTTTGGCACCGATTTGAAAATCAGCGGTGAAGATGAAGACGTTCATCTAACCTATGATGTCTTAGAGCAGCTGGTGGATCTATTGCATCATGGCATCAGTTTAAGCAGCACGGATATCGTCAGTGCGATGAAGATGGCTCATCGCGGGACGCTGCAGTACTTTAGCGATCTGTACAGTGAAACGATTATCAAGGATCGCAAGGGGCGGTCGATTCGGGTCAAAAATTTTGGTCAGCGGCAATATGTGCATGCCGTTAAAGACAATGATATTACGTTTGGCATCGGGCCGGCCGGTACTGGTAAGACCTACCTGGCAGTAGCGATGGCCGTAGCGGCTTTAAAACGCGGCGAGGTTGAGCGGATCATTTTAACGCGGCCGGCTGTTGAAGCTGGTGAGAGTCTGGGATTTTTGCCAGGTGATCTGAAAGAAAAGGTTGATCCATATCTGCGGCCGATCTATGATGCCTTAAACGAAATCTTTGGCGCCGATCACGTGGAGCGTTTGATTGATCGCGGGACGATTGAGATTGCGCCTTTAGCCTACATGCGGGGTCGGACGCTGGACAATGCCTTTGTAATTTTGGATGAGGCTCAAAACACTACCAATGCCCAGATGAAGATGTTTTTAACGCGACTGGGCTTTGGCTCTAAAATGGTCGTCAATGGTGACGTTTCTCAAATCGACTTGCCAAGGGGAACGCGCAGTGGCTTGATCTCAGCCCCGAAGATTTTAAAAGACGTCCCATCGATTGAATTTGTGCGCTTCAGTGCGGCGGATGTGGTTCGGCATCCAGTTGTAGCGCGGATCATTACGGCTTATGAAAATGATGAGCAGCAGACTTTGGAGAAAAAATAATGGATATTGAAATCTACGACCAAACCGACGATCACGCCGTCAGTCAATCACAATTGCAGCTGGCACATGACATTTTAGACTATGCCGCTAAGTATCTTGAATTAAAGGACAATACGGAGATCTCTTTGACCTTTGTCCATAATCCGCAGATTAGAAAGCTGAATGCCCAGTATCGTGGCGTTGATCGGGCAACCGACGTTTTGAGCTTTGCTTTAGAGGATGACAGCGATGACTCACCAATTTTACTGGATCCAGAATTGGCAGCCCAGATTCCGGAAAATCTAGGCGACTTGTTCATCTCAATTGACAAGGTTGCTGAGCAGGCTAGATTTCTAGGGCACTCTGCCGATCGTGAGCTGGGCTTTTTGATCGTGCATGGCTTTTTGCATCTAAATGGCTATGATCACGAGCAAAAAGACGATGAAGAAAAAATGTTTAAGCTGCAAGAGGAGATTTTAAATGGCTATGGGCTCCCAAGATAAGCATCAGGTTGAAAAAAATCGCCATTTCATTCAGGCACTGGGACATGCCTGGGATGGGGTCAAAGATGTCGTCAAAAAAGAACGCAACATGCGCTTTCACATCGTTGCGGCTATTTTGGTGATAATTGTGGCGTTTTGGCTGCAGGTCAACGTTTTTGAGTGGCTGTGGCTGCTTTCAGCGATTTTTGTTGTGTTTGCCGCTGAATTTGCCAATACGATCGTTGAAGAATTGGTGGACCTGGTCGTGCACCATCATTATGATCTGGATGCCAAGTATGCCAAAGACATTGCTGCGGGGGTCGTTTTATTGGCGGCCTTTTACGCGGTGCTGGTCGGGTTGTTTATCTTCTGGCCCAAACTAAGGGCTTTGTTTGGTATTTAAACGTTAAGAAAGGACAATTATGGACAATCCAAATTTTAAATCTGGTTTTGTAGCTTTGATTGGTCGGCCCAACGTCGGCAAGTCAACGCTTTTAAACTATGTCGTTGGTCAAAAGGTTGCCATCATGAGTAACGTGGCCCAAACGACGCGCAACAAGATTCAAGGAATCTATACGACTAATGAGGCGCAGATCGTCTTTATCGATACGCCAGGGGTGCACAAGCCGCAAACCAAGCTGGGCGACTTTATGGAGCGCTCAACGCTGTCCGCATTGGATGAAGTCGATGCGGTCTTGTACGTGGTCGCAGCTGATGAAAAACGCGGCCCTGGCGACAACTTCATCATGGAACGACTCAAACAGGTTAAAAAACCGATCTATCTGGTCGTCAACAAAATTGACAAGGTGCACCCTAACGAGCTACCAGGCATCGTTAAGCAGTTTGAAGACGGTACGGTCAAGTTTGCTGACGTCGTACCCGTTTCGGCATTAAATGGCAACAACGTCAATGCCTTGATTAACAAGCTGGTCGAGCAGCTGCCAAACGGTCCGCAGTATTATCCAAGCGATCAGATCAGCGACCACCCCGAGCGCTTCGTAATTGCTGAAATGATTAGAGAAAAAGTCTTTATGATGACGCGTCAGGAAGTACCACATTCGGTTGCCGTCGATGTTATGTCAGTCAAGCGCCAAGATGACGAGACGATTCACATCAATGCCAACATTATCGTGGAGCGTCCTGGTCAAAAAGGCATCATCATTGGCAAAAAAGGCCAGATGCTTAAACAAATCGGTACCATGGCCAGAAAAGACATCGAGCATTTGTTGGGCGATCGGGTCTACTTGCAGCTGTGGGTCAAGGTCGTACCCGGCTGGCGGGACAAGTCGGCCATGCTCAAAGACTACGGCTATCGCAACACCGACTATTAAAAGGGGCTGAGACCATGGCGCGGGAAAACACGTCCTTTGCCGGTATCGTTATGTATCGGCGACCATACAAGGAACGTGATCTGCTGGTCAAGTTTTTAACCGATAAGCGCGGACCAATGATGTTTTTCGTGCGGGGCGGCAATCGCTCCCATGCCAAGATTACCAGCGATATTTTGCCATTTACCCATGGTCAGTATACCGGCTGGCTGGCTGATGACGGGTCGCTGAGCTATTTGAGCGCGGCTCGCGATACGCGCCAGTACGTGCATCTGGGCGAAGATCCCCTGCGCAGCGCCTATGCAACTTACATTTTGGAGCTGGTCGATGCGACTTTTGAAGAAGGACGCTCAATTGGCGGCTGGTTTCATCAGGTTGAATCGGCGCTTAATCTAATCGACAAGGGGCAAGATCCGCAAATCGTGGCCAATGTCTTGGAAGTCCAGTTTTTACCGCTGTTGGGAGCGGCTCAGACCTGGGATCGCTGCACGGTCTGTGGTCAAAATGATCGGCCCCTGGATTTTTCCGAAGCCAATGGGGGGATGCTGTGCAGTCGGCATTGGAATTTAGATGAGCGAAGGTTTCATCTGGATCGCCGGACGGTTGGCTACCTGCAGCTGTTTGCCGGCTTGAATCTGGCACAGATCAATCGGATTCAGGTTGATCAAAGCGTCAAAAAGCGCCTGCGCTATACGCTGGATCGTATCTATGACGATGAGCTAGGTCTGCATTTAAAGAGCAAGCGATTCATTGATCAAATGGCGACCTGGGAAAATCAATTGAAAAATCTTCGCTCTGAAAATTGACAAGTCCAAAGCAGTTGTCTATGATAAAGAGGCAACTAAATTTAAATCTAATCGACGATGACAAAGAGTCGCTGTCTACTGTCGAACCAAAGCGATCATGGGATGGTGAAAGCCATGATAACGATCGGGCAGCGTGGCACTTTAACAGTCGCTTAATTAAGCTGTTCTGTATTTAAGATGCAGAAAAGCAGGGTGGAACCGCGAATTAACTTCGTCCCTGCAATGACCAGTCCAACTGGCCATTGTGGGGACTTTTTACGTTGAAAGGAGTCAGATTATGTCAAAGAAACTCACCGTTCAAGAGATCATTTTTACTCTTGAAAAGTATTGGACCGATCAAGGTTGCATGCTGATGCAGGCCTACGACAACGAAAAGGGTGCCGGGACGATGAGCCCATATACCTTCTTGCGGGCAATCGGTCCTGAACCATGGAACGTAGCCTACGTTGAGCCATCACGGCGGCCTGCCGATGGACGTTATGGTGAAAACCCGAACCGGCTTTACCAGCACCACCAGTTCCAGGTTTTAATGAAGCCATCACCAGACAATATTCAAGAGCTTTATTTAGGCAGTTTAAAGCAGCTGGGCATTGAGCCATTGGAACATGATATCCGTTTTGTTGAAGACAACTGGGAAAACCCTTCAATGGGCTGTGCCGGCGTTGGTTGGGAAATCTGGCTTGATGGAATGGAAGTTACGCAGTTTACCTACTTCCAAGTGGTTGGTGAACTGCAGATGGATCCAGTAGCAGCCGAAGTTACTTATGGTCTGGAACGATTAGCTGAATACATCCAAAACGTTGACAGCGTCTATGATCTGGAATGGGCAGACGGCGTTAAGTACGGTGATATCTTTAAAGAACCTGAATACGAGCACTCCAAGTACAGTTTTGAAGAAAGCAACCAAGACATGCTGCTCCAAGAATTCAACGACTATGAAGCAGAAGCCAAACGCTTGATCAAGCTTGGTCTGGTACACCCAGCGTACGATTACGTTTTGAAGTGCAGCCACACGTTTAATCTGTTGGATGCGCGCGGGGCAGTTTCCGTTACCGAGCGGGCCGGCTATCTACACCGGATCCGGATCATGGCCAAGTCGATTGCCAAGGCGTTTGTTGAAGAACGTCGTAAGCTGGGCTTCCCATTGATTCACGATGAAAAAGAGCGTCAGGCAACGGTTGAAAAGTACACCAAGCTGGCGGAAAAAGCAGCGGCACGGGCAGCTAAGCAGGCTGCCAAGGCTAAGAAGGAGGACAAGTAAATGGCACATTCATATCTGTTGGAAATTGGGCTTGAAGAAATGCCTGCGCATGTCGTAACGCCAAGCATCAAGCAACTGCATGAGCGCGTAGCCCAATACTTGAAGGAACAGCGCATTGACTTTGAAAAGATTCAGGAATTTGCCACGCCGCGTCGCTTGGCCCTGCTGATTTCCGGCCTGGCCGACAAACAGCCCGATGTCAACGAATCCGTAAAGGGCCCGGCCAAAAAGATCGCCCAAGACGCTGATGGCAACTGGACCAAGGCGGCAATCGGCTTTACGCGTGGTCAAGGCGTCAGCGTTGATGACATTGAGTTTAAAGAAATCAAGGGCGTCGAATATGTCTACGTTGAAAAGCATGTTGCCGGTAAGCCGGTAGACCAAGTGCTGCCGGGCTTAAAGAATGTCATCGAATCCATGAACTTCCCAACCATGATGAAGTGGGGCCACCACTCGCTGCAGTTCGTACGGCCAATTCGCTGGCTGGTATCGCTTTTGGATGACGAGGTCGTGCCATTTGCCATCCTGGACGTTATCGCTGACCGCGAGACGCGGGGTCACCGTTTCTTGGGCCACGATATCGAGATCAAGAATGCCGAGGACTACGAAGCCGCTTTGCATGATGATTTTGTCATTGCCAACCAAAAGCAGCGCAAGGCTTTGATCAAGTCGCAAATTGACCAGATCCTGGCTGAAAACGACTGGGTTATCGACTGGGATGAAGAACTGCTGGAAGAAGTCAACAATCTGGTTGAATGGCCAACCTCATTTGCCGGTTCGTTTGACGAAAAGTACCTGGTGCTGCCTGAAGAGGTTCTGATTACCTCCATGAAAGACAACCAGCGCTTCTTCTGCGTACGTGATCATGAAGGCAAGCTTTTGCCACACTTTATTGCGGTCCGCAATGGTAACAGCGAATACCTGGAAAACGTGATCAAGGGTAACGAACGGGTGCTGGTACCACGTTTGGAAGATGCCAAGTTCTTTTATGAAGAGGACCAAAAGATTACGATCGATCAATACGTGGAACGCTTAAAGAAGGTCAGCTTCCATGACAAGATCAGCTCAATGTACGATAAGATGGCACGCACGGCAGTATTGGCTCAACTGCTTGGCCAAAAGCTGAACTTTAATGATGCAGAGCTGGCCGATTTAGATCGGGCCGCTCACATCTACAAGTTTGACCTGACTACGCAAATGGTTGGTGAATTCTCTGAGCTGCAAGGGATCATGGGTGAGATCTACGCCAAGCTGCTGGGCGAAAAAGCCGATGTAGCAGCAGCCATCAAGGAACACTACATGCCAATCTCAGCTGAAGGTGATCTGCCAGAAAGCAAGATTGGTGCCGTACTGGCCATTGCCGACAAGCTCGACAGCATCATCAGCTTCTTTGCCGTTGATATGATTCCAAGCGGCTCCAACGACCCATATGCACTGCGCCGTCAAGCATACGGGATTGTGCGGATCATTGCTGCACGCGGCTGGCATCTGCCGGTGATGGGAATGGCTGACGAATTTGCCGCTGCCCTGGCTGCTAAGGAATTGACGCCATCATTTGACGTTCAGCACAATGCTGACCAAGTACACGCCTTCTTCTTGGACCGGCTCAAGCAATTCTTCAACACGCAGGATCTGCGCTATGACGTGATCGATGCCGTTGTTGATACTAAATCCGAAGACGTTGCCAATGTCTTGGCTGCAGCTGAAACCATTGATGCACACAAGGATGACGAAGGCTTTAAAGAAGATATTGAAGCCTTGACGCGGGTGCTGCGGATTGCCAAAAAAGCCGACTTCAAGGATGGCGTACCAACTATTGATCCAGCCAAGTTCCAGAACCCATCTGAAAAGCAGCTGTTTGATCGGGTCAACGGATTGAACGAAAAGTGGGCTGACCAGACTCTGGAGCAAAACTTTGCCGATCTGCGGGCCATGGCACCGGTAATCACCAGCTACTTCGAAGAAAACATGATTATGGACAAGGACGAAGACATCCGCAACAACCGGCTGGCACTATTGAAACAGCTGGCTGATGACGTCTACGTACTGGGCAACCTGGATAAGCTGATCGTTAAATAGTTTTGGTTTATCTGGCAAATAAATTGTTTTGTCAAAGACTTGTGGTATCATATTAAATAGGTATATTAGGTAGTGTGTCAAATACTGCCTAGAGTCGTCGAAGGTCGCATTCCTAATGGAGGCGACCTTTTGCTACTATTCGTGAGAAATGGGGTGAACGAATGGCGCGACTTTCACAGGAACTGATTGACCAGGTGCGGCAGTCCGTTGATATTGCTGATGTCATCAGCCAAGACGTGCAGCTGCAGCGGCAGGGAAAGAATCTGGTTGGGCACTGTCCGTTTCACGAGGACAATACGCCATCGTTTTCAGTCAGCGAGCAAAAGCAGTTCTTTTATTGCTTTAGCTGTCATCGATCAGGATCGGTTTTTGATTTTTTGATGGAGCTGCATCACCTATCGTTTCCGCAAGCTGTCGAGCAGGTGGCCAAACTTGGCAGCGTGACTTTGCCAAGTGATTTTCAGGCTAATGACGAGGCGCGGCAAAGTCAAGCACCTGACTCGCAGCAAAGCCAGTTGATCAAGCTGCATCAAACGGCAATGCGACTCTATCACCATATTTTGATGAATACGCCAGCTGGTGAACCCGCGCGGCGCTATCTCAAAAAACGGGGGCTGACCCAGGAACTGATTGACCAATTCAACCTTGGATATGCACCCAAAGAAGAAGTCCTAAAGGTCGTTTTGGAAAAAGAGGGCCACGACTATCAGCTGCTGCGACGCTCGGGATTGTTTACTGAGAATCGGGATGGCAGCCTGCATGATCGCTTTTTTGATCGTGTCATGTTCCCACTAAAGGATGGTCAGGGAAGACCGGTTGCCTTTTCGGGACGATTGCTGCAAAAGAGTGCTGATTCACCTAAGTATCTCAACAGTCCAGAGACACCGATCTTCAACAAGCGGCGTCTGATCTTTAATTTTGATCTTGCCAAGAAGGCAGCCAGAGAGAATGGGAAACTGTTGCTTTTTGAAGGCTACATGGACGTGATCTCGGCATATGGAGCCGGGGTTTCAAATGGAATTGCCTCAATGGGGACCAGCCTGACTGATGAGCAGCTGTCAATGATCGTCAAGACCACCAATCAGCTGGACATTTGCTATGATGGCGATGCCCCAGGACAAAACGCCATTGAACGGGCCCTAAAGCTGATCGAGGCCAGCCCGGTTGCCAATCAGCTTAGGCTGCGGGTCGTTCAATTGCCAACCGGGCAGGACCCGGATGAATACATCCAGCAAAATGGTGGGGCGCGGTTTCGGGAATATCTCAAGAATACCGAAGAGACGCCAACGGCATTTCGACTGCGCTATCTAAGGCAAGGGCTGAATCTGAGCAATCAGGCTGAGCTGTTGAGCTATCTGAATGCAGCTATTGGCGTAATTGCCAAGGTTAGCGACCCAGTAGCCCGCGATGTGTATATTCAGCAATTGGCCAAGGAATTTCAACTCAGCCCACAAAACCTGCAGCAGCAGCTGGCCGTGCAAGTGAAAAAACAGCCGCCAGTTGCTGTGCCAAATCCAACACCACCAGGGGAACAGTGGTCTGATGATTCAGCGGTCATACCAGGACGGCGACAGTTTAATGGCAGCCAAGGTCAGCGTTATGGCCGCTATAATCGAAAAAAACACCAGGCTACGGCCCAACCAGCACCACAGGCCGTTGTGCTGACGGCCAGCGAACAGCAGTCATTGGCGCTTGATCAAACGGAACGAGCCGAACGCCTGTTATTGGTGGCCGTGCTGCATGATTATGGCGTCAGAGCTCAGCTGAAGGCTATGCCTGATTTTGACTTTATTCATGACCAGTATCGTCATCTGTACCAGTTGGCATTGAATTATTTTACTGAGCATGATGAATACGAATTGGCCAGCTTTTTGGACTATGTTGATGATCCGGCCCTTAAAGCAACGTTAACGCAGTTAGATGGACTAGATGCGCAAGCGGCGCTGTCGCCAGAAGCAATTGATGACTGTCTGCGCATCATTATGCAAAAAACACCCTTAACACAAAAGATTGCTCAGGTTAAACTGTCGCTGCAGGAAGCCAAGGCACGGAGCAATCAAGAACTAATCACCCAGTTGACTGTAGAGCTGATTGAGCTTTATGGCCAAAAGCAACGATTAAAAACGGAGGAGACCAGTTAATAATGGCAAACAGCAAAAAGAAAGACATGGTAATTTCCAACAAAGCCGACTTTGATCAAACTGAATACGACAAAGCTGTCGGCAAGCTGATCAGAAGCTACAAGAAGGCCAAGGAAATTCAGTACGATGACTTGACTGACCAGATCGCGACTCCGTTTGGCTTAAATGCCCAGGGGATGGACAATCTGCTGCAAAACGTTGAAGATGCCGGAATCAGCGTCGTTGACGAAAAGGGTGATCCGGATCCACGTGCGCTCAAGGCAACGGAAAAACTGTCCAATAAAGCCTTAAAGGACACGTCAGCGCCAACCAACGTCAAGATCAATGATCCGGTGCGGATGTACTTAAAAGAAATTGGTCGGGTCAACCTGTTGACGGCTGATGAAGAAATTGCCCTGGCTCAGCGCATCGAAAAAGGCGACGAGCAGGCTAAACAGGAACTGGCCGAAGCCAACCTGCGTCTGGTAGTTTCCATTGCCAAGCGCTACGTAGGGCGTGGCATGCAGTTCTTGGATCTGATTCAAGAAGGGAACATGGGGCTGATGAAGGCCGTTGAAAAGTTCGACTATCGGAAAGGATTCAAGTTCTCGACCTACGCTACCTGGTGGATTCGTCAGGCCATTACGCGGGCCATTGCCGACCAGGCGCGGACGATTCGGATTCCGGTACACATGGTTGAAACCATCAACAAGCTGATCCGGATTCAGCGTCAACTGCTGCAGGATCTTGGCCGGGAACCATTACCAGAAGAAATCGGTGCCGAAATGGACATGCCAACCAAGAAGGTACGTGAAATTCTCAAGATTGCGCAAGAACCGGTCTCTTTGGAAACGCCAATCGGTGAAGAGGACGACTCGCACCTGGGTGACTTTATCGAAGACCAGGATGCTACCAGTCCGGCTGACCATGCTGCTTATGAAATGATGAAAAAACAGCTGGAAAACGTACTGGATACGCTGACTGACCGTGAAGAAAATGTCTTACGGCTGCGTTTTGGTCTTGATGATGGCCGGACGCGCACGCTGGAAGAAGTCGGTAAGGTCTTTGGCGTTACGCGGGAACGGATTCGTCAAATCGAGGCCAAAGCTTTGCGTAAGCTGCGCCACCCATCACGTTCCAAGCAATTAAAGGACTTCTTGGAATAATCCGAGTTATAAAGGATCTTTATCAGGTCGAATTGATGAAGATCGATTCCCTGCTTCAAAATTGAAGTGGGGATTTTTTTGCAAATTGGCATGAATTGATTAGACGATGACGCGTAAAGATGTTCAGAAACAGGATGATTTTATCTAAAATGAAATCATCAAATCTAACTATAAAAGAAAAAATTCATGTCTAATCAAACTACAATTCTTTTAGGCGCTACGGGTGAAGTTGGCGGTCATATTCTGCGAGAACTACTGAACAGTCCCGCTTATCAAACAATTACAGAATTGATCAAGCAAAAGTACCACGTGAAACCGGATTTTCCTTGGCATTCTAAACAGAATCAAGATAACGGCGTTTTTCGTCATCTTGATTCAGGCAAGTGGTTTGGATTGATCATGAATATTAAGCGCAGTCTATTGACCAAGGATAATGATGAACAATTTGTTGATGTGATCAACTTAAAGAGCAATTCGTTGCCAATTGATGCCAAAAGCGTTTTTCCAGCGTACCATATGAATCATCGCTACTGGATCTCAGTGGTGTTAGATGATCGGTTGAGTGATGATACCATAATGAAAATGATCGGTGAAAGCTTCGTGCTGACAGGCTAAGCAGCCAATCAATAACATCACACCCATTTCCAATATAAAACCCGCCGTCCGAAAGCTTGGATGGCGGGTTATTTAGTGTTTGTAAGTCTTATTTCAAACTGTCTGGCAGGTTAAGCGTCGTCTCGGCAGGCGTCGTCTTAGCCAGTACCTTGCCATGACGAATATTGTAGAGGACTTCGACATGCTTGTTTAAGGCGTTGTAGAAGTCTTCAGCGTTTAACAGGATACAGTTGGCATCAAGGCCTTCTTTGATACCATATTGATCAGCAATGTGCAGAGTCTTGGCAGCGTTGTAGGTCACAAACTTAAATGAGTCCTGCAGCTGGCTGTAGCCCATCAAGTGAGCAGCATAAACACCCATTGAGACCGAATCGAGCATGTTGCCATTGCCAAGCGGATTCCATGGATCTTGAATGTCATCTTCACCAAATGAGACGTTGATGTTGGCTGCATCCAGTTCCTTGATCCGTGTCAGTCCACGGCGCTTTGGATAGGTGTCAAAACGGCCGCCCAGGTGCATGTTGACCAATGGATTGGAGACAAAGTTGATGTTTGACATCTTTAATAAGCGGAACAGCTTGTAGGTGTAAGCATCGTTATATGATCCCATGGCCGTGGTGTGGCTGGCGGTGACCATATCGGTAAGACCGGTTTTGTAGGCCATCGTTGCTAATACTTCCAGATTGCGGGAGGCAGGATCGTCAATCTCATCACAGTGAACGTCAACCAGCTTGTTGTATTTTTCGGCTAGCTTGACTAGGAACTTGACTGATTTCCAGCCATATTCGGTCGTAAATTCAAAGTGCGGAATGCCACCAACGACATCGGCACCTTCTTTAACGGCCTGCTTCATCAGCTTTTTACCGTGTGGGTAAGAGAGGATGCCTTCTTGAGGGAAAGCGACCAGCTGCAGATCAACAACGTCTTGCATCTCATGCTTTAATTCCAAAAGTGCCTGCAAAGCAATCAGGTGAGGATCAGTAACGTCAACGTGGCTGCGGACGTGTTGAATCCCATGACTTACCATGTTGAGCAGCGTCTTTTTGGCCCGTTCTTTGACGTCTTGAATCGTCAGGTCCTTTTTACGCTCCGACCAGATACGAATCCCGTCAAACAAGGTTCCCGTTTCGTTCCATTCAGGCTGACCGGCTGTCAGCGTGGCATCCAAGTGAACATGCGAGTCGATAAATGGCGGCAATAATACCTTGCCTTGGCCATCGATGACTTCTTCGCCAGGGTTAGCAATTAGACCGACCTTGATTTCTTTAAACTTGCCGTCTTCAATCCGGACGTCAACAGCATTTTTTTGATTGTCTACATGAACGTTTTTAATCAGCATAGATTACGCGACCTTTCGATTAAACATAAGCATTAAGACATAATAAATGGCACCACTGATCAACATAACCAAGAACGTTGCCCCGATCGTGTTCTTGAGGGCAGCAACGTTGTGCAGAATCAAGAACAGTACCGTGCCGATGACCCAGGTAGCCACGGCTGACCAGTTGATCCCGTGGGAATACCAGTAGCTGCCGTTTTTCTTGGCCAGCTGAGTGACATCGTATTTCTTGTGGCAGCGCAGGTAAAAGTCGGTACAGATAATGGCAATGATTGGTCCCAGTACCATACCTACATAATCCAAGAAAGCGGTAAACGTGTCAAGAAAACTACCGATAATCATTGGAATAAACGTAACAATGGTAGCAACGATGGCAACGATCCAAAGTGAGTACTTCAGTTTGATTTTGGTAAAGATATTGGAAAGTGCCGAACCGGCTGCCAAGAGGTTAACGGCATTGGCAGTCATCGAAGTTAAGATGATAACCAAAAGGGCTACGACCCCCAGCCCTAATTGACTGGCGATGGTACTTGGATCGGAGTTGTTGGCATTATAGGCACCAGAGGTAATGGCGATACTGATGGTTGAGATCAGACCGATAAAGGCAAACCAGATCACACCGACCATGGCACCGAAAAACGGCGTCAGCGTGGAGTTGTGCTTTTTTGGCGTGAAACGGGTAAAGTCCGCCCCAGCGGTTACCCAAGCCAGGTTGAAGGCGGCAACGTAGTCAACAGCGGCCCCAGTTGCCATTTTAGCGCTGGCTGGCACCTTCCAAGAAACAATGTGTGAGAATGGCACGGTCTTTAATACGACTACCGATTCCCAGATGACAAAGATCAAAACCAAGATGATTCCCAAGCGCTCAATCATCTGTACGGAACGCGAACCGCTGGCGATACTGATGATGTGTAAAATGCTCATGACGACGATCCCGGCAACGATGCCTTTCCAACCGCCTGGCTTCCCCCAGACTGGCCAGCCAAGCAGATCGTTTAAAAGCAGACTGACGGATTGGGCCGCGATAAACGTATTGACGGCCGTCCAGCCAATAAACTGCGTCAGGTTGACTAAAGATGGCAGATAGCTGCCGCGAACCCCAAATGAGGCTCGGCTGACGGCCATGGTTGATACGCCGGTCTGATAGCCAATGTAGCCAATTAGACTCAAAAAGACGTAGGAAAGTGCCGATGACAGAACTAGCACGTTCATGGCGACTGAAAAGCCGCAAGCTGCCAAAACCCCGCCAACGAACCACGTGCCATTGTTGGCATTGGCGCCAACCCAGGTCGCAAACATATCCCAGGTTGAGGTCTTGCGTTGATGCATCGCGATGCTGGTAATCTGATCATTGTCGTTTTGCATGGTGTTACCCCCAAAGAAAAAAATCGTCACTGGCCAAGTGAGACCAGTGACGATGCAAATAATGTCCTCCCTAAAAAGGGCGAAGATTTTATTTTAACGAACATCCTTGGAGGCCTCACGGGACCAGATTAAAGGTTGAATAATAATTGATAAACTAAGTGTAAACAATATTAATGTTCGTTGTCAATGCTTATTTTCCAATTTGTAGATCGTTAACGTGCGGTAAATCCGCAACAAACTTTTCATAAGCCGTTTCTTCACCAGTTGCGCTGGTTTGAGCATCCGCAAAGCTTGCTTGATGCAGCGCGGCTTCGGCAACCGTAACATGATGCGTGAAGGTGGCATTGCCGACCAGTTCAATCCAGTAGTGATCAGCTTGATGGTGAACGATGGTCTTGACCATGCCGCCAGGGTTGTAGATGGTCATTGGCACGTCGAAATGCGCCAGTTCAGGATGTGTCAGCGCGAAGGCCAATGAGGTTGCTGACATCCCGGTCCCGCAGGCATTGGTAAAGCCGACGCCGCGTTCAAACGTCCGTACGAATAGCTCGTTTTCATTCAGAATCTGGGCAAAGTTTACGTTGACGCCATCAGGGAAATATGGGTTTTGACCATTCAGTCGTTCACCTAAGACGCCTAAAACGTTATCGGACAATTCAGCGGCTGAAACAAAACTGATCAGATGTGGATTAGGAACCGCGATGCTGGTAAAACGCAGTCCAGGAATAAACTCGGGAACCAGCGTATCAAGCAGCCGTTCATGGCCCAGATTGTCAAACGGCAAGGCTTCTTTGTTAAAGCGGACGGGTGAGATCTCAACGGCAAAAGCAGGTACGCCCGGCGCAAAATCAGGCTGGCGCCGAACAAGCAGGTTGGCATCGCGCGTATCAACCTGGAACTCGTCTTGATCAAATTTTTCTGCCAGATAGCGGGCCACGGTACGCAGCCCATTACCGCACATAGATGCCTCGCTGCCATCGGCGTTGATGACACGCATTTGTGCCAGGGCTCCGGCTTTAGTTGGCTGATTGACAACCAGGATGCCATCCGCGCCGCCTAAAAGGCCAGTCTGGGGATTGGTGATTCTAGGAGCAAGTGTCTGTAGCTCAGCATCGGTGAGTGGTTGTTCCAGCGTTGTCTGATCCAGGATAAAGAACTGATTTTGCGATCCGTGAACCTTTAGTAGCTCTGTCATAAAAATACCTCTTTGTCTAATTAGTTTGCGAAGAATTGGTGATAGATGACCTGAACGGCTTTATCAGCATCTGCTCGCTTGGTCCCCAGCATGATTGAGATCTGAGAGGCCCCTTGGTTGATCATCTGCAGCGAGATGTGGGCATCGGCTAATGGCTGCAAAATGCCGGCAGCAGCGCCAACGCGATCACGCATTCCTTCACCGACGATCATGGTAATGGAGTAGTCGTCAATCCATTCCAGACGATCGGGATTGATCTTATTTTGAATCTCATCGCACAAAACGTCAATCAATTGATCATTCAAAAACTTTTTGTCAAAGATAATCGAAATATCATCGATCCCAGATGGCATGTGCTCATAAGGAACGTTGTGCTTTTCCAGAATATCCAGAATGCGCAGGGTGAAGCCGGCTTCTTTGTTTAAGAGATACTTGTGCAGATAAAGTGCCGAAAAATGCTTGCCCGAAGCGACCCCAGTGATGATGTTTTCCGGTTTGAATCCTTTTTCAGGAACGATCATGGTACCAGGCTTTTCTGGTGCATGTGTGTTTTTGACGTTAATGGGAATCTGCCCTTGAATGGCGGGAATCAAGGCCTCGTCATGGAAAACCGAAAAGCCGGCATAGGAAAGTTCACGCATTTCACGATAAGTCATCGTCCGGATTGGTTCAGGATTGTCAACGACATTTGGATTGGCCGAAAAGATTGCATCCACATCGGTAAAGTTCTCATACAGCCGAGCATGGAATCCACGAGCCAGGATCGCGCCGGTAATATCGGAGCCGCCCCGTGAGAACGTTGCGATATGACCGGAAGGCGTGATGCCGAAAAATCCTGGAAAGACCAGCCGATCGTAGACTTCATACTTGAAATTGGCCAGGTTGCGGTAAGTTTCAGGATTGACGATTGCATCGTTGGGAGCCCCGGTAACCATAATGCCGGCTTCAGTTGGATCAACGAACCGTGCCTTGATGCCCAAATGATTCATTACCATAGCAATCAAACGAGCATTGAGTCGCTCGCCATGAGCCTTGAAAGCCGCCATAAGGTATTCATCATTAGGGTATTCCTTTTTGGGTAGGTCAGCCAGCAGCTCTTTGATGACCTTAAGCTTTTCATCCGGCAAATCAAAAAAGTGACCGATTGCTTCATAGCGTTCAAAAATTTCTTGAACGGTTTTAGCGGTGTCTTCGCCATTGATCGTTTCATTGGCATAGCGAATCAAAAGGTCGGTTACTTTGATATCGCCATCGTGTCGTTTACCAGGAGCCGAAACCACAATGATTTGACGAGCTGGGTCAGCCGTGATGATGTTCAATGCCTGCTTAACGGCGGCACCCGTAGCTAATGACGTGCCACCGAACTTTACAACTTTCATATTACAGACTCCTTTGTGCGTTGAAAATAGTCTAAAGAACGCGAATTAATTTAATAGGATTCTAACATTTATTGGCATCCTTGCAAGCCTGCTTTTTTGAATTCTGATAGCATAAACGTTTTACAAATCATAGTAGAAAAAATAAATGAGAAAAATTATTAGAATTGTCTTGACGATTATGAAACTTAATTATAGACTTACTAGTAAATCGAAGAGGCGCAGTCAACATTAGTACCGTATGTTAGTCGCAGACCAGACATTGATCGTACGGGAAAGGGACGACTGCCGAAGCTTTCAGACTGGGTCGCAGCCTGATTGCTGGGGCGTGGCTGAACAAGTCACGGACTGTCGCGGAGAAAAACTTCGCGGAGCGCTATCGACCAATCAGATTAAATTTGACAACAGCCGCAGTGGGTGGCTTTTTGAAAATGGGATCCGTTGTTTGTGCGCGCACGAACAATGGATTTTTTCTTAGCGTTTTCCCCGTCAAAACAACGGAGGTTTTAGATTATGAATTCTCAGATTGCACCGGATCAGATCAATGCCGCAGGTCATTTGACCATTGGCGGCGTTGACTCGCTCGAACTAGCCAAGGAATATGGCACGCCGCTGGTAGTTTACGACGTGGCCCAGATTCGTCGCCAGATTCGTGCTTTTAAAAAGGTGTTTGAGCAGCGTCAGGTTGACTACGCGGTCAGCTATGCCAGCAAGGCGTTTGCCGCGATTGCCATGTACCAGGTTGTAGCTCATGAAGGCGGTCATGTCGATGTGGTTTCGGCCGGTGAGCTCTATACGGCAATCAAAGCCAACTTCCCAATGGAAAACGTATCTTTTCATGGCAACAACAAATCGCGGGCCGAATTGGAAATGGCCGTTGATCACCATGTCGGCATGATCGTGATCGACAACTTCCATGAAATTGAGCTGCTTAATGAAGTACTGGCCAGCCGTGATCAGTCAATCGACGTTATGATGCGGATCACACCGGGGATTTCCGCACATACGAATAAGTATATTCAAACTGGTCAGGTCGACAGCAAGTTTGGCTTTGATCTGCAATCGGGTCAGGCTGATGAAGCCTTGCAAAAGATTCTGGCCAGTCCACGGATGAATATGAAGGGACTGCATGCTCACATCGGCTCGCAGATTTTTGAATTAAATGGCTTTCAGATGGCGGCTGCCAAACTGGTTGAGATTGCAGCTCACTGGCGTGACAAGTTTGGCTATGAGCCAGAAATCGTCAATGTTGGTGGTGGTTTCGGGATTCGCTATGTCAGTGCTGATCATCCATTAAAACCGGAAGATTTTGTAGCAGCAATCATCGAAACTATTAAGGAAGAAACCCAAAAGCTGAACTTAAAGATGCCCGCGGTTTGGATCGAACCAGGTCGCTCAATCGCTGGTCCGGCCGGCTATAATCTTTACACGGTCGGTTCGCGTAAAGACGTTCCTGGTTTGATGCCATATGTCATGATCGATGGCGGGATGGGTGACAATATTCGTCCAGCATTGTATGAAGCCGAGTATGAAACGGTTCTGGCAGCTGATCCACAGGCTGAAAACGAAGAAACGGTTCGCTTAGCCGGGAAGTATTGTGAATCCGGCGATATCTTGAGTCAGCATCAGCCATTGCCAAAAACCAAGCCAGGCGATGTTTTGGCAATGCTGGATACGGGAGCCTATGGATATGCGATGGCTTCTAATTATAACCGTAATCCGCGGCCGGCAGTGGTCTTTGCTGAAAATGGTCAGGCTCACCTGGTAATTGAACGCGAATCGCTTGATGATCTGGTTCATCTTGACCGTTCCTACCCACAAGCCTAAATAGATATTAATAATATAGTAGAAAAAAGATTGGAGTTAATCTAAATGGCACAATTAGACGCACAAAGTATCATCAACTACATTGGCAATGCCCCTAAAAAGACGCCCGTAAAAGTATTCGTTAAGGGTAATCTGACAGCTTTAAACGTTCCTGAAACGATTCAAAGTTTCTTAGAAGCCCATACCGGCGTTTTGTTTGGCGACTGGGCCGATGTTAAGCCATTTTTGGATGCCAATGCAGCCCAAATCGAAGACTACCGCGTGGAAAACGATGCGCGCAACTCGGCGGTACCATTGCTGGATCTCAAGGGGATCAATGCTCGGATCGAACCGGGCGCCTTGATTCGCGACCAAGTACTGATTGGCGACAATGCCGTTATCATGATGGGCGCAATCATCAACATTGGTGCTGAAATCGGTGCCGATTCCATGATCGACATGGGAGCCGTGCTTGGTGGCCGGGCCATCGTTGGCAAGCACTGTCACGTCGGTGCGGGAGCTGTCTTGGCTGGTGTGATCGAACCTGCATCAGCTGAACCGGTCCGAATCGATGACAACGTTTTGATTGGTGCCAATGCCGTTGTGATCGAAGGCGTGCATGTTGGGGAAGGGGCCGTCATTGCTGCCGGTGCCGTCGTAACCCAAGACGTTGCGCCACATACGGTTGTAGCCGGCGTGCCAGCCAAGTTCATCAAAAACGTTGACGACAAGACCGAATCAAAGACCGGTCTGGAAGAAGATCTGCGGAAGCTGTGATGAACAATGACCGAATTAAATGAAGCACAATTAATCAAGATTCGTCGCGATCTGCACCAGATTCCGGAATTGGCACTTAAAGAATTTCAGACGCATGACTACTTATTGGATACGATCAGAGGGTTAGACCAGACTCATCTGGAAATTCGCCAACCGGAAAAACTGCCGACTGCATTGATGGTTTTAGTGCACGGCAGTCAGCCAACCAGAACGATCGGCTATCGAACCGATATTGATGCCTTGCCGGTTGAGGAAAAAACGGGATTGCCGTTTGCTTCCAAGCATCCGGGCGTTATGCATGCCTGTGGCCACGATATCCACATGACGGTTGCTTTGGGTGTCTTAAGCTGGTTTAGCGAGCATCAGCCTAAAGACAATCTGCTGTTTTTCTTTCAGCCGGCGGAGGAAAGCGAAAATGGCGGTAAGCTGGCCTATGAACAAGGGCTGTTTGAAGGCAAGTGGAAGCCTGATGAATTTTATGGTTTGCACGACAACCCGGATCTGCCGGCCGGAGCGATTGGCTGCCGCATGGGGACGCTGTTTGCTGGCACGACTGAAGTCAACATTGATATTACCGGTAAAGGCGGTCACGCGGCCTTCCCACAGGATGCCAATGATACGGTCGTGGCGATGGCGTCTTTGATCATGCAGGTTCAGACGATCATTTCACGCAGCATTGATCCGATTCAAAGCGGCGTGATCACGCTGGGCAAGGTACAAGCCGGTACGATTCGCAACGTGATTGCCGGTCATGCCCATCTGGAAGGCACGATTCGCGGCCTGACGCAGGAAATGATTTTGAAGATCGATCAGCGTTTAAAAGACGTCTGTGAAGGAATTGCCAAAAGTTTTAACGTTGAAGTTGACCTGCAGTTGAATCAAGGTGGCTACTGGCCCGTTGAAAACAATCCCGAACTGACCAAACGCTTTATTGAATATATGAAACAGGCTGCTGGCGTTGAATTTATCGAAACTGCGCCAGCCATGACCGGTGAAGACTTTGGCTATCTGCTGGCCAAGTTTCCCGGCACCATGTTTTGGCTGGGAGTTGAAGATGACTCACAGTTGCATTCGGCAACCTTAAAACCGGATGAACGCGCTATTAAACGGGGCGTGGATGCTATTACCGGATTTTTGAACTATCGTATGCAAAACTAGGGGGATTTAACTATGAATTTACAAGATGCTGATTTGTTAACTGCCATCGTAACACCATTTAATGAACAAAATGAATTGGACTTTGCCAGTTTGGCCAAGCTGACCAACCATTTGATCGAACAGGGCAGCAATGGTTTTGTCATTGGCGGTACGACTGGTGAGACGCCAACGCTCAGCCATGACGAAAAGCTCGCTCTGTATCGTGAGTTTGCTAAGATCATTGATGGCCGCGTTCCGGTAATTGCCGGCACTGGCAGCAACAATACTGCCGAAACGATTGCCTTCACCAATGAAGTAGCTGAGATCGAAGGCATTGACTATGCGCTGGTCGTGGTACCGCCATACAACAAGCCTAATCAGCGTGGCATGATTGCCCACTTTACGGCGGTAGCAGATCAGTCCAAGTTGCCAATCGTGATCTATAACATTCCTGGCCGAACCGGCGTTAAGATGGCCGCCGAAACGATCGTGGAGCTTTCACATCATGAAAACATCAAGGCCGTTAAGCAATGCGCCTCGTTAGAAGAAATGCAGTACGTGATCGATCACAAGGATGAGGATTTCCAAGTCTTTACCGGTGAGGACGCTCAAGCATTGACGGCCCGCGTTTTAGGAGCTAATGGTGTAATCTCGGTTGCCTCGCATAATTATTGTGCCCAGATGCGGGAAATGTATGATCAATTGTATAATGGTAATTGGCAGGCTGCCGCCCGTCTGCAGCGTTGGCTGACGCCAAGGATGGCTGCGCTGTTTATGTATCCATCGCCATCGCCGGTCAAGGCAGTCTTGAACGCACAAGGCTTTGGCGTGGGTGGCTGCCGTCTGCCAATCGCTACTTTGAATGACGATGAGAAGCAGGCGCTGGCTAAGGCACTGTCTTTGCCTGAAGACGCGCTGTTTCATGAATTGCCATTAGATCTTGGAAAGGGTGATGTTGATGACTAGTGTACTGATCGCTGGGTTTGCTGGTGCAATGGGACAAAAGGCCGTTGATCTGGTCAATGGCATGACGGATTTTCAAATCGTTGCCGCGTTTTCGCCACAAGTCGACCGTGACGATCCGGAACGCTACAATCTAAATGATGACGTACAGATTTTTAATGACTTAGTAGCGATTCCCGATCAAGTAGCTGATGTCTGGATTGACTTTACCGTGCCCAGCGCGGTTTACGAAAACGTCAAGTTCGCATTGAGTCACGGCATGCGGCCAATCGTCGGCACGACAGGACTGACTGATGAGCAAGAAGCTGAGTTAAAGAACCTTGCTAAAGCCAATCAGCTGGGTGGCTTGATTGCACCAAACTTTGGTATGTCGGCCGTATTGCTGATGAAGTTTGCCAAGGAGGCTGCCAAGTATTTCCCAGACGTGGAAGTAATCGAAATGCACCATGCTGATAAAAAAGATGCACCATCCGGAACAGCTTTGAGTACGGCTAAGATGATCGCCCAAAATCGCAAGCCGCACCAAAGCAATCCAGACGAGGTTGAAACGCTGGCCAACGTCCGTGGTGGCGACTATCAAGGTATTCGGATTCATTCCGTTCGGCTGCCTGGCTACATTGCCCATGAGCAGGTGCTGTTTGGCGGCATGGGCGAGGCATTGACCATTCGTCAGGATTCATTTGATCGGGGCTCGTTTATGAGCGGCGTTAAGGTAGCCTTGCAAAAGGTTGCGTCGCTGAATGAACTGGTTGTCGGTTTGGAAAATATTCTTTGATGTAAAGGGGAAATTTGTTTATGCCAACTCTAGCAAAAGATCTTAATGAAACGGTCAACCCACGCGTGGCCGCAATCTCACCATCTGGAATCCGCTCTTTTGATGCTCACGTGTCCAAGATTCCAGGCATCGTTAAGCTGACGATTGGCGAACCTGATCTTAACGTTCCTGAACACGTTAAGCAGGCAGCCGTGCAAAGCATCGTTGACAACGACTCGCACTACACGTCCAACCGCGGCAAGATTGAGCTGCGTGAAGCCATCAGCGGCTATCTGGAACGGACACGCGGCGTGCACTATGATCCAGAAACGGAAATCGTTGCTACGGTTGGTGCGACCGAGGCCCTGGCAGCAACGATCTTTTCTCTGATCAATGAAGGCGACAAGGTGATTATTCCAACGCCGGCCTTTTCACTGTACTTCCCGCTGGTTTCTCTGGCAGGTGGGACGCCAGTGCAGGTTGACGTTTCTGAGGACGATTTCGTCTTGACGCCAGAGCTGTTGGAAAACGTTTTGAAAAAAGAAGGTCCTGCCGTTAAGGCGGTTTTGCTCAACTACCCAGTCAACCCAACCGGTCGCGAATACCCACGCGACGTGCTGGAAGGTTTGGCCAAGGTGATTGCGGATCATCATCTGTACGTTTTTGCCGATGAAATCTACAGTGACCTGGTCTACGGCGTTGAGCACACCTCGATGGCTACATTGCTGCCAGACCGGACGATCTTTATCTCTGGTTTGTCTAAGTCACATGCCATGACCGGCTACCGAATGGGTTACTTTGCCGGTCCTAAAGAAGCCATTGACAACATTACCAAGCTGCACTCATTCTTGGTAACCTCAATTACCGACTCAACGCAGGCTGCGGCTATTGAAGCCTACAACAACGGGGAAGAAGATCCGGTCAAGGCCCGGGCCATCTACCAAAAACGGCGGGACTATGTTTTGAAGTCCTTAAACGACATGGGCATCGAAACGGTTCCACCACAAGGCGCGTTCTACATCTTCGCTAAGATTCCAGCCAGCTATGGTACGGACGACATGCAGTTCGCCTTGGATCTGGCCAAGGAGGCTCAAGTCGGCGTAACGCCAGGCAACGCATTTGGTGCTGGTGGTGCTGGCTGGGTTCGGCTGTCATACGCGGCTTCTGATGAGGATCTGCACACGGCCATGGAACGCATGAAGCCATTTATTGAAAAGGTTAACGCAAAGAACTAAAGGAGCGATTCTAATATGAGTAAGCAATACAATGTCGCAATTCTGGGTGCCACGGGGGCGGTTGGCACGCGGATGATTGAACAATTAGCCCAGTCCACGATTCCTGTCAAGCACGTTAAGCTGTTGGCATCCAAGAAATCAGCCGGTAAGACCCTGCAGTTTAAGGGCCAGCCGGTAACTGTTGAAGAAACCACTCCGGAATCATTTGATGGTGTCGACATTGTATTGTCCTCAGCTGGCGGATCGGTTTCCAAAAAGTTCTTGCCAGAAGCCGTTAAGCGCGGGGCGGTCTGTGTTGACAACACCAGTGCCTTTCGGATGGAGCCGGATGTGCCGTTGGTCGTACCAGAAGTCAACGAAGCAGCTTTGAAGGGTCACCATGGCATCGTGGCCAATCCTAACTGTTCCACGATTCAAATGGTAATGGCTTTGGAACCAGTTCGCCGCAACTTCGGCTTAAAGCAGATCGTGGTTTCCACTTATCAGGCAGCCTCTGGTGCTGGTCAATCCGCTTTAAACGAAATGTATCAAGAAGCCCAAGACTTTTTGGATGGCAAGGACATGCAGGCAGATGCTCATATTCTGCCAACTAAAGGCGACAAGAAGCACTATCCACTGGCTTTCAACCTGTTGCCACAGATTGACGTTTTGGAGGAATCCGGCTACTCACACGAAGAATGGAAGATGATTCATGAAACCAAGAAGATCATGCTTGGCGACATGAACTCACAAGACATTAAGGTTACGGCTACTTGTGTCCGGGTACCGGTTCCGATCGCACACGGCGAAAGCGTCTACTTTACGGTTGAGGATGAATCGGCTACGGCTCAAGATATTATGCGGGTTGTGGCTGACTTCCCTGGCAACGTTTTGGAAGATGACATTGCTCATCAGATCTACCCACAGCCAATCAATGCGGTTGGCAAGCGGGAAACGTTTGTTGGTCGGATTCGTCCTGATTATGAAAACAAGGGTGCCTTCAACATGTGGGTTGTAGCTGACAATCTGTTGAAGGGAGCTGCCTGGAACACGGTTGAAAATGCCGAGCGCCTGGTAGCACTGGGTCTGGTCTAATTAAGATACGTTGAACTCAGAAACTGCCTTAAATTGAAAATCCGTCTTGCTGATTGCGGGACGGATTTTTTTGTTATACTGGAAATATAATTTGGAATCAGGAAGGAAGATTTATTTATGGATGCCAACCATCTTTCATTACGATTGGCGCGTGTTGCCAGCTATGTGCCTAAAGGAGCCCGCATGGCTGATATCGGCTCAGATCATGCCTATTTGCCGGCCCATCTGGCATTGAATCACCAGATTGAGTATGCCGTAGCCGGTGAGGTCGTCAAAGGTCCCTACGAAAATGC
Organism: Lactobacillus sp. MRS-253-APC-2B; assembly: GCF_012843675.1. Lineage (GTDB taxonomy): Bacteria > Bacillota > Bacilli > Lactobacillales > Lactobacillaceae > Limosilactobacillus > Limosilactobacillus pulli. The sequence continues at coordinate 147,324 of NZ_JABAFO010000002.1, forward strand.
TGCCCATGAGATCAACCAGTTAGGGCTGACCGATGTGATTCAGCCACGCTTAGCCGATGGACTGGCTGCTATCCATCCTGCTGATCATGTTGATACGATTACGATTGCCGGAATGGGTGGAACCTTGATTGCCAAGATTTTAGATGCCGATCAAAGCAAGCTTTCCGGCGTCAAGCGGCTGGTCCTGCAGCCTAACGTTGGCGGCGAGCGCGTCCGAGAATGGCTGTTGACCAATCGCTGGCAGATCATGGCTGAAGAAGTTGTCGAAGAAGACGATCACATCTATGAAATTATTATGGCTGAGCCATCGATTGTGCCGTTTGCCTATAACGACCGTGAGCTCAAGTTTGGTCCATTTCTACTGGAGCAGGACAGTCCGGCCTTTAAAAAGGAATGGCAGGCTGAATTAGCGCGGCAGGAAACGGCGATCAAGCAGATGCAAAAAGCTGCCCAGCCGCCAGTTGAAAAGATTCGCGAATTTGAAAAAGAGATGCAGATGATCAAAGAGGTGATCAAATGACAACCGTTAATGATATCATTCAACGCTTTGAACTGTTTGCCAATCCTAAACTAGCCGAGTCTTGGGATCATGTTGGCCTGCAGCTGGGCAATCCCGAGCGCAAGGTTAGGCGGGTCATGGTAGCGCTGGACTGTCGCCCTGAGGTAGTTAAAGAAGCTATCGAAAAACAGGTTGATTTTATCTTCAACCATCATCCCGCTATGTTTCATGCCGTTAAGACCTTGGATGTACGCGACCCCCAGATTGCCATGTACCAAGCGCTTTTGAATCATGATATTACGGTCTATGCTGCGCATACCAATCTTGACAATGCCAATGGCGGTATGAACGATTGGCTGGCTGATCAATTAGAATTAACTGACGTTGAGCCACTGCAGCTGACGGGTGTTGATCCCATCTCGGGTCGCGATTATGGCATGGGCCGTATTGGTGAGCTGGTGCAGCCGATGAGCCCAGCGGCGTTTGGTCAATGGTGCCTAGAAAAGCTTGATCTAAAGGGTGCACGACTGATTGTCAACCCAATGGATCAAAAGCAGCTGATCAAGCGGGTAGCCGTTTTAGGCGGTTCGGGACAGGATTTTTGGCAGCTGGCTAAAAAACGTGGTGCCGATGCCTATGTAACTGGAGATGTCAGCTATCACTTTGCCCATGATATGATTGCCAATCACTTAACGGTTGTGGATGCTGGACATCATATTGAGGTCGTTTGCCAAGATCGTTTAGCAGCTTTGCTTGAAAAGTGGCGTCAAGAAAACGGCTGGGACTTTGAGGTCATTACTTCTGAGGTTAATACGGAACCTTTTGAATTTATTGTCAGATAGATCAAAAAAGTCCAACATAACTGTCAAAAAGTGCTAAAGTTGATTTAATCGATAGTAGTGATTGATTTGTAAAGAAAAGGTGATAGATTTGACAGAACAAACATATCCTGAACTGTTGCCGCGGTTTTTAAAGTACGTCAAAGTTGAAACACGCTCTGATCCAAAGTCAGATACGGTACCTTCCAGCCCTAAGGAAACGGCCTTTTTAAATCAGCTGGCCCAAGAGCTTAAGGAATTGGGATTAAGCAACGTGCGGATTCATCCCAAGAATTCGTATCTTCTGGCAACGATTCCAAGCAATCTGGATCATGATGCGCCGGTTGTTGGTTTCATTGCTCATGTTGATACGGCTGATTTCAATGCTGATCATGTTTTGCCACAGGTTGTGGAAGACTATGATGGTCAATCAGATATTGCACTTTCTGATAGCGGCTACCAGCTTTCACCAGCTGAGTTCCCATCGTTAAAAAAGTATGCTCATGATACTTTGATTACCACGGATGGCCGGACGCTGCTGGGTGCTGATGACAAATCAGGCGTGGCCGAGATTGTTACAATGGCTTCGTATCTTTTGCAGCATCCTGAAATCAAGCATGGTACGATTCAAATTGGGCTGGGTCCGGATGAAGAAATCGGAACCGGAGCCGATCACTTTGACGTCAAGGACTTTGGCGCTGACTTTGCCTACACGGTCGATGGCGGTCCACTGGGTGAGCTGGAATACGAAACGTTTAATGCTGCTCAGGCTGAGATCACGATTACGGGCAAAGACGTGCACACTGGGGTCGCTAAAGGAACGATGATCAATGCCATTCAAGTCGGTATTGATCTGCATAATCGTCTGCCAGAACATGACCGTGCCGAAGAAACTGAAGGTCGTGAAGGCTTTTATCACCTTTACAAGTTTAATGGCGGTGTTGATCATGCCGAGATGACCTATCTGATTCGCGATCATGACCGGCAAAAGTTTGAGAATCGTAAAAAGAATCTAATGCAGATCGTGGCACAGCTGAATCAAAAGCTGGGTGAGGATCGCATTCAGATGAAGCTGTACGATCAATACTACAACTTAAAAGATGCGCTCAAAGATCACATGGAAGTCGTTGAAATTGCCAAGCAGGCGATGGAAAATCTGGATATCAAACCAGTGATCTATCCGGTTCGTGGCGGCACGGATGGTTCGACAATCTCCTATTTAGGATTACCAACGCCAAACCTGTTTGCTGGTGGCGAGAACATGCACTCACGCTTTGAGTACGTTTCTTTGCAGACCATGGAAAAAGCATTGGATGTCTTGGTTGAAATCGCCAAGCTGACGGCACAAGAAAAATAGTTAAAAAGCCCGTCGCAAACTCGCGGCGGGCTTTTTAACTGAATTTTAGAAAACGCTGTCATCATTTGGCCAACGGTGATAAGCTGAAACAAACAACCTCAATCAGAAAGGATGATGAAGATGCAAACCGTTACGATTAATCAACGCGTCTTGCCAGCAGTTGGTCTGGGTACCTGGCATATGGGAGATGATCCTGTTAAAACCGAACAAGAAATCAAGGCGCTGCAAGCTGGTATCAAAGCAGGAGCTCGGGCAATTGATACGGCCGAAATGTATGGCAACGGCAACGCGGAACGACTGGTTGCTCAAGCTATCAAACCGTTTGAACGGGAAGATTTGTTTATCATCGACAAGGTACTGCCGCAAAATGCCGGCCGTGCGCAGTTGGAAAAAAGTCTGGATCGCAGTTTGAAAAACGTTGGTACCGATTATTTTGATCTGTATCTATTGCACTGGCGCGGGCAGATTCCGTTGGCTGAAACCGTGGCTGAATTAGAACGGGTTAAGCAGGCAGGCAAGATTCGCGCTTGGGGCGTTTCCAATTTCGATGTGGCCGATCTCAAAGAGCTCTTTGCCTTGCCAAATGGCATCAACTGCGCGGCTAATGAAGATCTTTACAATCTAGATCGCCGTGGTATTGAGTATGATCTGCTGGCCTGGCAAAAGGATCATCAACTGCCATTGATTGCTTATTCACCGGTTGCGCAAGCTGATTCGCTTAGTGGACGCTTGAGTAATAATCCAACGCTTAAGAAGCTGGCGGCAGTCCATCATGCTACGGTTTATCAGATCATGCTGGCCTGGACCATTCGCTGCGGCAACACGTTAACGATTCCACAATCCAGCAATCCAAAACATGCCGAACAAAACGTGGCTGCGGGTGAGATTGAATTTAGTGACGCCGAGCTTTTAAAATTAGAGCAGGCCTTTCCGTCACCAAAGCAAAAGCAGCCATTGGCAACGATCTAGCAGCCGAATTGACGCGTCTGACTTTTAGTTGTGATATTATAACAGCCATCTCTTTAAGCCCGATTCGTTTCAGCCAGGCTGGCAGTGCTTCGCTTAATGACTCGTACGTATCATGGAAACGATGCGTAATCCAAGGATCGACAATCCAGTGATCCTCTTTGCCAGCTACAGCCATATAGATTCCATGAACCTTGTCAGCCAAACCAGCTGGTGCCATGGAGCGGGCATCCAGCATATTCATCTGATCCATTACCAAAATGTAGTCGGCATCATAAAAGTCTTGATCATTTAACTGCCGCGCAATCAGTCCATCTGCTGATAAATCGTGTTCGGCAAGGACGGCCTTGGTTCTGGAGTCAGCTGGCGAGCCGGCTGCAATGTCGCTGGTACCGGCTGAGTCAATCTGAATCTGATCAGCCAATCCGGCATCAATCACCACTTGATGAAACATGGATTCAGCCATTGGTGAGCGGCAGATGTTGCCTAAGCAGACAAAAATAACCTTCATTAAAAGCTGCCTCACTTACTTTTGTTTAGGCATTATAACAGCTGGTTAGTCTAAATTGGTTCAAAATAGAAAAGAGTCGCGGGATTGCTGAAAATGTGTTACTCTAAAATTAGAGATGGAGCGATTGAAATAAGATCGCTCCTTTTTTGTTGATTCTGGGGGAGTGTTCAATGGAAAATAAAATTCTAAAGATAATGTTGGTGCCGTTGCTGGCCTTGGGAGTCGGTCTATCGTTACCGCAGCCTTCAATGACAAGCTCGGTTCAGTCGACTGTCGCTTTGGCCGCCAAAAAGCAGGCAAAGCATCAGTCGCAGCGGGTCAAAAAGCAGGCAGCTGCGTCTTCCAGTCAATCTGATGAGCAGCTGGCTCAGCTCGATTATCAAGGTACTCAGACAATCAGCGTTAATAACGGCCAGCCGACGTTTAGCAATGAGGACTTAGATACCAGTCATGGTGCCTGGCAGCAGTATGGCAATTTAGATCGTTTGAACCGGGCCACGCAGGCTAATGCACTGCTTAATCGTTCTTTGATGCCAAAGGCCAAGCGCGAGCCGCTGACTGTTGATCCAACCGGTTGGCACAACAAAAAAATCAAGGGCGGCTATTTATATAATCGATCGCATCTGATTGGCTACCAGCTGACGGGTCAAAACAACAACTGGAAAAATCTGATTACGGGAACGCGCTCGCTGAATGATCCCGAGATGGTACGCTATGAAGACGAGGTAGCCGACTATCTGCGGGCTAATCCAAATGATTATGTGCGTTATCAGGTTACGCCGGTTTTTCGAGGCGATGAGCTGTTGGCGCGCGGCGTGCACATGCAGGCACAATCGGTTAACAGCCAGGCGGTCAGCTTTAACGTTTATATCTTTAACGTTCAAGATGGCGTCACGCTCAACTATGCTGACGGTACCAGTACGGTTGATAGTAATGCTCAGGCAGCCAGCTCTGCGCCAGCGGTGGTTTCAAAGGTCAGCGATACGACTGCAGAGCAGGGCAGCAATGATCAGGCAACCGTCTACGTTACGCCAAACGGTACCAAGTATCATTTGAATCGCAACTGTCGGGCATTGTCTCGCTCCAAAACGGTTGAGACGATGACACAGGGACAAGCAATTGCTGACGGCTATACGCTGTGCGGTTTTGAACGATAAAAAAGAGCACCGAGATGAATTCTCAGTGCTCTTTTTATAATTGCAGAAATAAATTATTTAGCAGCCTTGTCTGGGTTAGCCTGCTTTGAAATCAGGGAAATGCAGTTGGTTGCCAATAATGCTACAACTACGGCAACGATCCCAGCGGTTGTGTAGTTGACCGTGGCGCCTTCCAGTTGACCAGCGATGTAGCCCAAAACGTCACCCAGGATAAAGCTCCAGATAATGATCATGATTTCTTTGCCAATTGTACGCATTTTAGTTCACCCCTTAGTTATATACAAGAATATTTTATCATAAAAAGATTGAATTGAGTATCGTGAATCAAAAGCTTTTCGGCTCAGCTGTCGCAGTAAACATCGTGGGCAATCCGTCTGAGTTGGTGATGTCTGATTCTCAGCGATCAGCCCCGACCCATTGGATGATTGAACGGCTCATGATTTGATTGACAAAACTTTCTAAAGATTAACGTCCTAAATGTGAAAATGATGTTATGAATCTAATTCTCATTACACGAATGCCTTTATATCAATGCTTTCAACGGTTACAGACCGGTTAAAAAGATGCGAGAGACATTGAAGGGGAAAATTATACGTCAAGACTATTAATCAGACCGCTGTATCGTTCAGCGGTCTTTTTTGTTACATGCAGATAGATCTGGCGCGTAATGGCGGAATCTTTATGACCCAACCGTTTTGAGATCAGCTCAATTGGGACGCCTAGCTCAGCTAACTTGGAAGCGTGGGTGTGGCGAAAAATATGAGTCGACAGCGGTTTGTCTAATTCCAAAATTTCTTGAACGATTTTAAGCCGATTATCTATTGAAAGGGGGTGAATAAAAACACCGGTTTTAGTTTGAATACTAAATAAAAGGTCATCAGGCTGCTTGCCCAAACTATAAAGGCGATAAATTCTGACTGCTTCATCTGGTAGAAGAATGGTACGGTTGCTGCTTTGAGTTTTGGGCGTGCTGCTAATTGTAAACTCGCTTTTTTGCCTTTTGGAATATTCAAGAGTGCAGTCAATTTTGACAAACCACTTGCCATCCTCTTGAAAAATTTTCTTGGCTTGTAAGGCGAGAACCTCACCGATCCGCATACCCGTAAGATATTGCCACAACAAGACATCAGCGTACATTGGATTGACGGATCTAACAGCTTCTAGGACCTGTTTAACCTCTTCATCATCAAGGTACTTGTCTTCAATGCTTTTCGCTGAGTTATTGCGTTTCCAATTGATCTCAAGCTGACCAATTGGGGCTGCGATATAGTCATGCCGGTACGCATAGCGCATTATCTGATTGATTTTGGACTTGATCGCGCCAACGTAAGCATTGTTATATCCGCGCTGATAGATCATGGCTTCTAGCGTGTTGGTCAGATATTTATTGGTGATTTTAGAAACTAAGATATCAGAATTAAAGTTTTTTAAAACACAAGCTTTGAAAACTTTCCAAGATGCAAAAGTTGAAGGCTTAACCGTACGTTTGTAGTATTGATCAAATTCTTCAATCAGCTCACCGAATGTAACACCTTCTTTGATCTGACCGTCTGCAAGATGACGAAGCTTCTCTTCAATTCGCTTGTTTAGGGTCTGCTGCGCCAGCTTGCGCGTAGTATTGGTTTCTTTGTCCATTGTAATTGATACGCGCGTGTACTTGAGCGTCAGAGGGTTTTTGAATTGTTCGACAAACTTTACTTTGCCGGTTTTTGTGGGTTCAGTCCACATGATTGATCCTTCTTTCTATGAATTTACGGCTGCCGGGCACGCGCATAGCTAAAGGATCAATCAAAATTCTATTGATTTAATTCAATGATACTACTTTTGCCGCAACCTCGTTCCAAGGTTGGAACGAGGTTAAACAAAAAGAACGTGGCGAAACTTGTCGCCCATCAATTTTTATTTAAATTAAATAAAAAAGAAAGGAGATGTGAGATATGGAGCAAGAATATTTTAGCCTGACTGATGCTGCTAAGTACCTTGGATATGGCTCAAAGCACGTCGTATATGACTTGATCAAAGCGGGAATGCCAGTCATCAAGGTTGGTAAAACAATGAGGGTTAGCAAAACAGCTATTGATAGCTTTATGAAAGCTCATGAAGTTGTTACTGACGAAAAGTAAGCAAGAAGGCAATAAAAAAGCCGAGTTACGCAAGCACTCGACCAGACACATTTATTGCCTTCATTTTACAAGAAAATGGAGGAAAAAACAACAATGGAGAAAAAGAAGAATAATAAAGTAATTGTTATTAACAATTGGCTGTACACCAAAGACGAGGACGGCAAGATCAAGGTTAAATTACTTAATTTAGCTAATTATTTGATGAACAAATATCATTTTACTTTTAATCTCTTCGACCCCCACGGCTTCTGGTGGGAGCCAAATAAAAAGCAATGGCATACACACGCTGATCGTCATTTGAAAAAAATTATTCCGGAAGTACTTGAAAGTGAAATTGGTATTATGTCGGGTAGCGTGGTTTCAGCGATCGTGTCGAATATCACCACGAGCAAGGGTGTTGATGAAAGCTTAACAGATAAATTTGCTCTCGAAAGCAGAAATAGACACCTGGTCGTTTTTAAAAACGGAACATACGATTTGGATAAGGATAAAATATTGCCCAACAAGTATGACAATTATATTCTGCAGAATCACGAATATGACCTGGGTGAAATTTCTGAAGAAGAGACAGTATGGGATCGGTGGCTTAAAGAATCAATTGTTGATCCCAATGCTAAGCGCGATGATCAAGGACTTTTGAGAAGCGAAGGGGATCAAAAAGCTGTAGAAGTATTTAAAGCATATATCGGTTGGGCCATGGCCGGAAGCTACAAGGAATTCCAACATTTTTTGCTGATTTATGGAAATGGCGGTGAAGGTAAGTCAACCATGCTTAATATGGTTGAGAATTTATTCGGGCAAGGCAATGTAGCGAATGTTGACTTAGGCGCTTTAGGAGACAGCGATAAGGCACGTTTTAACTTAGCGAAGCTCAACCGAAAAGAGTTGAACTACTCAGATGATATAGGTAACGGTTTTATAAAAGAAACTAATATTTTAAAGCGGCTGACCGGCGGTAATCGTATGACAGCCGAATATAAAGGTAAGGATCCGTTCGAATTTACAAATGAAGCCAAGCTGATCTTTACATGCAACAATCTGCCTTCATTCAGTGATACTTCACACGGAATGGAGCGACGGCCAATTATCATTGAATGGCGTCGTATCAAGGGCTTCAAAGAAAAATACTCAATGGATCAATTCGAGCGCGATAAGCCAGCATTCGTGCGTGAATGCTTGGTTGCTTACAAATCTGCGTTGCAAAACGCCAAGAATATGGTAGAGCCAAGACTGCCAATGACTGAATTCATGGAGCAGCGGGCCAAGGAATGGATCCAGGCAAACGACGTAATTGGCAACTGGCTTGCTGAAAACTGTGAACTTGGCGAAGATCAAAAAGTATATCGTGAGCAAACGGCGATGCTATACAACAACTATGTTCGTTACTGTAAAGATAGCGGCGTGCAGCACCTTGGTATAACAAAATTCAACGTTGAAATGAAAAACCGAGGTATTGAACCGAATAAGAACGTTCGTATCAACGGCAAGCAGCACAAATGTTATGTTGGCGTTCGTCGAATTGAAAAATATGGATCCGATCTATATTGAATTGAGTGTTACCAATTGTTACCAATTACTTTTGCTGTTACTAATCATTTTCACTGTTACCAATATCATTTGAGTTGGTAACAATGGCTATAAACGTTGATATGACGGCATTCATGAACGTTTTTGCTATTAACACAATCAGCACTTTTCACGCCACGGCACAACAACTGAACGAATCGGTAACTTGGTAACAATAGCTATAAACGTTGATATGACGGCATTTATCTGTTACCAATAATCGGTAACTGTTACCAATTGTTTTTTAGCGCTAGGACTAAAAGGTAACAGCTACCAATTAAAAGTAACAAATTTAGTCCTACAAACGTTGATATGACGGCATTTCGTTTCGCTGTTACCAAGTTACCAATTTCTAGAGTTTCTCCGCGCTACAAAAGCATAATTCATTTTGATCATCAACAAACGTTGATATGACGGCATTCTTGGTTTGCTGAATTTTCTTTCAGTGCTTCGCCTGAAATCAATTGGTAACACCAAAAATTAAAACCACCAAGATGATGATTATGGCTATACGTCAAGACGGGTTCCAGACGTCAACCAGGCGATTAAATTTAAAAAAATCCGTAAAAAGCGGTGAGGCGGTGAGGTTTTCGCCAAAACCCATGGGAGAGTAAGCGCTAGGTACATTACCGGCGCGGTGAGGTTTGGTGAGGTAGTGTATTGTTTTGGTGAGGGTTTTCGCCAAAACCCTTGGGAGAGTAAGTGTTAGGCACATTACTGGAGCGGTGAGGTTGAACATAAAACCTCACCGAATCTTATTGAACATTACCGAACCTCACCGCATTACCATATTTATCTAGAATTTTTTCAAATATTTACCTACCAAGAGATATTTGGTTACCTTCTGCTATAAAAATAGCGTCTGATCCGGCGTGATCGCCGGAATACCCCTCAATGAGACCGGTGTTGCGTGTGCAAACCTAACCTCATTGAGGGGTGAAAGAGAGAGGAGCAAAAAAATGTATCGTGAAATCATAATCAAAGATGAAAAAGGCAATATTAAGAGGCATACGTATGAACATCTTCTCACGGAAAAGCAATGGCTGAAGAAGCAGCGGCAGTTGCGAAAGAACGCGACGGGAGAGTTAATAAGTTGGTCTAACCATTATGGCGGCGGTCAGGCCTTATATTTTGAAGAAGCCGAAACAAAAGTAATGAGTAAGACAGAGCGCATGCGACGCGAGAAAGCTAAGAAAAAGGCAAAACTGGAGGAAGAGAAAAAACGACAGCTGGAGCTTGAGTATGAGAATGCAAGGACCTCATATCAATGGCTGCATGATTGTCACCGTAAGATTATTAATTCTGATAACGGCTTTCATGTTGAAAAATACCGTTATGACAATGACAACAGCGCAGATGATCCATTCTATTTGGCCGAAATGCCATACTTCTATTATTTGGAGCGCGATACAAAACCCGTAGATGAAGCTGAGTATGAACGCCTGAAGCAGCTTTATATCAAAAAATATGGGGGCTGGGAGCATATTGATTTAGACAATACCAAATATAATGGGAAGCCATGGTATTAAGAGGAGGCAGGAAGATGCCAAGAACTGATAATCATCAGGTTAATATTAGGGTTAACGAGGCCGAGTATGCTAAAATCCAGGCTTCGGCACGCATTATGGGCTTGTCTGTGCCTAAGTATTGTAAGCACTTAGTAATGCGCTCAAAATTGAAAGAACCGAAGCTGGCGGACGACGAATACCATAAGATAATCGTTGATCTATCCCGTATAGGCAACAATATCAACCAGATTGCCAGGCGTCTGAATCAGTCCAAAAGCGAAGTCGCAGAGGAGGAATGGATTGCTGTTAAAGACCAGTTGGAAGCACTAGATAAGGAGGTGGCTCATGTTTGGCTACGATTAAGATGAACCGAGCTAAGAGTGCAGCAGCAGCCATCAGCTATGCTTTAGGGTCTAATCGAATGAAACAGGAGACTAAAGACTGGTTGATTAAGCATGGCTGCCCGCCTGGAGCATTGAAAAACAATGATCGGGCGGTTGTCAGAAGCGGTATTAACATCAGTCCAACCTATGCGAATGCTGAAATGAAGGCAGTGAGACAGCATGCTAATGGCGATACGGTAAAAAATCAAGCGGTCAGAATCATACAATCATTCTCGGCTGATGACCTGGACATCACAAGCCCTGAGAATTGGCAAATATGCAATGATATTGGTTATGAATTTGCCAGGCGGGCTTTCGGCGGGCTTGATGATGAAAACCAAGACGGCTATTATCCTCCTTATCAAATTGCTGTATATACACATGTTGACGGAAAAGGCCATAAGCTGCACAACCATATCATTGTAAATAAAACCAATCTTCATGATAGCAAGCAGTGGACGGTTGACAACCTGGATCAAGAGTGGCGTAGCTTTCGTGAGATCAATGATGCTGTCTGTCGTGAATATGGCCTTAAGATTACTCAGGAACGTTCCAAAAAAGTTAAAAAGACGATTAGCGAGCGCGAATTGGAGCTAAAGGGCCAATACGTGTGGAAGAATGACCTTAGGACTAGAATTGATGAAGCGCTGGCTGAGATCAGGAAGAAGAACATCAATCTAGAAGATGCCCTGAAAGCAAGAGGCGTTGACGTGAGACGACGCGGGCAGAATGGAATAAGCTATGCCTTCATTGACGAAGAGGGTAAAAAGCGGATCAGCCGTGGGAAGCGCCTGGGCACGAATTACGAGAGGGAGAGTGTAGATGGATATGAACAAGAAATCAAACAGCAACGAGAACAACAAGAGCGAGCAAGAGAAGCTGCTAGATCAGTTCGTCTTGACGTTAGACGATCAACAATTGATGCAGTTCAAAACCATCAGCAGCAATTGGAACAGAGCGTTGGAGATGCAGGAGAAAGAGTTGAGCGAGTTGGAGCTAGAAAACAAGCGGTTATTGAGCTTGTTAGAAGCATTCAACAAGCAGTTGACCGATCAATTGCCTTAATGAAGCATCTGAGAGCCGATTTTGAACGTCGAAAAGCTGAAATGAAACGCTTTCAAAATAAAATAAGACAATTTGACGTTAAAAGCTATAAGGATCTGGAACAACAAATGTGTTTGGTTGCTAAGGTGGCTGAGCAATCGAAAAAGACTGCTGCGCCTAAAGCAATCGTGGCTGTAACGCTGAGGGACGAGTTGCCGGAGAACAGTAGCAATCCGCTAATAGCTGCTACGGCCGATATGACGCAGTACCTGGTCATGATTGATCAAGGCGTATGGTCAGGAAGGCAGTTTGAATTTTCAGGTAGAGAGAAAGAGGCCCTGGAGAAAGCAACGCCGGAGCAGTTGAAGAAAATCAACGGTATTGCCAAACGACAGGCTAAAAGGCTATCTGGCATTGTTGATGAGGCTGTTGAGAGACAGAAAAAGAATGCTGAACGGCTTAGAGCTGTTAGAAATCGAGGAAAGAGGTACAGAAGATGACATCCAGATATGATATTGCGGCGATCAAAAAGCAACTAGCAGCCGCGGAAAAGCATGACAAGGAAATTTATGGCGAAAAAGTCCGCAAGATGCTGTTGGAAAAGACAAATTTAGACAGCTTAAAGGACGTATTGCATGACTATGATATTATTGTTCTACCAAAAAAGAAAAATGACGTACCAGAAAAAACAGAGAAGCCCCATTTGAAGTCTAAAAATATTCCATCTGTTGATGAATGGAATAATAGGAAAGATATTTCAGAAACAGATTTTGGAACGGAGGAAAAACTTTTCTAACTTTTTAAAAGTACACAATTGTAGTCATTTGTTAAAAATAGGACTTTTAATAATTATTTTAGTCATTATGTGGTATACTTTCAGAATTAAGGAGGTGAGTAATCTTGAAACTGAATAAAATGAGTAAGGCTTGCATTGTTGCCGTTATGGTTGCTGTTTTTGCAGTTGTCCCATTAGTGCAACTTAATGCTGGACAAAACGCTAACTATGTTAGTGCTTCTTCTAAAAAAGTAATGAAGCATTACTGGGGCGCAGGTTGGCAATGGTTTCATGGTATTTAGATCTTGTCAGTAAATAAACCTGTACTTAAGCTTATCAAGAATGAAAAGATAAAGTATTTATTCTGGGGAATTGTAACAACAGTATTTTATTTTGTCGTCAGATTATTATTAGATACATTTGTAACACCTGTTCTTTCAGCAACAATCACTGAAATTTTGACTATTTTCTTTGCTTTTTATGTAAATAGGAGATTTGTTTTTACTAAACAAAAATCAAAATCTCTAGTTTACCAGCTAATTACATTTTTTAGCGGACGAATAGTTGTTATGTTTGCTGATATGTTAATTACCTTTTTAGCAATAGAAAAGTACTATGCTTTTTTTATCGCTGTGTTTAAATTAAATACGTTGGCTTATGCTTTGGATTCTATTATAGGTATTAATTATTTGACAGGTTATAGATTGAATAATTTATTTTGGATATGCATAATCCAGATCTTTGCAATAGTGTTCAACTTTATAGTATCAAAATATTTATCATTTAAATGATGACAGAACATAAGAGGCTGAGAAACAGTCTCAAAACAAAAAATGTTAGAAATTACGTTGCTGAAAACGTTGATTTCTAGCGTTTTTTTTATTCAACTGAAATTATGACGAAACTTTGACGCTAGAATCTCTTTATTCGGGATCATAACACTTCTAATTATCTATTGATTTAAAAGAATACGACGCCTGAACGCTCATTACGCAATCGCGTTCCTGCTTAGCGTTCTAAGCCCTCAGCACTCGCTTTTCGCTCATGCTGCTGGCAAGAACGAAGCACCTTAACGCTCATTATTCAATCGCGTTCTTGTGCTAGTGTTCTTAATCTCCAAGCTTCGCTAACCGCTCGCTTGTCAATAAAGAACACTATATTGAAGGCAAGCACCCTCTTTTGTAGACTATATTACATATAGCTACAAAGAATGCTTGCAAAGGGACTGCTTCGCTCCCCTTGACCCCTTAGACAAACTTTTTAACAAAAAGTTTGATCAAAAAGCTCGGCCTAATTGACTTTTCAAGCCAATTACTAGCCTCGCTAACGACAACAATTTGCGCGAAGTGATTTCATCACTTCAGCAAAAAAAGTTGTCGTTTTTTCGGCTGCAACCAAGATCAAATATGCTATACTGGTTGCAGCTGATCAACGAACAATTCGTTGATAAATCTATCTATACGTAACAAAAAAACCGTTACCTTAATTTCAGGTAACGGCCGTGCCCGACAGTTTGATTCATTAAAATTTCTCTAATAATCTCAGAAAACTACCAAGTTTGGCCGTACAGAGAGCGCTTAAGGGGGAAAAAGGGGAAATTTTTGATAAGGTATTACATCATTTGATGATTTGGGTAGTTAATAGAAGCTTATAATATCAGCGCTTTGATATTCTTTGACAGTATATGATTTACTCCCTCGGAATTATGTTATAATTTTAATGATTTTCTAATTGAGGGAGGAAGAACTATGTCAGAAGCGATCGGTGAATCTCAGCTGCTGATTAAGACCCCAGATCATCAGCAGTTGTTTGTAAAACAGAATCGGCCACTGGCACTACAAGCTGTTTTGGTAGTCGTGCATGGTCTAGGTGGACATCAAGGGCGCTATGACTATCTGACCAACTGGTTTGTTGCCCATCATGTTGCCGTTTACCGCTATGATCATCGCGGTCATGGTCAGACTCCTGGGGCACATGGCGTTTATGGCGACTTTAACCATTTTCCCGATGATCTTAAAACCGTTGTCGATTGGGCCAAAAAAAACACGCCGCATCTGCCAATCTTTGTCGTTGGTCACAGTCTGGGCGGCGGCACGGCGATGGCATTTGGTGCCAAATATCCAGCAACGGTCAATGGCATTATTTCCGTTGGGGCCTTAACGAGATATCATAATCAGATCTTTGGACCAGTTCATCATTTTAAAACTGATGAGACAATCAGTGGCAGTTTTGGTGATCGAAGCAACAGCAGTGCCTGGATGCGAAAAGACTATCAAGACGATCCCTTGAATCTAACCGTAATTAAAGGATCACTGCTGAATGCGGCTTTGGATCTGGTTGCGTTTAATAAATCGCATGCTGCTGATTTTGTGGATCCGGTTTTGGTTCTGCATGGTGCCGAAGATGGCGTGGTCAGTGTCGATGACTCAATGGACAGTTATCGTGAAATCGCTTCGGTAGATAAAGAACTGCATGTTTACCCATGTTTAAGACATCAGGTTTTAAACGAACCATCGCGCCGTCGAGAAGTATATCAAGAAATCTTGAACTGGATGAAAAAACATGGCTAAACGAGTTAAAGAGATCAATTGCCTAACTATTTTATAGATAATATTGCCCCAGCATGTTAGCCTGGCGGGCCAAACGCTGAAAATCAGTTTGCTACCGATTTTCGACGTTTTTTCTTACTCCCTTTTATTGATGCAACGGTACGTTTTTTGGCGGCGGCTTCTGCTATAATTTTTAAGTGAAAGGATGGATCACGAATGGAACTAGTGCCGCTTAACGTAATCAGCACCTATAGTCTATTGCAGAGTCCGTTGCGCCCGCAAGAGCTGGTGCAAGGAGCCAAGGCCAAGGGGTATCATGCCGTAGCTTTGGCTGATTGGAACGTGATGTATGGTGCGATTGATTTTTACAATGCCGCCAAAGCAGCCGGTATCAAGCCTTTATTGGGACTACGGCTGCATCTAAAGACTGCGGCCATGACCACTAGAGGCCTGGAAGTCTTGTTTTTGGCGCGGACGCAGGCAGGCTATCTCAATTTGATGCAGCTGTCGACGCTCAAACAGACGCAGGCACAAACACGATTTTTGACGCATCAGGAGATCAAGCCTTATCTAAACGATCTGGATTTGATCCTACCCGCGCAGCCATTGACACTTGACCAGTCATTGATTGATCAGTGGCTGCCGGCAATGATTGAAGCTACGGCCGGGCATCTTTGGCTGGGCGTTGATCTGGAACTTGATGCCATTCAGCGTGAGCAGATCAAACAAACGGCACAACATTATGATGTATCGTTGGCAGCTGCACCACGGGTTGAATATTTAGAAGACGACGATGCATTTGCGGCTGATGTGTTGCGCCATATTGATGCGGGAACTAAGATGGCCAATCCGTTTTTTCAGGCACATCAATCAATCAGTCGCGCACTGCCTGAACAAGAAAAGCTCAGCCAGGCATTCTTGGATTCGGGATTTGAAAATGCAGTTGAACAAACGACTAGAATCGCTCAAGAATGCGCTGTTGAGGTTCGGTTTCAAAAGCCTGTCTTACCCAAGTTTCCAACACCAGATCAGCAGAGTGCCGCGGATTATCTAAAGTCACTGTGTCAGGCGGGACTTCAGAAACGACCATTGGCACCAGGATATACCTTGGCTGACTATCAAAAGCGGCTGCAAAGTGAGCTGACGACGATTCATGAAATGGGGTTTGACGATTATTTTCTGATTGTCTGGGACGTTATGCGCTTCGTTCACCAGCAGAAAATGGCGACTGATCCAGGACGAGGCTCGGCGGCTGGTTCGCTGGTTGCCTATGTTTTGGCGATTACCGAGGTTGATCCATTAAAATACCAATTGCTGTTCGAACGGTTCTTAAATCCGGAACGGGCGCAGATGCCGGATATCGACCTTGACCTGCCTGACAATCGGCGTGATGAGGTGTTGGCTTATGTTCACCAAAAGTATGGTCATAGCCGAGTTGCTCAGATCATCACGTTTGGGACGTTTGGTGCCAAGCAGGCTGTCAGGGACGTGGGCCGGGTTTTTGGCATGCCAGTCTATGCTATCGATGAGCTGGCCCGCGCCGTTCCCAATCTGCCCAAGATTACGTTGCAGCAAGCCTTAAATGAATCGCGATCGCTCAATAATCTGCTCAGCGATTCTTCACAAAACGCGCTTTTAATGAAAACCGCACTGCGGATTGAGGGACTACCGCGTCATTATTCCACGCACGCGGCCGGAATCGTTTTGTCCCAGGATCCTTTGAATCAACTGGTACCATTGCAAAACGGCAGTGATGGCCTGTTGATGACGCAGTTTCCCAAAGATACGGTTGAGGCATTGGGCCTTTTGAAGATGGACTTTTTGGGATTGCGAAACCTGTCGATCATGGATGCGGCTTTGCGACTGGTCGAAAAGAGCCAACCAGATTTTAATCTGCGAAAAATCAGTCTCAATGATCCATTGACCCTTCAGCTGTTTCAAAAAGGAGCAACGGAAGGAATTTTTCAATTTGAGTCAAGCGGGATTCGGCAGGTATTGATACGGCTGCATCCCGAAAACTTTGAAATGATCGTGGCCGTCAACGCGCTGTATCGTCCTGGACCAATGGACAACATTACGCATTTTATCGCCCGTAAAGAGGGTCGTGAAAAGGTCAGTCTGCCTGATCCATCGCTGGCACCGATTCTGGCACCAACCTATGGGATTTTGGTCTATCAAGAGCAGGTCATGCAACTGGCAGCTAAGATGGCTGGCTTTACACTGGGGCAGGCCGATCTTTTGCGGCGGGCGATGAGCAAGAAAAAGCAAGATGTAATGGAAAAAATGCGTGGTCGCTTTGTGCAAGGCGCGATTGCCAATGGCTATTCCAAGACGGTTGCCGAGCAGGTCTTTGATTATATTGATCGTTTTGCCAACTATGGCTTCAATCGTTCCCATGCCGTGGCTTATTCGATGATGGCCTTTGAAATGGCTTATTTGAAGTGTCATTTTACACCAGCGTTTTTTGCCGCATTATTGAATGCCCATGCTGGTTCAGAAAAAATGCGCGCCTATTTTGAGGATGCCAGATCGTTTGGCGTGGCAATTATCGGTCCCAATATCAACTTCAGCCAGGCCGACTTTAGTCTGTACCAGGGTCGGGTCTTGTTTGGCCTTGCAATGATTAAGGGCATCCGACGCGATCTGATCAAAGCGGTTATCGATCAGCGAAAACAAAAACCGTTTGCCAATCTGGCCGACTTTATTGGCCGCATCGACGTTAAATTTAGAAAAGTCGAACTGATTGCGCCGCTGATTTATGCCGGTGCTTTTGATCATTTGGGCAGCAACCGGGCTGAGATGATTGATGCCTTGCCGGACTTGATTGACGGAGCTGAGTTTAATCAAGCGCTGATGGGCAACGATACTTTTCAGACGACGATCCCGGCGCGGCCGGAGTATCCTTTGGCACAGCGGCTGGAAAAAGAGCATGAGTATCTGGGCATCTACTTGTCGGGACATCCCGTCAGCCAGTATCGGGCTTTGGCCAATCAGCTGCATGCGGTCAAGGTCACTCAGCTTAAAGAGGGGATGAATGCGACTTTGATCTTATATGTCAGTCGCGTTAAGACGATCAATACCAAAAAAACGCGTCAGCCCATGGCATTTATCAGTGCCTCTGATGAAACCGGCAGTATTGAGGTAACGGTTTTTCCAAAACAGTTCCAGCGCTACCAAGAACTGGTTGCTGCGCGCAATGTCTTGATTATCAGCGGCCGAGTGGAAAATCGTAATGGCAGTCTGCAGCTGCTGGCCAGTCGAATTCAGCTGGCTTCGGCTGCTGATGAGCGTGGATCGGCGCCAGCCAAGACGCGCTGGTTTCTGCAGTTGCGACCTGGTGTCTTGACACCGCAGCTTTCTGCTCAGCTGCAGGAATTTATCAAGCTTCACCATGGCAATGTACCAGTAATGGTTTATTATCCTGAAAAAAAGCAGACGCAGCTGCTGCCGCGCAGTCAGTGGCTCAATGGGGATGAAGCTACTAAAAAGGGACTGATTGATCTTTTGGGAGTCAGCAACGTGGTTTATCAATCCGTGCCATGAAATGGTTTGTTGCCAGCGTCAAAAATAATTAAAGTGTTAGCGTTTTCTTAATGCAATTAGTAAAGACAACGAATTTAAAAAGTGCTATGATAAGTGTTGTGCAAATGAGGTGCGCAATGGCGCAGTTTCTGCATTAATGCAAAGGAGAGATGTCACTTATGAAGAAAACCAAGATTGTAAGTACCCTTGGTCCTGCAAGTACTGATGTTGACACGATTGTAAAGCTGATCAATGCTGGTGCCAACATTTTCCGTTTCAACTTCTCACACGGTGATCACCCAGAACACCTGGGCCGGATGAACAATGTTAAGAAGGCTCAAGAAATCACCGGTAAGCACGTTGGTCTGATGTTGGACACTAAGGGTGCTGAAATTCGTACTACTGTTGAAAAAGACGGTAAGATCGAATTCAATGCTGGTGACAAGGTTCGGATCTCAATGGACGACTCCATTGAAGGTACGCACGAAAAGATTGCTGTTACCTACCCAGGTCTGTACGATGACGTTCACGTTGGCGGCCACGTTCTGTTTGATGATGGTCTGATCGACATGATCATCGACGAAAAGGACGAAGCTAACCATGAACTGGTCTGCACGGTTCAAAACCATGGTCTGCTGGGTTCACGCAAGGGTGTCAACGCACCTGGCGTTTCCATCAACCTGCCTGGTATCACGGAAAAGGACTCTAGCGACATTCGTTTTGGTCTGGAACAAGGTATCAACTACATCGCCGCTTCCTTCGTTCGTAAGCCAGAAGATATCGAAGACATTCGTGCACTGCTGAAGGAAAAGAACATGGAAGACGTTCAAATCTTCCCTAAGATCGAATCTCAAGAAGGTATCGACAACTTCGAAGCAATTATGCAAGTTGCTGATGGTCTGATGGTTCCACGTGGTGACATGGGTGTTGAAATCCCAGCTGAAAACGTGCCATTGGTACAAAAGAAGATGATTCGCCGCTGCAACGAAATGGGCAAGCCAGTTATCACGGCTACCCAAATGCTGGACTCCATGGAAGAAAACCCACGCCCAACGCGTGCCGAAGTTTCTGACGTTGCCAACGCTGTCTTTGATGGTACTGATGCAACGATGCTGTCTGGTGAAAGTGCCAACGGTGACTGGCCAGTAGAAGCCGTTTCTACGATGGCTCGCATCGACGTTAAGGCTGAAAACAACCTGGACCTGTTCGGTACGGAAACGTTCAACTTTGACAAGAGCGACGTTACGGAAACGATCGGTTCTGCAGTTGCCCAAGCCGCTAAGGACCTTGACATCAAGGTTATCGTAGCCGCTACTTCTTCAGGCTACACGGCCCGTATGATCTCCAAGTACCGTCCAAACGCCGACATTCTGGCTTTGACGTTTGATGAACGGACTGAACGTGGTCTGATGGTTAACTGGGGTGTTCAACCATACGTTGTTGACAAGCCAGCTGACACTGATGAAATGTTTGCTCTGGCTGCTAAGAAGGCAGTTGAACTTGGTTTTGCCAAGAAGGGCGACAAGATCATCGTGGTTGCCGGTGTTCCTATGGGCACGCCAGGTGCAACCAACCTGATGCGGGTTGAAACGATCAAGTAGTCTTGATTATTTCATCCGCAAAAACCGTCTGTCATTAGACAGGCGGTTTTTTTACTCCTTTGCTTTTATTTTGTTCTAATATTATGTAAAATAGGCTAGATACCCAACTGAGAAAATTAAGGATGATAAAATGATAAATTCAGTACTTGGCAAAGTCGTCGATGCCGTAATGATCGACGAAAACGACCATGATTATTTCGTACAGCCTGCGCGCAACGGTCAAACCTATCGCCTGCCCAAGGATGAAAGCCCTCAAGTTCTGCATATTGGTGGTTCCGTTCGCGGCTTTGTCTATGAAAATGAAAATCACCAGCTGCAAATGACCTGCCAGCATATTCCAACGGTGCAAGTTGATCATTATGATTTTGGGACGGTTGTTGGTGTTCGGCGCGACTTGGGCGTCTTTGTCGATATTGGTCTGCCTAATAAAGACATCGTTGTTTCATTGGATGATCTGCCAAGTCTCAAGCATCTATGGCCGCAAAAAGGCGATCGCTTGATGATGGCGCTTAAGGTTGACGATAAAAATCGAATCTGGGGCCAGTTGGCAGATGAGAGCGTTTTTGAAGCCATCGCCAATCGCCCGGATCCCCGGATGAAAAACAAGGACGTTAAGGCAACTGTCTATCGCTTGAAGATGGCAGGAACGTTTGTGATTACAGATGACTACTGCCTGGGCTTCATTCACCCAAGCGAGCGTGATCAAGAGCCTAGATTAGGTCAGCGAATCTCGGCACGAGTAATCGGTCTATCAAGTCATGGCAGTCTTAATCTTTCGTTAAAGCCGCGTGCCTACCAGGCAATCGGCGAAGATGCTCAGATGCTTTTGGAGATGCTGCGTCGCACGCCTGACCATACGCTGCCGTTTACTGACAAGAGTGATCCCGAGGCAATTCGGCAAGAGTTTGGCATCAGCAAGGGCCAGTTCAAACGCGCGGTTGGTCATCTCTTGAAGGCAAGAATGGTCAGCATGGTCAATGGCAAGCTGATTTTAATTAAGGATCCAGATGATAAATAATGAGTAAAGCACCGCTGCAACCGGCTGCTGCCGACTATATCAAACAACTGAAAATCGAAAATCGGCTGGCCCAAAATACTATCACCAGTTACCAGCGTGATCTTTTGGATGCCGTTCGCTATTTACAAGATACGCATGCTGACTGGCAAGATGTTGATCAAACGGCAGTCATGGCTTTTTTGGATCAGCTAAAACAACAGGGCGTGGCTAGAGAAACCATCAATCGTCATATCGTCAGTCTGCGTCAGCTCTATAAGTATCTGCGTCAGATGGGTCGGGTTGATGTTGACCCTTTGGCTAATTTGACGACTGCGGCTATTCCGGCTAAACAGACCCCCGTTATGTCGACCAGCCAGATTGCGGCTCTTTTAGCCGTACCAAACGTTAACAATCGAACCGGACTGCGGGATCGAGCAATTTTTGAGCTGCTGTATGCAACCGGAATGCGCGTCAACGAACTGCTGAGTCTTAAGGTAGCAGATATTGACCTAAATGCACAGCTGGTTATGCCGCATGATCGATCAGGACGCACCAGGGTCGTGCCAATCAGTGATGAATGCACGAAATGGCTCAAGCGCTACGCTGATGAGTCTCGTTTTAAACTGATGCGTGATGACACCGACGTTTTCTTCTTGAACAATCGGGGTCAGTCCTTGACTCGTCAAGCAATCTGGCAAAAATTGCGCTCAGCCGGTAGCCGGGCTGAATTGGAATTGGACGTAACGCCGGATGTCTTAAGGGCCACTTTTGCCCACGAAATGCTGGTCAATGGGGCCGATCTCAGGGCCGTTCAAATAATGCTTGGTCATCAGTCGCTGAGTACGACGGAACGCTATGCACCAAGCGATGACGTTCACCTGGCTGCTCAGTATCGGCAGTATCATCCCCAATCAATAAACGAGGTGGAATAATTATGCTGGTGCCATATCGCAAGGACTATCGTAAAATCATTCTGGGTATTTTGTCATTTATTCCCAGCCTGCATGATTATGATCGCGTGGCTGAGGAAGTGGATTGGTCACTGGGGGTCGGCAACCCGATTTATCTGTGGCAAAATGATGAGGATGGCGATTTCAGCGGTGCGGCCATTATCGAACTGGGACCAGAGTATGTTTTGATTCGCCGAATTTCGTTTCTGCCCAGCGAGCGTTCAGGCAAAAACGTCTATGCCTTTTTAACGGCGCTGCACCAAAAGTATGCCAATCGGCGCTTGATGGGAACCATGGCTACGCAGCCTTTGATTACAAATTGGGAGAAAACGAATGAAAAACAATGAAAATCAGCTGCTGCAGCACCCATACCAGCCCAACATCAAGCTTGCGGATTTTGAGGGCCCACTTGATCTATTGCTGCATTTGATTCGTCAGTCTGAAATGGATATCTATGACATTCAGATTGCTGAGATTACGGGACAATACATGCAATATCTGCGTCAGATGCAGCAGCATCAACTAGAGGTTGCCGGTGAGTATTTCGTCATGGCAGCAACTTTAATGGCGATTAAGAGCCAGATGCTTTTGCCTAAGCCGTCCGTACCAGAAGATGAGGAACCAATTGAAGAGGATCCACGTGAAGAGCTGGTTGAACAGCTGCTGGAATATCAGCGTTACAAACAGGCTGCTGAAAAGCTCAAGGATAAAGAGGCTTTTCGGCAAAAAGAGTTTACGCGTACAGCGATGGCGGTGCCAGCGGAATTTATTCACTCTCAAACGGCACCTGGAACAACGCTCGAACAGCTCAAAGAAGCTTTTGAGCAGGTTTTGAAACGACACCAGGCACTTGAGCCCGAAACGGCTACCGTGGCGCCAGAAAAGACGACCGTTGAAGAGCGAATTCAGTTTGTCATGCAGCGAGTCAGACAAGGAGCAGTTGCTTTTGAGGAACTGTTTGAGGATCTAAAAACGCGTGATAATCTGGTGACGACGTTTTTAGCCGTTTTAGAACTGGCCAAACATCGCCGCGTCGTTTTGCATCAAGCGGCCCGGTTTGCACCATTGATTTTGACGCCTGGAAAAATAAGTGAGGAAGATTAAGCTTGAACCCATTAGCTGAAATTGAAGGTCTGCTGTTTATCAGTGGCGATGAAGGCATCTCGCTAGGAGATCTGTCTAAGGTTACGGGATATTTGAAACCGGCAGTTCTGGAGATGATTGCGCAGTTAAAAGAAAAATATCAGCAAGATGAAAACTGTGCCTTAACGCTTTTGGACAGCGACTCGGTCTATCGATTGGCAACCAAGGCCCAATTGGCCGACGTCATGCAGCACTACTTTGAAGAGCCGCTGACAACGCCGCTTACCCAAACGTTGCTGGAGGTATTGGCCATCGTTGCTTATAAGCAGCCATTGACGCGTCTTGAAATTGATGAGATTCGTGGCGTACAAAGCTCTGGATCGCTTCAAAAGCTGACGGCGCGCGGCTTGGTTGAGACGCACGGTCGCCTGGCAGTTCCAGGACGTCCGTTTTTATATGTTACGACGCCGGCCTTTTTGGACTACTTTGGTTTGACGACATTGGATGAGCTGCCGGCTCTAGACAAAAATCTGCAGCCAGAAGACTTGGATGGCGATATCTTCTTGCGGGCACTGCAGTCGCGACAAATGAGAAAGGAAATATCAGAAAATGAAGATGGAAAGACTCCAAAAAGCAATGGCTGAGGCCGGCGTGGCCAGTCGACGGGCCTCGGAGAAACTGATTGCTCAAGGCCACGTCAAGGTCAATGGCAAGCTGGTTACTGAACTGGGCACCAAGGTCAGCTCCAGTGATCAGGTAACGGTTGACGGCGTTCCACTAGAGCGTGAGCAGCCGGAATACTACCTGCTCAATAAGCCGCGGGGTGTTATCACGTCAGCTCATGATGAGCATGGTCGCCGCACCGTGGTCGATATTTTAAAAGACGGCGGCGTAACCTCGCGTATTTATCCGGTTGGACGACTGGATTACGATACGACGGGCGTTTTGCTGCTGACCAATGATGGCGCACTGGCCAACAAGCTCATGCATCCTAAGTTTGAGATTGAAAAGACCTACGTTGCCAAGGTTAAGGGCTTGATTTCCAACCATGATCTGGAACAGCTGCGTCATGGCGTGATGATCGATGGTAAAAAGACCAAAGAGGCCAAACCCAAGCTGCTTAAAGTTGACAAGGAACATCGTGTCTCGGTCGTGCGGCTGACGATTCACGAAGGCCGCTATCACCAGGTTAAAAAGATGTTTAAGGCGGTCGGTCACCCGGTTCAAAAACTGACGCGGGAAAGTGATGGCATTCTAAATCTAAAGGGACTGCCAGGCGGTCAATGGCGTGAGCTGAAGATGGATGAGATCAATGCCTTAAAAAAACTATAAGCATCAAATTGAAGAAAAAGTTTGCTTATGCTATAGTGTAATCGTTCATGAAATTAATTTAATAATAGGTTTATCTTCAAGGCAGGGTGTGATTCCCGACCGGCGGTAAAAGCCCGCAACCCGATGACAGATTGGTTATCGGTGGAACCTGGCGTAATTCCAGGTGCCGACAGTATAGTCTGGTATATAGAAGATTTTCGCTTATACGAAATCAATGACAGCCGCTGATGAACCGTTTTCATCAGCGGCTTTTTTCGTTGGGCGAGCAGCCCCGGAGATGACCTTCAATTTTGGGAGGTTTTAATCATGACAGTTTCTCGTATCCGTATCCAGCGCCTGGCTGGGATCGCCTGCTTGAGCGCACTGGCATTTGTATTGATGATGCTGGAGTTTCCAATCGTTCCGGTTGCCGCTTATCTAAAGCTGGACTTTTCTGACATACCCGTATTGCTGGGAACGCTGATCTATGGTCCAGTCGGCGGTATCATTATCGCAGCCATCAAGTGCTTGATTCATGCATTGGTCTACGGCTTTTCGATTGGTGAGCTGCTGGGGGTCGGCAGTGACTTTATTTCTTCTTTGGCCTTGATGCTGCCATTTGCCTGGGCAGCTAAGAAGGCCTCGCTGAAGCCGGCACGTCGCTACTTGCTGGGAACCGTATCCGGGACGCTGGTTTTGACGGTTGTAATGTCTTTACTTAATCTGTGGGTTCTGACGCCGCTTTACATGAAGATTTGGGGCTGGAAGCCAACGATGCCGATCGCTTCTTTGGTGGCATTGGGTGTAGTACCTTTTAACCTTATCAAAGGCCTTTTGGTTGGCGGGGTCTCCTCGCTTTTGGCAATGCGCCTGTCCAATTGGCTGGCTAAGCATCAAATGTAACATTAACCAGACGACTGCTAACGGAGGATCCAAGACCAATTTTAATTGGCATGCGGATAAGACGGTGGCAGTCTTTTTTTGTTTGATGAAATTTCGTAAAATCAGCATATAGTATCTTGAGGGGGTGAAACAATGAAGAGCTATTTTATTGAAATGTTGACCGATCAGCCCAGAAGAACGGCGGTCCTGCGCAATACCGTCAAAAACAAGCGGACGGTGGCAACATTGTTTTGGGCACGCGAATACGGTATTTTAAAGTGGCTGGGAGCTGCTCCGAGACTGACGGTCAATGACTTTGAACAATGGCTCGCTCAAATGACGCAGGCAGGCTTGGTCAAAGTAGA
The DNA here is from genome assembly GCF_012843675.1 of Lactobacillus sp. MRS-253-APC-2B. Lineage (GTDB taxonomy): Bacteria > Bacillota > Bacilli > Lactobacillales > Lactobacillaceae > Limosilactobacillus > Limosilactobacillus pulli. The sequence continues at coordinate 173,291 of NZ_JABAFO010000002.1, forward strand.
TGATCAGCTGGCTTGGCTCACCCCCAATGGCATTGCTGAAAAAGAAAAATTTTTAAAGACACATTATCAGCCGCGGCTCGGTGACTGGTTTTGGCTGGGCAGAACTGATCAGCTGGCTCCGCGCGTCTTATTGGCAACGCAAGCGGTCAGTCAATTTGCCTACCACCAGAACCATTATGTTCCATTGAATCTGGCACCGGCCGAACTTTATTTTGTCCGCCAGTGGTTTTATAAAAACCGAGTTCAAATCATCGATAATTGGGATCAGGAACTACAGCAGGCGGCTTTTAATCTGGCCAAGCTGGATGAAAGGCTGGCCAAACTGCTGGTTTTTTCCTTACCTGGTTATCAAGCAACGGGCTGGACGCTTGACCAGGCAGCTTTGGCCCTGGATGCTTCGACTGATGAGATTATGGTTATGGAGCGCGATATCTGGCTGGGAATTGGCTATCTGGCACTCAATCAGCCTGGCAGCTTAATGAATCAATTATTGGCTGATCGCCTGCATGAAACGCCGCTTAATCATAGTGCTGCAGTAACGCTGCAAATGTTTGAGCAGGGGATGTCTATTGATCGGATCAGTCAAAAAAGGCGGCTAAAACTGGGAACGATTCGTGAACACATCTTGGAAGCAGCGATCTTTATGCCACGTTTAATCGATCTTAAGCGTTTGATTGATCCCAAACAGGTTCGGCAACTGACTGAACGCTATCATGGCGTACCGGCTGACTGGACGTTTATGCCACCGGTTGCTGAGCCATTAACCACAGCTGACAAAGCCCAAAATGAGCAGGCCTTTTTTGAGTATCGGCTTTTCCAGATTATCAAAGGGGGCCAAAATGATGAATGAAGATATACTTTATCAAACACTCAAGCAGCGATTTGGCTTTGACGAATTTCGACCTGGTCAAAAAGAGACAATTGAGGCCGTCTTAAAGCGAGAAGACGTCCTGGCAGTACTGCCAACCGGCGCGGGTAAGACGCTGCTTTATCAACTACCGGGTTATTTAATGGCTGGCAGCGTCTTGATCGTTTCGCCGCTGATCTCTTTAATGCAGGATCAAGTTGATCGGTTGCGTCAGCGAGGTGAGCGCAGCGTTGTGATGCTGAATGCCACATTGACTGGCCGATCAAGGCAGCAGGTCTTAAAGAATCTGCGCAGCTATCGCTTTATTTTTGCTTCACCAGAGATTTTGGCTCAGCCGCCGATTAAACAAGCGCTAAGAAATTGTCAGATCAGTCTGTTGGTAATTGACGAAGCACACTGTATTTCACAATGGGGGCCGGATTTTCGTCCTGAGTACCTATTGCTCAAAAATATTAAAAAAGAACTGCAAAATCCACCGATCCTGTTGTTAACGGCCACGGCGACGCCACGCGTTCAAGCTGATATTTTACAAAAGATGGATCTTAATTACGAACGGGTCAAAAAAGTAATTCGTTCGGTCAATCGTCCCAACATCTTTTTGGCAGTCGATCGGGTAGCCAACGATCAAGAAAAGCGCAAGCATCTGTCTCAGTGGCTGCATCAGCTGGGTGGTGGTGGGATCGTCTACTTTTCCAGCCGCCGCTTAGCTAATGAACTGGCTGGTGAGCTGGCAGCAGCAACTGGATTTGGGGTTGCGGCATATCACGCTGGCATCTCGGCAATCGATCGGTTTCGCATACAACAACAGTTCATGCATGGCCAGCTGCAGATTGTCTGTGCCACCAGTGCGTTTGGGATGGGTATTGATAAGGATGATATTCGCTATGTCATTCATTATCATTTGCCGGGCAGTCTGGAAAGCTACGTTCAAGAAATTGGGCGCGCCGGCCGTAATCAAAAACCGGCGCTGGCCTTGCTGATGTACGCACCTGGTGATGAACAGATCCCAAGACAGCTTAGCCAAATTGAGCTGCCCAGTCAGATAGTCGTTGAAAAGGTGCAAAAACATGAGCTGCCAAGTCAGGCACTGGGCCCACAGGCTGAACTGATCGAGTTTTATCTAGCGCATGGCTGGGCTTATGCAAAGCTTTACACCATGCTTAAAAAAAGAAGCCAGCTTACGGAGCGGCAGTTAGGGGCAATGCTTGACTACGTTAATGAAACACGGTGCCGGCGGGCCAAGATCATGCGTTATTTTGGTGAACGGCCGGTTGAAGAAAATGTTTGCTGTGATTGTCATCAAAATGACTGGCAGCTGAGTGACCTCAAACTACCAACTCCCCCAGCTCTAGTTATCGCTGATCAATGGGACTGGCAAAAGCAGCTGCGAATTCTGTTTGCCAAGGAATCGAAATCTGGCTAGACAGGCATGGCTTTTTTGCGCTACAATCGATTCAATCACTGAAATATAAAGGAGCGTTCGTTAATGAGTGAACGACGTGAGGACCATCGTCAGGAGGCCGGTAAGCTTTGGGACAAGACCTTTGAGGACAATCAAGATCTTGATGATTCCGGTCACCTGTCGCGTACGGCCCATCGTAAGCAAAGCTCGCATAATTCACGAATCACGACGATTCTGATCGTTTTAATCGTGATTTTGGCAGCAACCCCAATCATTTATTGGGTACATCATGAGCAGTCCTTCAATCATCCGCAGCAAACGGAAAAGGTTGCTCAAGCCACATCGAGCAAGGTAAAAAAAGCGTCCAGCCACGCGAAGTCTAAAACAAAAGCTAAATCCCAGTCCAAGACAGCCTCTGCCAAGTCGCAGGCCAAAAGCAGCGAGAATGAGGCTGAGCCAACCAGCATTACCAGTACTCAGAGCAGCTCAACGTCAAGTACGGCTGCCAGTACCTCATCAACCAGTCAAAGTGGTGCTAAGTATGCCACGGTTGAATCAGGACAGGGTATCTATCGCGTGGCGGCTAATAATGGACTGACGGTTGCGGAACTGGCCAGTCTCAACAACATATCACCCAATGCACCGCTGCATCCAGGCCAGCGGCTGCGGGTCAAATAAAAGGGGAATTTGAATTTTTATGGAAAAAGGATTGCAAGTGGCCATTGATGGTCCAGCTTCATCGGGCAAAAGCACGGTTGCCAAAATCATTGCCAAGCGATTTGGCTATGTTTACTGTGATACGGGTGCCATGTATCGGTCAGTAACGTGGGCGGCATTGAAAAATGGGATTGCCGTCAGTGATACCAAGGACGTTATTGAGCTGGCTCGCCAGATCAAGATTACGTTTGAACCTGGTGAGCCGGATCAGCGCGTGTTCGTTGACGGTCATGAAGTCACCAAAGACATCCGCACTGAACAAATTGCAGCCAACGTTTCGGCAGTAGCCGCGATTCCTGAGGTTCGCGAGCAAATGGTTGAACAGCAGCGTCAAATCGCGCAGGCTGGTGGTATCGTAATGGACGGCCGTGACATTGGAACAACGGTGCTCCCTAATGCGCAGGTCAAGGTATTTTTGGTTGCCAGTGCTCATGAGCGGGCACGGCGTCGTTATGAAGAAAACCTGCAAAAAGGCTTAGCTACGCAATCATTGGCTGAACTGGAAGCAGCCATCAAGCTGCGGGATCAAAAAGATTCTACGCGCAAAGTCTCGCCGCTGACCCAGGCCAAAGATGCGATTTTAATTGATACGACGAGCTTAACGATTGATCAGGTAGTTGATGAAATCAGCGCACTGATCAAAAAAAACCAGGACAATTAATTCTAAACACTGGTAAACTTGGTTCAACTCTAGTAAAATAGTGCCTAGAGTTGATTGTTGCAAGGAGGATTTTTTTTAATGGCTGAAAACGAAAACAAAGACGCGATGTTAGAAGCGCTCGACAGCATCAAAGAAGTTAAGGTTGGCGATGTTGTTAAGGGCAAGGTACTGCAAATTGATGATCGTCAAGCGATCGTTGGTATTGAAGACTCAGGTGTTGAAGGGGTTGTCCCGGCTAACCAACTGTCTTCCAAGCCCGTTGAAGACATCAACACGGTTGTGAAGGTCGGCGACGAACTGGACCTGGTTGTCATCTCCAAGATTGGCAGCGACAAGGAAAACGGCAGTTACCTGCTTTCACACCGGCGCTTGGAAGCCATGAAGGTATGGGACGATCTGGAAAAGAAATTCGAAGCTGGTGAAACGATCACGGCTAAGGTTACCCAAGCTGTTAAGGGTGGTCTGGTTGTAGATGCCGGCGTTCGTGGTTTCGTACCTGCCTCAATGATTACTGACCACTACGTTGAAGACTTGAACCAATTCAAAGGTCAAGAACTTGAATTCAAGATTGTTGAAATCGAACCAAGCGACAATCGCCTGATTCTTTCTCACAAGGAAATCGTTCAAGCTCAACACGAAGAAGCTGCTAAGAAGGTCTTCTCTGAACTGCAACCTGGCGACGTTGTCGAAGGTAAGGTAGCTCGGATGACCAACTTTGGTGCCTTCATCGACCTTGGTGGCGTAGACGGTCTGGTTCACGTTTCTGAAATTTCCTACGACCACGTTGACAAGCCATCTGACGTTCTGGAAGTTGGCCAAGACGTTAAGGTTAAGGTTCTGAGCGTTGACCCAGAACGCGAACGTATTTCCCTGTCCATCAAGCAAACGCTGCCTGGACCATGGGATGACATTCAAGACAAGGCTCCAGTTGGCGCAGTTCTGACTGGTACTGTTAAGCGCCTGACCAGCTTTGGTGCTTTTGTTGAAGTATTCCCTGGCGTTGAAGGTTTGGTACACATTTCCCAAATCTCCCACAAGCACATTGCTACGCCAGCTGATGTTCTGAAGCCAGGCGAAGAAGTCAAGGTTAAGGTTCTGAACGTTGACCCTGAACACCAACGTCTTGGTCTGTCCATCAAGGCACTGGAAGAAAAGCCAGCTGGTTCTGACAACAACGAAGGCCACCGTGGCGGCAACCGTCGCCCTCGTCGTCGTAACAACGACTACAAGGCCAACATGCCAGAAGAAGAAAACGGCTTTACGCTGGGCGATCTGATCGGTGACGAACTGAAGAACGCTCGCAAGTAATTTAACATTGCGTTAAGAGCAAAGCTGGGATTTTTCCCAGCTTTGTTTTTTCGTTAGGGCCCTTTGGCAATCGGTTGAAGGGAACGCTAAAATATCTGAGATCAATCAAAATAAATCTAATTAGAAAGAAGGTGCCGATTTATGGCAAATCCAATCGTAGCCATCGTTGGTCGCCCCAACGTTGGTAAATCTACGCTGTTTAATCGAATTGCCGGCGAACGAATCTCAATCGTTGAGGATACGCCAGGTGTGACGCGCGACCGGATCTATGCGCATGGTGAATGGCTGGGCAAGCATTTTAGTCTGATCGATACTGGTGGGATTGAGATGTCCGATCAACCGTTGTCGACTCAGATTAGAGAGCAGGCCGAAGTGGCGATTGACGAGGCTGATGTTATCGTAATGGTGGTCGACGTGCGTAGCGGCGTTACCGATGCCGATGAGCAGGTTGCTCAAATTCTGTACCGGTCTGACAAGCCAGTTGTTTTGGCGGTCAATAAGGTCGACAATCCAGAGCGACGTTCCGATGTGTATGACTTTTATTCACTGGGCCTGGGCGAGCCATATCCAGTTTCCAGCGTGCATGGAGTCGGCGTTGGGGATTTGTTGGATGCCGTCATCAAAAACTTCCCTGAAAATGTCGCCAACGATGAAGACGACACGATTCACTTTAGTTTGATTGGCCGGCCCAACGTTGGCAAGTCTTCGATCGTCAATGCCATGCTGGGTGAGGATCGAGTTATTGTATCCAATATTGCTGGGACAACGCGTGATGCCATTGATACGCATTTTAAGGCGGATGGCCGTGAATTTACGATGGTCGATACGGCCGGAATTAAGAAAAAAGGCAAGCTCTATGAAAATACCGAACGATATGCTCTGATGCGTTCGATGCGGGCGATTGACGGCAGTGATGTCGTGCTGGTCGTTTTGAATGCCGAAGAGGGGATTCGCGAGCTGGACAAGCACATTGCTGGGTATGCTCATGAAGCTGGCAAGGGGATCATCATCGTAGTCAACAAGTGGGATACGATTCCTGACCGTGATCAACGTACGATGACCGACTTTACCAACCTGATTCGTCAAGAATTCCAATACCTTAGCTATGCCCCAATCATCTTTGTTTCCGCTAAGACGCGGCAACGGCTGCTCAAATTGCCTAAGATGATTGAGGAGGTCTACGATCACAGTCGGCGTCGTATTCAGTCATCCGTACTTAACGATGTAATCATGGATGCCATTGCAGCCAACCCAACGCCAAGTACGAATGGTCGGCGGCTGCGCGTCTACTATGCAACCCAGGTGGCGATTGAACCGCCAACGTTTGTTATTTTTGTCAACGATCCGGATCTGATGCACTTCTCATATGCGCGTTATCTGGAAAACCAGATTCGTCAAGCATTTGATTTCTCAGGAACGCCGATTCATTTGATTAAACGTAAGCGTAAATAGCATAATGATGTTTTTTGCATCAAAAATCAAGCCGGACCAGCTTTAGTGAAAAGGGACTTTAAGTCATTTTTTGGCAGCCGAAGCGATCAAAAGAGGCATATGAACATGATAACGTTCGCAAATCAGCGTTTCATTGAATTTTCATTTAAAAAGTCCTATAAACCGCTTGTCAGCGCGGTTTCACTATGCTAATCTAGTTTTTGAAATGATGCGTGAAACGTTATTGTTTCGTTAATTTTGGACCACTCAAAATTAACTGATCCTATGACGGGGAAATTTCCATCGTCAATGGTGGGAGGTGAAACACATGGCAAACAAAGCACAACTGGTTAGCGACGTTGCTACGGCAACTGGTCTGACGAAGAAGGATGCTACGGCTGCTGTAGACGCTGTCTTCAGTTCCATCCAAGCATCTCTGGCCAAGGGTGAAAAGGTTCAATTAATCGGTTTTGGTAACTTTGAAGTACGGCAACGTGCCGCACGCAAAGGCCGCAACCCACAAACTGGACAAGAAATTGAAATCCCTGCAAGCAAGGTTCCAGCATTCAAGCCGGGCAAAGCTTTGAAGGACGCCGTTAAGTAATTAACGACGGTAAAAAAAATGAAGCGACGATCGTTTTTGACGGTCGTCGCTTTTTATGTCAGCCGTAGTTTTAGATCGCCGCGCCGAATGTGAGCACTGGCGACAGCAATAATAAAGCAATGATACCAATTGAAACGCAATGCCCGGTCGGTTACCAAAATCTTGATGACGTTTTAATCATGGATAACATTACTAAGATTAGACCGTCGAGTTGGTCCAACGATGCTTTGACAAGGGATTGATGCTGATTTTATGTTAAACTAAATAAGCATGATTAATTAAGGGGGAAATAGCGTGACTTTTTCCGAAAAATGTCTCCAGGCAATTGAAGATGGCGATATGGAAACCGCCCAAAAAGAATTCGCCTGGGCCTTACGCAAAGACGATGATGAGATTTTGTACAATTTGGCGGAGCAGCTTTATGCACTGGGATTGATGCCCCAAGCTCGCCGTGCCTATCTGAAGCTTTTGGAGCGCTATCCAGATGAAGATGAATTGCGAACGTCTTTGGCCGAGATTGCCATCGACAATGGTCACAACGATGAGGCGCTGGCCTATTTAACACAGATTGCGCCGGACTCACCAGCCTATGTCCAGGCATTATTGGTGGCAGCTGATCTTTATCAAACCGAGGGACAGTTTGAAGTAACTGAGACCAAGCTCAAACAGGCTTATCAGGCAGCTCCTGAAGAACCGGCCGTTTTGTTTGCCATGGGTGAGTTTTATTATCTGGTTGGTCAGTTTGACAAGGCAATTCCATTTTACTTTGCCTTGATTCAAACCGGGGCCGTTGAATTTGCCAAAGTTGATATCGCGGCACGGCTGGGGATGGCCTATGCTCAAAGCGGTCACTATGAGCAGGCACTGGGCTATCTCAAACAAGTAGCGCCCGAGTATCAGACCAGCGACGTCCGTTTTCAGACCGGGCTGACACAGCTCGAATTGGGTGAGCACAAGGATGCGATTCAAACGCTGACCGATCTGATCAAAGATGATGATCAGTATGCCTCGGCCTATCCAGCATTGGCACGATCCTATGAGCAGACGCAGCAGTATGAGGCTGCTTTAAAGACTGTTCAAGAAGGACTCGGCGTGGATCAGTACAACGAGCATCTCTTTGAATTGGCTGCCAAAATGGCCAGTCACGTTGACGATCTCAAACTGATGCAAAAGTATCTGCAAAAAGCCCATGAGCTGGATCCAGACAATCTGACGATTACTTTGGAATACAGCAATCTGTTGGTTAAACAAGGTGAGCATCAGGCAAACGTTGAATTGATTGCACCGCTGATCAAAGATGATGAGGTTGATCCGCAGCTCTACTGGAATCTGGCAGTATCATATCAGGCATTGGAGAAATACGATTTAGCAGGGCAATGCTACCAAGCGGCGATGTCAAGCTACAATGAGAATCTGGATTTCTTAAAGAATCTCATCAGTTTTTATCAAGAAACCGGTCAGCGCGACTTAATGATCGACGAACTGGAGCATTATGTGCGGCTTAATCCTACCGACAGTGAAATGCAGGAGCGCTTGGATCAAGAAATGTTTTGATTCAGCCAGTCAAAAATGCACAGCTGCAGTAATTGAAAAGAGGCTGGAAATTAACTCAACCTCTATGGATAATAATGCCTCAGCACAGTAGCTGGCTGGCAGTTCAAACACTGATAAATCAGTATTTGAACTACCTAGCCATCCTTGCGGAGGTTCGAAGACAAACTCCGAAAATCGGTTGCAAGCTGATTTTCGGAGTTTTTTCTCACTCTCTTTTGATTGGAAAGTTTATTTGATCTGCAGCAGCAGGCGCTGATAGTAGAGCAGTGATTGTGGATTCAGCCTCAGCATGGTCTGCAGCTCTTGGGGCGTAGCATTGCGATGCTGGGCAAGCTGATAAAGAATATAGCTTTGATGCAGATACTTGGGTGCCAAGCGGATGCCCAGATATTCCTCATCGGCTTTGAGGTATTTGAACAATCCGGCATTGCTGATCCAGGGATGCTCACGGTTGAGTCGCTGCTTTAAAAAAATATCCTGACAGTGCTGCAGCTGCTGGATGGGAGCGATATATTCATCAAATGCCGTCATAAATCGTTTTTCAGCCTCGTTTTTCGGCTGGAGACTGCGCCAGACATCGCCAAAGCCCGGCTGCAAAAACTCGCTGACCGTATAGCCGCGACTGCTTAAAAACAAAACGGCGCGGGTAAAGTATTGAATCTGATCATCAGCCAAAATATCGTCTAATTTAAGCAGCCACTTAGTTGAAAGATGCTGATTGGGCTTGGTGGCCTTGCCGTGAATGGTCAGCGTAGGGTAGGTATCGATTAATTGATGCGTAAACAAAAAGCGGAAATAGCGACTGAGCTGGGAAAGGACCTTGTTAAAAGTTGCCAGCGTAATGTCTTGCTCATCACGCAGCCAGTTCAGATAGGCCCGGACGTCGGTTTCGGTAACGTTTTTGGCGCTTGGATCATGGGCATAGCCGGGGCGCTGATCTTCCAAATAGTTGAACAGTTGCCGCAGTGTGGCATCATAGGCATCAATGGTCATCGGTGCCCGGCCCCTAGCTTTTAATTCACGATGAAACGCCGCTTGGTAAGGGTATTGATCCAAAAGTAAGCTCCTTTCTGATTTGAATTAAGCAGTATTGATTTACCTTAACAATAACGCCAAACCAAACGCAGAGCAAGCAATCAAACTTAGAATTGCCTAACATTTATCTGGCTGAGGTTCACGATAGGCTGATCAATTATTATTTGGATTATCGTATTGTTTAATGCCGATCAATAGTAAATCGTAGTTCTCGTTTTCGACTTCTCTAAAGTTTGCTAAAATAGTTAGGACTGGTTATGACAACCAAATCCACGCAATAAGGAAATGATATCCGTGAAAATCGAGAAACTGCCGGCCATCTTTGAACCTGCGCGTCCAATTTTACAGCGCATTGAGCAGGCCGGTTTTGAGGCATATTTTGTCGGTGGCTGCGTACGTGATACGATCTTGGGTGATGAGATTCACGACATTGATATTGCCACCAGTGCCTATCCTGCTGAAATCAAGCATATTTTTACCCGCACGGTCGATACCGGTATTGAGCATGGTACGGTTATGATTTTGGATCATGGCGTTGGCTATGAGACCACCACTTTTCGAACTGAATCAGGCTACCAGGACTTTCGGCGTCCCGATTCAGTTACGTTCGTTCGCTCGCTGGCTGAGGATCTAAGGCGGCGTGATTTTACGATTAATGCTTTAGCATTGAAGGAAAACGGTGAGGTCATCGATTTGTTTGATGGCCTGGGCGACTTAAAACGGCACTTGATCAAGGCAGTCGGTGAGCCAGCCGAACGCTTTCATGAAGACGCGCTGCGCATGATGCGGGCGGTCCGCTTTGCCAGCAAGCTTGACTTTCAGATTGATGAAAAGACCAGACAAGGCATTCAAGAAAATGCACCGCTCCTAGAAAAGATTGCCATTGAACGGATTCGCGTTGAATTTGAGAAGCTTTTGCTTGGTCAAAATCCAACCGCTGGCCTCAAGGACCTGCTCGTTACTGATCTATACCGCTACTGTCCAAGATTGGCCGATCAAAAAACGGCTCTGGAGCGGCTTTTGGACCTTAAGCAATGGCATCTGAAAACCGAAGCCGAAGCATGGGCAGTGCTGATGCAGGTCATACGGTTTGATCATCCCCAGCGCAATGCATTTTTAAAGGCTTGGAAGACATCCAATGATCTGATCAGCGACGTCCAAAAAATCGTACCAGCCGTCCAAGCAATCTTAAACGATCAATTGACGCCCAAGCTCTTGTTTGACACTGGCGACCGACTGCTGCTCAGTGCCAATCGCGTGGCGGCAATGTTTGGTCACAGCCTAGAAGAACTTGATTTGCGCGATCGCTATCAGGCTTTGCCGATTAAAAGTACAAAAGAGCTGGCAGTTAATGGCGGTCAGCTGATCAAACTGGCGCATGTCAAGCCTGGGCCAAAGATGGGGCAGATTTTGCATCAATTGCAGCAGCGGGTCTTGGATCGCAGTCTGCCCAATGATCAAAATGCTTTGTTGGCGGCAGCTGCACAATTAGCAAAAGAGGAAGATTAATGAAAACATTAAGAGCTGAAAATCTAACCAGCACGTATGGCGAAAAAACGCTGTTTAAAGACGTTTCGTTTATTATCAACGAACAGGATCGGATTGGATTGATCGGTACCAACGGCAGCGGTAAAACCTCGCTATTAAACGTTATCAGTGGGGCAGTCAACGCTGAATCAGGCGAGATCATCAAGCCCAGCGATTATTCGATTGGATATTTGAAGCAGCAGCCAGATCTCGACGAAGAAAAAACCATCATGGATGCTGTGTTTGCAGGGGGCCAGCCGGTCTTTCAAACGATTCGGCAGTATGAAAAAGCCTTGCTGGATTTTAGCGCGCATCCTGAAGATCCTAAATTAAGCGATCGTTTTACCAAAATGCAGGCAGCCATGGATCAAGAAGATGCCTGGGAAGCCGACAGCCGCGTCAAGACGATTTTGACGCAGCTGAAGATCAATGACGCCAACCAAAAAATCAAGGAGCTCTCCGGTGGTCAGCGTAAGCGAGTCGGCTTGGCTCAGGTTTTGATTCAAGAACCGGATCTTTTGATGCTGGATGAGCCAACCAACCACTTGGATATTGATTCAATCATGTGGCTGCAAGACTATCTGGCCAGCTATCGCGGGGCCGTGCTGGTCGTTACGCATGACCGTTACTTTTTGGATCAGGTTGCCAATCATGTTTGGGAGCTGTCGTTTGGCAAGCTGTATCACTATGATGGCAACTATCAAGATTTTGTGGCCCAAAAAGCCGAACGCGTTGAGTTGGCTCAAGAAGGCGAACACAAACGGCAGGCACTTTACAAAAAAGAACTGGCCTGGATGCGGCATGGTGCCAAGGCTCGCTCAACCAAGCAAAAAGGACGCATCAATCGTTTCAACGAATTAAAAGACAACCTAGGCAAGCTTAAGGTTGATGAGGACATTTCTATTGAATTGGGTTCTCAGCGTCTCGGCAAGGACGTAATCGAGATGAAAGATGCCTGTCTAAAATATGGTGATCATGAGATTTTGGATCACTTTAACTGGCTGGTACAGGCTGGCGATCGGATCGGCATTACTGGTGAAAATGGTGCCGGCAAGACTTCGCTTTTAAACGTCATTGCGAACCGGACCAAACTTGATTCGGGCGTTTTAAAGATTGGTGAGACCGTTAAGCTGGGATACTACACGCAGCAGACTGAGGGTATCGATGACGACAAGCGCATGATCAGTTATCTGAGCGAGGTTGCCGATGACGTGGTTGATAAAAATGGCAATCACGTCAACGTCACGCAGCTGCTGGAGCGTTTCTTGTTCCCACGTTTCATGCATGGTACCTTGATTCGTAAGCTTTCTGGTGGTGAAAAGCGGCGGCTGTATCTGTTAAAGATCTTAATGCAGCAGCCAAACGTTCTGCTGTTGGATGAACCGACCAATGATTTGGATATCGGCACACTGACTGTTTTGGAAGACTATTTAGACGACTTTGCAGGTACGGTCATTACCGTTTCTCACGACCGCTACTTCTTGGACAAGGTAGCCGACAACTTACTGATCTTCCATGGTCAGGGTAAGATTGAACGCTATCGCGGCTATTACACAGAATATCTCAAAAAGGCCCAGGCCGATGCTCAAGCAGCTCAGGCGGCCAAATTCGCAGCCAAGGCAGCTGCTAAGAAAACAGCAGCTGCCGTTAAGCCTGTTAAAGAAAACAAGGCTAAGACCAAACTGACCTATGCTGAAAAACTGGAATGGGACCATATTGACGAAGAGATCGATCAGCTAGACGAACGTCAAAAACAAATCGAAAATGAAATGGCCGCAAATGGTGACAACTATGCCAAGTTGGCTGAGCTGCAAAAAGAATTGAATGAAGTGCAAAAAGCCTTGGCAGACAAGACCGAACGCTGGGAGTATCTTAGCGAATTCGTAGATGAATAGTAAAATAGACGCGCCTATCGCAGTGATGTGCTAGAATGAAACTTATTTGATGATTGAAAGGAAGATAAGACATGGCAATCAATGATAATGAGCAGCAGTACCTGGATCTGGCTCGCTATGTGCTGGAACATGGCCACGAAAAAAGCGACCGGACAGGAACGGGGACGCGCTCAGTATTTGGCTATCAGATGCATTTTGACCTCAACGCCGGCTTTCCGATTCTGACCACCAAGTTTGTTCCATTTGGCCTGGTAAAAAGCGAGCTGTTGTGGTTTTTGCGCGGTGATACCAATATTCGCTTCCTGCTGCAGCATAAAAATCATATCTGGGATGAATGGGCCTTTAAAAAATGGGTTGAAAGTCCGGAATATAAGGGCCCTGATATGACGGACTTCGGTCACCGCTGGTTAAAGGATCCTGAATTTAAAAAGGTTTATTTGGCTGAGAAGAATGCCTTTTGTGAGCGTATCTTAAACGATGACGAGTTTGCTAAAAAATATGGTGATTTAGGATTGGTCTATGGCTCACAATGGCGCCATTGGAAGACCAGTGATGGACATTACATTGATCAGATTGCCAAAGTCATTGAACAGATCAAGACGACGCCGGATTCACGGCGGATGATCGTTTCGGCCTGGAATCCTGAAGATGTTGACAGCATGGCATTGCCACCTTGTCACACGATGTTTCAGTTCTACGTCAATGACGGCAAGCTGAGTTGTCAGCTGTATCAACGCAGTGCCGACATCTTTTTGGGCGTGCCGTTCAACATCGCCAGCTACGCGCTTTTGACCCACATGATTGCCAAAGAGTGTGGTCTGGGCGTGGGCGAGTTCGTGCACACATTAGGGGATGCCCACATCTACAGCAACCATATCGATCAGATCAAAGAACAGCTTTCCCGGACGCCACATCCAGCACCAAAACTGATTTTGCCTGATGATCCTAAGCCGGTTGATCAATACGAAATGACCGACATCAAGCTGGAAAACTATGAGCATGAGGCCGGTATCAAGGCTCCAGTAGCCGTCTAAGAGGTGTTTTTATGAATCAGCTTGACTTTATCTGGGCCCAGGATCCAGATGGCTATATCGGCAAAAATGGTACTATGCCATGGCATTTGCCAGCCGATCTGAAGCATTTTAAGGCTGTTACGCTCAATCATCCCGTTATTATGGGGGCCAATACGTTTAAGTCGATTGGCCGGCCACTGCCCAAGCGTGAAAACATTGTCTTGACTCATCAAGAGCTTGACGATTCTGGGATTACGGTAATTCACAGTGTTGATGAGCTGCAGAAATTGCTCAATGATCGATTGGCAGATCAGCACTGCTTTGTTATCGGTGGGGCGCAGATTTATCAAAACTTGCTGCCAATGGCGGGGGATCTTTATCGCACGGTTGTTGAGCAGCGTTTTGGCGGTGATACCAAGATGCCGGAAATTGACTATCAGGCTTGGCACCTGGTTGATACTGAAAAAATAAAAAGCGATCAGCCAGAAAAGATTCCTGACTGTCGCTTTGAGCACTGGGTTAAGAACTAAACGTAAAACAAAATTGAAAAGTAGATGAATGCCGTGCCGACCATAACGAAAAGATGCCAGATCAGATGCGTGTAGCGCGTTGGCATGCTATAGAGCAGAGCACCCAGAGTATAGGTGATGCCGCCTGCCAAAAGCAGACCAAAGCCAACCGGTCCCAATGCATGCCACAGCGGCCAGAATGCCAGTACGCACATCCAGCCCATAATCACGTAAAAAATCGTTGACCATTTGCTTTTCTTTTGAAACCAGATGCTTTTATAGACGATACCGCAGGCAGCCATGGCCCAAATGATGCCAAACAGCGTCCAGCCCTGCCAGCCTTTAATGGCAACCAGACAATAAGGCGTGTAGCTGGCAGCGATCACCAGATAGATCATATCATGGTCCAGAATCTGAAAAACGCGTTTGGCACGTGTGAAGATCAGTGAGTGAAACAGCGTTGAGGCCAAAAAGAACAGTACCAAAGCGGCTCCGTAGATCGAAAAGGTAACGATGCGCATTGGATTACCGGTATGGGCAGCGCGCACGATCAAAATTACCAGCCCGGCAATGGCTAAGGCGGCACCAACCCCGTGCGTAATGGCATTGGCAATCTCAATCAAAAGCGTTTGGTGACGTGATGTTGAGTTTTTCATTGAAAATAGATGGCTCCTTTCGCAAAGTGCTCGGCGGTGAAATCAGCCGGTATTTCTGCTATACTAAAGTTAATTATAAAGGCGGTTTGCAAGCCCAGTAGACTAAGTTTATAATGTATTTAGTCTTAAAAATAATGTATCTAGTTTTCGATACTAGATACATTATATCAAACTTGATCAGGAAGTGGGTAATTTCCATGTCAAAGATTAAAATTGTGGCTGACTCTTCAGCTGGCCTTACCGACGAAGAAATTAAGAAATATGATATTACGATCGTACCGCTGTCAGTAATGATTGACGGGACGGTTTACGTTGAACGAGAAACGATCACCAATGATCAGTTTCCAACGATGATGAAAAATGCCAAGTCGCTACCTAAGACCTCACAGCCGCCGATTGGCAAGTTCGTTGATGCCTTTGACCAGGCAGGTGAAGACGGCAGCGAGGTGCTGTGCGTAACGATGATGGCATCGATCAGCGGTACGGTTCATGCTGCTGAACAGGCTGCCAACATGACGAAAACCAAGGTAACGGTTTATGATTGTCAAACTACTGATCGCTGCATGGCGTTTCAAATTATTGAAGCCGCTAAAGTCATTGAGAATGGCGGAACGGTTGCTGATGCAATTGCCAAGATGAAAGACGTCTTTCAAAAGAGTAAGCTTTATCTGGCAATCGACAATCTCGACAACCTGGTTGCGGGTGGCCGAATCAGCAAATTTGCCGGTGCCCTGTCACGCTTTATGAATATCAAGGTTATGCTCCAAGTCTATGATGGTGAGATTCACGTGGCTTCTAAAGGCCGCGGGATGAAGGCCATTCATAAGGAATGGGACAAGATCTTAGATGAGATGGCAAATGGCCCTAAAGTTTTAGGCGTTGGTATCTCACACGTTGAGGGAATGAGCGAAGTTGAGCGCTTAAAAGAAAAGGTTCAGGCAATCTGCCCCGATCTGCCAATCGTTGTTCGTGAAACGGTACCAATTATTGCCACGCACACGGGCCTAGGTGCCTGCTGTCTGCTTTACTATACTGAGTAATCAAGAAGTCTGATGCGAAATTGCATCGGGCTTTTTTAATATCTACTGATGTATAAAAAATGAATAAAAATCATTAAACAATCAAAGTAAAATGATTTAATTTATTTAAATAAATGAGAATATCAGCAAAGATAAATGCAAAAAGATGGTCAAATTTAAGCGTATAAGGTCTAAAAAAACGTTTTTTCTGATTAATATGTAAGCGCTTGATTTTGAAACAATAATCATTAATTTTAGAAATATGCTTGACAAACGCATAGCTATCCATTAAATTAAATAACAATCTATATGTCCTTTAAATTTAGTCCCGTGAGGCTAGCAAGGCAGTATCGTTTAAATTTGGTCGACGTTTGGTCGCGTTTTTTAAACAATATGTTGGAGCACTGGTTCACGAGTCGTGAGGCAGTGCTTTTTTATTGGACAAATTTTGTAAGGAGTTTGGCGAAATGAAAGAATTTTATGATGCGATGGCCATGAAACGGGCCTTAACGCGAATCACCTACGAAATTGTCGAAAGCAATAAGGGTACGCAGAATCTGGTTCTGGTTGGGATCAAGACGCGGGGAGTCTATTTGGCGCGCCGCATTGCCGATCAGCTGCAGAAACTGGAAAACGTGCAGGTACCGGTTGGTGAGCTGGACGTTACCAACTATCGCGATGATCGACGACCGACCGTTAGCAATGAAGATCTAAAGCTGGGTGCCGACATCAACGATCAGCGCGTGGTATTGGTCGATGACGTATTCTTTACCGGCCGCACGACACGAGCAGCATTGGATGCCATTATGGACCAGGGACGGCCACAAAGAGTGCAGGTGGCGGTACTGGTGGATCGGGGACATCGTGAGCTGCCGATTCGACCTGACTTTGTCGGCAAGAACATTCCTACGTCCATGCAGGAGCGCGTAAAGGTTAATGTAAGCGAGATTGATGGTCAAGACAGCGTCGTTTTAATCAAGCAAAACGAAATGGCACGGGCTTGATTGAGATCGTTTAGAAAAGGGAGATTGCAATGAAACGTTATTTGATTATGGAGGATGGCTCAATCTATGAGGGCGAAGGCTTCGGTGCCGATGTTCAAACCACGGGCGAAGTCGTCTTCACCACGGGGATGACTGGTTATCAAGAAGCGATTACCGATCAATCATATGCCAATCAGATCCTGGTATTTACCAATCCACTGATCGGCAACTATGGCGTAACGCTGGACGATTTTGAATCGCTGCAGCCACAGATCAAGGGCGTCATCTGTCGGCAGGTAGCCCGTATTCCAAGCAACTGGCGCATGCAGGATACTCTGCCGGCCTTTTTGGAAAAAATGAACATTCCAGGACTGCAGGGCATCGATACACGTGAATTGGTTCGCAAGCTGCGGCATTTCGGCACGCTGCGGGGACGAATCGTCGACTCAATCGAAAATGCAGCCAGCCTGATTGATGAATTAAAGACGCAAAACCCAACCCAAGGCATTATCAGCCAAGTCTCAACCAAGACGCTTTATCCTAATCCTGGGACCAAGCGCAATATCGTGGTCGTTGACTTTGGGGCCAAGCACAGTATTTTGCGCGAACTGGCAAAACGAGAATGTAATACGATCGTGGTGCCATATTCAACAACTGCTCAAGAGATCTTAAATCTGCATCCTGATGGCGTGCTGCTTTCAAATGGCCCTGGCAACCCTGAAGAAATGACAGCGGCTGCCAAAATGGTTGCTGAGATTGAAAAGCATCTGCCGGTCTTTGGCATCTGCATGGGACATCAGATTTTTGCCTTGGCCAATGGTGCCAGTACCTACAAGATGAAGTTTGGTCACCGCGGATTCAATCATCCAGTCAGAGACATCGCCTCTGGTCAGATCGTGTTTACTTCACAAAATCATGGTTACGCGGTTGATCCAGCTTCAATCGATAAAGAAAAGCTGATGATTACGCATATCGAGATCAACGACGGTACCGTTGAAGGACTGCGGCATCGTCAATATCCGGCATTCTCGGTTCAGTTTCACCCAGATGCCGCCCCAGGTCCGCATGATGCCGACGGTTTGTTTGACGACTTTATCAGCATGGTAGATCAACGAAAGGAAGCACGCACCAATGCCTAAACGGACAGATATTCATAAAATTTTGGTAATCGGCTCTGGTCCAATCATCATTGGTCAGGCAGCCGAGTTTGACTACTCAGGAACCCAGGCCTGCATGGCCCTGCGCGAAGAAGGCTATGAAACGGTACTGGTTAACTCTAATCCGGCAACGATCATGACGGACACGGAAATTGCCGATCACGTCTATATTGAGCCATTAACGGTCGAATCGGTTTCGCGCATTATTCGCCAGGAATATCCAGATGCAATCCTGCCGACTCTGGGGGGACAGATCGGCTTGAACCTGGCAGTGGCGCTGGGCAAGACGGGGATCTTGGATGAATTGAACATTCAGATGCTGGGTACCAAGCTGGATTCGATTGATGAGGCCGAGGACCGGGAAAAATTCAAAGAGCTGATGCAGCGTTTAAACGAGCCCGTGCCTGCCTCCAAGACGGTGGCCACGGTTGATGAGGCCCTTGAGTTTGCTCATGAGATTGGCTATCCAGTCATTGTACGGCCTGCGTTTACGATGGGTGGCACTGGTGGTGGCATGTGCCATAATGACGATGAATTAAAGACCATTGCCGCCAACGGCCTTGATTTGTCACCAGCAACGCAGTGTTTGATTGAAAAATCGATTGCCGGCTATAAAGAAATCGAATTTGAGGTAATGCGTGACGCCGCTGACAATGCCATGGTGGTCTGCTGCATGGAAAACTTTGATCCGGTTGGTATTCACACTGGCGATTCGATCGTGTTTGCACCTTGTCAGACGCTTTCCGACCGTGAATATCAGATGCTGCGTGACTGCGCACTCAAGCTGATTCGGGCGCTTAAGATTGAGGGAGGCTGCAACGTTCAGCTGGCATTGGATCCCAACAGCTATCAATACAACGTAATCGAAGTTAATCCGCGGGTATCGCGTTCCTCGGCCCTGGCCTCCAAGGCGACTGGGTATCCGATTGCCAAGATGGCTGCGAAGATTGCCGTTGGTCTGACTTTAGATGAAATCAAAAATCCGGTTACCGGGACGACGTTTGCCGAATTTGAACCGGCCTTAGACTACGTAGTCTGCAAGATCCCACGCTGGCCCTTTGATAAGTTTACCCATGCCGATCGCCGCTTAGGCAGCCAAATGAAAGCCACTGGTGAGGTCATGGCAATCGGGCGCAATTGTGAAGAGGCCTTTCAAAAAGCCGTTCGTTCTTTGGAAATCGATCAAAAAGACCTGTTTTCAAAAGCGGCTCAGCAGGCAACCGATACCGAATTAGAAGATAAGCTGGTACATGTTCAAGACGATCGCATCTTTTATTTGGCTGAGGCGCTGCGGCGTGGCTACAGTCTGGCGGACCTGCATGAATTAACCAAGATTACGGTCTACTTCTTGGATATCATTAAGCACATCGTTGAATTAGAAGAACAGATCAAAGAAAATCCCAACGATGCCGCAACGTTAAAACTGGCCAAGCAATACGGCTTTTCTGATCCAACAATTGCCGATCTGTGGCAGACTGATGCCGACAGTGTACGGCAACTGCGATTGCAAAACGGCATCGTACCGGTCTACAAGATGGTGGATACGTGTGCAGCCGAGTTTGAATCACAGACCCCTTATTTCTATAGCACCTATGATCATGAAAACGAAAGCGTCAAAAGTGAGCGACCATCCGTTCTGGTAATTGGCTCGGGTCCAATCCGGATCGGGCAGGGGGTTGAGTTTGACTATGCGACCGTTCACAGTGTCAAGGCGATTCAACGTTTGGGCTATGAGGCCATTGTCATGAATTCCAATCCTGAGACGGTCTCTACCGACTTTTCGGTTTCCGACAAGCTTTACTTTGAGCCGCTGACACTAGAAGATGTCTTAAATGTAATTGATCTGGAAAAGCCAATGGGTGTCATCGTTCAGTTTGGTGGTCAGACGGCGATTAATCTGGCAGCTGGCCTGGCTGAACATGGCGTCAAGATTCTGGGGACGACCGTCAAGGATCTAGATGCCGCCGAGGACCGGGAAGTGTTTGACCAGGTAATTAAGGATCTCAAGCTCAAGCAGCCAATCGGACTCACTGCTACGACGGGGGTCGGCGTCTTAAAAGCGGCCAAGGAGATTGGCTACCCAGTGTTAGTTCGGCCAAGTTATGTTTTAGGCGGTAAGGCGATGGAGATCGTATATAACGAAAAAGAGCTGCATGAATATCTCAGCCAAAACGCACCAGCTGCTGAGGATCACCCAATTTTGGTTGATGCTTATCTTCAAGGTCGTGAATGTGAGGTTGACGCGATCTGTGACGGCAAAGAAGTGCTTTTGCCAGGGATCATGGAGCATATCGAGCGGGCCGGCGTTCACTCTGGGGATTCGATGGCTGTTTATCCGCCACAAAGCTTTGACGATGATATCAAGGCACAGATCGTTTCAGCCACCAAAAAACTCTGCGTAGCCTTAAAGTGCGTGGGAATCATGAACATTCAATTCATTATTCATAACCATGAGGCGTACGTTCTTGAGGTTAACCCGCGGGCCAGTCGGACAGTACCATTTTTAAGCAAGATTACCGGTATTGAAATGGCTCAAGTAGCGACTCGCGTAATCTTAGGCGAGTCGCTGGCCAGCCAGGGATTTGAGGATGGACTGTACCCAGAATCCAAGACCATTCATGTCAAGGCCCCCGTCTTTAGCTTTAATAAGCTGGATGATGTTGACAGCTACCTGGGGCCTGAGATGAAGTCTACTGGTGAGGTCATGGGTAGCGATCAAACGTTTGAAAAGGCACTCTACAAAGCATTTGAAGGCGCCAAGATGCATCTGCCGGACTATGGCAACGTGCTGCTGACGATTGAGGACCGCGACAAGGAAGTAATTCTGCCATTGGCCAAGCGCTTTGCCAAGATCGGCTACCGAATTTTGGCAACGGATGGTACGGCCGACTTTTTAAAGCAGTTTGGACTGCACGTTACGACGGTTGGCAAGCTGCATGAAGCAGATACCAAGCGGGCCAACATTTTAGACGTGTTAAAGAACAATGACGTGGATCTGGTTATCAATACCATGGAGCATGACTATGAAAAGGCTTCGGATGGCTTTGTGATTCGGCAAACGGCCATTGAGCATAATATTCCGCTGCTGACGGCACTGGATACCGTCAACGCGCTGCTCAAGGCCTTGGAGAGCCGCTCATTTGCCACGCAGGCACTATAGTTAAAATGACTCGTCTAATATTAGGCGGGTCGTTTTGCTTGGGGTTGACTTAAAGTACACTTTAAGGAATATGATAATCCTGTAATGATGATTAGATGCGTTGATTATCCAAACAGGAGGAACCATTATGAAAACAGCAATCTTTGCAGAACCTGGCAAAATGGTAATCAAAGAAGTTGCAAAGCCAACGCTGCAGGCAGATGATGATGTGATCATTCGCGTGATTCGCACCTGTGTTTGTGGATCGGATCTGTGGTCCTATTCACAAGGCGATGCAAAAGAGAAGAACTCCATCAATGACGGTCATGAGGCGCTGGGCATCGTTGAAGAAGTTGGCAGTGCAATTACGACGGTCAAGCCAGGTGATTTTGTCATTGCGCCGTTCACGCATGGCTGTGGACATTGTGCTGCCTGTTTGGCTGGCTATGACGGAACCTGTGATGAGCACCAGGGCTATTCCAACTGGAGCAATGGCTTTCAATCTGAATATATTCGGTTTACTTATGGCAACTGGGCACTGGTCAAGATTCCTGGTCAGCCAGCCGACTACAGTGAAGGGATGATGAAATCATTTATGACGCTGGCCGATGTCATGGCAACCGGCTACCATGCTGCCAGAACGGCTGATGTCAAGCATGGTGACCGCGTTGTCGTTGTTGGTGATGGCGCGGTTGGTCAATGTGCCGTGATTGCAGCCAAGATGATGGGTGCCTCACAAGTTGTAATTATGAGTCGGCATGAGGATCGGCAAAAACTGGCCCAGGAATTTGGTGCAACGGCCTATGTTGCTGAACGTGGCGAAGAAGGCGCGCAAAAAGTCAAAGAGCTGCTTGGTGGCGGGGCTGATGCAGCCTTGGACTGCGTTGGTTCTGAAGCCTCGATCAATCAATGCCTGGCGGTCGTTCATAATGGTGGTCACGTCAGTCGCATTGGCGTACCTCATGGCAATGTTGATCCATTCACGCTGTTTGCCCGCAATATTGCTTTGACAGGTGGTTCAGCAAGTGTAACGACCTATGACAAAAACGTGCTCTTAAAGGCGGTTTTGGATGGTCAGATCAATCCAGGCAAAGTGTTTACCAAAACCTACACGCTGGATCAGATCAATGAGGCCTATCGCGATATGGCTGACCGTAAGACGATCAAATCCTACATTGTAATTGAGTAACCCAAATAGTCGAAAAAATCGTCCTGTCTGCAAGGCAGGGCGATTTTTTCGACTAAAAATAATGCATGAATGCTTAATTTACATATAGTAAGATGAGGGCGGTTAAGAAATTATTGCGACCAGTGGATTATTGATCAGAACTGGACAAAGTTTGTTATACTGATTACTGATGGTCAGCTTGATTAGTCTGCTCATGTAAAGCTTGATTAGCCAATTGGTGAGCACCTTGGTTTTCTTTTTCGGGAACCCACTGTATGACGACCATTTTGAAATCATCCATGCTGGCCAAAAGCTCGTCCAATTCTTTTTCATAGTGACGCGCATGTTCCTTACCTACGGCATCGCTTAATAGACGACTGTCGGTATAAAACAGTACGGTTTCTTGATTGGAAAAATGCTTTTTTAAATAGGAAAAACCTTGAATTGCCGCGGCGAACTCACCTTGATGATTGGAAGCAAGCGGCAAAAAAGACTTAAGCTGTTGCTGATTGCCATCTTTGACGATTAGGATTCCCAGTCCGGTCGGGCCCGGATTACCTTTGGTAGCAGCATCGGTATATAATTTGATCATTTGATTACCTCGGAATTGATTAGGGAGTGAAATTTTTGGAAGAAGAAAAACGCTACTTTTATCAGCCGGATTTAACCACGGCCACGATTCAATGGTGCTGGTTGCTTTTAATTGGGATCGCCGGTGTCGTGGTCTGGCTTGAAATTACCCATTTTAACTGGATTACGGCCTTGCTTTTGGCGATCTTTATTATTCTAGCAGTTTTGGCGATCGGTCGTCGCTCAGTTTTGGTTACGCCAACCAAAATGGTATTTGACCGGATGCTGCAGAACCGCTTTTTGGTGATTCCACTAAAGGACATTCGCCAGCCACGCTTTACCAAGCATACGCTGACAATGACGGTTAATGGTGAGGTCATGACGTTTACGTTTTCGGCGCGCTCGATTAATTCGCTAAAGATTACTCTAGGCAACGCGGTGAAAAAAGATCATGAGTAAGACCAAACGAAAGCATATAAAAAACAAGTCGTTATTGCCATGGTACCTGGTTTTGATTGTTGCCTTGGTGGCGATTGATCAAGCAGTTAAGCACTGGGTTACTCAAAATATTCCTTTAAACAGCAGCAAAACCTTGATACCGGGGCTGCTTGATCTGGATAATCTGCATAATACCGGGGCTGCCTGGAGCATGCTGGAGGGACGCCAATGGTTCTTTGCGATCATAACGGTAATTGCTATTATCGTAGTTGCTTGGCTGATGTGGAAAAATAAAACCGCAGCCTGGATGATGACGGGACTGTCTTTGATTATGGCCGGCGCGGTCGGCAACTTTATTGATCGGCTCAGCCAAGGATATGTGGTGGACATGTTTGCGCTGCAAAACGTCAATTTTCCAGTCTTCAACGTTGCTGATGCCTGTCTGACGATCGGCGTGTTTATCATGCTGATCGTAGTACTGAAAGAGGATGATCACAAATGAACGAAGAACGACAAATTGAGATTGACGCGGATCTGACTGGTCGCATTGATAAGGTTTTAGGCCATTTTTTAAGCGACGTTTCCCGCTCGCAGCTGCAAAAATGGATTGAAGATGGCCATGTAACCGTCAATGGTCAGGTCGTTAAAACCAAGTATAAGCTAAAAGCCGGCGATGTGGTCAAAATCATTCCTGAAGCACCACAAACGATTGATCTAGAGCCGGAAGATATCCCTTTAGATATTGTCTATGAAGATGATGACGTAATCGTTGTCAACAAGCCAGCGGGGATGGTGGTCCACCCTGCTCCTGGGCATCCTGGGCATACCCTGGTCAATGCATTGCTTTACCATTCGCCGCTTTCAACAATCAACGGCGAGTTTCGACCTGGTATCGTGCACCGCATCGATAAGGACACTTCGGGACTTTTGATGGTGGCCAAAAATGATCTGGCTCATCGTAGTCTGGCCGCCCAGCTAAAGGCCAAGACTAACCAGCGTGAGTATGTCGCACTGGTTCATGGAGTAATCAAAGAAGACCAGGGGACAATTGATGCGCCACTGGGTCGATCTAAAAAAGACCGCAAGAAGCAGGCCGTCGTAATGGATGGCCGCCATGCTGTTACGCATTTTGAGGTAGTGAAGCGTTACCGGCACTATACCTTGGTTAAATGCCGTCTGGAAACTGGCCGTACGCACCAGATACGGGTTCACATGGCCTATATCGGCCATCCATTGGCTGGCGATCCCTTGTATGGACCGCGTAAGACGCTGGCTGGACCAGGACAGTATCTGCATGCGGGCCTGCTGGGCTTTAAACACCCACGGACCGGTCAGGAGATGACTTTTACCGCACCATTACCAGACTATTTTACCAAGATGCTTGAGCATTTAGACAAAACTGACCGCCGGGATGAATAGACAATTGGCGGCTGCAAAGTGAGATGAGATTGGATGACAGCAAGATATTTGATATTTGAGGATGGCTCCATCTTTGAGGGTGAGGGATTTGGCTCGCCTGCCATAACGTTTGGTGAGATGGTTTTTAATACCAGCATGACGGGATATCAAGAAATCATTACCAACCAAATCTACCATAATCAAATCGTCGTTTTTACCAACCCCAATATTGGCAACTATGGAATTCAACGCAACATCTATGAGTCGATTGTGCCTTCAATCAAGGGTGTTGTCTGCCGCAATCTGGCACCATTAAAGGAGCGTCGGCATGGCACGACTTTGGATCAGTATCTCAAGCAGATGAACATTCCAGGCGTGACCAACGTTGACACGCGGGCCATTGTCAGACATCTGCGCAAGGTTGGCAAGCCGATGAAGGGCAGCATCGTGCCAGTTCCTGATGATCATGCGTTTGATCAGCTGCATGCCACCGTTTTGACCAATCAGCAGGTGGCTCAGGTTGCTACGCCAAAACCGTTTCCTAATCCTGATATCGGTTTAAGCGTGGTCGTGATTGACTTTGGTCTTAAAAACGGGATCTTAAGAGAGCTTTCGCGGCGCAAGTGCAACGTAACCGTATTACCATACACAGCCAGCGTTGACGATATTTTACGACTTGATCCGGATGGCGTTGTCCTATCCAGTGGTCCAGGCAATCCAGAATCTTTGAAGCGTTCAGTGCTGGAAATGATCAGACAGGTTGAGGCTAAGGTACCACTATTTGCCATTGGCCTAGGTCATGAGCTGTTTGCCCTGGCCAATGGCTGTAAGGTCGAGCGCTTGGCAACCGAGCACCATGGTATGAATCACCCAATCAGAGAGATTATTACCGATCATATCGTCTTTGCTTCGCAAGGTGAAGGCTATGTGATTCGGCGCAACTCAGTCGATCGCTCACAGCTTTTTATTACCTACGTCGATATGCTTGACGGTACGGTGCAAGGATTGCGGCATCGCCAATATCCGGCGTTTTCTGTGCAGTTTTTCCCGGATGGTGCGCCGGGGCCGGATGAAACCAATAATCTTTTTGATGAATTTATGGACGTTATGAAGCAGCGAGAGGGGGACTGACCATGAAAAAAGTACTTCTGATCGGTGCAGGTGCAGACAGCATCGAGCATGGCGATGAGCTGGATGCAGCCGCTTTTCAGGTGGCCAGTGTCTTAAAAGCTGAAGGCTTTGAGACGATCTTAATTGACGACAACCCATTTTCATTTACTCTGGATTGTCCTGATGCCATTGACCATGCCTGCATCAAGTCGCTGACGGTTGAAAACGTCGTTGATACAATCAATGAATATCATCCCGATGCGATTATCCCGACGCTTGGTGGCCGCCGGGCCTTTGAATTAATGCAGGCAGTCGGCGAGACGGGAATTCTGCAGGCTGATGACATTGAATTGATCGGTGTCCCAGAAGCGACGATTCGCCAGATCAACAATCCCATGCTGCTTGGCAAGACGCTGCATAATCTTAAGGTCCCCACCAAGGCTATCTCAAAGGTCGATAATTTTGTGGATGCCTTAGAAATGGTCAACCGGGTCGGCTATCCAATTATTGTACGCTCGGTTTTACCTAAGGGGCCTGGCTGGCGCTCTTTGGTACATGACCAAGAAGAGCTTAAACGGGCCGTGGCAGTTGGACTAAGGCAATCGCGCTCGGGACAGATTACCGTTCAGCAAAGCTTAGCCGGGTTTAAGGAAATCGAGGTCGTGGTCTTAAGAGACAGTTTTGGTACGATGATGCAGCTGGCCTGTGTTGAAGATATTGATCCAATTGGCATTCATGCGGGTGACTCAATCGCCATCGCTCCGGCCCAGACGCTGCTTGACCGTGAAATTCAAGATATGCGCGACACGGCATTTGCCATTACGCGCAAACTTAGAATTGTTGGGGTCAACCACGTGCAGTTCGCTTTGGATCAGGCTAATGGCAAGTTTTATGTAATCAAGAACAATCCTTATTTTGATCGCTTAACGGCTTTTGCGGCTACTGCCACTGGATATGCGCTGCAAAGCGTCTGTGGCGAGCTGTATGCTGGTAAGACATTGCGCAATATTCACCTAGACCATGGCTATTACAAGCATGCTGCCGTTACGGAACCGATCATGGATCATGTGGCCGTACGGATGCCGGTCTGGCCCTTTGCGGAATTACCCGATGCTGATCGTCAGTTGGGGACGCGTAAAAAGTCAACTGGTACCATGATTGGCGTAGGACGCAGCCTGACTGAAGCGATGTTTAAGGCGATTAGTGATTTTCCACGCCTTGAGCAGGATTCACGACTGGCTAAGCAAGACCAGCTTTCAGATGACGAATTGGTGCAGCTTTTGATTCATCCGCAGGCCGGACGTCTGTTTACATTGCTGGCAGCTTTACGGCGTGGCTACACGGATGATGAGCTAACCGAGCTGACCAAGATTGACCCATATTACTTTGCCTGTCTGCGTCAGATGCAAAGCTTAGAAGACGAACTCAAAAATCATCCTGGCGATGCCAAGCTGTTGGTAAAGGCCAAGTACTGTGGCATGAGCGATGAAAGCATTGCCAAGATTTGGAAGTGGCCAACGACCAGAGTAGTTGCAATGCGTGATGAGCAGGTCATTCACCGAACCTTTAAAGAGCTGGAACCGTCTGCTGGCGAATTTGATCAACATACCAGTGTCTTTTACTCAACCTACGAAATGGAAGACGAAGCCAGTCCAAGTCCATCACCAACTGCGGTCGTCGTCGGTACCGGTCCGCTGCGTTTAGGAAATGGTACGGCCAGTGACTACTTTGTTGCCAACACTTTGCGTGAGCTGCGTGATCATGGCTACCAGACCGTGATCGTCAACGACAATCCCAGTTCGGTGACCCTGGCGCCGATGCTGGCTCGCAAGCGCTATCTGGAGCCGCTGCAATCAGAAAATATCCGCGCCGTTTTGGACGTTGAGCATCCCGAGGTAGTCTTGATCCCAGCCAGTCGTCATGAACTGATCGATCAGCTGGGACCAATTGCCAAAAATATTCAGATCGCCGAGATTCCTGAAGATCAGCGGCCGGCATCGTTAGCAGTCGGTGAGCCATTGGACAGCTTTAACGCGCTGTTTGACGGTCAGCTGGTCTATCCACTGGGGATTACGGCCGATCTGCAGTCAACTGATGATCTGAGCTATCAGCCAACCGCTCAGCGTTTTCCGGCCCGCTTGACGCCGCTTGATTTTGGAATGCTGGAAAAACAGGGCAGCCAAGCCATCAGTGAGCAAAGCGAGCCCGGGCTGTATCAGGTTGTGTTTGTCCATCGTTTTGATGGATCGTTTAAGCAGCTGCTGATACAGCATATGCCACTGCCTGAGATTGCCTTTTTATCTAAGGTATTAGGTTTGAATCTACCGGGGATTACGGTCCGGATGGCATTAGGACGGCTTGATGGCGATGCCTTAAATGAGGCGCTGATTCCCAATGGTACAACCAAAATGGCGGTCTACCGAGCAGTCTTTCCATTCAAGTCGCTGCACCTCAAGCATCAAAAGCCAACTATCAATCGCGTTTTAGGCGGGCAGATGCAGTTTTTGAATGGCGAGGATTTTGATTGAAATTGATAAGAGGCTGGGAATTAACTCAACCTCTTAACTATTTTATGGATAATAATGCCTCAGTGCAGTAGCTGGCAGTTCAAACGCTGATAAATCAGCATTTGACCAACCTAGCCATCCTTGCGGAGCTTTTTCTTGCTCTCTTTTATTTTACAAATAATTTTAAATTTGTAAAAAATACAAAAAATTTGATATTTATTAATGGAAGCGCTTAAATTCCGGATAAAAATGTGTTATGATTTAATCATGTTAAGTCGTGAAACGTTTTATAAACAGAAAGAAGCTTGCAAAATGAATGAAAATAAAGTCGTCAAGTTTTCCTACGAACAGCTCGATCATCTTTGCATGGATGCCTTTCAAAAGTTTGGCTTTAGCGAAAAACAAGCTGCCATCATTACTG
Organism: Lactobacillus sp. MRS-253-APC-2B; assembly: GCF_012843675.1. Classification (GTDB taxonomy): domain Bacteria; phylum Bacillota; class Bacilli; order Lactobacillales; family Lactobacillaceae; genus Limosilactobacillus; species Limosilactobacillus pulli. The sequence continues at coordinate 202,381 of NZ_JABAFO010000002.1, forward strand.
ACGTCTTATTGACTGCAGATATGTATGGCATTCAAAGTCATGGCATGCAGCGTATGGTCCGTTATTATAAAGGAATTCAAAAGGGAACGATGAAGGTCGATGCCGAACCGGAAGTCATTTTTGAAACCCCGGTTTCGGCAGTCATTGATGGTCATGATGGTATGGGCCAGCTCAATGGACATTTTGCAATGGAACTGGCGATAAAAAAAGCCAAGCAGGCAGGCGTGGGGATTGTTTCAGTACGTAATTCCAACCACTATGGCATTGCCGGCTATTACGCCAAGATGGCAGCTAAAGAAGGCATGTTGGGCTTTTCTTGTACCAACAGCGAAGCCATTATGGTACCAACGTTTGGCAAAGAATCAATGATTGGCTCCAACCCACAAGCATGGTGTCTGCCAGCCAAACCATATGATTTTTTGTTTGATGCCTCAACAACGGTCGTAACACGGGGCAAGCTGGAAATGTACAACAAGCTGAATCAGCCGCTGCCTGATGGCTGGGCACTTGATGCCAATGGTGAGCCAACCAATGATGCAGCTGACGTTTTAAACAACATTGTGCACAAAAACGGCGGTGGGATCATGCCACTGGGCGGTAATACTGAAACATTGGGCTCACACAAGGGTTATGGCAATGGGATGGTTGCTGAGATCTTCTCTTCGATTCTTTCGCTGGGGATGACTTCAGAATCAACTATGCAAAACGGTAAATCCGGTATCTGTCATGGCTTTATGGCGATTAATCTAGATGCGTTTGGCGATGGTCAGACTATCAGTGAGCATCTGTCGCAATATTTGCAAAAGCTGCGTGATTCGGCTAAGGCCAATGGTCATGACCGCATCTACACGCATGGTGAAAAAGAGGTTTTGGCTATGGCCGATCGTAAGGAAAACGGCATTCCGGTCATTGACAAGACAATGACTGAGGTTAAAGATCTATGCGACTATCTGGACCTGAATTTTGCCGACTACTTTGGTGAATATCAGCCACCTAAGGCCGAAGCAATGTTTACCGGTAACTATTAATCAAGCAGACTTATTTAGTCTAATCTAAATACAAAAGGACTCTGATGTATCACATCAAAGTCCTTTTTATTAGTTGGGCAGCTTTTTAGGCGTGACGGACAGCGTCTTTTGGCCACGGAAGGTTACGAATCCCGGCTTGGCCCCGCTTGGCTTGTGCAGATTCTTGACTGGCAGATAGTCAACCGGCACATGGGCAGAGTCACGTCCTTTAGAGAACCAGGCAGCCAGTTGAGCCGCCTGCAGAATCGTTTCTTCGCTAGGGTTGGTGGTATCGCGAATGACGACATGCGAGCCTGGCATATCCTTGACGTGTAGCCAGATTTCGTTTTTATTGGCTGTCTTGAAGCTCAACCGGTCATTTTGAAGATTGTTTTTGCCGACCAAAATAACCGTGCCATCAGTAGCGTGGAAGACTTCAGGTTTGGAAACGGGAATCTTGCGCTGCTTTTTGCCTTTTTTGTGCTTGGCTTTGATATAGCCTTGCTGCTGCAGCTCCAAGCGAATTTCTTGAACGTCGCTGGGATTGGCCAGATCGATCTGGCTGAGAATCGTTTCGAAATAATCAATTTCTTTTTGCGTGATGGCCATCTGCTCATTAACGTACTTAACCGAGGCCTTGAGCTTGTTGTAGCGCGTAAAGTACTTCTGAGCATTGCGTGAAGGCGAAAGATCTGGCTGCAGAGTAATCTTTAACGGTTTGTTCTCATCATAAAAATTAGGTAACTCAACGGATTTAGCGCCACGAGGAACCTGGTGCAGCCAGGTGGTCAAAAGCTCGCCGCGAATCCGGTAGCGATCAGCATCGGCGGCATCAGCCAGTTCTTTTTGAAATTTCTTCATTTTACGCTGATCTTTTTTCAGTTCATTATGCACGACTTTGAGGACCTGACCAGCCAGCTCTTTGGTCCGATCAGACTGCGCCTTATTGACGTAATAGGCGTCCAAGAGCTCAGAAAGCGTGGCAAACGACTGTAGAACAAGGCCCGCGGTATTAATTGGCGCAAATGCCGCAAAACTGGTCTTGTTCTTTTCATTGGTGATCAAGACCGGAGCGGGATTTTCAAAGTGACGCAAAAACGACTGGTAGGCGCTGGGCAGATTGTCACTGGCTAACAGCTCAGCCGCCATTTCTTTAGCAGTTTCTGGTGCCAGACCCTGATAGCTTTGCTGCAGTTCTTTAGCCAGCTGGGCGGAATCGTTTTTTAAGTCACGGGCCAGATCAGAATAAATCTGGTTGGGCAGGTAGGGATTGAATCGTTTTTGTTTGGGCGGCATGATGAAAGTTGCACCGGGCAAGAGCAGACGAACGCGATTGACGTCGCTGCCGACATGCTTGATGGCATCAATGATCTTGCCGGTCTTGGCATTAACCAGGGTAACGTTGCTGTGACGCGCCATGATTTCAACCATCATCACCAACTCCAGTGGGTCGCCCAACTCATCTAAAGTTGAAAAGGTCAGCTTAATAATGCGGTCGTTTTCAACCTGGGTGACTTCCTTGACCAGCGCTCCTTCCAGATATTTGCGCATGGTCATGGCAAAGTTGCTGGGAACGGCAGGGTTTTGATATGGGATCTGGGTAATTTGAATGCGTGGATAGGATGGATTGGCTGAAATCAGCAGTGAGTAGTTATGGCGATTGGCTCGAATTACCATCACCATTTCGGCTGGATATGGCTGATTGACCTTGGAGACACGGCCACCTTGCAGCGTTTGATTAAGCTCGTGGACCATGGCATGGGTGAAAAAACCGTCAAATGGCATTTTGATCGCTCCTTTGCTTTTGCATAACTAGTCTATTATAACGTGGATTAACGTTTCTGACCAAATTAAGGCTGGGTTTGCTGAAGTGATTGGCCAGATCTGTGTCAATCGGCTGCCATAAAATTGGTTTTAGGCGCTGAATGTGCTATCCTATTTAAATGCAGACCTTATTTTGAGGTCGGCAGTTTTATCATGCTATTATTTTTCTAAAATATTATTCTAAATTTGCAATCATACTGGAGGAGAACTCAATGAAAATCGCGGTTGTAACCGACAGTACCGCTTATTTAACCCCACAAGAAGCTGCGGATAATCATATTACGGTCGTACCGATTCCACTGGTGATCGATGGTCAAAGCTACCAAGAAGGCGTTGATATTACAACAGAGGAATTCTACGACAAGCTGGCCCACTCCAAGTCATTTCCAAGTACGTCTCAGCCTTCAATCGGTCTTTTGATGGAAACCTACCAAAAGCTGGCAGATGAGGGCTACGATGCGGTGATCAGCATTCATTTGACCAAGGCAATTTCCGGTCTACTCAACACGATTGCCCAGATTGCCGAAGATATGAAGGATACGATCAAAATCGTACCATTTGATTCGCATCTGACGGTCAAGATGATGGGATATCTGGCTTTAGAAGCAGCCAAGTTAGCTGAACAGGGTGACGATCTGGACGATATTGTCAAAAAAGTTAGCGAGTATCGTGACACCTTTAATAACGTTTTTGTCGTAGACGATTTGCAAAACCTGGTCCGTGGTGGACGGCTTTCCAATGCTTCAGCTTTTATTGGCTCCATTTTGAAGATTAAGCCGCTTTTGACGATGCACACGCAAAACTATGCGATCGAGGCGTTTGAAAAGGTGCGTTCAATGAAAAAAGCCAAAGCACGCTGTGAGCAGATTTTTGACGAAGACTTGGCCAAGCTTGACTATCCAGTCCGGGCCATGGTGCTGCATGCCAACTGTCCTGAAGAAGGTCAAAAATGGCTGGATAAGCTGCAGGCCGACCATCCCGATATTCATTTTGAACTGAGCTACTTTGGTCCGGTCATCGGCGTACACCTGGGACAAGGCGCCTTGGCTCTGGCCTGGATGCAGGATACGGCTAAAAAGCCACTGGATTAGCCTATGCAGCAGCGAACGAAAGATGGTCTCTGGGCGCTGGTGCTAACGGCTTTAATGGTGATTGTTGGTCTGTTGCGCCTGTCAACGCCATTGCCAAAAGGTCAGGTAGCCATTGAATTGGCCGGAATTATCGGCTTGAGTTCAATGGTGGGCCTGAATCTGCGCTGGGGGGCTGGAATTACGACTGTCGCTACGATAATCTTGATTCTGCTGGGAAAAGCAGATTGGATGACCGCGCTGGATATGATGGTTGACATGATTATGATCAGTGCCTTAATTGGCTGGCAATTGCCGCGCGATATCAAGGTAACGCATCGGCAGGCGATTGGTGTTGGAGTGGCGGCCGGAATCTCACAATGGATTACAGCCGAGGTGCTCTGCGGGATTGCCGGGGATGCATTTGCACATGGCAGTGGGATCATGCCATTTATGCGGCTGGCTTTGCCAACGACGCTGCTGACGGCCCTGCTCTACATGCTGCTGATTCCACCACTTTCACTTTTGATTCGGCACTTTAACTGGCAGCCGCCCAAAGATGGTGATCGGCCTCAAAAACCGCGCTCAATGGTGATTGACTTGAGCGATCATCAAGGAATGCCGAAAAAACAAGATGACCATCACGATCAGGGCTAACCGAGTTTGTATTGACAAACGTTACTGATTGGAATATTCTTAGACTATTAAAAAATGATGAGGTGAACTGATGGCTGCTCAAATGATGATGCAAAAAATGTGCTGTCCATGCTGCATGCATTGCCGCATGTTTTTTGCTCTGCCATCAGATTGCAAGACCAAATAAGGCAGCCGCGACCGGTTGCTGATTGAGTCAAGGGACTACTGGCGGCGCGTCAGTGGTCCCTTTTATTTTACTAAAAGGAGCAGAGTTTATGAAAAAGCCGGTAATTGGCATTTCAGGCAGTGAACTGACTAAAAACGTTGGGCCCTTTGTTGGCTATCGTCGCAGCTACGTCAATAAAGACTATAGTGAGGCGGTTATTAAAAACGGCGGGGTACCATTGATTATTCCGTTCAATGAGGATGCCGACGTAACCGAGTCTCAGCTGGAACTGGTTGATGCCTTGATTCTTTCAGGCGGTCAAGACATTGACTCGGCAAACTATGGCGAAGAGCCGCAGCCCGAACAAGGCACGGTTTGGCAAGCGCGCGACCAGTTTGATATGCGGCTGTTGAAGCTGGCGGAAAAACGCGGCATCCCGGTGCTGGGCATCTGCCGGGGTGCGCAGCTGATCAACGTCTTTTATGGCGGTTCGCTCTATCAGGATCTTAAATACTATCCGGTGCCGACGCTCAAGCATTGGCAGGGCGATACGCCATGGTGGCAGGCGACGCATCAAGTAAAACTGGTCAGCGACACGCATCTGGCAAAGATTTTTGCTCAGACACCCAGACTGCGGGTTAATTCCTACCACCATCAGCTGATTAAAAAAGTTGGCAAGGGACTAAAGGTGAATGCTTTGGCACAAGATGGCGTCTATGAGGGAATTGAAAATGAAACGGGAACGGTTATCGGCGTGCAATGGCATCCTGAAATGCTGCACGCTCATCAGTCCGAGATGAACCGGCTGTTTAGTTATCTTATCAGTCGCGCCAGTTGGAAAGGCGGGAATGAACATGCAGAATAAAACTGACAAACTGGGCTTTTGGTCGATTGTTCTATTAGCAATCAATTCAATTATCGGCTCAGGAATCTTTTTGACGCCAGGTTCGGTCGTGACCATGGTGGGAACCAAGGCGCCACTGGTCTATCTGATCGCGGCGGTTTTTGCGGCGATGCTGGCCTTGACGTTTGCCGCGGCAGCCAAGTACGTTACCAAAAGCGGTGCGGCCTATTCCTATGCTAAGGCAGCCTATGGCGAGAATATGGGCTTTTACATGGGTGTCGTGCGATTCTTTTCAGCCAGCGTGGCCTGGGGCGTGATGGGCGTTGGTGTAATCAAGAGCACGCTTTCGATTTTTGGTGCTGACTCAACCAGCTTTAAAAACATTACCTGGGGCTTTGTTGTCTTAATGGCGATTATTTTACTGATCAATTTCTTTGGACAGCGCTTCTTAACCTGGGCCAGCAACCTGGCAACCATCGGCAAGCTGCTAGCGCTGGGCTTGATCATCGTTGCGGGAATCATTGTCTTTTTAAAAACCGGCGTCAGTCATTTTCACGAACTGGACACGCTTAAAGCCGCCAATGGACAGCCTTTGATTCCCAAGTTCACGACGTCTGGCTTGGTGATGGCGGTTATTGCCGCCTTCTATGCTTTTACTGGTTTTGAGAGCGTGGCAAGCGGCTCTGAAGACATGAAGGATCCGCAAAAGAATCTGCCCCGAGCCATTCCACTGGTAATTATGGTGATAGCGCTGGTCTATATCGGCACCATCCTAGTGGCAATGGCAATCAATCCAGCAGCAATTGTCAAAACCAAGCAGGTCGTTGCCATTGCCGCAATTTTTCAGGCACGTTGGCTGCGGATCTTGATTGAGCTGGGCGCGCTGATTTCCATGTTCGGGATTAATCTCGCGGCTTCATTCCACACACCGCGGGTTTTGGAGGCCATGGCTAAAGAGCATCAAGCACCGCAATGGCTAGCCAAGCGAACCAGACATGACTTTCCGGTTTATCCGTTTATAATTACGCTGGCTTTGGCAATCTTTATACCGATGGCTTTTCAATATAACATGACGGCAATTATCGTACTGAGTGCCATGGTGCGGTTCTTTGAGTTTATCGTGATTCCATTGGGCGTGATTCGTTTTTATCGGGGAACCAATGTCGAACCAGTGCTTAAAGCAGAGCGGAACTGGCTGACGGACGTATTGCTGCCGGTATTGTCGGTTGCCTTGACGATTTTTTTGCTGTTCAAGTTTGATTGGGTCGGCGAGTTTGGCATCAGTACTGCTCAAGGCATCGTGCCAAACTGGTTTGCGATCATCGGCATGGCGATTGGGTTCGTGATTTTGCCAGTAGGACTCTTTATGATGCTTCGACATGAAAAAAGTTAATTATCAGATGAGGCTCAGCAGACTGGCTGGGTCTTTTTAATTAGGCGGCAACATTAAAAATGTTAATTAGATTATCGTTGATGCACCCTCGCTTTTGGATGGCGGTAAAGCGGTTACGGCCAATAAAACTTTTCAAAAAGAGCGGGTATTGTGAATTATGAAAAAAAAATCATCTGTTTATAAAATGATATTTATTTTTTTATAAACAATTATTTGTAAACGCTTAACAAAGGACGCGATGTATAGAAAAAAGTAAAAAATTAAAGTTTAATTCTTTGTTTATCAGCGCTATTTTTAGAATAAGAAAGAAATTGTTTATATACTTTTTCTTAAAATTAGTCGGATTGCAATTAAATAGGCTTAAGGATAGCAGGGAGTGTTTCTGCAATCCAAAAGTGAATGGGGGAAGTCAATATGCATGATGAAAAAATACATTACAAAATGTATAAAGATGGCAAGCAGTGGGCCTTTGCCGCGATCGTGACGTTTACTTTTACGATCGCGCCTATGACGATGACGACGAATCATGCCGCTGCCGCCAGTACTGCTGAGCCGGCCGTTAATCTGCAGAATCGGGCGGCCACGTCAAGCAGCAGTGCAGTTACATTGTCAGCCAATACGGCAGCCAGCAGTTCTGCTGCTTCAACCGTAAATTCACTGACGAGTTCGACAGCTGCTAAGGCGCAATCGGCATCGACATCCAGCATGGCGGCAACCGCTTCTGCTCGGTCAGCCGCGACATCAGCAGACCGCGCTGCTGCAACGACGGTAAGTCAGACGCCGGCTTCAACGACTGCGTCAGAATCCGGCCCAACGTCATCGATAGCTAGCCAGGCCGCGGCATCTAGCCAAGCAGCTGCATCCAGTACCGGATCGGCAAGTCAGGTGTCGCCAACCAGTCAATCAGCAGCCAATAGTCAAGCGGCTGCCACATCCAAGAATGGAGCCACGAGTCAGCTAGCCGTCAACAGTCAAGCAAGCATGGCTAAGACGGTTACGTTTAATCTGGAGTCGGCTGCAGCAACGCCAGCTGTCAGCGCGGATGCAATTGCCAATAGCCTGGTCGCTAATGGTCTTAACGATACGGCAGCAGTTTTTTCAGTCAAGGATCCTGAATACCCAAGCTCAATGTACGTTGATCCTCTTACCGACCATTACACTTTCTTTTGGGCTACCAGCCGTAATAATCGAACTCGTAGGACTGGTGAGTATAACATCGTCTTGTCTACGGATCGTTCTGGTAGCGGGATCTTGTACGTAACGATTCTTGATTCTACCAATAAAATCCCGCTCAATAGTTATACGATTAAAGAGGATGACTACGAATATAACGTTAGAACAAGTAAAGATTCATGGCTAAGCATATATCTGGGTCGCATCTATAATGACCATTATTCAGGCGTCATTGGCAATCCCGATGATTTCAGTACATACTACAGCTGGAGTCCGCGTTTTAACGTCAACCAAGGGGGCGCGGTTTCTGACAGTACCTACTACACGATTCTCAGTTTTATGATTCCTAAGCTGGTGACGCAGACCACGTCCTATGTTGACGACAACGGCAAGCAGATTGCTCAAAGCCACGTTCAGCAAGGGTTAAGCGGCCAAATCTACACCACGACTGGCGGGAAGGTCGTCAATGGCTACTATGAAACCGTACCTAGCAACAGCAGCGGCTACATGTCTGAGTTTGGCAAGATCGGCGATACATACACCAAAAACTGGCATAATGGCGATAGGGTTGACTTCACTCAAACCGGTGCTGACGGGACGATGCGCGCAGACTACTACTATAATAATCGTCTGCGCGGTTCCTACACATTGGCGCCAAGCGGAGCAAAATCGTCAGTTACCGTCAATTCTGGCAGTGGCGGCCGTCTAACAATCAGCAACATCTACATCCCACAGACCCGCAATGTACAATATGTCTACAAAAAGCTGGGCAGCTTGGTGATTGATTCAACTGACGCGGCGTTTGATGCGGCTAAAAAAACCAAAACACAATACGCTAACGATCCGGATGACGCGACCAGCGCGGCGGATGTCACGCTGCCGACGATTGCGGGCTTCGTACCGTTTATCAATGGCGTCGCGGTTACGGATTATACCTTTAACCCAACCAAATACATAACTTCTTTGGATCAAGACATTACCGTTGTCTACCGGGCTAAGCAAAAAGCTCAGATTGACTTCATTGATCAAGACAGCGGCAATCAGGTGATCTTCAGCAGCGGCACGTTGACGGACTATGACGGGCAGCCAATCAATTTCGAGACGGCTGATCAGCTCAAGCAGCTGGTCTACGATGCCAAGACGAATCCAAATGGCAAGTATGATCTGGTCAAAGACGGTTTCCCAGCTGGTGCCGTCTATGACAGCAATGCCAATGTTGACCAGGTCTACCAGGTCGTCTTAAAGCATCATCATGAAACTGTTGACGGTAAGACGGATCTAGCCAATGGTCAAAAAACGGTCAAGCGCACGATCGACTACTACTACCAAGGTGATGGCAAAGCCGCGCCATCGGTTGAACAAAGCGTAACGTTTACGCGGACCGGTGATCGTGATCGCGTAACTGGTACCACGATTTGGGAAGATTGGAGCAAGATTGCTGCCCAAAACGTTGAGCAAAAAGACTCGCCAAAAATCAATGGCTATACGGCTGATAAACTGACGGTAGCTGGGACAACGATCAAGGCAACCGATAATGACTCAACCGAGACGGTAACCTACGTGCCAAATAAACAGGCGGTCAAGGTTATCTATCATGACGATACGACCAACCAAGATCTAGCCGTTAAGGAATTCTCCGGTAATTCCGGGGCTGACAGTGGTCGAAACACGGAGGCCGCGATTGCTGAATACGTTAAGAAGCATCTCAAATTGGTCAGTGACGACACGAATGGTCAAAACATCATCTTCGACAAGGACGATCAAAGCAAGCAGACCTATTTCGTGCATTTCGTTCATGAAACCGAAACCGTCAAGCGAACCAAGACCGTTACCGAAACGATCGAACACCATAAGGCCATCAAGCAGCTGAATGGCACGACCAAATATGTCGACGTCAAAAACCAGATTCCAGTCTACACGGCTACGCTGACCTTTAACGAATCGGGGGTACATGATCTGTATACCGATCAGACGGCCTGGAACGGGAATTGGACACCAACCCAGACTTTTAAAGAGGTAGTCTCGCCGGTACTGGTCGGCTACACACCTGATGTGGCCAAAGTTGATGCTGTGGCAATCACGGTTACTGATGCCAACTATGGTCAGTCGCTAAACGTTCACCATGACATTATCTATGTCGGCAAGAGTCAGATCCTGGTAGTCAACTATATTGACGACACAACGCATCAAGTCCTTGAATACTGGACGGGAACCGGTCAATCAGGTCAGACGCTGGACTACACGACCACAGCGACGATCAGCAAGTATCTAGGGCAGCATTATGTCTTGGTATCGGATGCCACCAACGGAAACCAACCAGTCTTGGATGAAGACGACATCAGCAACAACCAGGTTCTGGAGGTTCATCTGAAGCATCAGACGACGAATACGAGTCGGACGATGAAAGTCACTGAAGAGATCAGGTATGCCTACAAAGGCGATGCCAATTATCCAGACGACACGCTGGTCGACCAGAGCCTGCTGAAGCAAGCCAACCCGCTGACCAAAGAGCTTGTCTTTGAACAGGATGGCGTAACTGATAACGTTACTAATACAACGACCTGGAATCAAGACTGGAAACAGATCAAATCATTTAAAGCAGTTACCACGCCAAATTTGAAAGGCTATGCCGTTTCTGTTGACGAGATTTCGGCTAAGAGCGTGACGGTTGATGCCGCAACGTTTGATCAAAAAGGCAAGACCTACTCGTTTACGGTCAACTACACGCCGCTCAAGCAGACCGCGCTGATCAAATATATCGACGGCTCAGATAACGATAAAGAGCTGGATACTGATACGCAGACTGGGCTTTCCAATCAAAAACTGGACTACACGAGCATTCGCAACCAAATCTTGGCCAAGTATGCCAACTACGAGGTTGTTTCTGATGAAACCAGCAACGGGATTGTTTTTAATGATGATGCCGGCCAAGATCAGATCTTTAAAATCGTCTTAAAGCACAAGACAAAAGAAGTAACGCGCTCAGTTGACGTTAAGCAGATCATTCACTTTAAGTTCAGCGATAACCATCAGCAGCCTAGGGACCAGATCAACACGCTGACGTTTACGCAAAATGGGGTCAAGGATCTGGTAACCGATCAGACTGATTGGAACAGCGGCTATTCTGAGACCCAGTATTTTAAGGAAGTAGCAGCCAAACCGATCGCCGGCTACACGCCAGACATTCAAACGATTGCTCAACGTAAGATTACCGTTACCAACGCTAACTTTGTGAACGGACAGTTTGAAGGAACGATCACCTATTCGCCAAATCGGCAGTACATTTCAGTCTCGTATATTGACGATACCACGGGCAAGCAGCTGGCAAACAAGCTCTTAAACGGCTATTCAAACGCCAGCGCCAACTACAGCACGACTGAAACGATTAAAAACTATCTTGGCCAAGGTTATGAGCTGGTTTCTGATGATACTGGCGGAGCAGCGCTGAAATTCAATTCTTCAGACGATCCAAATGATCAGATCTATGCCGTTCATCTAAAGCATGGCTATGAAGATACACAAAGGGCTAAGACGGTCGTTGAAGAAATCAAGTATCAATATGAAAACGGCAGTCAAGCACATGATCCGTACCACAAAGAGCTGACGTTTAAGCAGAGTGGTCAGTTAGACAGGGTCACTAAGACAACGGACTGGAATGGTGACTGGTCAGCTGCTCAGACGCTGGCCAAGGTTGACACGCCAACGATTGCTGGCTACCACTATGACTATGCCAGCGAGCCGGAGCATATGATCACCATTACCAATGACAACTATGACACGGATCTGGATATCTATCGGACGGTTACCTACTTTGCCGACTCGCAAAACGTCGCGATCGTCTACATTGACAAAAAAACCAATAATGAGATCGCTGCTGAGTCTTTGGAAGGTAAGACCGGCGAGCATCAGACTTATAGTGCTCAGGATTTCATTAAAAATAAGCTGACGAACTACAAAAACTACACGATCGTTAAGGATGAGACGCAAGATGGCATCAAATTTCCAGATAATGGCAAATTGACGGTCTACCATGTCTACCTTGATCACAAGACGGAAACCGTTTCTCGAACCGCAAACGTCAAGCAGATTATTCACTACCAGTCGACTGATGGACGCAAGCTGGCTGAAGATACGGTCATCACCAAGCAGGCTAGCCAAACTGGGACGCACGACCTGGTTGACGGCACGACAACTTGGAACGAATGGACGCAGGCTGATTTTGATTCGGTTCAGGCACCGATGATCACTGGCTACACTGCCCTTAACCCTGATCAGATCGTTGGCGAGTCATCAGCGATCACCAATGACAACTGGCAGCAGGATAACACGCTGGAGCATACGATTCTCTACATGCCTAAATTACAGACGGCAACGATCACCTTTATTGATGACGATGCTAAAGACGCAAACGATCGGCAAATGTCAACCTTGACTCTGAGGGGCGACTCCAACGCAGACAGTGGCTACAATACGAAGTTAGCGATTGCCAGCTACGAACAGATGGGTTACGTTAAGGTCAGCGATGGCACTAATGGTCAAAATGTGATCTTTGATGCCAATGATGCTGCCGATCAAAGCTTTGAGGTTCACTTCAAGCACGGCACCACTAAAGCACCTTCGCGCAATGTCACCTACCAGCGGGTTATTACCTATGTTTATGGCAATGGCGGCAAGGCGGGTCAAAACGCTTTTACGCCGATTACGCAGACGCTTACGTTTACACAAAATGGGATTCAAGATCGCGTCAACAAGCATGTTACCTGGGACAAGCTTGATCCGCAAACCTTTACGGAAATTGCTTCCCCAAAGATGGATGGCTATGAATATGACAAGGCAGTCGTATCAGCTGCTGAGATCAAGCCAACTGAAGATGCTTTTGACCAAAAAACGGTGGTTGTCAACGAGACCGTGACGTATACGGCCCAACCGCAAAAAGCTACGGTTTACTTTATCGATGGTACGACACCAGCTGGCAGTCAGCTGCTTTTCAAGGAACTCAGCGGCTTGTCCGACATGAACAGCGGCTACACGACGACCGACATGATCGAGGGCCTCAAAAAGCTGCACTACCAACTGCTGACCGATGAAACGAATGGCCAAGAGATCGTCTTTGATCATGATGATGAAGATCAGGTCTTCTATGTCTACTTTGGCCATGAAACCAAAAAGGACTCTCGCACTAAGACCGTTACCGAAACCATCGACTACGTAAAAGACGGCGTCGTGCTTAGCGATCAGCAGGTAACCAAAGAACTGAGCTTCAACCAGGATGGGGTCAAGGATCTGGTTAACAATATCGTTGACTGGAATGGCAAGTGGACGCCAACTCAAAAGTTTGCTGCCGTACCTTCACCAACGATTAAAGGTTATAAGGCGGTTCCTGGTCAGATTGATGAGATTGCCATTACGGTTAACAACGATAACTACAATCAGAATCTGAACGTTTACAAGCAAGTTGTCTATACCGCCAACCGGCAGTCAGCCTACATTGAATACTTCGACCAGGATACTGGGACCATCATTGGCGAAAAGAATCTGACTGGTTCCAGCAATCAATTAAGCGACTACACGACAGGTGATGAGATAAAAGCTTGGGAAGAAAAAGGGTACGAACTGGTTAACGACGAAACGGGCGGCCAGCCAATCCGGTTTGATGATGATGATAACGTTTCCCAAAGCTTTGTCGTCTACCTCAAGCATCGTCATGCAACGGTTACGCGTCCGGTTAAGGTTCAGCGGGTCGTGCATTATGTCTTTCGGGATGGACCAAAGCAGGGGCAAAAGGCGGCATCTGACTATCATGACCCAGCTGCCGATTTGACCTTTGAACAAACCGGCGATGAGGATCGGGTCACACATACGATCGTTTATGACGCCTCATACAAGGATCAAGCCCAATTTGGCGAGCTGATCCTGACGCACGGCGCGGTCTATGATGCCATTGCCGAATTGATTCCCGGCTATCATTTAAACGTTAATACGCTTAGTCCTAAGACGGTTGTTATTGATGCGGATACGTTTGACAAAGCCAGTGACGGGGTCTTCACGGTTGCTGATACGGTCTACTACATTATCGACGACCAGCTGGCCAACATTAATTATGTTGATGATGACAGCAATGAAAAAGTCGTTACGATGGAGCAGACGACGGGTAAGTCTGGAGCAAAGAGCAGCTATGACTCAGCTGCGACGTTGAATCAGCTGATCTACAATGAACAAACCAATCCAACCGGTCAGTATGATCTGGTCAGCGATGGCACGAAGGATGGCATTGTCTTTGACTTGGACGGCCAGGTTGATCAGACGTTTGTCGTTCATTTAAAGCATCATATTCTAAAGCAGTCAGCCAACCGTGAGAAAACCATTAAGCAGACGGTGCTTTACCAATATGCGGATGGTACTCAGGCAGCTGATCCATATGCTGGCAAAGACATGACATTTAAACAGACTGGGGATTTGGACATGGTAACCGGCATGATTGACTGGAATGGCGTCTGGACGACCGATGAACGGCAAGGCAAGTTTGTCGATGTTTCCTCCCCAACGATCAAAGGCTACACGCCAGACGTGACGATTCTGTCATACAGTCCGCTGACCATGGACAACGACAAGTATGATTCGCCAATTGATCTGTTAGACATCGTAACCTACAGCCCAAACGATCAGATGGCAATTATTAAGTATGTCGACATCGATAATGGCGGCTCACTGGTGGCCTACGATGAAGCAAAGGGCAAGACCAATGAACAGATCAATTATGACACCAAGAATCAGCTCAGCCAGCTGGTCTACGATGCTCAGACCAACCCAGCCGGCAAGTACGTTTTAGTCAGTGACGGTTTTGCTCAGGCTCAAGCCGCCGCACAAGCCAAGGGAGAACAGCTGAGATTTGACAATGATGATCAAAACTACCAGTTGTTTACGATTTATCTGCGTCACCACTACAGTCAAGTGGAGCCAGAAAAAGATCCAGCCAGCGGCATGCGCAAGGTTTCGCAGATCATCCACTACGT
>NZ_JABAFO010000020.1 GCF_012843675.1 Lactobacillus sp. MRS-253-APC-2B
CAAACCAAGTGGTAGTGCAAATCATATACATATGAACGTCCTTTAATTGGTTCTGACACTTCATCTTGGAATTTAAACACTACCATAGGTATACACCGCAATCCTTTTGAATCAATTAATTAGCAACTAAATTATACAACCATAGGAAACGAAAGCCAAATAAAAAGCACCTTTTCGGTGCTTTGTCGGGGCGATTCATCACCCGAACAAGTTTGGGTGTCCTCTCGCCTAAAATTATGGCCACCCTGGCGATTCGATTAGCTGTTGCCAACTTAGCACTGGCTACACTTGATTTTTCAGCAGCTGAAATCGCCGTGCTTTCAGAAACTGCATTGGCAGATTCAACAGCTGAACTGGCGGCAGTTTGACTATCTGCAGCTGTTGAGGATGCGGCATCATTTTGATCGTTGCCAGCACTGGCTGCTGCTGAACTGCTTGATTGCGTCACTGAGTCAGTTTTGGAGTCATCCGTACTTGATGATGCTGCTTGACTGTTTGATGAAACTTTCGAACTTGAAGCAACAGTCGCAACTGCGTTTGAATTGCCTGCGTTATCAGTAGTTGCTGTAGCGGTTGAGGGGCCGTTGGCTTGCGATGCTGTACTGCTGATTGTAATCAAGCGATTGGTCGAACTGGTGGTATCCGCCTTAACGACATGCCCACTTAGACTCATCCCGATAGCTACTGCTCCAGCTGAAACGGCAATTCGCTTTAAAACGGCACGATTTAAAAAATAGCGGCAAATTTGGCATGATGTCAGCCAATTCTTGCCAGCTTTGTACATCTTAATGCGACAGCTGCGATCCGTTTCGGTCTCCTTTCCAAACCGTTTCAATCTGTTCATAATTCATCCCCCTAACATTTGACCGGTGAAACCGTTATGTTATTCAATGGTATTTTTTAGCCAATATGTATCCCCAAATCGTCTCACCGTATATTTATCCTACTAGTAATAAATTATATCTCATACGGCAGACGATCAGTGACCAAAAAACTGATATTTGACAAATCAAAAAAAGAGTAAAAAAATGCCAAAATCAGCTTGCGACCGATTTTGGGCATTTGTCTTTAAATCTCCTCAAGGATGGCTAGGATGGTCAAATACTGATTTATCGGCGTTTGAACCGCCAGCCAGCGCTGAGGTTATCTATCCGTAGTTAAGAGGTTAAGTTAATTTTCAGCCACTTTATTCGTAAAAAAGCAAAAGCTGTCCCGTTAATCCACAATTTAATTACTGCATAAAATTGCAAGAAGGTTTTGCTTTTGCACCATAATCAGCAATCTTTTACTAATAATCATGATAAGATAGAAACATTAAAGATTGATTAAGCGAAAGGAAAGTGACGGCACAAAATGAACGAGCTGACTAAAAGACATCTGTTGATCGTTGGCCAGACCGGTAGTGGTAAGACGACGTCAACGCTAACGATTCTGGATCAGCTGCAAACCAACGCCCAGGCCAATATTGTCTTGGATCCAACCGGCGAGTACGCGCAACTGCCCAACGCCATCGTCTATCGGCTGGGTGAAAATGCCTATCTGGAACCAGGTGAGTTTTCTGCCAGTCAATTGATTGACGCCCTAGGATTAAAATTTGATTCTCAGCTCAAAATGGCAGCAGCTTTTGCAGTCAATGATCTGAAAATTCAAAACAATCTGCTCAATCAACCAGCCTGCTACGTGCGCATCAATCAGCCAATCAATACGCACCAACATGAAGCTGAGCAACTGGGGTGCTGGGCTAAATCATATGACGTGCAATTGCTTCCTGACCAATTGATTGAAGAATTCGTGATTCCATATGCTGATCAGCGAGCTGACTATCACTTAATGGGGCAGCAATATGATCACAAGCTGATTGCCGCAGAATGGTCCAGTATCATTCAGTTGCGCGAATCGCTCGCCAGTCTGCCAGTACGCAAGCTGTTTGGCAGCATTTCTCAACCTGGCCAGGTTAAGACCGAGCTTAACTTCGTATTACAGATGTTTTTAGATCAACGTAGTGCTCATAAGACCTTGGTAATTGATCTTTCTGCACTCAAGACGCTTGCCATTGGACAACGTGCCGTAATCTCACTATTGATGAAGCGAATATTGGAACGCCGTTTGACTCATGCGGCTGATTTTCCGGTCAACATCGTCATTGACGAAGCACATCGTTATCTGCCAGCCGATGAATTCTCCTTGGCTGAAAATGGCATCTTTCAAGTTCTGCGTGAAGGTCGCAAAGCAGGCCTCAATGTTGTTTTGACTACGCAATCGCCATTGGATCTGCCAGCCAAGCTGCGCTCTCAGTTTCCTAATCTATTGGTTCATCATCTCGCCAGTCCAGAAGAAATCAGCAGCCTTAACTTAGACCAGCAACTGGTATCGACCGTTAGCGGACTGGGAATTGGTCAAGCCATTGCCTGTTTATTAAACCAGTCGCCACGCGTAATTGACGTACCGTTACCTAGCTGGCAAAGCAATTAGGAGGAAACTGTAAATGTGCCTGTTCATCATATTGATGGTTATGTTTTTGATTGCCGCGGGAATCGTCATGGCAATGGCCACCACATTTATGTGGGCCATTGTCTTTGCCGTAGTCTGCGGACTTTTGGTCTACAGCATGCTGGCCTGGCTGTTTCGCTGGTATCGTAGCGCGGCCATGGTTGATCACCCTTCCAGTCACTCGGCCTTACTATACACGATCGTTATCATCTTGATTTTGATTGGTATCGTCAAGTGGCATGACCATCGCACTGATCACCGCTTTGATTCTGCCCAGCCACAAATCATTCAAATCACAAAATCATCAAAGCATATCTAGACCAAATGAGGGTTGCCAGCATGGGCAGCCCTCATTTTTTTAATCAGCCCAAATTTTAAAAACGTTCTAAATTAAGTCAATAACCGTTTGGACTTAATTTTAAAAGTTTGATTGACTGCCAACTTTGCAAACGGTTTAACTACGGTTATGATTTAAGGTAAATTCAATTTTCGCATTATTTTGTAATCCAAGAGGTGAAATATATGTCTGCTTTTGATATTCAGCCCTATATCCATCAAACCCCGGCTCAGGTCCGCCAATATGTTCGGGACGGCATCATTGACTTTCCCACTGCCGGCACGGCAGCCGGCTACGCGCAAGCCAACCTGGTAATCATGCCTCAGCTTTATGCCCGCGACTTTCGCGAATGGATTCGGCAAAATCCCCAGGCCTGTCCGCTTTTGGAAACCATCAAGCGGACCCCTCTTACCAAAACGATTGCCAGTCATGCCAACATCTGCACTGACATCCCGCGCTACCGAATTTATGAAAATGGTCGTTTTACCAAGGAGATCACTGATGCCAGTCAATTTTGGCAACTGGATATGGTTGGCTTTTTGATCGGCTGCTCATTTTCGTTTGAAGAAGCCTTGACTAATGCCGGCATCGAGATTCGGCACCTGACCGAAAAACACAACGTCCCTATGTACAAAACCAATATTATGACCAGTCCATTCGGTCGTTTTAAAGGTCCAATGGTTGTTTCAATGCGCCCGATGACCCCCAAAAAAGCCAGGCTTGCCTACCAGATCACGGCTAAGATGCCTAACGTGCACGGCGCACCAATTCAGATTGGCGATCCCAAAGCGATTGGTATTACCGATCTGGCTCATCCTGATTATGGCGACCCCGACACAATCAAACCTGGCGAAGTCCCCGTTTTTTGGCCCTGTGGCGTAACTCCGCAGGCGGTTATTGAAAACGCCAAACTGCCGCTGGTCATTACCCACGCGCCGGGGCATATGTTTGTTACTGACATTAAAAATGACGAACTAAACGACTATCTCGATGCCCACCAACCAGAATAATCAATAAAACGCACCGCCACACTCGGGATACTGAATGCCCGAAAAATTCGTGGAAGTGCGTTTTCGTTTTAGTCAATCAGCGAATGGTAGCGAGTGTAGGCAACCGGCTGTTCAAGCACCAGATTCATCGAAACAATCGGATTGCCGGTTTGTTCTTCTTGTTTGGCCGAACCAGGCATGTAATGACAATTCCCCAGGTAATAAAAGGTCTTGTCATCATCAGCATCGGATTTTTTGACAAAGAGCCCCATCCGATGTCTACCATCCGTAAACTTATGAATATCAGGACTGTCCAGTCGACGCTTGTTCTTGGAATAATAGTGCATCACGTGATCATTTAAGAAGCGATCCCCGTATTGAATCGAGCGGCTGATCTCTTTTGACTTATGGTAGGTAACAAAAATCGCACCGTCATGATCATTGAAGTAGTAGCCACCGATGTTTTGTGCGGTTGTATTGATTTGATTGTTGATCAAGCGCATCACGTCTTTACGCGTATATTTCTCGCCCAGCGTAAAGCGTTGATCGGCTCGATAGCGTTCAGCCCGCATCAGGCCGGTCTTGATACCATCTTGCCAAAGCTTTTTAAACCACGGATTGTTTTGCAAAGACTGGCTAAGCTCGTCATTTAACCTATAGTACTGCATATCCGGTTCAAAAATTACGATTGGCTGACCACCATAATCGGCTCTGGATGGTGAGGCATTTTTGTTATAAAACGTTAGATCCAGTACACGCCGCATCGAAGCCATCGTTGACTCATCAACTTGACAATTGGCTTCTTTTAGCTGCTGCTTCAGTTTTTCTTCTGTAACCGTGTTTTGAGCCAGTAAATCATCCAGCAGCATCAATTCATGACGCCGCTTACCGTTCAAGAGCTCCGCATCCAAAAAAGTCAGCACGCGATTTTCATAGTCACTGAGCTCAATTGGTACTTTTTCGCCAATCAGGAACTGGGCGTAGTTTTTCTTTTTATTAGCCAAAATCTCGGGATCAATTGAATCGGCTGCCATGAAATCAGCCAGCATCGGTACGCGCCCAACCCGGAATTTCATATTTTGATAGACATTCCGCAGCTTTTTCATATCGTTGAGTCTTACCTGACGCAATGACTGATAGATCCGTTCCTTGGCAATCTCGTCAAATGCAATCGTAGAAAGTCCAATCGTTGGCTCGATCTCAACCGTTTCGCGGGCACTATCCTTGGAATAAGAGGCATCCCCGGTCAAGGCAATCGGAATCATATAACTGTTCTTGTAATTGCCGATAAAGTCCAGGACCTCAACGTAGTCTTTGTTTTTAGCTTTTCTGAGCCCCCGTCCCAGCTGTTGCACATAAACGATGCTGGAATTGGTGCTGCGCAAAAACACCACCTGATTGACGCATGGAATGTCGATCCCCTCATTGAAAAGATCAACCGTGACGATATATTCAATCTGACCAGCCGCCAATTCTTTGACCACCTGCTGACGAACAACCATTGAATCCGAGCCGGAAAGTGCCTTGGCTGGATGCCCCTGCCTGCTTAATTCAGCAGCCAGCTGCTCTGATTCTTTGACCGTAGCACAAAAAATCAAGCCATGCAGCTGTGGCCCCGAATAGCCATAGTACTCGGTCTGTTCCAAAATATAGTGAACCCGTTCTTTACTGGTCAAATGCTCAATGGCTTGCACCTCTTTTTGATGATGAGCAGCGTCATTTTGATAGCTGGCAATCTCTTCATTAACCTGGGCATCGTTAAACTGATAGTCACTGATACCAACATAGTGAAACGGGCACAGCATGTCGGCTTCCAAAGCCTGCTGGAGTCTGATCTCATAAGCCACGTTATAGTCAAACAGCTCAAAAACACTGAAGTCGTCATTCCGTTCTGGCGTGGCTGTCATCCCCAAATAAAATTCAGGCTTAAAATACTGCATGATCTTTTGGTATGATTTGGCCCCGGCATGATGGACCTCATCGACCAAGATATAGTCAAATTCATTTGGCGAAAATTCGTGTAGATGGGCGTCGTCTTGCAAGGTCTGAACGGTGGCAAAAAGGTATTTGGCATCCTTTTCATGCACGTTGCCGGTATATAGGCCAAAATCGTCTTTAGGTCCGCCAATTACTTTTTGAAAACTTTGGGCCGACTTGCGCAAAATCTCTTCTCGATGTGCTAAAAATAGCATGCGTTTCGGCTTGGCATTGCGAACGTCAAATGCCCCCAAATAGGTCTTACCCGTTCCGGTTGCCGAAATTACCAGACTACGATGCTTACCGGCCTTACGCAGACCAGCGATCTGAGCCAGTGCCTCTTTTTGCATCTGATTGGGCTCAATGTGATCACCAATAATTTCAGGCTGACCGTTTTTTACCATCTGGGCTATGGCGTGCGTCGTGCGGTGATTTTTTTGATAAACCAGTTGATACTGTGCAATCCACTGATCCGTCAAAGGCTGAGCATGCTGCCATTCGTCTTCGATGTTTTCACTGACTTGATGCGTGATGTCGCCATTGTTGAGTGAATTGATCTGCAGACTCCATTCATAGTTACGCATCAGAGCATTTTCGGTCAGGTTGGCACTGCCAATGATAATGGTTTGATAGCCATGGTGCTGAAAGATATATCCCTTTTGGTGAAAACCGTCAACTTTGGCAATTTTCACCTCCAGATTAGGAATTTTGAGCAGCTCGGCAAATGCCTTGGGCTGATTGAAATACAGATAATCAGACGTTAATAATCGCCCTTGAATGCCATGGCTGGCCAGCTGCTTAAAAATCGGTTTGAGGCTGGAGATCATCGCATCAGTTACAAACGCCACGGCAAAGATATAGCTTTGGCAGGTCTGCAGCTCATGGCGCAATTGATTCCAAATCTGGTTACCCGACTGATTGGTCAACAGCTTAGGTCCCAAATCGCCAACCGTGGCAAATTCATCTTGATCAACATAGCCATTTAAAAGCGAGCCATGTAATTCTCTGACCAGTTGATCGCCATCTTTTGACTCCAAGCGCTTTAAGATTTTTCCGTAGTCAACGCCGGTCATGCTTAAAACACCGCCTTTTTTAGATCCGCCTGCGCAATTGCCCGAGCAATCGGCAAATCGGCATCAGCCCAGTTTAACTGCATCAAATTGGCTTGGTCGCACCATTTAACCTGACTATGAGCAATTAGATCAAAATGATGCGTGTCCAGTTTGGCGTAATAAACCGTCAGATGAATCTCGCCAAAATCATATTGTTTGATGGCGGTTGGCGCGGCTTGGCGTCCAACTTCAATCTGATCATTGAATTCTTCTCTTAACTCACGCTTTAAAGCTGCCTTAGGATCCTCACCCGGCTCGATTTTGCCACCCGGAAATTCCCACAAGGCCCCTAGGATGCGATCATCGCTGCGCTTGCTTGCTAAAATCTGGTACTGCTCATTTAAGATGGCAGCCCCCACTACATTTATTTTTTTGGTCATATTTACTGATTCCTTTTTGCTTAGGATATTTTTATTATAAAGCGCGCTAATTCAATGATCCAGCCACTTTTCAGCTCATTATGCGAAAACGCTTTTATTAAAATAAAATTAAAGAATTATCAGAAATCAACTTGCCATTCTTTTTTTTCAGTGATATATTAATGCCAATGAAATTTACGAGTGGTCGTCAAGTAGAACTGCACCTCAGCGCTCAGAAAACCGGTGGATGATGCGAACCGGACAGGGTGACAGCTCCGAAATACCCGACATAATAAGCCCGTACGGATTGGGCCGGTACCGTTAGCAACTGGCAAGAGTGAAAAGCAGTCCATGCACTGGCTCTTTTCAGTTGGGTGGTACCACGTTGAGGCGTCCCGATTAGACATTGTCTAGTCGGAACGCCTTTTTGTCTGCTCGAGGGGGAGAAATTATGAAACGATATTATAGTCATTATCTACAAACCAAATGCTGTTAAATTAATAAATCAATTCATGAGGTATCGATAATATGACTAAAAAAATTAAATTTAAAGAATCTGTTGCTATTTTATTGATTATGCTGATTGTCTTGGGATGCGGCGTGATTGGCTTTGGTCTTTCACCCCAGGTTCCTGTTTTAACCGTCATTGCCTTTTTGGTTTTCTGGCTGGCCATTCGTCGTGTTTCCTGGGATGACATCATGAAGGGCATTACTGAAGGGATCTCAACTGCTATCATCCCCATCTTCATCTTTATTCTGATTGGGACTTTAATTGCCGTTTGGATTCAAGCCGGCATTATTCCTTCATTGATGGTCTTGGGCTTTCATTTGATCAGTGCCCGCTTCTTCGTGCCATCGGTCTTCATTGTCTGCTCATTGGTCGGGCTGGCAATTGGTTCTGGTTTTACAACCGTTTCAACCGTCGGGATTGCCTTGTTTGGGATGGGCTCAACCTTAGGCGTCAATCCAGCTTTGACGGCTGGTGCCATTATCTCCGGGGCTGTTTTCGGTGATAAGATGTCGCCACTGTCTGATTCGACCAACCTGGCATCAGCCGTAGCCGAAGATGATCTGTTTGATCACATCAAAAATATGATGTGGTCGACCATCCCCGCCTTTTTGGTCTCGTTGGTTGTCTTTTTCTTCCTTGGCCAAAGCAACAAAGGTACCTCACTTGCCAGCATCGCCAGCGTTAATGCGGTATTGACCAAATACTTTGCCGTTTCTTGGTGGGCCGCTCTGCCGATTATCTTGATGTTTGTCTGTGCCTGGAAAAAAGTCCCAGCCATTCCAACTCTGTTTTTAAACATTGTTTTGTCGACGATTATGATCTTTATCAACAATCCGCACTTGGCCATTGCCAAATTCGCCACACTGATTGAAAGCGGCTTTGTTTCCAAAACCGGCAACAAAGCTGTTGATGCACTGCTGACGCGGGGCGGCATCTCCAGCATGATGGGAACCGTTTCATTGATCATCATGACCTTGGCACTGGGTGGAATCTTGATGCACATGGGAATCATCGAAAGTGCCATGAAGCCACTGGTTGCCAGACTAAGCAAACCTGGTCGTTTGATTACTGCAACAATCTGTGCCGGCATTGGTGTCAACCTGTTCGTTGGTGAACAGTACCTTTCAGTAATTCTGCCAGGGAATGCCTTTAAACCAGCCTTTAAGCGGATCGGCCTCTCGCCATTGGCTTTAAGTCGGACGCTTGAAGACGGTGGGAGCGTCATCAACTACTTGATTCCTTGGGGCGTGGCAGGATCGTTTGTTGCCTCTACGTTAGGCGTACCAGTACTTGAATTCTTGCCATTTACCCTGTTTAGTTTAATGTCGCCAGTCTTCTCCATTTTGAGCGGCTTTACTGGCATTGGTCTCAAATGGCAGCCTGGTCACGGACCAAAAACCCAAAAAGCCTAAGCAATATTTTGCAAGTCTGCTGAGCATTTGTTCGGCAGACTTTTTTAATTATGCCTAGCATGAAATCCCGTGACTTTAGTCGATGATGGTTGACTAAAGATAAAAAGGCACCAGACTAGCGCCTGATGCCTTTTCGTTATTAGAGGATTCTCTCTATTCCATCTTTTATCATCTAATGGCTGAATCGACTTATTTTAGACGAAACCGCCAATCGTGTGGTTAAGGTCAATCTTGTCATATGGATTACGCATAATCATCTGTTCGTTGGCAAAGGCTAAAATCCCGGCACGGCCTAATTCACGCCCATAACCAGAGTTCTTGACCCCACCAAACTGCAATTCTGGGATTGAACCCCGGAAGTTATTGCAGTAAACAGCACCGGTTTCAATCTTGGATGCCACTTCAGCCGCGTGCTTGGAGTGCCCGGCAAAGACCTGCCCACCAAGACCATAGTGCGAATCGTTGGCCAGCTTGATAGCTTCTTGTTCATCAGCGACCTTGTAGACAACGCCAACCGGACCAAAGAATTCTTGATAGTAGGCCGGATTATCACGGGTTACATCAGTCAAAATTACCGCTGGCATCCAGAAGCCATTAGGAGTTGGGGTTAGTGCATCTAGATCACCATAGGCCAGCGTTGCCCCGTGTGCAATGGCATCCTTAACCTGCTGGTGCAGATCGTCAGCTGCACTCTTAGAGCTCAATGGTGCCAGCGTAGTCTTAGGATCCATTGGGTCACCCATCTTGGCCTTGGCAAATTCTTCTTTCAGCATTTCCAAGAAGCGATCGTAGTTCTTGGCTGTAACAATGAACCGCTTAGCAGACGTGCATTCTTGACCGGCATTAAACAACCGGGCCATGTAAAGAATCTTCTTGATGTCGTCCAGATCGGCATCATCCAAAACAATAAATGGATCCGAGCCGCCCAGCTCCATCGTGCTCTTCTTAAGATACTTGCCGGCTTCAGCAGCAATCTTTTGTCCAGCCCGTTCAGAACCAGTCAAAGCGACGCCGCTGACTCGTGGATCGGCAATGATTTTTTCAATCTGATCATAGGTTACAAACAGGTTAACCAGTGATCCTTCTGGGGCACCAGCTTCCAAAGTATACTTTTCCAAAAGCGTAGCCGTGGTTGGCACGGAGCTGGCCTGCTTAAACAGAACCGGGTTGCCCAGCATAAAGTTTGGCGCAAAGACCCGCATTACTTGGTAATATGGGAAGTTCCAAGGTTCAACGGCCATAATGACGCCAGTTGAGTGGTACTCATAGTGCGCGTCGCCCATGATCGTGTAGACACGCTGTGGCCGCAGCAGGTCCTTAGCGTTGTCAGCATACCAGTTGGCAATCATTGCCGACAGTGCTACCTCAGCCTTGGCCTCGCCATAAAGCTTCCCCATGTCTTGAACCATTGCCTTAGCCAGTTCATCTTGGTGCTTCATCAAATTGTCCGCAACTGCGTGAAGGATCTTGGCCCGGCCATCGAGTGGTTGATTGCGCCATTCGTGGTACAGAGCATCTGCTTTTTGTAGTTTGTCTTCCACGTATTGATCACTCTGATTTTCATAAGTCTTTTTCAATTCGCCCGTGTACGGGTAGATTGATTGATAAGCCATTATCGAAAATACCCCTTTCCTTAGCAGTATTGAACTTGATAAACGATTATGCATCATCTTGAAATCGTTTACGACTCTATTTTAGTCATAAAATTAAAAATGTCACGTATTAGCCAAAAATTTATTAATTTTCGACTTTTAATCTGTTAGCTATAAGCACCAAAACCATTGACAGAAAAGAGATCCAACGATATTAAAAATATTTTTTAATTAAATGATCATTCGTTTATTGATTCACATTGTTTTTGAATATGCTGAAATCTGCTCAATCAACCAAGCTGATTTTGGCGGCATAATTCTGTATCCGATAACGATCAATCAGGCAACCACTATAATTAATGGCTTTCTCATTTTAAACCATTATGTTCTCATTTAAATTGATACTTTTTTAATAAAAAAACCGAAACTCAGTAAGGAAATCCCTTTTGAGTTTCGGTTTTATGGTTTCGCCATTTACAGCTCAACAATCATTGACTGGAATTCTCGATCAGGCCGGGCTGCCCTGCTGACTCTGAGAAAGTGATACTGAGGTTAGGAAGTTCGTCCGCAAGCAAACACAGACTCAATCGTTATCCTAGTGTTTGATCATTGGCTGTTGCCCACATCGCCAAACCACTGTTTTTAATTAGGTATTGAACCAGGCATAGCATTCATTATCGCTTGATTCAACGCATCTTGACTACAGCAGCTGAATGCCGGCCTTTTCACACTTTTCACGCATGTCTTCAGGCCAGATGCTTGCCTGAACCTCGCCAACGTGGGCCTTGCCCAAAAGCAGCATGCACAGCCGCGACTGACCAATCCCACCACCGATCGTGTATGGCAGTTCATGGTTCAAAAGCATCTTGTGGAACGGCAATTCAACACGGGCTTCTTCGCCGGCTTCTTTCAGCTGGTAGCGCATTGCATCTTCATCAACCCGAATCCCCATGCTGGAGACTTCAAGCTTGCAGTCCAATGGTTCGTACCAGAAGATAATATCGCCGTTCAAAGACCAGTCATCGTAGTCAGGTGCGCGGCCATCATGAGGCTTGCCGGAACGACGCAGCTTGTCACCGATCTTCATAACAAAGACACAGCCGAGTTCCTTGGCAATCTTATCTTCTCGTTCCATTGGCGTCAGATCTGGCCAGCGGTCTTCCAGTTCTTGCGTGGTAACGAAGTGAATCTCGTCTGGCAGATGGTGAACTGCTTGTGGGAACTTGTACCAAACCTCATGTTCCATGTGCTTGATAACCTTAAAGATCTTTTTGACCGTTGCCTTCAAGGTTTCTTCAGTCCGTTCTTCTTTGGCGATCACCTTTTCCCAGTCCCACTGGTCAACGTAGATGGAGTGGAAGTTGTCCAAGTCTTCATCTTTACGAATGGCGTTCATGTTGGTGTAAAGACCTTCATGCATGCCAAAGCCATACTTCTTTAATGCGTAACGCTTCCACTTAGCAAGTGAGTGAACAACTTCGATCGTTTCACCAGGCAGAGCCTTCATGGTGAATGAAACTGGCTGTTCAACCCCGTTTAAGTTGTCGTTCAAACCAGTTTTCTTTTCGACGAACATTGGCGCACTCATCCGCTGCAGGTTCAATTCACGACCAATTTCATCTTGGAAGGTTTCACGAATGTAGCGAATAGCGGCTTCAGTCTCACGAACTGACAGCTTTGGATCGTAGTGTTCTGGAATAATCAGACTCATAATAAAAAATCTCCTTGAAACTTAGACTTGAGGGCAAAATAAAAAGCCTTTTGTCCCCGTAGTTTCATGGGACGAAAGGCTTTATTCCGCGGTGCCACCCAAGTTGTCCAGAGATATCCAGACCGCTTTGATCAGAGCACAAACATGCTCCATCGACTGTAACGTGTCGAAAACGTCTGAGCCTACTTTGGACGAAACCATTTGGGTCAGCAACGCGGGGAAGTGTTTTTCACTGCATCAGGGTCGGCCGAGTTCCCATTATCCCCGGCTCACTTTACGAATGCACACAGCTACTCGTCTTTCTCATGGTTTTTCAAAACTGTTTGATTGATTTTTATTTTAATCCATTCTCAGCATTTTGCAAGCAATTTTTTAATTTTTTGCGAATTTAATTAAAAATACTATTCTGATCAAGATTAAACTATTTCCAAAACATCATGATGATCATCAGCAAGACAGCAATAATCACGACCAGATTCATTAAAAATTTGGGCACGCCTGAATGATGGTGACCCCTTTCATAAGCCTTTGCCTGTTCCTCTTGAATCTTTTTAAGCCGCTTGTTGGCATGCTGTTCAACCACATTGTCCAAAGTATCGTCATTGCTATGATGATTGATTCTGTGCGTTGCCATCCAAAAACACTCCCTAATCATTTATTAAACAAAGTATACGACAACCTCGCCATCCTCATTCAGGTCAATCGTACTCAGCAGCAGGTTGCGAATCGTCTCTTTAGCAATGTCATTGATCATCTGTTTAAAACGATCATATGCCTTGCCATGATAAACCGCCATCGGATTGCGCTGCAATAGTGTCCACGGTTGAACCAACGTTTTCAGATAGCCAAGATAGGCAACCTGATCAACCCAGCAGTCATCCATTGCCTTAAGAAGTGCTGAACGATAAAACTGGTCGATCTGTTTGGGATCAGCAATTGAAGCTTCAATCTGATCTAAAATCTGACTGGTACGATGCATTAAAAAGTCTTTTAAGGCACTTTTATCCTGATAGTTTAAATCAGTTGGAATCTGCGCGTCATCATAGGTAACCCAGTGATTGACCGCGGCTTTAAAATGACCATAATCCCAATTGGAACGCTGTTTTAAAATCACGTCAAAGCCATGACTCATCCAATTCAGCGCCGTCATGCGGTAGTCTTTGGCGTTCATGATGGCATCCCGCAATTCATAAAAGACCATCCGCTCCAATCGCATACTGTTCTCATAGCTGTACATTCGCGCGCGCGTTTGTCGCTGGCTGACCATGACCTTATCACGCAAAAGCAGCAAAGACAGCAAAATACGTGGATTGTAAAGTCGGTGTGGCCTGGTCTGCGGGTTAAAATGCTTGATATGACGCCGATAGTATTTGCGAATTACCGGACTGCTATTTTGTGAGACAAAGTTATCTTCTAGAGAAATGAAAAACCAGCTGTCACCTGGATCTCCTTGACGTCCAGCACGTCCCTGCAATTGTTCAGCAACACGCGGATCAAGCATTTCGGTACCAATTACCGCTAAACCGCCCAATTCGGCAACGCCCCGGCCTAGTTTGATATCAGTTCCGCGCCCAGCCATATTGGTTGAAACGGTAACCGCGTTTCTGCGTCCAGCATTTTTAATAATCGCGGCTTCATTGGCTTCATTGCGCGCATTCAGAATGTTATGCGAAATCCCGCGATTTAAAAGAATCTCAGAAATGATTTCCGAGTTCTCAACTGATCCGGCAATCAAAAGAATTGGTCGTCCTTGATGATGCAGTTTTTCAGCTAGCTTGATCGCTTCAATCAATTTTTCGCTGGTCGTAAGATAGACGCGCGGCTGATGGTCTTTACGGATGTTTTTGCGGTGCCGTGGAATCTGGACGACTTTCATCTTGTACACATCGATAAACTCGGCAGCGGCAATGCGAGCCGTGCCTGTCATCCCTGCAACGTTGTTAAATAACGTAAACAGGCCTTGATAGGTAATCGAGGCAACGGCTTGCCGGTTTTCTGAGATCTTAACGCCCTCTTTTTGCTCTACGGCCTGCTGAATCCCTGTGTTGACCTTCATACCACGCATTAAACGACCATTTGCCTCGTCCAGCAAGACGACCTCACCATCCTCGACCATGTAGTCATGCCCTCGCTGTTGGACAAAATGGGCCTGCAGCGCCAAACTGATGTGCCGATATAGTTCACGATGCTGCTCATTGAACAAATCGTCAATTCTAAACCATCGCTGAGCTTTTAAAACCCCCTGATGCGTCAACCAAGCTGATTTGTGGTTTTTGCTGCGTCGATAGTCGACATCTGGATCCAGGCTGCGCACAAATTCATCAGTCAAGCGATAAAGATTCGACTGCAGTTCTGGCTTGCTGGCAACCACCATCGGCGAATTGGCTCCGTCCAAAAATACCGCATCGACCTCATCAACGATTGCGTAGTTGTATGGCCTGAGATACTGATCTTCGGGTCGTGAAGCCAGATTATTGAACAGATAGTCAAACGCCAGCGTGCTGCCAGTCGTGTACAAAACATCAGCTTGGTACCATTTTCGCTTATCGGCGACTGTTGCTTGATTGCCAGATTCATCATTAGGGTCAAAACCCAGGCTGCAGGTCAATCCCAGCCATTTATACAGCACGCTCAGTTCTTCTTGATCGCGCTGAGCCAGATAGCGACTGGGCGTCACCAAAATTGCTCCTTTGCCAGTTAAGCCATTTAGATAAAGAGGCAGTGCCGCGGTCAGCGTCTTGCCTTCTCCAGTCTTCATTTCAGCAATCCAGCCATGATGAAGAACGATGGCCCCAATTACCTGAACGTCATAAGGATACATCCCCAAGACGCGCTTGGCTGCCTCACGCGCGGTCGCAAACGCCAGTGGCAGCAGACTGTTTAAGGATTTGCCATCTCTGAGCATTTTACGCAGCCGTGGCGTCTGGGCTTGCAGCTCTTCATCACTCATTGCCCGCATTGTTGGCGCCAATGCATTCACCTTGCCTAGAATATGCCTGGCTCGTTGAAGTTCAAATGAAAATGCCGTTGCTCTCACCTCTTCAATTCATCCTTGATCTGATCCAGTGTCTGCTGAATGGGCACTAATTCTAAATGCTTAAAGAAATGCCCTTCGCTGCCGGTCATTTCATAGTTGCTCAAACGATAATCGGTTAGCATGACATCGGCGTCAATCAGCCAGCCGCGCCAATATGGACTTTGTTTAACCAATTTGCGCACGACTGGATTTAAACGATGGGCCGTACTGATGAAATTGATTCGCCGCTCTTTAAAATTCTCAAAATAGTTCAGCAATTCATTATCAACCTGATCGATTTCCTGCCAGGCTACCATCATTAATGCAAGATTTGCTACATCACGCTTTTTTTCAACTTCTTCACTTGGAATCATTGCTGTTCTAAGCGAGCGTAGCAGCATAATATTCATTGGTTCTTTAGGATCTATTTTTTTCGGGGCGGTAAATAACAAATTACCGACCTGTTCAGTAGCGGCCCGTGCTAATTCCAATCGCCAAAAGGTAATCGACCGGCAGCCGCCATTGATCAGCTGCACTTCATAGCGCGTCGCCGCGTACGGATAGGTAAAGTTGATCTGATAGCCATCGGTGATTTTCTGATCAATAATCTCACCTTGAATATCATAAAAAATGATCCGCAGCATTACTGAATCAGCCGGCTTGGCAAGGTACTTGGCCTTGATCCGATACTTAACGCCACCACGCAAAAGTGGCAGTTGAGGTACGAAACGGCTGGCTTGATAATTAACCGCTGAATACCAGGAAATCATTGCTTTGCCTGGTGCCATCCATTCGTTTTCAAAATGGATCACCTGATTTTCATAGGCATCGATTCGCGAGCCATAGCGATATGTCGTGTCATTTTGCGGCAGCCAGTAGATGTAGTTGATAATCTGCATTTGATCACCTCCCAAAGTCATGCTGCAGAACTTGACGATAGCGCATCAAGAACCATTGCAGCATTCCCGCACTGTCATCATTGTGACGTCCAGGCAGACTATAGCTGTTCAAACGATTGGCCCGGGGTAGCAAATGACGGCTTAGATCAGCAAAAGCCGTGGCATCATAATCATCATTTTCCATATAGGCAATACTAAAATTAGTTTGACCAAGGTTTTGTTGATCCATCAACCGCAGCAGCATATCATCAGTTACCTTCTGCCCTTGCGTCGCAATCGCTCGTTCAATATCAAAGGCCGTTTCAAACTCATCAGGACGTGTCAAGCGGCCACGCGTGGCAATCGAATCCAGATGAACCAATGGCTTGGCAACGATAACCTCGTGGACACCCATTAAGGCTCCGAACTTAAGCGCGCCATAAGTACCCATCGAAATTCCGGATAAGATTAATTGTTGACGCGTAAAGCCAAGTTTTTGCAGATACTGATCAATTACGTTAGGGATGGCTTGACTGAAAAATTCTCCGGTATAAAACTGGCCACCTTCCAGTCTGGAATCCGTAATCAACAGATAAGGCACATTCAGGCGGCGCATCATGAAATACCCCTCGAAACTTTTTTTAGAATGATAACCAGCAAAGTACACGCATAGTGGTGGCTTCAAATCACCAGGATTAAAGTAATAGGCCACTTCTTCTCTGGTCTTAGGATCAACCAGGCTGTGCCCGCCATTCAAATACGTTCCCATCCCATAGCGAGTCCAACGATATTCGACGTTGCCCAGCTTTAATCTGCCATAGCCACGCGCAAAAATCGTCATCGTAATATACTGATGACCTTTGGAAATCTTAGTATCAATGATCTGCGGATTTTTCAACTGTTCTTCGTTAAATTCAAAAACCCGCCGTTCTTCACCATAAACAACGGCAAAATGGTACCTCAGCTCAACGCCATCTTCTTTTTCAAACTGAGGCCAAACTTCCAATTGTCGTCCTGGATCAACATAAATGTTCTTACGGGAACTGGCAAGCGGTTGCCAATCTGGCGTGTGAATCTGTAGTTCAATGCGTGATGAATCCTCATAATGAATCACATCGCGAAATCTGGTATCAAACATCAGAGCCGCGGATGTCATACTGATCCCCTGCTGGCCCACAAAATAATAATGCTCAATGTGGTTGATGAATTCTTGAATGGGCATGGTTAGCTTACGAGCAGCCATTTTTCTAAGAAAGAGCGTTAAATCGTGGTCTTTAACCTTCAGCTCTGGTGCCCAAACAACGTTGTACGGATCGGTATGCTCTTGTAAAAGCTGCCAGTCAGCTGGTACCAAAGTTATCGGCTCAGAAATAATTATCAGCTGCAGTCGGACTTTAGGATCTTCTAAAAAACTTAGATCGTTAAAATGCCAGTTCAAAGCAGCCGGAATCTGATAAGCTCTCTGCCAATTATTTTTGCCAAGCTGCAAAACGTTAAGGTTCAAAGCGTGCACACCTCTTCCAAAGCCATTGCCAATGATGCAGGATTCGCTTTTCCGAATAGTTATTAATCTGTTGAACGGCATCAACCCGCGCTCGGTTCCAATTTTCCATGTTGCTCAAATAAAAGTTTAATGCCAAGCCCAAATCAGTAACATCAACTAAGACTAAGCCATTTTCATGGTCTCTTACCAAATCGGTTCGAACTAGATTGATCTGTGGCAACCCCACGCTGATTGAAGCCATTTGAACGTACGAATCAGGATTATCGCCCAGATCAACCACCACCCGAACTTGATCCAACAGCTGCAGCAGATCAGTCGTCTGCACGATTCGTTTGGTATAAATTGGCAAAAAATGCCAGTTTAACTGTTTTTCTATTCTTGGATCACGGTCTTCATCAAGCAGATCTGGATTTTGCGACAGCTGTTCAGTTTCCGGATCAATCAAAAGCCGTGGATGTTCTTGAACAATTTCGTGAGCGATTTGACGGGCTTGATTCAACAATTGCTCATCATAGGCCACAATCTGCAACCGTTCGTTATTCTGATTAAAATCAACCAATTCCAAGATCTGAGTAAGACCTCTTCTTAATACTGGCATTTTGGTTTGATCACTAATAAACAGTAAAATCGTTTGTGTAATATATTCATCACTATGACCAAGACTAAACTGCGAGGCAAATGTTGGCAGCAGATTGGTTTCGATTTGATCGCCAATAATTTTATGGACATGACGATCCGAGATTTCAGAGTCCGTGACAATCGTTAAATCATCACGCCCAACCATTGAGTTCAAAAATCGATCATCGGCATGCCATTGACTGGCCTGAATAATCGTTTTGAACCCCTTAAACTGTTTTAAATCAATCGTTTGCTGATCATCAGCCGTTAAGACAATCTGATCACCATCTTTATCGAGCTGCTTTTGCATCAAATTAGCAATTGCCTCATTAATTAAATCATGACGACTAGTATAATTCGACTGCGCAAAATCAGCCTAATAGCGTGGATTGATGTGGCAACGACCCGTCTTGGCATCTTCAATCATTCGCCATTCACCATGTAGATTGAAGAAAATCATCTTTTCCAGTTGACCTTGCCGATTAAACATCTTGATACTGGAGACAAAACCTCGCGTGTCCATAATAACGTCTTCTTGGTGATAGCCATCCTGCCAGCGTTCAATCCGTAAAATCTGACCAATATTATTGAACAAAAGCCGGGCAATATGCTCATCATTACAAAAAGCATTAACACTAAACGGTCCGTATTCAAAATACGTTCCGCGTGGCCAGTTAAAGTCTGAGATATCTACAATTCGGTTATTATCATGCAGGTCAGTATCTTGAATCCAATCAAAAGCGGCCAGCGTGTCAGTCGGTGCAACCCCTTCAGTATTCATCTGAGTAATCAATTGCGGCTTGTAATCGCCAATAATGACGCCATATGCTTCATCAACACGATTCATAATTCGCATATTGCCGATCGCATCATCAAAGGTTATCGTATGGCTACTGTAGGCCCAATCGCTAACATCACGATGCCAAGCTGGAACAAAATATTTCATACGCTTTTAAGGATCCTTTCTTTAAGTTTTTGATAACACTTTGGAATCGACAGTTCGTTTAACAGCTCGACTAAAGATTCCATAAACAGTACCATCATCACGATTGAAATCGGCAAAGCGTATAAGGGCCGCCAAATTCGCTTGGCCAACAAGCTGCCAGCAATCTGCAGGCCAACCAGCAATGACAAGATCAAGGCACTGAAAAAGTTGAACAGTACCAAGCGCCACCTAATAAAATGCCGTGTTGGCCGGCCAATTTCCACGCCCAATAGATAGTTGCCACTATGGCGCATCCCTTTGGCTAATTGACGTGGACTGAGCATGACAAACGCGAAGAAATAGTCAATCAAAAACGTCATCACGATCGCAAAGCCGATCTGAAATCTAGGCTCTGACCAAAACGTCGGCATTTTAAATAAAGAAGCGATCAATGAGGGAATTATCAAAAACGACATTCCCAGCATAAAAGTCATCATTGTTCCCAAGTTAAAGCCAATTGGAAAAACAGCTGCTTCAATTTGGCTTGGTAAAGATATTTGAATCTGCTCGGTTTCATAGTGAGCAGCATGGAAAATGATTGTCAGCCAGGCAATCAGCAGACTACCCACAACCAGTCCAACCATCAGCCAGCCGCCATTTTGCATGCTTAAAATCTCTCGGCACGGCAATACCAGCCGATTCATGTTTGAATGCAGCATATTGCCGACAATCAGTACCACCATGCCACCAATACCGTAAATCGTAGTGACATTGCCCAGCCATTGTACAAACATTGAACCAGCCGTCAGTGTCATGATGATCATCAAAATCTTTAGTTGATGGTCATTACCAGCCGCAAGTTTGAATCCACTGGCAATAATGGTTGATTCAATCAAGGCAAAGATCAACGCCAAAAAGTTTTGTAGATACATTAATTGGCGCTGGGAGATTTCTTCGACGATTGACCATTTCATCATCACCAATAGTTGAATCACCATCATCGCTGCCATATAGGGACTAAAACCCAGTGAAAACAGTGATAGATCTGGTAGATTGGCCCCGGTTAAAATACTGAGCATACTCATGTGGTAATGACGAATCATGGTCTGATACTCCGTTGTCATCTTCACCAATGGAACCGGAATCTGATTCCCTAGTGAATAAACAACGATTGTCATGATCGTAAAGAATGCTTTTTTTAGGAATGCTCTTGTCGAAACGTTTAATTTTTTTCTTTGCAAGTCTCTTCTCCGTTCTTTCTGTCCCAATTATTGACGCTTACCAAAGCCAAGCAACGTCTTTAGGGTATTTAAGAATCCAGATTGCTGCGTTTGACTCGCTGCTGCATTGACAGAAAGTGAAGTCGTTGAATTAGAGAGCTGCTGAGCCTGAGTCTCACTTACCGAATCCGCAATTGCCAGTGTGTCGGCAGAAGTCTGCTGTGCAGTGCTGGTATTAGAACTGCTACTTGCGTCTAGATTGCTCTTAGAAGCTGAAAGCAGACTATTGAGCGAAGTCGAGTTGCTGATGGCATTTGATGAACTATTGGAACGAGAGGCAAACATGCTTTCATACAGGGTTTGACTTTCCGTTGCTGAAACCTCTAAACTCAGTGAATTTGAGGCACTCAACGATTCCATACCGCTCTTGGAAGCCGAAAGCAGGCTATTGAGCGAAGTCGAATTGCTGATGGCATTTGACGAGCTATTGGAGCGTGAAGCAAACATACTCTCATAAATTGCCTGACTCTTCGATGCTGATTGTGCCATGCTCAGCGAAACCACTGTTGACGTACTCTGTGAAGCCTGAGCCATACTGTTGACAACCGAATTGGTACTGTTGCTGTTGGTATTGTTGGTCAATGCCGCAAGCAGACGCGTCATAATTCGATTCCGTGCAGTTGTTGCAATCGTCGTATTGACGTTCGTGACGCTGGTCGAAGCACTAGTGGAATTTGAAATGCTCAATGAAGTGGCTGCCGTTGAAGCTGAGATGCTTAATGAAGCAGCTGCTGTCGAGGCCAAGACGCTATCTGAATTGGAAGCACTGATTGAGACTGCATTGGCTGAAGTCGATGTTGACGTACTGATTGACGTACTTGTCGAATCCACAACGCTCGTCGAAGCGGCTGCGGAAGTACTCATTGATGCAGATTCTTCGCTTGCCGAAGTTGAAGTACTCGTCGATGCTGCTTCAGATGCACTGATCGAGTTTACCTCTGACGTTGACGTACTAAGTGATGCGGAGTTTTCTTCACTCAATGACTTGCTGCCAGCTTCGGATGCTGACGTGCTATTGGCAATTGATTCATTTGTCGAAGCAGAGTTACTCATAGATGCCGACGCTTCACTTGCTGAAGTAGAAGTACTGAGCGATGCCGAGTTTTCTTCACTCAATGACTTGCTGCCAGATTCGGATGCTGACGTGCTATTGGCAATTGATTCATTTGTCGAAGTCGAGTTACTCATGGAGGCTGACTCTTCACTTGCTGACTCACTTGTAGAAGTCGAATTGCTCATTGAGACCGATTCTTCGCTTGCCGAAGTTGAAGTACTCGTCGATGCTGCTTCAGATGCACTGATCGAGTTTACCTTTGACGTTGAAGTACTGAGTGATGCGGAGTTTTCTTCACTTACTGACTCACTGCCAGATTCGGACGCAGACGTACTGTTGGCAATTGATTCACTCGTCGAAGCAGAGTTACTCATAGATACCGACGCTTCACTTGCTGAAGTAGAAGTACTGAGCGATGCCGAGTTTTCTTCACTCAATGACTTGCTGCCAGATTCGGATGCTGACGTGCTGTTGGCAATTGATTCACTCGTAGAAGCCGAGTTGCTCATAGATGCCGATACTTCACTTGCTGACTCACTTGTAGAAGTCGAATTGCTCATTGAGACCGATTCTTCGCTTGCCGAAGTTGAAGTACTCGTCGATGCTGCTTCAGATGCACTGGTCGAGTTTACCTCTGAAGTTGAAGTACTGAGTGATGCCGAATTCTCTTCACTCAATGACTTGCTGCCAGCTTCGGATGCTGACGTGCTGTTGGCAATTGATTCACTCGTCGAAGCAGAGTTACTCATAGATGCCGACTCTTCACTTGCTGAAGTAGAAGTACTCGTTGATGCTGCTTCAAATGCACTGGTCGAGTTTACCTCTGAAGTTGAAGTACTGAGTGAAGTTGAGTTGCTCATGGAGACCAATTCTTCACTTGCTGAAGTTGAAGCACTCGTTGATGCTGCTTCAGATGCACTGGTCGAGCTTACCTTTGACGTTGAAGTGCTGAATGAAGTTGAGTTGCTCATTGAGACCGATTCTTCACTCGCTGAAGTTGAAGTACTCGTTGATGCTGCTTCAGATGCACTAGCTGAGTTAGCTTCTGACATCGACGTGCTGAGTGATGCAGAGTTTTCTTCACTTACTGACTCACTGCCAGATTCGGATGCTGACGTGCTGTTGGCAATTGATTCACTCGTAGAAGCCGAGTTGCTCATAGATGCCGATACTTCACTTGCTGACTCACTTGTAGAAGTCGAATTGCTCATTGAGACCGATTCTTCGCTTGCCGAAGTTGAAGCACTCGTTGATGCTACTTCTGATTCACTCATTGAGTTAGCTTCTGACATCGACGTGCTGAGTGATGCGGAGTTTTCTTCACTTACTGACTCACTGCCAGATTCTGACGCAGACGTGCTGTTGGCAATTGATTCATTTGTCGAAGTCGAGTTACTCATGGAGGCTGACTCTTCACTCGTCGAAGCAGAGTTGCTCATTGAGACCGATTCTTCACTTGCTGAAGTTGAAGCACTCGTTGATGCTGCTTCAGATGCACTGGTCGAGTTAGCTTCTGACGTTGAAGTACTGAGTGATGCGGAGTTTTCTTCACTTACTGACTCACTGCCAGATTCGGACGCTGACGTACTGTTGGCAATTGATTCACTCGTAGAAGCTGAGTTACTCATGGAGGCTGACTCTTCACTTGCTGAAGTTGAAGCACTCGTTGATGTTGCTTCAGATGCACTAGTCGAGTTAGCTTCTGACGTCGACGTGCTGAATGATGCGGAGTTTTCTTCACTCAATGACTCGCTGTCAGCTTCGGATGCTGACGTGCTGTTGGCAATTGATTCACTTGTCAAAGCCGAGTTGCTCATTGAGACCGATTCTTCACTCGCTGAAGTAGAAGTGCTGAGCGATGCCGCGTTTTCTTCACTTGCTGACTTGCTGCCAGATTCGGACGCTGACGTGCTGTTGGCAATTGATTCACTCGTCGAAGCCGAGTTGCTCATTGAAACTGACTCTTCACTTGCCGAAGTAGAAGTACTGAGCGATGCCGCGTTTTCTTCACTTGCTGACTTGCTGCCAGATTCGGATGCAGACGTGCTGTTGGCAATTGATTCACTCGTCGAAGCCGAGTTGCTCATTGAGACCGATTCTTCACTCGCTGAAGTAGAAGTGCTGAGCGATGCCGCGTTTTCTTCACTTGCTGACTTGCTGCCAGATTCGGACGCTGACGTACTATTGGCAATTGATTTACTCGTCGAAGCCGAGTTGCTCATTGAAACTGACTCTTCACTTGCTGAAGTTGAAGTACTGAGCGATGCCGCGTTTTCTTCACTTGCTGACTCACTGCCAGATTCGGATGTGGACTCTGATTCACTTTCACTCGTCGAGGTGCTTTCAGACTCAGATGTAGATTCCGATTCACTGGTTGATTCAGACGTACTCTCAGATTCTGAAGTAGATGCGGATTCAATTACCGACTCACTCTCACTTGTTGAAGCACTTTCAGACTCGGACGTGGACTCCGATTCACTCTCACTCGTCGAAGTGCTTTCAGACTCGGATGTAGATTCCGATTCACTGGCTGATTCGCTCTCACTTGTTGAAGCACTTTCTGATTCGGATGTAGATTCCGATTCGCTAGCAGATTCAGACGTACTCTCAGATTCCGAAGTAGATGCGGATTCAATTACCGACTCACTCTCACTTGTTGAAGCACTTTCTGATTCGGATGTGGACTCTGATTCACTTTCACTCGTCGAGGTGCTTTCAGACTCGGATGTGGACTCCGATTCGCTAGCAGATTCAGACGTACTCTCAGATTCTGAAGTAGATTCGGATTCACTTACCGACTCACTCTCACTTGTTGAAGCACTTTCTGATTCTGAAGTGGACTTCGATTCGCTGGTTGAT
>NZ_JABAFO010000021.1 GCF_012843675.1 Lactobacillus sp. MRS-253-APC-2B
CCGTCAAGGTTAACCCGTCGTTCTAGGTAGGGCTAGTCTTGAATTGATGGTCACTGAGTAATGACCTCGGCCATTCTTATACCGTCCAAACGTTTCACGAAAAAGCGCAAAGGCCGAAAGAGCTGTAAAGTCGTCCTTTAGGATAATGTTCCTCGAGAGCGTCGTCCGCCCACCCGAACTCCGCAAGGAGGAAAGGTTCAGAGGTTGGCTTAATTAGGTTGAGCGAAAGTGAGTTATATCATATCACTAGATATTGTTTGATATAACTAAACTAGGAAACATCAATCTGAATAAATAGTTTTGTTTAGCATCCGCTTGATCAATCAGGGGGATGCTTTATTAGTTATGATAAAATAAAGACAGTATTCAAAATCGAAAGGAGGCAGTCTCTTGTTGCGCTATCTAATCAGCATCCTGATTGGCGGCATCCTGCTTTTGATCTTCAAGGACTGGCTTGGGATCAGCAGAAAACATCCGCCACGTAAAAAAGCTGCTCGCCAACCGGATTCCGCACCTGATCACGAACCGGAAACAATCGCTCAATCGATGCCGGATGGTCATGAAAAAGCAGAGCATAATCAATTGCGGCCAGTTTCAGCACCAGAGCAGGACTCTCGCGATGCTGTTTCACATGAAAACGGCGCTGCCAACCTTACTAGGCAAACTTCCGTGATTGCAAATGACGACAGCGTTACTGGACAGCAAGACATTTCGTTACAGCCCAATGTCTTCAGTTTGCATCCAGAGCAAAATGAGGTTCGGGTCGATCTTGGCCCTTCGGAATCGAAGCAGAGTACTGCCCAGCAAGCTTCTGAAAAGCAGCAGGATCTTGGCAACAGCAAAACGCTGAGTAATTCAGAGGCAAAACTTCAAGATCAAACCAGCGAGCATTCTAAAAGCGCTTTGAAGGCTGCCGGAAAAGCTAATCCTGCATCCAAGCCGCAAACCGTTTCGAAACGCTCACCTCTTAAATCATGGTTTAGCTTCAAGCGCTCGGTTAATTGGTCAATGACAGCGCAACCGCTAAATTGGTCAAACCTGCTCAC
Organism: Lactobacillus sp. MRS-253-APC-2B; assembly: GCF_012843675.1. Taxonomy (GTDB): domain Bacteria; phylum Bacillota; class Bacilli; order Lactobacillales; family Lactobacillaceae; genus Limosilactobacillus; species Limosilactobacillus pulli. The sequence goes on from NZ_JABAFO010000021.1 coordinate 1,047, forward strand.
GACCAAGCTAATCAGCAACGCCGCCTACTTAGAGCAGTTGCAGCAATGGGATCGGCATCTCAGCATGGTCGTGGATCATGACGAAATCGCGACCCAGGCCCGTCAAAACTTTTCTGATGCCCAGAAGAACGCCTTTTTCCAAGATCCATTCCCTGGTCTGCGCTTTTTGGCTTATGAAATGGTCAAAACTTATTCTTGGTACAGTCATGGCGCGGATCGTACGCCAAGTGAATTGGCTATGCTTTCTAAAGAGCTCAAAGGAATCATTCAGCTGCATGAGCGCGCCACCCAACTTTTGCAGGGGGATATCGGTGAGCGTCGCGTCTATCAATTGCTGCAGGAGTTCTATCCGCATGAAGAACTGCTGGACTCGCTCAACCTGCCTTTTGACTATTACAAAAAGCAAAATACCGCTGCCGTTAATCAAATTGATATCGTTTTGATCACCCGCAACGGCGTCTTGATTCCAGAGGTTAAAAACTATCAGGGTCTGGCACTTCAACTGACTAGGGATGGCGATTTTATCATTGCCTATCCCAACGGCTACTGTGAACAGATTAAAAATGCTGCCGAACAGCTGAGTAATCACGAGCATGCGGTCTCACGCCTGTTATTTGAGGATGCCAACGCGCGCCAGATTTTAATGAACGCGCAGCCAGTCATTCACTCCATGTTCGTAGCAGCCAATCCTGATCAGGCAACCATGCCCGCGCCTGGAATGAGAAATCGTCTCTACTCACTGTCGCAGCTTGATCAATTCGCTAAATTTAAGGCCAAGCGTCCATTAACTGGTCTTGAACAGCGATATCTCAAAGAACTGCTGGCCAGCCGCGGCATCGGTGAACGAGAATACGAGCAGCCCTTTATCATCAATCTGGCCAAACTGGAACGCCAGCTGCTCACAATGGTGGCCTTAAATGATCAGTATCTTAATGACAACAGTCCACTGACTCGCTATGTTGACAGTGACATGCTGACCAGTCTGCATCGCGGTAATTTCATTGACGATCACTGCCGGCTTCGCTAGTTAAAAAACAACTGCCGCAATCCTCAAAGATAATGCGCCAACCTATTTTTAGAAAGGAAGATACCTTTGCATAAGATCTATGTCGATGGTCAATGGCTGCATCTTTTTTATCAAGGTGAAGAACGTGATGACGGCTGTGCCAATGAGTTGAGTCTGCAGCCTGCTAATGACGAGCCCCGATTAAATCTGCTTTTGAGCAATCATGGCTTTAATAATGAGCCGCATGACGCAACTTTTTCACTTGATCAAGCTGACGTTAAGGCCTTGCAGAAATATCTAGCTAATTGGCTGAATGATCAACAAAGGACCCCGTCATCACACGGATCAACCTCATACGACCAAGCTTAGATCCAAAAATGTCCGGTTGCCCAATCCAGGCGGCAAAGAATTTTAATTTTCTTCCGCAACTGGCATTAACCGAATTTAGTTGAGATCTACAGGCTCGCTTTGCCGATACCTTTTAAAGCAGGCTAAACGCACCTCTAATTTTCGCCTTATTTCAAATCCTCATATTGAAATGATTGGTGCCACAGTTAGTTTCGTTTACCAATGAGGACATGATTGGTTGGTTAAGTCCACTTAGACATCGATCTCCTCTTAGTCTATACCTTTCGATTCTATAGCGAATTAACTATCAGCGGCTTATCTTGCTGTTAAAGCCGAGAATCATTTTAATCAGTCGGGTTCCGTATCCAGCCTTGATTGAGCACCTCGTTGAAACATTTCTCGCTTTAACAATTAGACACAATCAAAAATCAGTCTATAATAGTAATTTTAAAAGACTGCCAGCTTTCCTGTTGCCTGGCAGTCTTTTTTAGTTACCCGTTTTTAAGCTGCTGACCGATATTTCGGCAAATCTCCTGGTATTACGGCTCAGTTGATGGTCCCGATTCTGTTCACTTACTCAGTATGTTTTACAATTCATTCTGACAACGAATCGTATGACTTTCAAAACGTGCCCAATCCACCGCTATGAAATGATTGGGACAAGCCTTTATCATCCCAAGTTTTGACGATAATCAACCGACAAGCAGCCTCGTTCCCATTCAAAAATCGCGCGCCCTGCCTTTGACAGCTAGAGCGCGCGATTAAGCATTCTAAAACAAATTCAGTTATTTTCCAGTATTGATTACCGGCTGTGTACCGCGTTCACTAATGATTGCTACCATTATATTGTTAATGACCTGCAAACGTTGCTCATCAGTTAGATTCAAATCCGTTTCCTTGGCCAGTCGCTCCATGGCATCTTCCGTGATTGAGACAGCGCCTTCAACGATAATCTTTCGTGCCGACAGAATCGCCGCGGATTGTTGTCTTTGCAGCATCGCACTGGCAATTTCCGTGGCATATGCCAAGTGCGTCAGCCGCGTTTCCAAAATCTGCACGCCAGCCACGTTAAGCCGTTCCTGCAGTTCTTGTGTCAAGCGGTCAGAAACTTCAGTCGGATTCCCACGCAGCGTCAGCTTATCCTGCTCATCAAATGTGTCATACGGATATTCGCTGGCAACGTGACGCACGGCAGACTCGCTTTGAATCTCAACGAATTCCTCATAGTCATCAACATTGAACAGAGCCTGCGCCGTATCAACGACTTTAAAGACTACTACGGCTGCGATTTCAACCGGATTCCCTTTTGAATCATTAACCTTCAAAATCTGAGAGTTAAAATTGCGTACTCGTAGGGAAATGCTCTCCTTGTCCGTTAACGGCACTGTCATAAACAAGCCGGCATCGCGAATCGTACCAATGTAGTTACCGAAAAAAGTCAGCACTTTAGCTTCATTAGGCTGTACGATCGTCAATGCTGAAGCGCACAGTGCAGCCACCAAAATTAAGACGACCCCGACTGCCAACTCACCATGCTGCTGATCAGCGTAACCGCGATAGCACAGCCAAACTCCTAAAACCGCGACTGCAATCGTAACGATTAATCCCAGATAGCCATTAACGTGGAATGCTTTTTTCTCTTGCATCGTCATCCCTTCTTTCAGATCGATTCTAGAACAATTATAACCTAGAAACGATTTCCAACAAAATAGCAAGCACAATGCTGGATGATTGCTTGCCCGGCACGACGATCCACTGAATAAGATGAACTTTACCAAATCAATTTGAGAAAGTTTACAAAAAAATCGAGCCAGCTAACCGCTGACCCGATTATGGTATAATATTTTTTCAAAGAACATTGGCGGTGCTTTGCTTTTCGAAGGGAGCGATGCCAATGAAGGAGTTGAAAAAACGTGCGACGCTTCCCATCATTATGAAAGGGATCCATAAGTGTCAAACCGACATCAAGATGGCGCCGACTTAAAAGGTCTTGCCGCTGTTCTGCATGAACTGCACGGCTTGCCGATTGGCGTTCAGTACGCAGCCTTGGCCACGGTCGTAATCATTGTGATTGCTTCCCTCATTGCCGGCTGCTACATGGTCAGTCATTTCTGACCAAAAAAGAGAAACCATCTTTATGAGTTGCAGCTCTAAGATGGTGTAAAACTTTAATCAATTTAAAGTGTAAGCACTGTCGATTTTCAAGGACATTCGGGCTAACGTGTTACCAGCGCGTTAGCCTTTTTGTTTACGTCATAATTATAGCTGATTTCAATCGGCATTGCAATTTGAAAACGCCTTGCCAGGCCAGACAAGGCGTTTTACCAATTATTATTTTGCCGCTAAGAATAATCAATCCGCCGCTATTCAAGCAAATCGCTGCCCCAAAGAGTAGCATTTCTCCTAAAACGCAGCTTAATGGTTCCCAATGCTTTATTCTCGCGTGGAACTAAGGTCATGATGTCATAGGATGCAGCTTAATCATTCCCAGCACTTTATTCCCCGTGGCTGAAGAACTGAGCAGCTTTGATTGCACGCTGCCAGCCATGGTAAAGCTGTTCGGCATCTTCACGCTTCATAACCGGCATAAATTCATCACCCAATTTAGAAAATTCCTTGAGTTCGTCTTGATCGTTCCAAAAACCGACTGCCAGACCAGCCAAGAAAGCCGCGCCTAATGCCGTGGTTTCTTCCATTTGGGCCCGTTCAATCGGCGTTTGCAGAATATCAGCCTGGAACTGCATTAAAAAGTCGTTGCGACAAGCCCCGCCGTTAACCGTCAGTGCTTTTAGTGGCAAATTGGTGTCTTTAACCATCGTATCAACGACATCCCGCGTCTGGTAGGCGATCGATTCCAGCGTTGCTCGCGTAATGCTTTGACGATTGGAGCCCCGTGTCAAGCCAAACATCGCTCCACGCACTTCTTGATCCCAGTATGGTGCGCCCAGCCCAGTAAATGACGGCACTACATAAACGCCACCGGTTGAGCCGGCTTCAACAGCCATTTTTTCTGATTCGCTGGCCTTGGTAAAGAACTGCAGTCCATCACGTAGCCATTGAATTGCCGAGCCTGCTACAAAGATCGAACCTTCCAAAGCGTAGTTTAACTGACCGTTTAATTCATAGGCAATCGTTGTTAACAGACCGTTTTTCGACAGCGTGGCTTCGGTACCGGTATTCATTACGATAAATGCTCCGGTACCATATGTGTTTTTAACAGATCCTTTTTCGTAAGCAGCCTGACCAAACAAAGCCGCCTGCTGATCACCGGCCATCCCCGCGATCGGAATCTCGACCCCGAAGAAGTGGTAATCGCCCGTATAGCCATACACTTCAGAATTGGAGCGCACGTCTGGCAGCATCTGGGCTGGAATGTCCAAAAGCTTTAAGATGTCTTGATCCCATTGACGTGTGTGAATATTAAACAGCATCGTCCGGCTGGCGTTAGTAACGTCGGTAGCATGTACGCGACCGCCTGTCAGATTCCATAACAGCCAGGTGTCAATCGTGCCAAACAGCAGATCGCCATTAGCAGCTTTCTTTCGCGCACCAGGTACGTTGTCCAAAATCCACTTAATCTTAGTAGCGGAGAAATAAGAGTCCACTACCAGCCCCGTCTTTTCATGGATCATATCTTTGTAGCCATCTTTAATCAGCTGCTCGGCAATTGCGCTGGTCTGCTTGGACTGCCAAACGATTGCATGGTAGATCGGCTTGCCAGTATGGCGATCCCAAATGACCGTCGTTTCCCGCTGGTTGGTAATCCCAATGGCGGCAATTCGGTAAGGCTTGATCTGTGACTTGATCATGACGTCTGAGACTACTGACTGAACACTGTCCCAGATTTCCACAGCATCATGCTCAACCCAGCCTGGATTAGGGAAATACTGTGGGAACTCTTGTTGAGCCATTGCAACTTCATGTCCTTGATGATCAAAGATAATCGCCCGCGAGCTGGTCGTTCCTTGATCAATTGCCATAATATATTGTTCGTCACTCATGAGCTTATGTCCTTTCTCGTGCTAAGGCACTAACGTAATTTTGATGAATCTGATTTGCCTGCATCACTTTCAATGCTGGATTCTTGGTTGATCAGGCTCATTAGTCGTGCATTGCTGCATTAATATTTTCTCGATGCGCGGGTTTATCATACCAACTTACTGCATCAGTTTTTCACGATGCCTGGGCTTACCGTCATTGACGATTTTCTCATTGCTTAAACTTAATGACAGCGGCGGCAGCGACTATCAGGATCCGTTCGTCAGCACCATTTGAGACGCAAAAAAACCGCTGGCGACCCGAGGCCATGCAGCGGCTAATCGTTTACTTATCGCTGACCATCTTGCCAGCCACGCTGTAGCGATCCTTGCGCATTTCGTTTAATACGATGTGGATTCGTTCTTCAGGAACATTGGCATCCTTTGAGATAGCTGCCGTAACGTCCTTAACCAGCGCCTTGAGTTGTTCTTCAGTGCGACCTTCCAACAGATCAATGTGTACCAATGGCATGAAAATCTCTCCTTTAATCCAATAACTTGGGGCAATCATACCATATTTATCACCGATTTGGCAACGCTTTACATAGTTTTAGAAACTACTTAATTTATTTATCGAAACCATCGTCGGATCATCTGGCTGAATGACTTTAAATGCATGTTCGCAGCCAACCATGCATAATTTACGGTGCAGTTTACCTACCATTTTTGATTTTTCCCGATCGTAGGTAATGAAGGTTTTATCATATGTTTTTATGCAGTAATTTTTGAATAAATTACTGCAAGTCCATCGCTTTATCAATACTCGAACTGATGACCCGTTGATCTCACCATCTATTCAGCATCCCCAACAATTCATCATCTACCACCGAGTATTTTGGTACCATAGTTCTGACGCAACTCACCTACAACCCTATCTTTGTAATGCAAAAACCGTTCAGCCGGCCAAGCCGATTGAACGGTTTTATTACGTTGGACTGAGCATTATACCAGCTCAATCATTTTAATGCTTTTTTATTAATAACCATGCTGCCCCAGCTGCCAGCATTACACCAGCCAGTTTGTGGAGGTCGGTTTTAACGCCTTTAACCAGTGGCTGCTTGCTTTCCAGAACTACTTGAAAATGTTCGCCGTCATATAATGTCTTTTTCATGATCGACACTTCCCTTCAAGTCAATAATCTTTTTTCTAATTTAGATTTTACCGCTTTTAAGATTTAATAACGAGCGACATTTGATCAATTTCTTCCTAATCCGCACTTTAAATCTCAATTCATCCCTTTTGGTAACTATTAATGTATAAACTATATTCGAAGATTGCCTATTCAAGCGATAATCAACTTATGCTTATTGATTTCATCACTCAGCATCGTGTATATATCGTCTAAAAACAGTATTATATTAGCATTTATAAGATATGAGAATTTTATCATATCTTATAAACTTTTAATTTTGCTAAAGCTTTGCCTGTGCATTAATTGCATCATTACGGGTTATAAAATCCTTGACTTGATTATCATACGAATGATAGTTTTAGCCAAACATAAGGGGATGATTACACCATGCTTAGTAAAAATAATCACAATTTAAAAATCAAAAAAGCCAGCGATCACCAACTGCGATTTTCGCTGCGTAAGTTAGGGACTGGAATTGCTTCCGTTGCGATTGCCAGTCTGTTCTTTATCGGCAGCAGCGTAACAACCGCTCATGCCGATACCAGCGATAATGGTGCAGTTACGACTACATTAACGGCCAATGCGGCTCAATCAACAACTAGCACTACTGAGACTGATGCAACTGAATCTACGACTAACACTAATTCAGCTGCCACGAATTCAAACACGACTACCACAGACACGACCAACCAAACTGCAACTGACACTAACTCGGATGCCGACAAGGCCGCTGCTACTCAGTCAAACACTGACTTAACAACCGCCAACACGCAATCTGCAACTACTGAATCAGCTATGACTGCTGCTTCACAAACAACCGAAGCTGATCAGACCATCATCAACTCTGATCAAAATAGTTCCGAAGCGCCTTCAGTTGATAACATTCAACATGGCGTCAGCATCACGGCTAACAACCAGACGACTGGATATAACGGCACCTCAATTTTAAATGCCACTCAATCCGATGGTACTTTCGACGTCAACACGGTCGTTACCAACGATAATTCTGACAGCCGCAAAGTTGAAGAAATCGTCTTGCTGCCAACGTTTGCCGCCAATAATTCAACAGACGTAAACATGATCAAACCGGTTATCGCTACTGACAAGATCGGCAGCGGCATTCAATTTACCTCCTCTACCGGCTCCTTGCCAGACGATTTGGAAGTTTACGATGCCATCACGGCCGGCGACTTTGAAACGCTGGCTGATTTGATGCAGAATGCAGATTTCTCCTGGGATCAGGTGATTGAGATTCAATTCGTGGCTACGCTGCAAGTTGGTCAATCGCTGACTGCTACCGTTCCAATGAAGATCGCCAACCTGGAACAAATGAAAAAGCAGCTGGCAGCACTGGCGGATGATACTGCCGATAAAGCGCTTGAACAAGACCAGGCCGCGCGCAACATGACGTTTGATGAATATTTCTACTACTGGGATGCGGACGGCAATTTCTATTCTGATGACATCCATTCACTAAACATGCGACTGGCCGTACCAGCAACTGATACCATCAGCGCCATTCAAAACATCAATGGCAGCTACCACGCCGTTATCAAGAATGCCAACGGTCGCTACCAAGACGCGCCAGCTGACATTCAAGCAGCCATGCCTAACGTTTCACCAAACGACGTTACCGTAACCAATTTTACCAATGGCAGCGCGGAAGATACGCTGTTTACCGATGGCTATTTTAGAATCAATGCCATTAATATTTTTAACGCGGTCAAGAATCTTGGTTACTCGACCAATATCGCTCCCAACGGCCACGATCTTTGGCAGACCTACAACTACTTCTCTTTTGGTACGACTCATCCAGATGGTTCCGCAACCAAACTGTATGTAAAAGTACAGCCCGTCTTCTTGCTACAGGACGTTACCTTGCCAAGTGGCAGCAGCTGGAATCAAGCGCTGAACCTGCAGCAGAATCCAAGCGTCAAGTTCACCAATCAATCCTCAATGACCGTTACCGAGCAAAAGGAATTAGCCTACAGCACGACTGGTGGCGCCGGAACCTACCAAGTCGACACATCCAACCTGCCGCTGGATGCTGATGGTAACTTAACCACGCCAGGTATCTACAACGTTACCTACATCTACCAAATCAATGATCAAGATACCGTAACTGCAACCGCGCAAGTTATCGTGCAGGCAGTCAAAATGATTACGCGGACGATTCACTACGTCGATGGCGACGGCAACAATCAAGCCGTTGCCAATGATGTTACACAAACGCTGACCTTCTACGGAACGCCAACTGATGCTACCGGAACCGTATTTACTTGGGAAGCAGTTAATGGTGATACATTTGCTAGTGTGGACTCACCTGCTGTTGCCAATATAACTCCTGATACGGCTACGGTCGCTGCTTTGGCGGTTGATGAAAATACTGCTGACTCTGAAGTTACGGTTACCTACAGCCACAACATAAAAGAAGAAGCCGTTAAAAAGACCGTGCAGCGGACGATTCACTTTGCTGACGAACAAGGTAATCCGGTTGCCGATGATGTAACTCAAACCGTAACCTTAACCGGCACCAAATCGACTGATCTGGTTACCGGCAACAGTACGACGGTTTGGAATCAAGCATTGCCAGCGTTGTCTCGCCTGCCATCGCCAACATGACACCTGATACGGCTACGGTCGCTGCGATGACAGTTGATGAAAACACTGCTGACTCTGAAGTTACGGTTACCTACCATGCTGATCCGGTTACTCCAGACACGCCGTCAACACCGGACACACCGACGACTCCGGACCGAACTTCTACTCCGGTAACGCCAGCTGCTCCATCACAGCCAACTGCCGTTCAACCGGCTGTTCCTGTCAACACCAGCAACAAGACTGCTGTCGATACGACTACTGGACAAAAGACGTTGCCACAAACCGGTAACCAAGAATCTGCCGGTATCCTGGCTGTCTTTGGACTTGGTCTGTCTAGTCTGGCACTTTCATTCACGGGTCTCTTTAAGAAACGCCACAACTAAAGCATCCCGTTGATGAAAATCTTATAATACCAAAATTAACAGCCCCATTACGAATCAACCGGAATGGAGCTGTTTTTATGTGATTATCATGATCAGCAAGTTTTCAAAGGAAATCGATACCGGAACACAGATTGTATTTAGCTAATCGTGCATCAAAAAACACACTAATATTTAACCAATCATGCATAACGATTATTAAAAATGAGTTATTATTAGTACACACGCACAATTGGAGGAGCAATTATGAATAAAAAGATTCTCAGTGGCACAATCGTCTTACTTAGCTGCGGTTTGTTAGCAGGATGCGGCAGTTCTAAATCAACCAGCTCATCGGCATCAAGCAGCGAATCCACAACCCAAACCAGTACACAAAAGCGTTCCAGCACCAGTAAAAAAAGCTCATCAGCTAAATCAACCAGTTCAAGCGAGGCCAGTCAATCAACGAGCAGTATATCAGATAGTTCCACCAAGACTTCCAGTACTACCACGCCAGCCAAAGTAGATGACAAAACTGCCGGTATTTTACTGCTGCTTTTGGTTGAACCCAACTGGATGAAACAATACATTGGCAGCGACTTCTTCTGTTACAGTCCAGCCGGTGAAAATCCTGGTGGCAGCGATACCGCAGGCTACAGTTACATTACCGCAAACGGCGATCCCAGCAGCTTTGTCTACTATAAAGTTGATGGCGAGAACGTTACCTATAAGATGTGGGTTCCAAGTGCCTCAGGCGATGTGGCGGGCGGCCATTTTGAAACCAAGACCGTTTCTTTGACGACTTTAGAAAATGACTATTATGTCACGCAAAGTCAGAAAAACGAGGTTGATGGCTATGTTCATCAATTGAACCGCGAATCTGACTATTTAGCCAATCACTAATTTTCACATCAAGCGGAGGCGTAATCGATCATGGAAGCAATCATTATATTCGTTAAATATTTGATTATCTTTGCCGTCTCCTATTATGTCATTACATTTTTAGCCAAGCTGTTCAGAAAACCTACCTACCGCATTACAATGACCGATTCCCAAGCTAACACCCAGCTTTATCTTTTGGCAATCGCGGCTGACGGTAGCAAATTTGAAACCACTACCCAGGCAGAAAATGCATTAACGTTTACTAATATTACTGATGCAAAACAATTCCTGGCTAAGCTACCACAATCGTCCAAGCCACAGTTGCAAGTTCAGCGAGTGTTGGGCTGGCAAAACGTTTCTGATTAATTAAACTTATCAGACAGTCTCATTACCGTAATGGGGCTGTTTTTCATTATCAATGCCATTCTGCCTGACTCGCTGTATACCATGGCCTTCTGACATTCCCCCTCACCAATGCCATTGTATGGTATGTTTTTTAGCCGCTGACGCCATTCTTTTTACCCATTGACATCAAAAAAGCTGCCTCCAGATTTCTCTGAAAGCAGCTGTAAGTTAATTTAGCCTATTCCATCTCAGTCAAACCAGCCTGACGCCGACCACGGTTGAACCATGGCGAAACCGTAAAGGCCAGAATGTCATTAACTACGTAGATCAAGCTGTTGATGGCCATTGCCAGCGTGGCATCCCCTTGAGCAAAGGTAACACCCCAAAGAATCAGTTGGAAGATTCCCGAAGCCAGCCACCAATAGTACTGGTTGTTGTAGCGCATAAAGCACATAATGCCTGCCGTCAAACTAATGGCAAAGCTGATGGCATCGATCCATGGCCGCGGATCATTAGTCAAATTGCCGATCAGATAGCCGCTGATTACATAAACCAAGAGCGTACCGATAATGGCTACGATCCATTGCTTGGCTCCAAAACGGCGCAGGTGATTTTTGGTGTCATCGTTCCAGCTGCGGACGGCAAAGATTACCGGCAGATCAAGCGTCAAGACATAAGCAATCTGTTCAAAGATCGACAGGTAGTTTTTGGCGGCCAGACCAGCGTAGATAAAGCAGGCCGCCGAAATCAGTCCCAGCCAGCCGTTGATTGCCTTGGTTGCGTTAATGGCCAATACGCACAGCGTCCCCAAGATTGTACCAACAAACGTGATCAGCGTAACGGATGTAATCGGACTGCTGATCAAGAGCGCCAGTTGAAAGCCCAGTGCAAAAAAGAACAGCAGATAGTTTTGCATTGGCCACCCCTTCAATTGGTTGAACAGCCAGACAAAGTAATTTTCATTGCGTTCCATGAATCAATTCTCTCCTTTTTCTCAGTAGCTTTTACCACAACCAGATGATTGCGGCCGCTTGTCCGTGGGGCGACCCCCACCTCGGTTGACGAGAAGTGCTCAATTTCTCGCCAGCTGTCCTGCCTCACGGGCCCATGAGACAAAACGACGTAACCAGTTCGGTTTTGAGCAACTCGTATATCTTACCAGAAGATTTTGTCCTTGTCAGAGTAAAAGTTTTTATTTATCTAAGACAAAATCTGTCTAATTATCTATTTAGTCGTAACGATTGCGCTTACTAAAAATAATTAAAAAAGTTTTTGACGATCTGTTTGACTGAATTTGACTGAACTGCTGATAAAATCATGTTTCATGACATATTTTCAAGTGTATGTAAACGTTTTATAATAAACAAGTTAATACTTATGGGAGAGTATTTATATTAGGAGAGTGTATTTTTCATGAATTATCTTTTTATGTTGTTTATGATTTTGATAATTATCGCTACATATCTGCTCATAAAAAAGGATCAAGAAAATGAACCGATCAAGCCGCCTCTTTCTGATCAGTCAATCCAAACAACTATTAAAAATAAATCTACTGTAGGAAAAATTATTGAACGATCGACTAACTCAAGTAATAAGATTATGGGACGCTCTGAAAAGGCCTATGAGGAAACCATCAAACAGTCAACTAATTCAGATAATCATCATCCAAAGCCAATCTCAACTACATCAACGCCTCAATCAGATGCCAACCAAACTAATCATTTTATACATAAAAGGTCATCAACTACTGGCGACTCTTCATTTGATACTAAGCCTTGGCAATCAGCAAGCTACTTCAAGCAACCTTCCGATCAATTTTCATCCAGTTCTAAAAAGGCGCAAAAACCTACCAACGAACAACAATCTATTAATGAATTAACGATCATTACTAAAAATGGCAAAAAATTCTGTCAGTATCCAATTGAAGACGACTGGTATCTGACACGGATCACAAAATTTCGTTGCAAAGCCAAGCAGCATAATACAATTATGTTTTACGGCCTGGCAAATATTTATTCTCGAACCAAAAAACGCAATCTTAATATCCGTTTTCCTGTCTATTATTGTCAAACCTGTGATCAACTCATGATTAAAGAATCGGTCTACCGAAAAATCAGTCATGATGGTAAGTTACTTTGTCATTATGTTCTTGAAGATTTTTGGAAACCAAAGCTACCAGATGAACATACCAGCAATCACTTCGTACCAACATTTGGCAATGAGGAATCTGTTTTACATAAGCTTGGCTACAACGTCAATTCGCAGATTGGGTTGACACCTATTCAACGTCACGCGATTCTACGACAGATTATTGTTAATGGGCAATTATCAAAATCCGAAGTCGTGCATCATCTTAGGTATTTAATCCGCCGTAACCGCTCTAATCGTAAATTCAAACGCGCAATTCAAAAATGGCAGGCTGATCTTGAATACGTCTATCGAATGAACCTCAGCTACAGCCGCATTCCAATCCAGCAGATGCGCGCCCTACTGAGCAAGGCTGATTAATAGTTGATATGTAAAAAGAACCCGCCAAATCTGACGAGTTCTTTTTTATTAGCCTTGTTTGATATTTCCGCTCATGGCATCCCCATAAATCGGCGTCGGCAGCCCAAAGCCACCGGCAACTGTCACTAGTTCACCGGTAACGTATCTTGCCTTATCGCTGGCCAGAAAGGCGACCATATTGGCAATGTCGACGGGTTTAACGATCTCATGCAATGGTACGTGTTTCAAGAATCCGTCCAAAAAGCTCTTTGACATATTCTGCAGTGCGCCATCCGTACCAACGAATCCTGGCAGTACTGCATTGGCTCGGATTTTATTGCGCGCATATTCGACGGCCGTCTGCTTGGTAAGCGAGTTGATAGCTGCCTTGGAGACGCCGTATGCCAGTCGACTGATGTCAGGCGTCGTTCCAGCAACCGATGAAATGTTGACGATGCTGCCGCCCGTTTCCTGTTTCAGCATTGCTTTGACGGCATACTTAGACGTGTACTAGACACTTGCGATATTTTTATCAACGATATCAAAAAAAGCCTTACTGTCGCCATCCACCAGCGTCGTATCTTTGCTAACGTCCGTTGTGCCAAAATTATTGACTAAAATATCCAAATGCCCTACCTCATCAACAACTTGCTGAATCATCGGTGCATAGGTCGTAAAATCAAATGCATCATAAAAGACGCACCGATAATTTTCGTTTTGATCATGCAGTTGTTCGGTCAACTGACGGTTCTTTTCACTGTCGCGTACCACCATGTAGACAATCGCTCCTTCTGCAACAAACTTTTCAGCAATTGCCAGACCAATACCGCGACTGGCTGCCGTTACGATTGCAGTCTTATTTTCTAGATCCTTTGCCATCGCAAATTCCTCCTCATCTTTTCAAACAGGCGATCAAAAACAGCTTCTCAGAATCCTGATATCAAAAAAGTATAACGCTAATAACAAATAAATCACTTAATTTTTGTAAAAATAGATAAAAAGATACTTTAAATTAAGTTATTTTAATGAATGATTCTTAAAAAACGGTTTCACCTGTGCTATATTTTTCGTAATCAACATTCAGTATTTAAACTACTGAATAAATCATGCTAAAAAGCTGCTGTTTGACGATTAGATGACGTTCGTCTTTAAATTTGGGAGTGTCACGAACCATCTTAAATTTAGACAGCTACTTAAAAAGGGGATCTTATTTTGAAAGAAATTGACGCAAGCGAAATTCTCCAGCGTCCCTTTGCCTCCAATTTTCTAAAGAAGATTGGACGTGGAATTGCCGTGGGATTAGTAACCGGTCTAATTGTGGCAAGCTTTCGCAAAATTATTGATTTTACATTGCAGAAACTCAACGTCATCTACCCATACATGCAAACCCATTTTTGGGCATTAGGCGGCTACGTAATTGGTACGATTATTTTGTGGCTGATCATGTCACGCCTATTAAAAAATCATTTATTTGACATCGTTGGTTCCGGCGTTCCACAAGTTGAAGACATTCTCCATGATGAACACTGGATGTCTTGGTGGTCGGTACTCTGGCGCAAATACATAATCGGCCTAATGGCAATCTGTCCAGGGCTGTTCCTAGGTCGCGAGGGTCCTTGTATTCAGATGGGGGCAGCGATTGATCAAGGACTGTCTGAAAAATGCTTTAAATCATCCAAGGACGAAACCAAGATCATGATTGCCTGTGGGATTGCCGCCGGACTTTCCGCTGCTTTTTCAGCTCCATTGGCCGGCGCCCTATTTTTGATTGAAGAGATCACTTATACATTTGAGTCTCAAACCTGGCTGACGGCACTAACGGCGGCAATTGCATCCGACATCGTGACCTTGCTGTTTTTCGGAACGCGGCCGTGTATGTGGCTTCCCGTGGTATATCGGCTGCCTCCTGCTACCTACTTGCCATTGATTTTATTCGGCATTTTGCTGGGGATTTTGGCTTGGTTCTACCAATACTGTCTGATTAACATTCACTGTTGGTATGGCAAGATTCACTGGCTGCCAAGAAATCGTCGTTCAATCATTCCGCTCCTCTTGGTGATTCCGATTGGTCTGTGGGATGCCAAAATGCTGGGTGGCAGTCATGTCTTTGTTGAGGTCATTGCACAGCTACCTCATCATGTACATGGCTTTAAGACCATCATGTTTTTATTGTTGGCCTATTTTGTAATTCGCTTTGCTTTTTCCATGATTTCTTATGGAGCAGCCGTCCCAGGGGGGATTTTCATGCCCATTCTGGTGTTGGGCGCAATCTTGGGCGGCTTAGCTGGAATGGTGATGATAAAACTCGGAATCATCCCTGCTACGGCCTATATCAATATCGTGATAATCGGGATGGCTGCTTATTTTGGCGCGATTGAGATGGCACCATTTACGGCAATCTGTCTATTAACTGAAATGGTTGGTACAATTCAGCAAATTCTGCCCATGCTGTTGGTTACGTTCATTGCTTATGCAGTCAATGATCTGCTGGGCGGTCGGCCAATCTATGGTGCGCTGCGTGAACAAATGGCTCCCCAAGCTGCACTGGAGAGAAATGTCCAAAATCATTGAAGTTAATTTTTAAATCTTTTTAGTCAATTTCACCATTGATAGCTAACCAATTATCTTAATATGATTAATAAGTACAAGTCACAAAAAATTTTTTGAAAAAGTTTTTTGTGGCTCTTTTTGTTAATTTTCAAGCTCACTTTTAAACAAAATCGACAGCCGTTTCATGAACCGGACAATCCATGCGATCCAAAAGCTTTACGAACGTTCGTCTGGCTTTTTAAGAGGAGCTTTGTGCACTTGTTCAGTCATCTATTATCGAACGTTCGTTGCAATTATTGCATATTGTTCGTGATTCATTCGATAAATAACATTTCTATAATCTAAAAGTACGGTTTACAAATTGAAAACATCGGCTTATGATAAGGCCACGTTCGAACGGAGAATTGATTTTACTTTTGGCAAAGAGAGAAAGAGGCTAATAACTATGGTTCAATTTGACAGTATCGAAACGGCACTTCACCAATTGCAAAACGGTGGCTATGTAATTCTTTCCGACAACGAGGACCGCGAAAACGAAGGCGATCTGGTTGCTTTGGCTGATCGCATTACTCCTGCAACGGTCTATGAGATGCTACATGAAGCCAATGGTCTGATGTGCGTGCCAATTACCATCCAACGGGCACACGAGCTGGGCTTTACCAAAATGGTTGAACACAGCACCGATCCACACCAAACGCCATTTATGACAACCACAGATGGCACTTTTGAGGCAACCGGCGTCACAACCGGGGTCTCCGCTTTTGACCGTGCCGCAACGATCAAGCATATTGCCAATCCAGCTGCCAAGCCTAATGACTTTAACCATCCAGGACACATTCAGCCACTATATGCTTTGGATGGTGGGTTGCGCAAACGCATCGGCCATACGGAAGCTTCAGTTGATCTGGCCTACCTGGCGGGTGCCGAACCAGCAGCTGTCATCATTGAGGTGCTCAAAGCCGATGGTCACATGGCTCGCCGTGATGATCTGGCTAAGATGGCCAAGCGCGTTGACGTTCCTTACATTACCATCGCTCAAATCATTGAATATATGGATGCACACGGTATCGAAAAAGCCAGTGATTTGCAAGATGCCACGGTTCACGCCTAAACAGTCGCAATAACTAAAACCTGCTGCTCGACAAATATCACAAACCTAGCTGCTTAAATTTAGATAACTACAAAACCTCCCCGCTGATTCAACGAGGAGGTTTGTTACTTAAGGAGGAGATATTGATACTTTGACAGTAAATCTGACTGAAATAATCTTAGCCCACTGTCGATTATCAGTCTTTACACTGTCTTTTTCAGGAAAAATGTCATTTACAAAGGTTTATTTAGGCATCCCAGACTTCTTCGGCAATGCTCTTAACCAAAGCAATTTTGTCCCATTGTTGTTCTTCGGTCAAAATGTTACCTTCTTCAGTTGAAGAGAAACCACATTGCGTACTCAGGCATAGTTTGTCCAGATCATGATATTGAGCAGCTTCATGAATGCGGTCCAGTACCACTTGACGATCTTCCAATTCACCGGACTTGGATGTCAATAAACCAAGAACCACATATTTATCAGCTGGTACCTTGGCCAATGGTTCAAAGCCGCCTGCACGATCCGAATCATATTCCAAGTAGAATGCCGAGACATTTTCTTTAGCCAGCACATAATCAGCAACCGGCCCATAACCACCCTTGGTAGCCCAGGTTGAGTGGTAGTTACCGCGGCAGATGTGGGTCGTTACCGTCAGATCTTCTGGCAGATCAACCAGTGCCCCGTTATTAACACGCAAATACTCATTTTCTAATTCGTCTCGATTGAAGCCTTGTTCGGTCATCGTTGCCCAAAAATCATCATCAACAACCATACCCCAGGTACAATCGTCAATCTTCAAGTCCCGACAGCCGGCCTCATAAAGTGCCAGAATCAAGTCATGGTAGGCCTGGTCAATATCAGTAATCAATTCGTCTTTGGTTGCATAGACCTTTTCAAGTGCCTGAATATTTCCTTCACCCCGGTAAAGCTCAGCGTAAAACTGGGCCGGTGCGGGAATACTTTGGCGTGGAATCAGACCCGTGCCATCCGTCAGGCTCTTGAGGTACTTGAAGGCTTCCAGATCAGGATGCGTACCGTTAAATTTAATCTTACCGACAACCTGAGCAGAGTCGGCGCGTGTTTCTTCATCATGGAACTGATAACCATGCGCTTGAACAGTGTGAGCAATGCCTTCAAAACCCCAGAACGTGTCCAAATGCCAGTATGAGCGCCGGAACTCGCCATCGGTAACCGCGTGCAGCCCAGCCTTAGATTCTTTTTCAACCAGTTCTTTAATTGCCTTATCTTCAACGGCTTTCAATTCAGCTTTTGTAATCTCTTTGTTGGCGAATTTTTCACGAGCTGCCTTTAATTCAGCTGGACGTAAGAAGCTGCCGACAATGTCATAACGGAATGGTGAAGTCGTGCGGTTGGTAAAAGTTAAAGTTTGTGCTTGCGTCATATGTGATAACTTCCTTTCGAAATTCGTTTTTGACAGGACTTCTCAGGAACTAAAAAAGCCCCTGGGAAAAGCACATCCTGCACTTTCTCCCAGGGACGTTGACTGCTTATTCAACGTGTTACCACCCTGATTCAGCTAGACCTCACAATCTAGCCCTTACTGAGTACTCTAAAACTAGAAGACCCGGACAATGATAACGGGCGTCACCCCGCGGCAGGCTTACCATTGGCTCGCCTGCCGACTTGCTCCAAGACCATCTTCACCGCGTTTCACGATCCCGGCTCTCACCTAACCCGGTTCTCTTTAAAGGCTGCCCGCGATTACTCATCCCTTCTAAGCAATTTCTAATTTTATTGTAATCATAATACGTGGCATAACGATAAATGTCAACCATTATTCTGGAATTTATTAGATTTTATCAAGCAAGGATTAAGAAACTTTAATTTAAAAGCGACGTTTTTTATTTAGGAAGCATGCATCATGATAAAGTCGAATACTCGCGTTGGCAAAATGGTGTGAGCAAATACCAATGGCTTGGCCCCGAACCCAATCAGATAGCGTGACTTAGGGCGTCGCGCATTAACTGCCTTGACGGTTTCCTTAACTGCTCATCATATTGCTTGTTCATCCCTTCAGCGACTTTGAGCGTGGTCTTTTCATAAGCGCCCCCTTAAGGCAGCGGGATGATCAGCCGCAATGTTTCCCCAGTCAGTCTTGATGCCACCTGATTCGATCAAAATTACATCAATACCAAACTGCTTTGCTTCCATTCGCAGAGCATCGCTAAAAGCTTCAACTGCATACTTGGTCGCATGATACCAGCCGCCCATAAACGATACCAGGCGACCACCCATCGATGAAACGTTGATAATCTTACCGGAATGCTGGAGCGCATGTAAGGCAGAACGTTCTTGGTTAATGCTGCCAAGCCAAAAAGATTAACGTCAAGTTGACGCTTGGCCTCTGCCAGATCAACGTCTTCAATCGCGCCATAACTTATGTAGCCAGCGTTGTCGATCAAAACATCGATCCGCCCTTCTTTAGCAATGATTTCTGCAACGGTTGCCTTGCTTGATGCCTCATCAGTAACATCTAATTTAATTGGTGTAACACCATACTGCTTTAAAGCCGCCATCTTTTTCAGACGCCGTGCCGCACCGTAAGCTCGATTGCCTTGCTGTGCCAATGCCTTAGCCGTTTCAAACCCCATACCGCTGCTTGCGCCAGTTACCAAGATCACTTTGTTTCTCATAATTATTCCTCCATTTGTTTAACTCGCAATTGATGATCTTAGTATATCTGGAGTTGATGGATTTCCGAACATCATAAAGCGCCATTGTAATATCAAATGATGCCATTTTAGAGTTTGCTAGTTTAAGAGCCCTTTATTCTTAATTATTAGATATATTTACCTTTTTAGATATTTATAGATTGATATATAACCTCTATTTAATGGGAGCAACGTAAGCTAGGAGAGATTACAGATCGAATTCTTAGAAAAAATAAGAATAATATATCTAATTTACCATTGACTATCTCTGCACAAAGTGGATTAATTGCCCAAAACAATTTTTTTGATAAACAAGTTGCTAGTCAAAATCTATCTAATTATTTATTACTTTATAAAGGCGATTTTGCCTACAATAAAAGTTACTCTAATGGCTATCCTTATGGGGCTGTAAAACGACTTGAAAAATTCAATTGTGGTGTTGTTTCAAGCCTGTATATAGCATTTAAGCCCACGCATGTTTTGCCTAACTTTTTAGCCGAATATTATGAAACAACAAAATGGTATGTAGAAATTTATAAAAGAGCAGCAGAAGGAGCTAGAAATCATGGCCTTCTAAATATTTCTGCAACTGATTTTTTCAATAGCGATATTTCTTTGCCAAAAGGAGAGGATGAGCAAGAAAAAATTGGACAACTCTTTCAATCTCTCGACAAAACTATCACTTTGCATGAAGAAAAGCAGCGCCAGTTAGAACAGCTGAAAAAGGCTTTACT
>NZ_JABAFO010000022.1 GCF_012843675.1 Lactobacillus sp. MRS-253-APC-2B
CGGAACTGGCAGACGCGCAACGTTCAGGTCGTTGTATGGGTGACCATGTACAGGTTCGAATCCTGTCTGGGGCATTGTTCAAACAGTCGTTGACACGCGACTGTTTTTTTATTTTCTTGATTATCATGTCCGTACCATCCAATCATATTTTCCAATAGTCAACACTGAGATTCTCAGCTGTCAACATGCCTACCCGCCATATCAGCAGGCTCATTTTGCCAAAGAAATCCGAAAAAAGTAAAAAAGCGATCGGCATTCCTGTCGGTCGCTTTTTTACTCATGTTGGTCATTGACCACTGACCTTCACTAAAATCAGGTAGCCAAACCAGATGATACCAAACACAAAGATTCCCAATACTATGATCCGCATTGTCTTTTCAAACCATTTAGGCATCTGACCGCCCCCTTATAGTTTGATCATAGCGAATTCCCCCGCTATTTTCAACGATGCGGAATAACTTATAGGTCCAGACACAGTTTTTGATCATGCAGTGCTTGAGCAATCTGATCGCGAACCTGTGGCGTGCCATTCAACTTAGCGCCATTGACCTGATCGGTAAACGTGTCAATACGGCGACTGGTATCGCGCAGATCATAATAGGTATTTACAATTTGGTCATAATCCTTAAGACTGGCTGGATCAATATCTTGATACTCATTTTCAAAAACGATCTTATTCAATGGCAGTCTAGGCTTCAGCTGTGGTTCTTGATCCGGTACCCCAAGCTGCAGGCCCAGCGTTGGGAAGGTATGCTTAGGCAGGTGCAGCGTATTAATAATCTTAGCGGGCTCATTTTGAATCGACCCTAGAATCACGCCGCCCAGCCCCATGCTTTCTGCGGCGATCAAAACGTTTTGCACGGCTAGTACGGTATCTTCATAGGCCTGCAGAAACATCTCGGTTTTTTCAATACGACGATCGTCAAAATTTCCCTGATGGTGCCGGATCAGCTCATTACGGTGCAGATCAGTGATAAACATCAGCAATTCGCCTGCCGCTCCAACATATGGCTGGGTGCTGACCGCGCGAATCACGGCCCGTTTTTGCGGATCGGTTACTCGAATAATCGTCATCTGCTGTAAAAACTCACTGCTGGCGGTCTGACGAGCAACTTCAAACAGCGTTGTCAGCTGCTCATCAGTCAGCGGCTGGTCTTTAAACTTGCGAATCGTACGGTGATTCAATTGGTGGTCGATGGTAAAGTTATGAATCATGCTTTCAACTTCCTTTTTGTAAGAGATTCTCTACACTTTAACGCCAATGCAATTATTGTTCAAGTGCAATTTTTCTCTCAGCTCAATTACATTCTTAACCTTGATCGGCCGAGTCATAAATCTTTCGCTCTTCATCGACATTGCTGCCATTGAAGAATCAATAGGATGGATGCCGCGGCCATTCGCCAGCTTACGTCCTTTGACATCTTTAGATCAGAAATCATCCAATCAATAAATTTAAGCTTGGCGAAACCAAATTGACTACAATTGTCAACTCGTTTATCATTATCAACATTGGCCAACCGTTGACAATCATCAGACTTGCCACATGGTTAAATCAACCGACCTTAATTAATCGACAAGGAAGTTTTTTATGTTCAATACAATCATCTCGGCCGTAACTGCCTATCTTTCGACAAATCTGGACTATCTTGGCTTCTTAGTGGCCTTTTTTGCGCAAAGCAAGGCGCCCCGAAAATACCGCTATATTCTATTTGGCAATGTAATCGGCGTTATCATTCTGGTAAGCTGTTCTTTAATCTTGGGACTAATCCTGCATACCATCCCGTCAGAATGGATACTGGGCCTTTTAGGCATCATTCCACTATATTTTGGCTGCCGATTACTCTTTTCCAATGATGACGACGATCAAGACATTCAAACTGGCTTAACCGGCTTCAAGCTAAGCAGTTACGTCGCCTTACTCACGGTTACATCGTGCAGTGCCGATAATCTCGGCATCTATACGCCGCTTTTTGCCGCCATGACTACTCCCAAAGCAGTCTATGCTACGCTGCTGACCTTTGCATTAATGCTGATCATTGTATTTTTCTTTGCATTGGTTTTGACTCATCTTCCTGTAATAGCCGGCATTTTAGAAAAGCATGGCAATCAAATCAGCGCATTGATTTATCTTGGCCTTGGCGGCTATCTTCTTTATGAATGCGGCACGTTAACTCATTTATTGGCCTATTTTTACTGACTAAAAGGCATGCTCCGCTTTAAAAGCGGTAGCATGCCCTTTTTAATTGGATTCGTTTTTAGTGAACGACTGAAGCTTCTCCGCTGCGGCTAAAACATTCGCTGCTGCATGCGTTCTTCTAAGCGCTGAATCTGCCCTTCCAGATAGTTTACCTGGCGATGCATGGCTGCCGCCGTTGCGTCCGGATTATTAAGAATCTCAAAAGCACGATTTCGATAGCGGCGGTGCTTTTCAAATTGCATTACGCCGATTTCCTCCGCGCTGGCAACCAGACTGTCGTAACGCTTCAGCATACTTTGCAGCTGTTTTTTAACGCCAGTCTTAGCAGCAGCCTTAGCGTTGATAGCCACAGGCTGTCTTGTTCTGTGCTTGGTTCGCTGACGCCGCTTTGCTGAACCAGTAGCTGGGCTGGCAAGGGGCTGATGATTGATCACTGCCGTCAGATTCTGAATATCTTCAGTCAAAAGCGGCAGCTGTGCCTGTTGACAAGCCTTGATGCGCTGGTAGTGAGGAATAAATTTGCCAGTTTTGAGCGCCCGTTGATAAAGTTCAGCCGGAAAACCAATTCCGCGCTGATGCTTTGATTGAATCTCCGCTTGTTGAGCTGCTGAATAAAACGTCTGCCAATTGTTCATGAGACTCTTCCTTAATTGCTTTAATTGATCTTTTTAATCTTAACATAAAAAAAGACACCGTCATTTTTGGCGATGCCTTTTCACTTCACTAAAGCTTTATTTCGTGTAGTCAACATTCTTGGTTTCTGGCGTCAGTGCCCAGGCAACCACCGAAACCACTGCCAAGACAAACATGTACATCCCGGCATAGTGCAAGCCAAACGTAGCGATCAGCCAAGTTGTGATGGTTGGCGCAACGGCTGCCCCAACAACTGCGGCCAGGTTATAGGTGATCCCGGCACCGGAATAGCGAACCTTAGTCGGGAACAACTCTGGCAAGACCGCACCGACTGGACCATACAGCGTCCCCATTACCACAAATCCCAGGCCTAAGAACAGCAGCATGCCGACCATATTGTGCTGACCCTCCAAGAAGTATGGGAAGACCAATGAGAACACAACCAAGGCAACCGAGGCCGTCATCAAAACCTTCTTGCGTCCAACTTTATCAGCCAAGACTGAAGTGGTCATGATCAATACGGCAAACTCAACGATCGCCGCCATCAACAGCAGCAAGAATTCAGAATGACTAAAGCCTAATGCTGTCGTAGCAAAGGAAAGTGACCACGTCGTTAGCGTAAAGAACATTGCATAGGTAGCGCCCATCAAAAAGGTGCCTTTCAAGATCTCACGCCAGTTTTCCTTAAAGACTTCCTTTAAAGGCGAGCGCGTTGTATTGTCGCGTTCCTGAGCCAGCTTAAACAGCGGCGTTTCCTGCAGACGGTGCCGAACGTAGAGACCGATTACGACCAAAACGGATGAGGCCCAGAAAGGCACCCGCCAGCCAAAGCTCATCATCTGGGCTGGGGTCAGCATTTTTTCCAAGAAGTAGAACAAGCCATTGCAGATGAAAAAGCCGATTGGTGCCCCGACTTCAGGAAAGGCTCCATAAAGCGCCCGCTTGTCGGCTGGGGCATTTTCCGTTGCGACCAAAACAGCCCCGGACCATTCACCGCCCAGACCGATTCCTTGAACGAAACGGCAGAGACAAAGCAGCAGCGCGCCGCTAACCCCGATGCTTTGGTAGCCGGGAATGAAACCGATCGCCACCGTGGCAACCCCCATTACCAAAAGCGATACGACCAGTGTCTTTTTCCGACCCAGGCGATCACCAAAATGGCCAAAAACAAATGAGCCAACCGGCCGTGCAACAAAGGCGACCCCAAACGTCAAAAGGCTCAGCAGCGTAGCTAACAGTGGCGTCATCTGAGGGAAAAATACCTTAGGAAAATAGGCTGCCGAAGCCGTTCCGTAGGCATAAAAATCAAAAAATTCAATAGCTGTCCCCATCATTGACGCCAAGATTACCGTCTTCACCGGATCGCGTTCCATTTTTTCATCATTCATCGTCATTCGTTCTGTCGCATTTTCCATAGCCATCCTCCTATTATTTTAATCGTATCCTTACTATTTATTTTCTTAATGTCGCTAATGCCACTAATGTCGCTTTCCATAAAAATCACCCCTAAACAAAAAACAGCCGACTGTTTCATGAACAGTCAGCTGCTGGCAGATAAACCATTTGCTGAACCGTTCGCATCATCGAGGGCGGTGATGCGAACACGCCAAAATGCCCGCATCACCTAGATAATAATGCGAATAATAATAATGTTGGACAATTGACTGGTTTTTTCAGCAAACATCATTTTTTCTGCCTCCTCTTTTTTCGATGTTCTTAATTTATCACGCTCGAGATTAGATGTCAATTATAAAATTAAAAATAAATGTGAGAATTTTAATTTTATAATTGATTGAAAAATAAAGAGAGTGAGAAAAAACTCCGAAAATCAGCTTGCGACCGCTTTTCGGAGTTTGTCTTCGAACCTCCCGCAAGGATGGCTAGGTCGGTCAAATGCTGATTTATCAGCGTTTGAACTGCCAGTCAGCTACTGCGCTGAGGCATTATTATCCATACGTAGTTAAGAGGTTGAGTTAATTCCCAACCTCATTAATCAATATGGATATGCATTATGATAGCGCCGGCTCAATGCTCCAATCACCAGTACCGTCAGCAGGCCATAAATCGCCCCGACATAGCCAACACTGCTAAGTGACAGGAAGTGAACCGTTTCGGCTGCCGTAAATGAGCCCAAAGAAATACCGATGTTGGCAAAAATCGAATTTAAAGATGATGCCAAATCTAACGACTGTGGATATTCTTTTTCGGCAATATCCAAAAACATCAATTGCGTTGATGAGCCATAGCAGGCTACCATCACACAGAGTGCGGCAATCAACGCTACTCCCAGCCAACGATACTGAAAGCTTGAAGCCAGACCAGCCAGACAAAGCGTCATTAAGGCATAGATCTTGGGCAGTGACTGAATGCCACGGTGATCTGCGAGATAGCCCCCAAACTTATTGCCAAACATGAAGAAGATTCCCATCCCAAACAAAAGCCAGTTGAGCCAGGTATCGCTAAAGTCCATCAGATTGGTAAACAAAGGCCGGACATAGGTGTAAAACGTATAATCAGCCGCACATACCAAGACGATAAACGTAACCCCCATTAAGACACGAACATCTTTGAACAGGCTAAACTGCGAGCTAAAGCTGCCGCGTACTTGAGGCGTATCGCGGGGGGCCAGCCAAACCAGCATGATAAAAGTTAAAATCGTCAGCCAGGTAATCATCCAAAAACTGTCGTGCCATGAAAACGTCGTACTGATTGTCGTACCAATTGGGACCCCGATGATCGAGGCAATACTGAACCCGGCAAAGACCCATGATACCAGACTCGCCCTTTTATCGCGCGGCGCAACGTAATTGGCCATCACCAGTACCAACGAGATGATGGCTCCGGCGACTGTCGCCGTAAGCACTCGCGAAGCCATCAATGACCAAAAGCCTGTTGCCAACGCCGTCCAGGTATTGCCGACAAAAAAGATCAGCATCAAGACCAGCAAAACATGGTAACGATTAAAGCGGCTTGCCAGAGTCGTTACAATTGGCGTTGAGATAGCATAGATCAAAGCAAACAAGGTCACGGTATATCCCAACGATGAAAGCGAGGCATGATACTCTTTGGCAATATCAGGTAAGACTCCGACGATCATATACTCATTACAGCCCAGCATAAAGGCAACAAAGACGAACAACAGCGATTGCAAGCGATACTTGGTCATTACTTCTCTCCTTTTCCCTCTTGGTATCCTTAAAAGCACAGCAAAGGCTAGTCTACTTGTTTTCATAATTATTTTCAAGGTTCTTTTTAAAAAGCACGATTATTTTTTAGCACATCAATCACGTTGAATAACTGTATATAGAAAATAATTCAAGGCGACCAAAAAGGCCCGCCTCATAATTGAGACGAGCCACTTTGGGAAGGAATCTGCTACTTTGCGCCAAGCATATAATTTTCATACTTAACTTAAACACATTTTTGATTCAATCTTCCGCAAAGCTGCATTATTTTATTTAGTACTGGCGCACGCTGGTAACCACACAATTACAATCCGATGCTTCTGGTTACGCTTATGCTGCTTCTAAGCCTACTCGATGACTTCAGCCTCCAGCTCCAGTCGAAACCGCATCACGCGCTTCGCTGGATATATCTCTTATCCTTCCACGTCTATAATATAACACATTCTGTAAGCGGTTGCAAGATAATTCCGAAAATTTTTATTTTCAACGACCTATTTGATTACTGCCGGTAAGATGAGCATAATCGAGACCAGATTGTTAATCAAATGAACCCCGATTGAATTGCTCAGGTTGCCGGTTGAACGATAGACATAAGCCAAAACGCAACCCATATAAAAATAGATCAGATAGCTGATAATGTTGCTGCTGGCATGCACCAGCGTAAAAATCAGCCCCGAGAGAATAATCGGCAGCCAAAATGCGCGCCCGTCAAAAAACAAATTCATAAACAGACCACGAAAGATCAATTCTTCGGCAAATGGTGTCAGACAGACGGCGGAAAAGCACACCAGGCCGATAATAATTGGATTGCCGTTCATTGAATCAATAATTGCCTGATTATTGGCCGTCTGTACTTGATGATAGATCAAGCGATTCAGACTCCCTAATACGATCTCACCTGCTACGATGGCCAGATAGCCGCCTAAAATCGTCTTGGCCTTGGCAAAAAAGCCTTGTATCCGATGTGGAAAATGGTCATAGCGCTGATACAGTTTTTTTCCCAAGGCAATAATCAGGACAAAAAAGCCCAGATACAAAATCACCCAAAGAATCGTCAGCTTAGGATGCTCAGTGATATTGCGCGCAGCTTCTGGTGGCATCAAGATCAAGATACAAAACGCTGAAAAGATCAGCAGCGCTTTGGTAAAACTAGGTCGTCTTTCGGTCTGCATTCTGTCACTTCCATTTTCTTATTGATCAATCAGTCTTTTACCAGTGATTCAAGACCGGATTTAAAACGTTCCACCGGCTCATCGCTGGCTTCTTGTCGCTGTGTATCAATCAAGCGCTGCATTTCCTCGGCCTGAGCGACCGCCTGCACGATCTTAATCGCCAGCTTGTCATATTCAGCTGCCGGATAGCGATTTTCATCAGCAACCAATCGTGGCTCATGCAACGTCTCATTAAAGCCCAGAATCAGCATGTTGTTTTCAAACGCCGCACGTACGGCATCCAAGATCTCATCACCTTGATTGATGTCTAGATAGACGTCGCATTTTTTGATCAGCCGGCGTGCCTTATCCATCCCGATGATCGGATATAAGTGTACGTTATCGTATTTCTGCATCCCCATCAAGCGATCTGACATCTCAGTCAATGCCGCAATATGAAATTCAAACTGTGGCAAGATTTTGACCAGGTTTTCCAAGTTCATGATCTGATCAGAGTTGGTCATGATCAGGATTTTTGGTCGCAGCGAATTCCCCCGTGGATGCGGATAAACGATACCCAGATAACGAGTATCAACGCGTTCATTGGTCTTAAAAAGCTGCTGATTGGCTCGCCAGACACGATAGTCTTGGACCACGACATGGCGTGTCCGCGTTTGATTTTTGTAAATATAATTCAGATTGCCTGGCAGCTCGCCTTTAATCGGCTCATGCCAAAACAACGTATCATGACCTGATTGTGGCAGCTTTAGCGTAGTAAAAAAACTGGTGCTTAATGTATTATAAAAAATCTGCTCCAGATTTAAACCGCTTTTTTGCAGATAATCACTGACAAAATCGGGCAAAGTCTTGAAATAACGCGATTCTTCGCCAGTATTTAAAAAAATGCTGCCATTGTCCAAATGCGACTCAATCACGACCCGGCCTTTTTCGTCAAAGTATTGCTTAAGGCGCGCTTGATTGTCGCTCCAGCTGGTCTTGGCAAACAGATGACCATATTGATCATACTCATCAACCCATTGCAATTGACCAGCCTCGTTTTGCCAGCGGACCTGTTTAACCAGCCTGGTGTTGTCTTTTTTGGTAAAGATAACGTCAGCACGCTTATGGTTCAAATCATAAATCTGAGCGCCATTGCTGTTGCCGACGATGCGCCAAAACCGCGGTACCGGAATCTGATCAAAATACAGGGGCTTTCCATCATTGGTATGCGAACAGTAATACTGCATCGGTGATTGAATCTCACGTGGCAAAAAGCCATCATCATCAATCACGACCGTCGGAATATTTAGCTGCGCGATCAGTTGTGCCAGCTTAAAATTGCGCGCAGCCTGATCCCATTTATCAAACAGATTGATCATTTTGTCACCTCATTTACCAGGGCCTGCCATTTTTGTGCAATTTTTTCGTCTAGATACGGCTTGGCCAGTTCATACGATTTTTGACTAAAGCTGGCCGCCTTTTGGTCATCACTGAATAATTTGACGATCGCATCCGCAAGTTCGTGCACTTTGCGCTCTTCAGGCCAGTCTGACTGATAGGGCAGTCGATAGCCATTTTGATCCGGTTCAATAAACGTTTGATTGCCATATGGAACGTCAAAACCAATCATCGGCAATCCAGATCCCACGGCTTCCATCAAGCTCAGCCCAAAGCCTTCACTGGTTGAGGCTGCAATATAGCCGGCATAGTGCTGATAGATCGTTGCCAGATCTTGCTGTCCCTTGAGTTTGATACAATCTTGGGCTTTTAGCGAATCAATCAGTTCCTGCAGTTTTTTTTGCTGCACCCCTTGACCATAAATATCTAAGGTAATGTCTGGAATTGATTTTTTGGCCTCGGCAACTGCCTTGACCAGCCAGTCAACATGTTTTTCACTGGCCAGTCGCGAGGCCGTGATCAACGAATGCCGCTGCCGTTTGGCATACGGCATCATCATCAGTTTTGACAGGCTGCCAACCGGAATGGCTACTACTTTAGGCGCTTGATGCTGATAACTAGCCAGCTGCGTTTTTAAAACCTGCTTTTGTGCCGGCGTTGAGACGATAAAACAATCCGTCTGATCGGCATGCGTGAACTGGTATTCATAGTAGTTGTTCCACAAGATATTATCTTGGTTGGTATAGTGCTTATCATAATGCTCGGCATGCACCACGACGCCCAGTTTGGCTGGAACATGCATCTGATACCATAACTGGCCGCTGACCAGCCCTTTGCCATCCTCACGATCCAAGATAACCAGATCGGTTTTCGTTAAATGCAGTCGCCGGATCATCTCAGCATAAAGCTCGGTTTTGGAATAAAAAATCTGATCCTTTAATTCAAAAATCTCTTCGTTGCCATTAATGAATTGATGATAGGCAATTGAGCCGTCTTCATTGTAAAAATCACGGGCATAGACATGATTGCCAGCACTGAGGTATTCGGTAACGTATCTTATGTATGAGTAAAATTCACGCCGCACCATCTGCGAGTCGACCACATATTCGGCATAATCAATTGCTTGCGTTTTTAGATTATAGATCCGCACATTAATTTTGAGATTCTCATCAGGCAGCCAGTAGTGAACTACCTGCTTGCCATCCGCAAAGCTTTGGACACTGGATTTAACATTGCGTTTTTCAAAGTGCTGTGCGTGCTTGAACTCATCCAGCGTATAAGTTGTTGGGGCAATTTTAACATCAGTAAAAAAGTTATAAAGCCAGATTATATCTTGGTCTTTGAATCCCAAATTGTGCGTCAATTCTTCAATGTTATCAGCTAAGATTAGATCGGAAAAAATAAACCTGGCTGGAATCTGCATGCGAGAAAACACCTTGGATCGGTAAGCCTGAGCATACTCAACACCGCTGCTGGCCCAACCGATCCCCAGATTTACATTGTAAACCGTCATTTTGGAGTCCTTCTTTCATATCGTTTTTCAAAAAAAACGAGACCAAGTCAGACAGACATTGATCTCGCTTTTCGTTTTCAGCCATAATGAATAATGACCAAAAACATACTTAGTTTTGACTGGCAGCTTCAATTTCAGCCAGCGTAGGGATTGATGGCAAAGCCCCCATCCGCTGAACCGTAATCGAGCTGGCCCGCTGAGCAAAGGTCAATGCTTCTTTGATGTTGCTCATATCGGGCTTTAATTGAGAGCTCAAGGCACCGATAAACGTATCACCGGCTGCCGTGGTGTCGACTGCATGCACCTTAAAGGCCGGTACAAAGTCATAGCCATTTTGGGTGCAGTAGAAGGCCCCTTTACTGCCGATCGTGATAATCAGGTTCTTGACGCCCATTTGTGCAAAGTGACCAGCGGCTTCCAGCATTGAGGTCTCATCGGCAATGATGACATTGGTCAGCGTAGCACATTCGGTTTCGTTTGGAATAATTAGGTCGGTAACCTTTAAAATCTCAGGATCAATCTTGGCTGCCGGAGCAGGGTTCAAAATCGTCTTGACGCCTTTTTGCTTGGCCAGCTTAAAGGCTTCCAAGGTGGTTTCTTGTGGTGTTTCAAACTGAGCAATTACAAAATCAGCATTTTCGATTGCTGCCTTGGCATTGTCAACATCAGCTGGTGAAACGCATTGATTGGCACCACCGTATACCAGGATACTGTTTTGACCATTGTCGTCCAGCAGAATCGTAGCTGAACCAGTCCCGGCCTTTTCATCCTTGGTAATGTAGCGCGTATCGATATGATTGTCGCTTAATGAGTCAATCATGAACTGACCGGCTTGATCATTACCAACCCGGCCAACAAACTTGGTCTCGGCACCGGCACGAGCTGCCGCAACTGCCTGGTTGGCACCTTTGCCGCCAGCCGCACTGCTCTTGCTTTCGGATGACAGCGTTTCGCCAGGCAATGGCATTCGCTTGATCCGCAGCGTAGTATCAACGTTCAGACTGCCCACGACCGTAACTTTATTTGTCATTTTAAAGTCCCCTTTACGTTTTGATGCAATCAGCAAACTAGTAAATGCTTTTACATATGATTAAATCAGTATTTATCAACTACTCTATTTTATCATATCAACTGAGCTGCAAACAAGTCTATACGTGCTTGGTACTGTCTCTGACAACCAGTTTAACGCCAAAGTAGGAAGTCTGAATGGCGGTGTCTGGATTTTGAATTCGATTGAACAGCATCTTGGTGGCTTGTTCACCAATTTCGCGAATCGGCTGCTGAATCGTAGTCAATTTTGGCGTTACGTACTCAGCCAGATCAATATCGTCAAAACCTACCACAGAGATGTCGTTTGGAACGCTGACGCCATTTTCAGCCAGTCCCCGGTAAAGTCCAATTGCCATTTCATCGTTAGCCGCAAAAACCGCAGTCGGCTGCTTATCTAAAACGCCTTGCGTGCAAGAGTAGCCGCCGTGCTTGGTCAACTCGCCATAGACGACGTCGCTTTGCTCATCAAAGTCAACGTGATTCTTGCGAAGGCCGTCAATCAAGCCGCGCAGACGATGATGCAGGTTGTCGGTCATATTTTCCGGCATGATGCTGACTACATGCTGGTGCCCCAGACCAGCCAGATGCTCAGCAGCCAAGTACCCACCCTGATAGTCATCGATCAAAAGTCGGTCCCCGCCATTGGCCTCGTTTTGGTCAAACAACAGATATGGAATGTCATTAGGCTTTAAGAGCTGCTCAATCGTATCGGTCGTAATCGAAGAACTGGCAATGATCAAGCCATCAACAGCACGTTCGATCAGCCGGCCTAGATAGTAGCGCTCTAATTTTTCTTCATGGCTGGCACTAAAGATCAAGGGCATAAATTCAGCTTCACGGGCGGCTTCCTGCACGCCACGAATAAAAGTGCTGAAAAATGGATTGCCGATGTTGGGTACTAACACGCCAATCGTTTTGGAAGAACGCATGATCAAGTTGCGCGCATTGAAGTCGGGTACATAGTTCATCTGATCGCGCAGCCTTAAGACTCGCTGCTGCGTAGCTTGACTGAAGCGCTGCCCTTTGCCATTCAGGATTTGCGATACCGTTGTGACTGAAACGCCAGCAGCCTTTGCCAGATCGCGGATAGTAACTTTGTGTTTCATAGTGTGTGCTTTCCTTTTGTTTTACTAGTAAACCTATTTACGAATCAGTTTACCACATATTTACTCTCTGCTAGTTAAAATATTGAAACAAAAGCATAGTTTTTTTAATTTTGGTGAAAAATACCATCCATAATTGCTTTGGTCTGCATCGCCTGAAAACCGCGCACACGTAGATAGTCAATTTGAGCCAGTAAAATGTCATAGGTCCAAAGCGAAGAAAGATCATGCTCATTATAATAGTGCAGCGTCAAGCCAATATGAGTCAGATCATGCACCATTCCTTCAAAATCATCGCGTCCTTTGTATTTGTTGGTCCCGATCACGACTGGCAATTCATGTTTGATTGAGTCTTTTAAAAGCGTGTCCAATAAATTGACATGGCGAAAGTCGTGCTCACGCAAAAAACGCTGCAGGCCAAAAACATCAAAATAGCCATACTCTTGAGCAACCTTGCTTTTATATGAGCAGGTCGTCAAATAATCGGTCTGGCTCCTTACCGCATGGATGCTTTTGATACGAATCAGCGTCAAGCCGTTGATCTTGCAGTCCCAATCCAAGGTCATCATTAAAACAAACAGTGGGTCCATGGCAATCACAAACCCAACGTTAAAGGTATCGTCATCATCAAAATTATAAACCTCGACCAAGGTTCCCTGTTGCTGGCTGATCGTTAGCTGTTCTCTGATCCGTGACTCATCCATATGCTCAATCATCTTATTCGTCCCTTCTAAACTTACTGTTATTATTCTGCCTGTTTAATTGGCAAACGGCAAATTTTTTTGACGCACTCAATTGCCCAACTGACGCAATTTTGCTTACCTTTAGTTGGTTGTTGGCCACAAAATATTGATTTATTTTATGGGCAGACACTATATTTTGTAGTAAGATGGTCAAGTTGAATTTTTAAATAAAGAGGAGTCGACATGGTGATTATTACAGCTGGGATGATTGGAGTCGGCAAAACGACGCTTACGGCCAAGATTGCTGACCACTTAAATACAAAAGCCTTTTTTGAACCGGTGGGCGAAAATCCGGTCTTGCCGCTTTACTACAAGGATCCTAAACAGTACGGCTTCCTGTTGCAGATCTACTTTTTAAACAAGCGGTTTTCCATGATCAAACAGGCACTCAGCGATGACAACAATGTCTTGGACCGTTCAATCTATGAAGACGCGCTGTTTACCAAGGAAAACAACGCAGAAGGCAACATCTCTGATACGGAACTGGACGTTTACCTAAAGCTGCTTGACAACATGATGAGTGATTTGAACAAGCTGCCTAAAAAAGCGCCTGATTTGATGGTCTATTCAGAAACTTCTTTTGAGACCATTCTCTACCGCATCAAAAAGCGGGGTCGCGACTATGAGCAGATCGATGACAACCCTGAATTAAAAGACTATTACTACAAGATGTGGAACGCCTATAAGGATTGGTATCAAGAATATGATGCCAGCCCCAAGATGAAGATTGATCTGGATAAGTACAACCTGGAAGACCCCCAAAACGTTACCACGGTTTTAAACATGATCGATGAGCGCTTAAAGAAAATCCGTTAATCCAGTCAGCAACATAAAATTACTAATTATTGAAGGTATCGCTTGAGTCAGCCGACTTGAGCGATGTTTTTTTATCCATATAGACGCCGTAAAACCTCCAAGACGCCAACACTGCCGATTCCACCGGCAACTGGCAGCCAGGTATGATGATTGACTTTTTTAGATCCTCGATGCGCAGAGTGGGGCATCGTTGATTCAACCAGCGTACTTGCTGAATGTGGTCGGCGATGATGCGAAACAATCTCGCTTTTGCCAGCAGATGATCGATCGTTTGGGATAATTGGCCGGTCAAACTGCGTCAGCCGATAGCCAGCGATGATTTGATTCAGTTTTTGATCATACATGGGATCCGTGGCGTAGCGTCCCTTTAAAAAACTGGTGGCAATTCGATAATTACCGGCATTTTTTCGATGAACCCCAGCATACATCGGCTGGTCCAAGACGGCTACATAATCGTTTAACGATGCTTTTTCATCCATGTAGCTCTTAAAGATACCAGCCACGATGCTTGGGTGGCCATTAAAGCATTCCTGAGTAGTCATCGAAACACCGCGTCCATGCCAGGTACCTTTGATACCAAAGAGATTATGATGAATCCGGCTTAACTCACTGGTCCCCCAGTTGCTTTCCAGTGCTGCTTGAGCAATCAGTACCGAGGCATACAGATCATGCTCTTGACCGATTTTTTGGGCAAGCGGTCCCAGCTGAGCAATAAAGCGTGCTTGATTCTTGGTTGGACAAAGAATCGGATCGGCCTGATCATTGTCTGCTGCCTCAGCTGATTTTGTCGGTATTGGCTGATTGGCAGACACCTGATCATTTGAAATTGACTGATCACTGGTATTTTGATCATCTTTTTGATCAGTGCCGGGATCGACAAAATGCTGATTGTTTTTATCTGCAATCTGAGCAGTTGAATTCTGATCAGTCTGTGCCTCACGTGCCTTTTGGGCTTCACGCATTTTTGTCTGCCAAGCCGCTCGTTCGCTTCTTAGCTTAATACCATCCAAAAAGCCCTGACGATATGCTGCTTGCTGCAGTTCTTGATCAGGCTCTTGTTGGGGTCTGTTTTCCAGTGCATCCATCAAGCCCTGGTGGTAGGCGACTTGATACTGCTCCATCATTGATTTGGAAACGTCGGTATTCGATTGCTTAGCATCAATTGAATAGTCTTGACTTGATGCTTTCTTAGCCCCGCTTTGACTACCGGGATCAATTTGATTTAAGGTTGGAATCGGAGCTGCCAAGACTGGGCTCATCAGCTGCACCAACCAGATCATCGTTACCATACTCGTTAGCCAGAATCGTTTTTTGAACATTGAAATCATCCTTTCTATTCCCTCTGATATTCTTTACGTCAAAAAACGATCGTTGGCATTAAAAAAGAGAGTGAGAAAAAACTCCGAAAATCAGCTTGCGACCGATTTCCGGAGTTTATCTTCTAACCTCCGCAAGGCTGGCTAGGTCGGTCAAATGCTGATTTATCAGCGTTTGAACTGCCAGCCAGCTACTGTGCTGAGGCGTTATTATCCATAAAATAGTTAGGAGGTTGAGTTAATTCCCAGCCTTTTTTATCTAGTAAACGATAACCGGTTCATATTGACTCAATGCATCGTAGGCCGTGCCGGCATCGCTTGGGTGCATATTGACGCAGCCATTGGAGCCGTTGTTGAGATAAGCCGTACTCGACCAGTCCGTTCGCCAACTGGCATCATGGAAGCCACAGCCACTGTCGGTAAACGGTGCCCAGTAGCTGACCGGTGAGGCATAAGCTGAGCCATTGTCACTGGTCCCGCGCAAGGTGGTATTGCGCTGCTTGTACATGATGTACCAGACTCCTTTAGGCGTATCATCACCGCTGCTGTGCTTACCGGTAACCACGCTGGCATCAAAAACG
Source organism: Lactobacillus sp. MRS-253-APC-2B (assembly GCF_012843675.1). GTDB lineage: Bacteria > Bacillota > Bacilli > Lactobacillales > Lactobacillaceae > Limosilactobacillus > Limosilactobacillus pulli. The sequence goes on from NZ_JABAFO010000022.1 coordinate 15,687, forward strand.
CATTTACCGTCTTTGTAGAACCAGACGTGTTGATCTGAAATCGAAACCTCAGCATAGGTATTGCCGATCCCGTGATTGCTGGTCGTACCATAGCCAATGCCACCAGTGTTATAGCCAACCCCATAGACGTCGCTTTTGGCATTAACGCTGGTCTGGTGGTTGATCAAGGCCTTGGTCAGCGTGGCAGCTGCCTTGGTATCGCTGAGCCGCCAGCCATATGATCCGCCCGTAGCCGTTTTGATTTGTTTGCCGCTATGCGTGGTAAACGTAAAGCTCTTATCCAGCGTTGACTGATTCTGATTGACCTTTTTGACCAGCTTGTTTAGCGCTGTCGTATCAAATTGATATTGATGATTCAGATACGTGGCTTTGGTAATAATATCATTGGTCGTCAGCGTATAGGTCTTGTTTTCTACCTGGTAGGTCAGCTTTTGATTTAACAAAGCCTTTAGCTTAACGGCTTCTTGCTTAACGGTCTTGCTATTGGCTGCCAGCGGCTGTTGATACTGTTTGTGCAAGACGATTTTGACGTTGGCCGAATTTTGGTCAAAGTCTTTTAGCAATGCTTCCGTATCATAGCGATTGCCTTTTCGGGCCGGCTTAATCGTTACCTTGCTATTTGCCAAAACGGCCTTGGCATCAACCGGTGCCTTGCGACCAGCATTTTCTTTTTCGATATTGGCCTTTAAAGCCGCACGCATGGCCGCAAGCCGAGTGCTATCAACATGGCTTGGCACCACCTTGACGTTTTTGGCCTTGCTGGAAGGAAAGAACGTTGCTTGCTTTTTAAGTGCTTTTTCAAACTTGCTCAAATCGTTTTTAGTAAAGCCGGCACTGCTGGACTCGCCTTGATAGATCACCTTGCCATCCAGCGTTACCTCATTGGTCAATTTGGTCTTAGCAACCTTATCATAAGCCTGCTGAGCAGTCATTCCGCCAACGGCTACCCCATTGATGGTTGTATTCTTGTTAAAATGAGTTCTTTGATGCCAGGTCATCACTCCAATTATGATGACCAGAAGCGTTGCGATAATGCCCAAAGACATTTTCGTGCGCGAGTTCATGTACTCCACTCCCTTACCCTTAACCTTGTGCAGTGCCAATTATATAACATTACCTCGGCTAAGGATATCATAATTTCAGCCAGATTTTCTCAACCGCTGCATTAAAAAAGAGAGTGGGAAAAAACTTCGAAAATCAGCTTGCGACCGATTTTCGGAGTTTGTCTTCGAACCTCCGCAAGGATGGCTAGGTTGGTCAAATGCTGATTTATCAGCATTTGAACTGCCAGCCAGCTACTGCGCTGAGACATTATTATCCAGAAAACAATAAAGAGGTTGGGTTAATTCCCAACCTCTGTTTAGAAAAGTTCAGCCTTAATTGGTTTGCTACTAGATTTCTGGGTAGCTTTCCATCTTAACGTTGAGCTTCTTGTTGTTTTCATCGGTCTTGACAACCATGACGTCACAGTTGGCTTGACGAATTACATAAGCTGCCGTGGAGCCGACAATCATCCGACCAATCATGTTCAGACCCGTTGCCCCAACCAAAATCAGGTCAACGTCATGTTCCTTAGCATAACCTTCCGTCAGTTCCAGCTTGGCATTGCTGATCTTGACATCGGTAACGACATCTGTGACCCCAGCAGCCTCTGCCTTCTTCTTCATCTCGGCAAGCTCCTTGGTCATTTCGTCCGTAGCTTTCTTGTAGATGTCACGATCAATGAAGCCATAGCCAACCGTGCTCGTGTTTGGATAGCGTTCACCGTTGACGATGCTTAACAGATGCAGCTTAGCGTTATTGCGCTTAGCAATGTCAATCGCTTTTTGAACTGCCATCTTGGATTGTTCGGAGCCATCGACACCAACTAACAAGTTCTTGTATTCACTCATTATTGCCACCTCCATAAAACAACCTTAATTAAGAAAATCTACATTGGTTTTCCTTGCTATTATTTTACCACGAAAACGGTTTCTTGAACAATATGTTTTCCTTATTCAACTACTAAGTCATGAATTGCCTGCATATAAATGGCCATTGATTTGATCAGATCATCAACGGGCTGGAACTCATTTGGCTGATGCATCGTATTTGGCGTGTCTGGCATTAAAGCTCCAAATGCAACCCCGCGGCTCATTAAGCGGCCATAGGTTCCCCCACCAACAACCTCTGCTTGAGCCGTCTGATCGCCAGTCTGGTCGATGTAAGCCTTCAAAAGCGTAGTAACGATTGGATCATCGGCATCAACATAGTGTGGCACCTCGCCTTGATTACGACTGATGGCAAAATTATGATCTTGGGCAACCGGCTTAATGCGATTGAGGATCTCATCAGCCGTGATGCCTTCCGGATAGCGGAAGTTCATGTCAATGTGGCCGCCATCGTGCTGATCAAACTTCAAGATCCCAGCATTCATCGTCATTTCACCCATCTTATCCGTTGCAAACGCCGCGTTGAAGTTATTGACGCGCGTATCCAGATGCAGGTAGCTGGCGGCAAAATCGATAAAGTCACCAGCATGACCACGAATATCAAGCTGCTTTAAGAACGTCGCCAAATAGGTACCGGCATTGATGCCTTTTTCTGGTTCCATACCGTGGGCTGCCTTGCCGACTACGATCAGCTTAATCCCTTCAGAATCGGTTTCCATACTTCCGGTAATCGGATTTTCATCCAAAAAATCGGTAAATGCAGTCGCTACGGCTTCGTTATCCGCTGCTTCAATCGTGGCTTCGGCATCACGTGGTACCATGTTAAAACGCAGCCCAGAGTCAAAGCGCTTTAAGATCACCTCGCCATCATTGCCGCCATCAATGTCCAACAGCAAGGACACCTGCCCTTTTTCACCATTGATCAATGGGAATTCGGCATCGGGTGAGAAGCCATAGGTTGGAGCCGGTTCAACTTCAAAGTAGCGCTTCATCCCCGTCCAGTCATTTTCTTCATCGGTACCAACGATAAAGCGCACCTTTTGCTTAAAGACGGCCCCATGATCCTTTAAATACTTCAGTGCATAGTAGGCAGCCATTCCTGGTCCCTTGTCATCAGAAACGCCCCGACCATATAAATTGCCATCTTTAATCACGGGGTCAAATGGATCGGTCTCCCAGCCTTTTCCTGCCGGCATAACGTCCAAGTGAGCCAAAATAGCCAGGGTCTGATCACCTTCACCCCATTCGGCAAAACCGGCCACGTTATCGATGTTTTTAACGCGGAAGCCATCCTGCTCAGCCATTTCCAAGAAAGCTTTCAATGCTTGGGCTGGAGCTGGGCCAAGCGGATATTCCGGTGTGGCTTCATCATCATTGCGCACGCTGGGAATCTTGATCAGCGTAGTCAAATCGTTAAGATATTCTTCTTTTTGAGATTGTGCGGCTTTTAACCAATCAGTCATAAAAAAACCTCCAATGTTAGTCAAATTCCTAGATTTAATGATAACATTATTTGGAGTTGATTTACGGATCAATCGTCAGTGGATTTTATTGGATTAAATAAAAGGAGTTATCAAACATGCAAAACTTGGATGAGTCAATTCTGCAAAAAGTCATTAAAGCCCGCCCACAGGAAAGCTTTAAGGGAACTTTTGGCAAGGTCGTGCTGGTTGGCGGCAATGAAAACTTTGGCGGTGCCATCATCATGGCCGCGACGGCAGCAGTCTATGGCGGGACTGGTCTGGTTACGGCTGCTACCGATCCAGTCAACTCGGCAGCCCTGCATGCTCAGCTGCCAGAAGCTATGTTTGCCGATTTTAATGACGATCAGCTGGTTGGCGACCTGATCGTAGCAGCAGACACGGTAGTCGTTGGCCCAGGACTGGGTGACAATGCCCAAAGTCTGCATATTCTAAAAAACGTCTTTGAGTACGTGCACGATGGTCAGACACTGGTAATTGACGGTTCGGCAATTACCTTGATGGCTCGCGAGCATCTCAAGCAGCCAGCCTGTGACATCAACGTCGTCTACACGCCTCATCAAATGGAATGGCAGCGGCTTTCAGGAATCAAGATTGCTGATCAGACCGTTGCAGCCAATCAAAAAGCCGTCCAAGCACTGGATGCAACCGTGGTATTGAAAAAGCATCATACCGAGATCTATCGTGGCGATCAAGTCTTTAAGCTGCCAATCGGCTCAGCAGCCCAAGCCGTTGGTGGCATGGGCGATACTTTGGCCGGAATGGTTGGTGCATTCACGGCTGAATTTAAGGATGCCGGATTAAATGCTGTTTTGGCCGCCATTTATGCGCACAGTGCCGTGGCTGATCAGATTGCCGAAAACCAGTACATCGTCTTGCCGCACCAGATTAGTCATGCCTTGCCTGGCTTCATGAAAAAAGTAGCTAACCAAGGCAGTGAAACGCATATTGGCTTTATGGACTAATAACTAATAAAACCATGATGCCTTAAGCAAGGCATCATGGTTTTTAATTTGGCAGATTGCAAGAAATAACTTGAACGAATTTAATGACGTAAATTAAGCAGGAAGATCTCGATTGGTGTGCGCCAGT
>NZ_JABAFO010000023.1 GCF_012843675.1 Lactobacillus sp. MRS-253-APC-2B
GAGAATATTAAGACTTTGGATAAAACAGGCAAGGCAACGGCGGTTGACGTCAATGTTGGTCACTTTGACTACACGGACGGCCGAATAGTCGTTCTGCCTAAGCGCCTCAACAAAGTTTACAAGCGAATAAAGCATTATCAACGTCAGCTTGCCAGAAAACGAGTTGAAAATGGACAAGCAGCCTACAATAGCAAGAACTACTTGAAGACGAAAGCCAAGCTTCAAGCGTGCTATCGGAAGGCTGGTAATATCCAAAACAACTTGATGCAGAAGTTTACTACTGAGCTGGTCAAGGACTATGACAAGATCGTGATCGAAAGTTTGTCCGTGAAGGGCATGCTTATGAGCCACGTTGCTTCAAAAGGCGTTCATCGGTCAATGTTCGGCAAGTTTAAGCAGATCTTGACCTATAAGTGCGACTGGTACGGCAAGGAACTTATTCTGGCTAACAAGCTGTACCCGTCTACTCAGCGTTGTGCAGTCTGTGGCAACGTCAAAAAAGGTGATGATAAGATCACTCTTTACGGTAACGAGAAGCACGGAACCAAGCACAATGAGTACGTCTGCTACAACGAAAAATGCCCGAACTACAACAAGGCCGTAGATCGGGACAAGAATGCGATGCTTAGCCTTTTAGCACTGGCCGAGCATCCGGAATTAAATCATGCACTATAAATTTTAATAGAAAGGAAGTTACGGTTATGGCTCCAGTCATAACCATGCGGGTTGGCTGTACCCGGGAAAGTGCGAGAGCCTTTCCAAGAAGTTGCAAGAGTGGCGCGCAAGTGCCTGCACTGGTCAATGCGATTACTCCCTTGTTGGAATATCGGAATACCGGCGATAACGGCAATAAGAAAAACGTCTGTATTTAAGTCTTCGGATATGTAGTCAAAATCAAAAATTGCCTACATTACACATGTTTTTTGCAGCAGTGAGCTTTCCGCAGCCCTGGCCAGCTATCAATAAACAAAAAGGCTCTCATGTCTAAATGACAATGAGAGCCTTTTCAGCATTTATCCAGTACTGGGTTCTATTGGACTTGATTAAGATATAGATTTAACAAAAGTGATCCTAATAATACTAAAATCGCACCGCTAAAAATCAAAATACGCAGCGGGGCCCAACCTCCCATTAACATCAAGACACTGATCAACAGACCGTATTTGATGGCCAGTTGACAAGGTTGCTGCCATTGCTCTTTTTGCCACTTATGATTGATGATGCGAACGTCTTGTCTGATCTCATTACGATTAGCGGCATTATGGTTATGCTGCAGATAGATGATCATCTCTTTTTGATTGCTGATCCCCCACCAGCAATAGCGCGGCTGCACGAACTGGCTGCGCGAGATCTTGGCTGGGTCAAACGTATGCTGATGCCGCTTTTCGGCCCGCCGAATAATGCCGGTCTTGATCTCAACATCGCCCTTTTCGTCATAGGCAGAAACGGGCACGTTGATCAGCGCACCTTTGATGATCAAAAACCAGTCCTGATGGTGCTTTCTTTCGTGCTGACGCATGGCGTACTGGACGTCTTTAGGCAGTTGATACCAGTGCTTTTCCCCATTTGGCAATTCAACCTGCACCCAAAAGCTATACCATTTCTTGCGCTTGGCCTGCTCAATCTCGGCTAAGGCGCGCTCGGCAAACGACCAGTCACGCATATCCGGTTGATGATCCATTCTGATCCCCCCATTAAAGTCTATCAATCAATTATAGATGAGTTGATCGCTAAACTCAAAAGCTGCCCATCCCTAACTTAAGACGAGCAGCTTTTTTAGATTTCACGATTTTAATTGGTCCCGACTGACCTGATTAATCAACAAAACGGCGCAAAAAGTCAAGTTCATCGGCATTGCAGCGCGCCGCTATCTCAGGATCCTTTTGATTGACATGAAAGACATGACCGCGCGGATGCTGGGAATCACCATAGCTTCTGAACTCATGGAAAATGCCACGATCAATTAAATACTGATCCAAACGAACAGCGGTATCATGCAAAAAGTCATGGTTGGAAGTCATGATAAACACGGGCAAAAAATCCTTGGTAATATAGTCTTCAACCCTAAGATCGTGTGGATGCAGCGAACGGGAATGTCCGGTAAAATAAGCATCCAGTACGCTTGGCTGGGCCAATTGACGATTTAAGAAATAACAGCCGCAGTTAAGCAGACCGGCTTTTAGTTTCAGGTTAGGCATCTGAATTTCCATCAGCTGTGCATATTCCGGATTGGTGTACATAACCAGATATTGTTCAGCCATCTGGGCCCCGGCACTGTCACCTGCAATAAAGACGTTGTTCAAATCCAGATCATACCGATCGCCATGCTGAGCCAGCCACCAAAAGACCTGGTTGGTTTCACGCAATTCACTTGGGTACTCAACTTCAGGCGCTTTACGATAGTTGAAGTTGATAAAGGCAAAACCCATTCGTGCCAGCGCCAAACCATAAAATTGATAGGTTTCCTTAGTACCATACACGTAGCCGCCACCATGCACATGGACGATTACTGGCAGCTTACCTTCGTAGTGATGCGGTCGATAAAGATCCAACAGATTGTCTTCGCCACGATCGCCATAACGAATATTGTCAAAGCGATCGACATTTTCCGGATACGGATTCAGTCCGGCATCGCGCGCATCGTCATTTTCTTTAGCCTCATGACAGAATTTATCTGCAATCGGCAACCACTTTGGGTCAACGTATGAATTGATTTCCGTCATTAAAATCACTCCGCTTCTGATTATCTAAGATGATTATAACGCGAAAAGAAAGCGCCGTCCCAACTTGTCTGATTTATCGATCACTGCTTGGTAACCATCAATTTCTTGCGATAAAGATACCCCAGATATCCCAGTATGCCTGCGCCAGCGACGCCAATTGCGATCTCAACTGCTAGTGGCGTGACGAAGCGCACCAGAAAAAGACAGCACAGCAATGCAATCACCGCCAGCATCATCTCATAGATGTCAATATGATCAACCTTACCTTGCTTATGACGACGTTTCAGGTCGGCAAACTGAAGCTTGATCGTCGCCATGGCTACAAACGCATACTGCACAACGGCAATCATGATGCTGCACGGAATCAAAGCCAGATAGTCGCCCATCATCACCAGTGCCAAAACGATGCCAGCCGTTAAAAGCGTCGCTACATACGGAACCCCATTTTGCGACTTGATGCCGATAAACTTTGGTAACAACGCTTTTTCATTGGCCAATGATGAAACCACGTATGGTGTGCTGTAAAACATTGAAATCGCCACCCCAGCAATCGATCCCAGCATTCCAATCATAATCACGGCCTCGCCAAGCTTGCCAAACTGCTGACCAAACGCCCAAGCCAATGGCGCGTCCGCATTGTCGATTCGATTGCCAAGCATCCCGATTGCCACGCTCATCGTAACCATATAGATGACTGCAACGCTGACGACCACGCCAATCAAAAGTTTCGGCAGATTCTTTTTAGAGTTATGAACAGATGACGCTTGCACCGGCAAAAATGAGAAGCCTGGAAACATAAAGAAGATCAGCATAAATGCATGATCAAAATCATCAATTGAATTATGAACCGAAGCATTAAAGTTGCTCGGCTTGATATAAAAAATCCCCAACACGATAAATAATCCCAGAATCGCGAGTTTTAAGACCGTTGAAAAATTATTGGCCCAGATTGATGCCCTTTTGCCTAACAACCGAATCGTCAGCAAAATCAGGATCAAGGCAACCCCCGCCCAACGATAGACCGCAATCTCGCTTAGCCGCGGCAACCATGGCCGCAGTCCCCGCAAAAAGGCCGCGATCTCAGTAGCAATTGCCACGGCTCCTTGCAGCCAGGTAAACAGCCCAATCTCAAAGCCCCAAAAGCGGCCAAACTCCTTATAGGTATAGTACCAACCCGCGCCATTGCCTGAAAAGTGATGCGCCATTTCAGCATAACAGTAAGTCATTGTTAAAACGGCCAATGCCGCCAGCAATATCAAAATCAGGCTCCAATTGCCTGCCTCTTGAAACAGCACGCCAGGTAAAAGAAAAATCCCGGAGCCAACCATGCTGTTGATACCAAATAAAAACACCGAGGCATAGCTGATTTTACCTGCTTTATGATTCGACATGACATCACCTCTTTGATAATAATAGAAAGTCCTATTATCAATAATTTATCACTGCTTTAAGCCGTTTGTCAGCATTTTACTGGTGAATAAATTATTGATCAGCTTTTCAAATTGCCGTCTGACCTACAAGAATCGCAAAATCATCTAAAAACCGGTACGATTCAAATTAACAAGGCCTTTTCTATTTGAGATTTTCTGCTATACTAAAACCAAGTTGAATATTTTTCCGCACTAGGGGAGTCCATGTTCTGGACTGAGACGCGCGCAGTGACGCGTAAACTCTTTGAACCTGTTAAGTTAATGCTTGCGAAGGAAAGTGCTGTTTCTTTTTGAATTGAAATCAAACGGATCCGCGAGCTTTTTAACGAGTTCGTGGATTTTTATTTTGACCAATCAAAGGAGGAACAACAATGAGTCTGATCGCACAGCTGCGCAAACAAAATCCTGTCGTCTTGACGGTCGCCAATATGGTAACTCCAGCCGACGTTGCCAATGGTCTGAATGTTTTGGGGGCTTCGCCAATTATGTCTAAGGCCCCAGAAGAAGCCGAAGACATGGTTAAAATTGCTCAAGCCGTCACAATCAATCTGGGAACCATCGAAGCCGAGCAGCGAAAAGAAATGGCAGCAGTCATGGATGCCGCCCAGTTCTTGGAGGTCCCGGCAGTTTTTGATCCGGTCGCCTGTGCAGGCAGCAGCTATCGCACTGAAGTTGCTGATGAGCTCTTATCCAAGTATCAGTTTGCCTGCATTCGTGGCAACGCAGGCGAAATTGCGGCGCTTGCCGGCATTAACTGGCAAAGCCACGGCATCGATGCTGGATCCGGCGATGGCGACTTAACCAAAATTGCCCAAAAGTGTGCCCAAAAATACCATACCGTGGTCGCCATGACAGGTGTCGTTGATATCATTACTGACGGTCAAAAAGTCATCAAGGTCCCGTTTGGCTCACCGCTGTTTGCCGTTCACGTCGGCACCGGTGACATGCTGTCCAGCATCATTGCGGCCTTTATTGGCTTAGGCGGTGATGTCTTGGAAGCTACTTCTCAAGCCTGCTTGGTCTTTGCCCTGGCTGGTCAGGCAGCTGCTGAAACGGCTAAGACACCAAGCCGCTGGTATAACCAATTTTTGGACAACCTCTATCAGGCTGATGATCAATTGATTGAATCCTGGCAAAAAGAATTACAGAAAGAAGACTGATTATGATTAACGAATTTCCTCAGGCCCTTTCAATCGCCGGCTCTGATTCTGGTGGTGGCGCCGGCATGCAAGCCGATCTGAAGACTATGCAGATGCGTCACGTCTTTGCCACCACTGTTTTGGTAGCTATTACGGCCCAAAATACGCTGGGCGTTCAAGATGCCTTGCCGTTGCCACAAAAAATCATTGATGAACAGTTTGCCTCGCTGAATGCCGATTTAAAGATTCGTGCCTGCAAAACCGGGATGCTGGCTGATACGACAACTGTTGAGACTGTGGTTGCCAACCTTAAAAAATACGACTTTGGGCCGTTGGTCGTTGACCCGGTCATGATTGCCAAAGGCGGCGCGCACCTATTGACTGACGAAGCCATTACGACGGTCAGAGAACAACTGCTGCCACTGGCCGATCTGATAACGCCTAACCTGCCGGAAGCCCAAGCACTGGCTGAAATGGAGATTGAAACCAATGACGATATGATCAAAGCAGGCCAAAAGCTCCAGGCGCTGGGCGCTAAAAACGTTCTGGTCAAAGGCGGCCACTTCAATGATCAAGCGCAGGCCAGCGATTTTGTTTTGCTGGCTGATGGTTCCAGCTTCTGGATGAGTTCGCCGCGCATCGATACTAAGCGCACACATGGTACTGGCGACACAATCTCGGCTTGCATTACGGCCGAACTGGCCAAAGGCGTCACGATGGAAAATGCCATTCGCATTGGTAAAGCCTATGTCGAAGCCACAATCAGAGATGGCATTCAGGTTGGTCATGGACACGGTCCGCTCAATCATTGGGCAGTCTAGGAGGCAGCCATGCAATTTAAAGAATCCATGCTGCATTGCTACCTGGTTGGTGGCACCCAAGACGTCAATCACGACCCCGAACAGTTTTTAAAGCGCGTTAAACTCGCGATGGACAGTGGCATTACCGCCTTTCAGTATCGGGAAAAAGGCTCCAGTCAGCTTAATCAACAACAGCGCGTTGAATTGGGGCGAAAACTAAAGGAGCTGGCTGTTCAGCATAACATCCCGTTGATTGTGGATGACGATGTTGAATTGGCCCAGGCGATCGATGCCGATGGGATGCACGTTGGTCAAAAAGATCAGCGAATCGAGCAGGTGCTGGCCGCAGTCGGTAAGACTATGTTTGTTGGGTACTCGTGCAATCAGATTAAGCAGATTAAGCATGCCAATGAGCTGCCGGTTGCCTATGTTGGCAGCGGACCGATTTTCCCGACGAACTCAAAAAATGATGCCGACCCTGCCATGGGACTGCCAAAATTACATGAACTGGTCAAACTAAGCACCCATCCAATCGTGGCGATTGGCGGCATTAGCGAAGCCAATATGCAATCAACGCTAGAAACCGGCGTGGCAGGACTTTCCATGATTTCGATGATTCTGCAAAGTCCTGATATCAAAAAGACAGTCACCGCCGTCAACTCCTTATACTAAACTGGTGAAACAACATGAACGCAAACTCAACCAAATTTTCCCAAACTCTGCACCAAGCCGCCACACCATTTTGGCAAAAAAGCATCCATCATCCCTTCATTACGGAACTGGCCAGTGGCAAGCTGCCCTTGACAACTTTTCGCTATTATCTAACGCAGGATACCAAATATCTGGCGGCATTTGAACAGCTGCATGAAAGAACTGCTGCCCTGCTTCCTCAATCACAGGGCGACCTGCTCTTAAAACTAGCGGCTGGTTCTGGTGAGGACGATCAGCGCAATCCAATGCTTGAGCAAATGAATCTCAGTCTAGAAGAGATTCAAAAAGCGCCAATTGCTCCTAACAACTATGCCTATATCACTCATATGGAGCATCAGCTAAGCGTTAATCCCGCGGCAGCCGTAGCCGGCCTGTTACCATGCTACTGGCTCTATGATGAGATTGCCGATTATTGGAAAAATCAAACCAGTCCCGTGCCCGTCTATCAAGCCTTCTTTGACAGCTATCAAACGGTTGGCTTTGATACCAGCACTCGGCAGCTGATCGATCTGGTCAATGATCTGGCAGCAGCCAGCAATGAAACCGTCAGACAGCAGATGATGACGGCATTTTTGCGCAGCAGCAGCTATGAACTTGGTTTTTGGCAAATGGCCTATACCCACCAGACATGGGCAGATCTGATTAACAATCCCGCCTAAACAATAAACAAAGAGGTTAGGAAAAGACTAATTTTTCTGACAAAATAAAACGACTTTGATAATAGAAATGGCCGAAGATCAACGTTTTAAGTCACGCAATCTTCAGCCATTTTTCTGTTTTGAGACTTATTCCCAGTCTCTTTTTATTAATGTCTTGAGACCGCACTGTTTAATTCCTTGCGATCTACCAGATAGATTATAAAGATAACCGGTACGATGATCAGCATGACTAGATAAAAGGCCTTGAGTGGCAGGTATTCATCAATCAGACCACCTAAAATTGGTCCCAGCGTCATCCCAATATCGATCCCCAAAAAGAAAGTTGAGCTGGCCAGTCCCTGCTCGCCTTGGGGGGCCAGCATTAGTGCCGTTGACTGACAGACTGAGTAGATAATGCCATAGCCCATTGCCATTCCCGCAGCTGCCAAGGCCATCTCCCAATTGGTCTGCATAATCGAAAGCATGATCAAATAAAAAATATTGGCGATTAAACTGGCAATCAGCCATTTGCCAAACCGAACCGTATCAAACTTGGTACGCAGACAGAGCCGGATCACCAGCAAAACAGCGGCATAGATCATAAAATATGCTCCTACAGCAATCGTTAAATGGCGCTGCTCAACATAGGTTACGATATCAGCCTGCGTAGCAAAGTATGGGATGGCAAACAGAGCCGTCATAGCTGCCACTGGCAAGGCATTTTTTTGAATAATCTTGATGTGCCCATACCGATTTGACCGTGGCTTATTTTTGGGCACTGAGCGATCGCTAACGAACTGAACGATTATGGCAACCAGGAGTGCCGAAGCAGCCGAAATGATGATGGCATGCCGATAGCCGATCACATGGTACAAATTGATGGAGACGGCTGGTGCAAAGGCCATTGCCAATGCGTTCATGATGCCATACAGCCCCATTGCCTCGCCAACATGCGACAACGGCACCAGACTGGCCAGCCAGGTCGTCATACAGACGGTACACAAGACATAGCCGGTCCCGTTGATCAATCGAAACAGCATCAAAAGGCCACTGTTTGGTGCCAATACATAGCCACTGACACCGATAAAACTCAGCAGGCCACCGATTGATGCCAGCCGATACTTGGAAAAACGATCCGTCATATTGCCGGCAATTGGCCGCAAAAACATCGCCACCAGACTCATCATCCCTGCAATTATACCGGCAAACGTGCTGCTGGCTCCCAGTTTTTGTGCATAGCCATTAATTAATGGGTTGCAGTACATATTGCTGAACATGAAGCAAAATGACGCAATCATGACTAAGATCACATCTTTGGTATAGATTGATTCTCGCTTTGCCAAAATGCCACTCCCTTTTGTTTAATCACGAGTTCTCATTATACTCTAATAATTAAAACAATAAAAGAGAGGCTGGGAATTAACTCAACCTCTTAACTATTTTATGGATAATAATGCCTCAGCGCAGTAGCTGGCTGGCAGTTCAAACACTGATAAATCAGCATTTGACCAACCTAGCATCCTTGCGGAGTTCTTTCTCACTCTTTTTTTCTAGTATTTAGCTAAATATTCGTCAACGGCTTCGTGAAAATCGTTTTCAAGCTCTTCAAAATTGCGGCCTTCATATAATACCAAGTGACGCACACCGACCACGTGGCCAAACAGCCCGGGTTTGCCGCTCATCTGCTCGATAGTGCCCTGGTGACCACGATAGTTAAGCATCATCCGATCGCCATTGTCGGTTTCGCCAGCTTGACGCGATTTTTCATCACACTTCTTACCAAAGTAAAATGCACCTGGTAAAGCAACTGCCAAGGCTCCCAAAATAGCTAAGCCGTCATCACCGGCAGCAGCAAGTGGCAGACTGTTCAAGGATGATAACGCTGAAGTAGTACTTTCCGTGACGTTGATGCTGGCTGCCTGCGCGGGAACTGCCACCAGCAGTAGACCAAACAGAACCAGACTAAACATCATCATGCGAGTTTTCTTCATTGTTATCCCCTCCTTGAAATTAAACCATTTAGTTTCTTACCAATCCATCATAACACGATCAGCAACATTTTAGCAATCGTTTCCAAGGCGGAGTTTTAAACATGTACAACGTTGTACCAATTGCAATTAAAAAAACCGCTCCCCAGAAATAGAGGCTCGGTTTTACATCCGTTTAAGTCAACCACCATCGGCTAAAGTCGATGGCTTATGGGCAAACACCCCGATATTGAGTGTCTGAACCACAATTCGCATAGATACGGACGATTTACTCAAACAGCCGCAGTTGCTTGAGCAGTGATCATCTAATTACCAATGCCTTTTACGTCCCCAGGTTGCCATAGGGACGATATATCAATAGTTGTTAGATAGTCAGTCTTATAATGCTGTAATACTCACTTTGATTCTCAGTGATGCAGCTACTAAGTTAATTACTATCTACAAGGATTATATCCCTATCCATCCCATGACTAAAGTCACGGGATTTCCGGCTAGACATAATTAAAGCAGTTTGGCAATTGCCATGATGCTTGAGTAGGCCATAAAAGCAACGACAATCCAACCTGTCCAAGTCAGCCATGCTGGGTGGTGATAATCACTGCCCATGATCTTGGACTTGTGAGCAGCAATCAGCAAAATTCCCAAGGCAATCGGCAAAATCAAGCCATTCAAGGCCCCAACTACGACCAATACCTTAGCTGGCTGGCCGATAAAGAAGAAGATGGCCGTGGCAAAAACGATAAAGCCAATCGTGATCCAGTTGCGGAACTGGTCAAACTTGACATTGCCCTTCTTGCTGACTGCGTAATCCAGGAATGAGACCGAGGTAAACGTGGATCCCAAAACAGACGACAACCCAGCAGCAATCAATACCAAACCAAAGAACTTGTAGCCAAAGTTGCCGGCAGCGTACTTAAAGATTGAAGCAGCAGGGTTGGTAGGATCCAGCTTGTAGCCTGCCACAATCACGGAAAGGCCAGCCAAAAACAGCATGACCCGTACAACAGAAGCCAGGCCAATCCCCGTCAGCGCCCCTTCATTAACGTACTTGATGTCTTTTTGACCACTGGCACCACCTTCAAGCAAACGGTGACCGCCGGCAAATGAGATGTAACCACCAACGGTCCCACCTACGATCGTCAAAATTGAGTAAAAGTCAATGTGATTAGGCTTGAACGTGTGCACGACCGCCGTTCCATATGGTACTTTCATAACACACAGAATGTAGATCAAGACGATAACAATGATGGCAGCCAAAACTTGCACGGTACGGTCAACGGCTTTTAAAGCGTCTTTGATCACCAAAACGATGATTGAAAAAATTCCGATTAAGATGGCCCCATACTGTGGCGAGATGCCAAACAATACGTTGAGCCCCAAGCCGGCTCCACCAACGTTACCGATGTTAAAGAACAGCCCACCAATTGCCACTAAGGCGCTCAATAGATATCCCAGGCCAGGAAGCACTTCATTAGCAACCACTTGCGCCCGTTTGCCAGCAACGACGATGATGCGCCAGATATTTAATTGAACGACAATATCAACCAGAATACAGATCAGAATCGCAAAGCCAAAGTCAGCACCCAGTTGACTGGTAAAAGTAGCCGTTTGGGTCAAAAAGCCGGGGCCAACTGCCGACATGGCCATCAAGAATGCCCCACCAATTGCGGCCGAGCGAAGTTTTTTGTCATGAGCTTGTAGCAGCTCAGTAGCGCCGTTATTCGTGTTCTTTTGCATAGGCATCTTCCTCTCTCATGTAATTATTAATTGCAAATTAAGACTGGGGCCGACTAATGGCGGAAATCAAAAGGTGCAATCTCGATTTCAGCATCTTTTAAAGCCGCGCGTAATGCCTTTACAATTGCTAAAGCTTCTTCGTTGTCACCATGCACGCAAATCGTATCGACATCCAGATCTACTTTTTCACCAGTAATTGCGGTTACGGCATGTTCTTGAATCATGCTGACGGCACGATTGGCAACTTCTTGTGGATCATGTAGTACGGCGTGTGGCTTAATGCGTGGTACCAGCGTCCCATCCGATTGATAGGCTCGATCAGCAAATACCTCGCTGGCATAAGGCAGACCAACCTCACGTGCCGCGACGATCAATTGACTGCCGGCCAGGCCATAGACCGGTAATTCTGGATCCACTCGGGCAATTCCGCGACAGATTGCCAACGCCAACTGCAAATCCTTGGCTGCGGCATTGTAGAGCGCACCATGCGGCTTAACGTGATGCAGTTTATGTCCCTTAACGAATCCTTGCAAAGCTGATACCTGGTAGGTAATCATGTTTTCAACGTTTTCCAGTTTCATATCCATCCGTCGCCGTCCAAAGCCAACGCGGTCTGGGTAGCTGGGATGCGCACCAATCGCTACCCCGTCACGTTCAGCAAGTGCCACCGTCTTGGCCATCACGTTAGGATCACCTGCATGATAGCCACAGGCAACGTTGGCCGAGGTAATCAGCGGCAGAATCTGATCATCGTTTCCTAAAACATAATGACCAAAGCTTTCACCCAGATCACTGTTTAAATCAACTTTCATTTTGCAGCCCCTCTCTTTAGATCACTTATCTTTCCTGCTAGTGCTTTTTTTCTGTAGTTCATCAAGCCAGTTGACCGTTGCCGTTAGCCGTTGGAACGATGGCTCCTTTAAAATCTGAGCCAATAATCCAAGATTGGTCTGAATTCCAGTAATCACCGTTTCATCAATAATTGCCTGCATTTGTTGGAGAACCCGCTGGCGGCGATCACCATAGACGATGATCTTAGCAATCATGCCGTCATAGCTGTTGGGTACGACATAGCCTTGATAGATTGCCGTATCAACTCGGACACCTTGACCGCCAGGCAGATGCAGTCCGGTAATCTTACCCGGCGTTAAAGCGTTGATGCGGCATTCCAAAGCAAATCCATGCGTTGACACCAGCTGGGGCTCCAATTCGGCACCGGCCGCCAATCTAAGCTGCAGCTCAACCAAATCCACATTGGTAATCATTTCGGTAATTGGATGCTCGACTTGAATCCGGGTATTCATCTCCATGAAGTAATAAGAGCCATCATGGTTATACAAAAACT
The DNA here is from genome assembly GCF_012843675.1 of Lactobacillus sp. MRS-253-APC-2B. Classification (GTDB taxonomy): domain Bacteria; phylum Bacillota; class Bacilli; order Lactobacillales; family Lactobacillaceae; genus Limosilactobacillus; species Limosilactobacillus pulli. The sequence goes on from NZ_JABAFO010000023.1 coordinate 12,512, forward strand.
CAATCGTCCCGACACCCTCGTAATTCAATTGGGCAACCGCATCTGCTGAACGCCGCAGCATCTCATCACGAATTCGCGCGGGCACTACCACAGCCGGTGCTTCTTCCATAACTTTTTGATGGCGCGCCTGAATCGTACAGTCTCGCTCGCCCAGTGCAATTGCATTACCATATCGATCAGCAGCGATCTGAACCTCAATATGCCGCGGATTGGCCAGATACTGTTCCAGATACATCTGATCGCTGCCAAATGCGGCTTTGGCTTCGTCTTGAGCAACCGTAAACTTAGCCGCCATTTCTTTAGGCGAATTAACGATCCGCATGCCTTTCCCGCCGCCACCTGCACTAGCTTTAACCATAATTGGGTAACCGATCTCTTGAGCCTGGTCCAAAGCATCAGCCAAATTGTCAATCGTTGTACTGCTGCCTTTGACGACTGGCAGACCAGCTTTAGCCACTGTCATACGCGCCTGTTCCTTATCACCCAGCAAACGCATCACATCGCCGCTTGGGCCAATCAGTTTGATGCCGTTTTCGATGCAGGCATCGGCAAACTCAGGGCTTTCTGACAAAAAGCCATAGCCAGGATGAATGGCATCAGCGCCAGTCAGCTGGGCCGCTGAGATGATGGCTGCAATATTGAGGTAACTGGCATTAACGTTGTCGGGACCAATGCAGACTGCCTGATCTGCAAGCTGAACGGCCAGCGATTGGGCATCGGTTTCGGAATAAACGGCCACTGTTGCCAAGCCTAATACCCGGCAGGTACGAATGATCCGAACCGCAATTTCACCGCGATTGGCTACCAGCACCTTATGAAAGGGCCATTTGCTGACGGAATTATTTAATTTGAATAAGTGGCTGGTCATATTCAACCCCCTCTTCATTATTTACCAAAACCTTTTCAACGATACCATCCCGATCGGCTACCACATTGGTAAAGACCTTCATGGCTTCGATCACCCCAACGACATCGCCTTGCTTAATATGATCGCCTGGCTTGACGTATGGAGGATCCTGTGGTGACTTAGCCGTATAAAACACACCGATCGTTGGTGCGTTAATCGTATTGCTGCTGGTAACGACTTCTTTCGGGGCCATGATGTGATGGCTGGGATTGCTATGCTGTGGACTGACGCTGACCGGCTGCGCAAACGATTCACTATTGGCACGTTTAATGCGGATATGCTCGTCATCTTTTTCATATTCCAGTTCAGTTAGATCGTTTTCCTTGAGCAGTTTGATCAATTCTTCAATATTTTTGGTATCCAAATCTATCACCCCTTAAAAAGTCGTTGAATGCGCTGGCTGGCCTCGCGCGTAATTCCATATGGCATCTGGTAGCGTGCCATTTTGATGCGATGACGCAGCTCTTTTAAATTTTGCTGCTGCTGTTTTAACAGTTCTTGGGCTGCATTCAGCTCGATCAGTTCGAATTTAATCTGCTGTTTGGGACGGCACTGCACCAGTTTAGACAAATCTGCTGTCGCCACGACTGCCAATAGTGGATAACCGCCAGTCGTTTGTCGATCAGCCATTAAAACAATTGGTTCACCATTGGCTGGCACCTGTAAACCACCCATTACCGTGGCTGCCGATAACATGCTTTCCTGTTTGGTCTGCATGGCATCGCCTTTTAATCGGTAACCCATTCGATCAGATTGATTCGTCACCGTGTACGTTCCAGACAAAAATCGCTCATGATCTTTTTCATCAAATTTTTCCCACTGTGGTCCTTTTAAGACGCGAATCTTAACTGGTGTTTTCAAATCAGGCAATTCCGGCATTGGTGCGTGGCGATGATAGTAACTGACTAAAGTAGGCTTGGCTTCGATTGGCAAGCGATCGCCACTGACTAACGCTCGTCCATCCAAACCGCCCAGTTTTAAACGCAGCGTGGTTGAACGACTGTCAAGTACTAATGGCAAATGCAGACCGCCCGCCACTGCCAGATAGCCAATCCGTCCTCTGATTGCGGGTCCGATTTTCAATATGTCGCCAGTATGTACTTGTAGACAGCGATATCCTTTGACTGGCTGACCATTAAGCTGAGCATGAAATTCAGCCCCTGTTAAGGCAATGAACGTTGTCGTCATGAAGCGCAGCGTTGGCCCAGTCAGTGAAAACTCTAAAGCAGCGGCATACGGCGAGTTGCCTACCAATAAATTAGCAACCTGCAAAGCAGTCTGATCCATTGCCCCAGAAGCCGGAAAACCATTAATCTGATGCATTGGTCGTCCCAGATCTTGTACTGTGGTCTGCAGTCCTGACTCAATTACATTAATCATCGGCATCGCTTGTCACCGCCTTTACTTGATACTTTCCCAATTGATCAGCCAGCTGAATTTTTTGAAACTCGTCTTCATCGACGGCAAAAAACTTAACACTGTCACCGGCATGATAAAAACTTGCGGGATTTTTTTCATCATAGAGTTTCAAAGGTGTCTGCCCAATAATTCGCCAGCCGCCTGGTGAAGCAACTGGATAAAAACCCGTCTGCTTGCCGGCAATGCCGACGCTACCCGCGGGAATCTCCAGTCGCGGCTGTTCAAGACGTGGCATGGCAATTTTTTGATCAACGCTACCCATATAGGCAAAACCAGGCAAAAAGCCCAAAAAGTAGATCAAGTACGCTTTGGAAACATGTTCATTAACGACTTCTTCAGCGCTCAGCCCGGCAAAACGCGCGACGTCCTCCAAATCAGGACCATGCTTACCACCATAACAGACCGGAATCAGCCAGGTCTTGGATGGTGGTAATGGCGCGCTCATTGATTTCTCAATTAACGGTTCAAGCTGATCTTTTAGTTTTTCAAAGCTGGTCTGGCCGCCATCAAAAGTTACCGTCAGCGTACGATAGGCTGGAATAATCGTTTTGACTGCCGATAAATGCTGTTTTAAGATGTAACGCCCAATCTGTTGTAAGTGCCGATTGACAACTGGATCGATCCGATTGGCAAACTCAATGGCTAAAGCCTGATCACCAACCGGGATAATCTGATAGCTGGTCACTGAACATCCCCCCTTTAGCCAGTGACTTAAATTTCTAAATTGATCATTATAAAATAATTAGAGTAACTTTCATGCTATTGTAATCGTCATAGCTTGTCAACCCTGCACATTCTCAGTGTTGATTGACAATTTTATTTTACTTTTTCAACCAAGGCTATCTCCTTAATTTTTCTTAATAAAGCAAATAAAATAAGCTGAAAGATTAATAAAAATAAGAATTTTCATATTTAAAAATTTTTTCATTTTAAAAAAATAGCGTTATGCAAAACCGTTAAAAGCTCTGCATAACGCTATCTAATATTTTTTAGTTTGAAAAGCATTCGGTTCACTAAACCCTAGCACCGACATAATGATCAAGCCATTCATATCATCATTTTATTATGTCTAGCCGGAAATCGCATGACTTCAGTCGATGATGGTTGACGAACCGCTTTGAATCCTTCCGCTATTTAATCCGATATTCATATTAGATTGATCAGGCTATTTTTGCTGCCGTAGCCGACGACGAATTATAAACATGCCTAACATCCCGATCAGTGCCGTACCGAGCAATGCCAAGGCAGATTTTTCATCATTACGGTTTGCGGCAGCGCGGCCTGACCATGTTTTGATTCAGTTGACTGAACCGCAACCATAACTGGAGCCGTTTAAAAAAATAAAGTTAAACCTTTAATTTACATTTGAGATCAAGGGTTACTTTTAGGAGCTTTCATAAATTTAAATTCGCGTTATAATTATTGTGAATATGTAAACAATCAGAAGGTGAACGATTATGTCCGAAAAAGTTTTTGTTGCTCATGTCACCCTTAGTTGGGGTGAAAAACGTGACTATCTAATTGCTAATGATGTTGAACCAGGTCTGCAGCATCGTTTGGATACTTACGGTAACAGCTGGAATGAAGTAATGCACAATGCTTTGATGAACGTGCCGGTAGCACCGTACCTGCCGAGCAACTCAGTTCAGCCGCCGATTGCTACAGCCAAGGTCAGCGATGTCGAAGCCCGCGATTTCGGTCCAACTGAAGAAAAACTGCAACGGACGCGCAGCCAGTTTATCATGGCCGCAATGTGGGAAAAGCAGTCTGCTGAAGCTACTGCCAATTTTTTGCATCATGACTATGATCAAGCCAGTCAAGCCGAAATCTTTGCTGATGTCGACTACTGGGTCAATGGTGCCAAACACCCTGATGTCTGGGCCCATACCCAACAGCTGATTGCCGAACAGCAAAAGCGTTTGCGTGAAGAAACCGCTAATCAAAAGGCATAAATAAAATTATCCCGATCACGGTTAAAAGCTGTGACCGGGATTTTTTTGAATGATATTTTATGCTTTTGGCATTCAAAACTGTTTCAATTATCTGAGATTCTGCGACTGGCACGCACAAACGACATTTCAGTTAATTGATTCCGCGACTGACATGACTCAAAGCCATCTGATTCCGTAGCCAGTGCGGGTTCAACAGCGTATCCTGCACCTGCTTGAGAACCTCATCATTCTTAATTGGCAGTACGATCTGTCGCATTTGATTATCCCTACTTTCCCGTCAAACGGAAACTTTCGTCAATCATCTTCATTAAGTCATTATCGCTCAACTGATCGTCAAGTATAACCGAGATCCAGTACTTATGGTTCATATGATAAGACGGAAAAACAGATCGGTCATCAAGCGGCATCGAGTCGCTTTTCAGATTGATGATATCGACGGTCTGTTCATCATCATTTTTAGTGACGAGTCCCCGCTGTACGTTCATGATCAAGCCAAACCACTTGCCTGAATCCAGATGCCGAAAGACGCCGTAAGCTTTAAAACTCTTGGATTGCCATGGAAAATCCGGAGCGACGTGATACCGATCGTAAATCTTGGTCGTGATTCGATTGGCCTGTGGGGAAGCAAACAGTACCGCTTGGCAGCAGTGATCGGCAATTCGTTCCAAAATATCCAGATAGCCAGCTCGGACGGAACTGACGAACTTGCCCTGCATTGCCGGTACGTCAATCTGGTAATACTCATCCCCAGTTGAGCAGTCAATGACCTGGCCATCGACTTTGCCGTTTTCTACAGTGACGATCGCTCGAAATGAATCATCGAGAAAACTCTCTTCGTATGTATATGTGTTCCCAGTTTTCTGAAAGCCAAATCCGCTCATCTGCTCGGGGATGAATTTTTGGTTTTTAAATACATCGTCAATCAGTCTGGCCATCTTGTCACTCCACTCATTTTTATGATATACGAATAATTAACACGTCCTAATTTTAGCATAAAAACGCCATCCCAAGCATCTGTTGAACTTGGAGATGACGTTTATCAGTCCTTAATACTAATTATTCAGTTTCTTTAACGCAGGCATTGATCTTAACAACATTCAAAAATTTGACTTTCATTGACTGACTGTGATCTAACCTGTATCAATTTTTTATTTAGAATCGCTTATTGCGACGCTTGCCGCCTAAGAGACCACCAAAAAGCATACTCAGCATTCCTAGAACGGCCCAGCCATGAACTCTTTAGGATCGACAATCGTAATTGTTCGCGTCACGGCCTTGTTCAAATCATCGTAGCCAACGCCAGCTGGATAAAACTTTGTTGGGTTATCCGGCAAAGGATCAGTAACTGATTTGGGATCGGTCGGCTCAACATAGACGCGTGCATACTCAATATTGATCTTGATGTCTTGAGCGCCATCTGCTCCAAAGACAATGGTTCTTGGCTTGGTGTCATCAACAATCAGCCATTCTGCCGGCGCGCTCAGCTCAACGACTTTGGTCTCACCAGTATCACCAGTAACTTCCTGTGACTTAATGACATCACCTTGACTGTTTACATAATTAATGTGCATCGTATGCCGAACTGGCGTAAACGTAACGGTAATATTGCTGTCTTCAGCTTCAGCATTGGGCGTTGTTTTGGCAATCGTTGTCCCCGCCTGACCATCAATCATCATTGTATAGCCAGCCTTGGTATAATCAGCTCCTTGATAATTGGTCAGATCAATCGCCGCAAAATCACCAGTATCGCCATCAACCTGCCATTCTGTATAGGTCGTGATGTCGGTTGCCTCGTCCGTTATGGCCGTTCGCTGATATTTAACAGCCTGCTCGATTATTTTAATTGTTTGATCAGGATTAGTAATCGTAATGATGCGCTTAACGGTTTTGGTTGTAGCTGTCGAGATGATATTGTGCTTGATTTTAATGATTATATCTGGCGTCTCAGTGCCGACCAGGGTAATTTGAGTCGGGATCGTCCCACTGACAATTTCCCAGCCGGTTGGTACGACTGCGTCCACACTAACGATTTCATCAGTTTTTCCGGTAATGGTCTTGGTTTGAATTACGTTGCCGCTTTCGTCTTCAAATACGATATGCGTCGTCTGTGGCAGTGCAATATGACATACTCCCCATCAAAGATGGGAGAGTTTCCGATGGCCCCTCACGGGACCAACCTGACTTTACTCCGTATGCG
>NZ_JABAFO010000024.1 GCF_012843675.1 Lactobacillus sp. MRS-253-APC-2B
ATCTCGCTTCCATGGCGCTTGCAGAAATTAGCAAACCAATCAAAACCAAACCGCACAAAACGATCTTTGTATGTGACATAAATTTTGTCAATCTTGCGGTCTTCAACGTCCTGCAGAAGCTGGTTCCACTTAAGCCGATTGTAGTTTAACCCGCTGCCAATGTCGCTTAGATGCTCATCCACAATAACGCCTTTGGCATTGCAGTACTCGATCAGAAATTCTTCTTGATCTTTTAAGTCATGCTTTTGCCCAGCTGATGACACACGGGCATAAATGACATTTTTTCTGCCATCATTAGTAACGCCCAGATACTTGTTCAATTGTTCTTGGGTGTAGTAGCGCCGATTAGCTGCATTTCTGTATGACTTCAGCCGTCCTTCACGATCCCAACGCTGTAAAGTAGAAACCGATACTCCAAGGATTTCAGCCGCCTCGCCAGCCTTATATTTTTTATCCAAAAATAGACTCACCTCGCTTTATTGAGATGAGTCTATTTTAACATGGTTTACACACTAGTAAATACTTTTGTGCACTTTAAGCATAATCTCTATTACTAGTCTTTAGCTCTTAGCGATGCAGATTGTTTTTATTTTTATCAATTTAGAATTATTATTATCTAAAAAGAAACATTTAATTTCCTAATGCATTATCTGCCTTGGCAATGCTATAATTATGACTTGTCGAATCAATCGTCTATGAAAGGAGTATGATCGTTGCAATGGCAAATTCAGAATATGAACACGCACTGCAGCATCTGCGTGAAAAACATGTTCGTCTGACCCCGCAGCGCAAACTGATTCTGCGCTATTTGATCGATCACCATACGCACCCTAGCGTCGAGATGATTTACGCTGATCTAAAAAAAGAAGCCGACAATATCAGCATGGCAACGATCTACAACACCATCAATCTGCTGGTTGAAGATCAATTGGTCATTGAATTGAAGAATGGTGATGGCAGCTCCCATTACGACTATTTTGGTCATCCCCACTATCACGTTGTCTGTGATAACTGCGGCTTAATTCAAGACGTTTTTGATGATCACTTTGCTGAATTAACCAAAGATCTGCAGCAGATCACTCGTCAGAAAACCAATTTTTTGGTGAGTCAAAGCGATATTGAAGTCCATGGCATCTGTCCAGCCTGCCAAAAGAAACTGGGCCTGGCATAGGCTAAACAGCTGAAAAAACGACTTTCTACTTAACTAAAAATATGGCGTCATCTCAGACTTTTGAGTTTGAAATGACGCCATCTGTATTTTTCAGCAACTTTTTACGATTATATTTAAAGCGAGCACGTTGACAAATCATCCCAGTCGCTAAGTAAAAATCAGCTTTAGAATAATTCAAACGTAATTGTAATGCTAACTTGCGACCGACAATACCTACATAATAAAACCCGGATGATCCACCATTGCTTAGCGAATCATCCGGGTTTTCATATTGAGAGGAAAAGTTTTTAGTTTCGTCCAGTTGTTCCTGCTTTTTTATAAATCAGACATTTTATTCTGCATCATCGCCATCATCTTCTGCAGCTGATGGCAGGCCCTCGGTTGGTTCGTGGCCCAAGAAGCTTTGTGTCAACCTGATCTGTTCCTTAATCCAGGCATACAGCTCTTTCATCAGTTGATTCTGCGCCTCATGCCCTTCTTTTTCGGTCAGCTTAATGGCCCGTGTAATAAACAATAGCTGCATATCAAAATCTTTAACCAGCTCAAACAGCTGATCTTTACCATCAGCATACTTAGTAGCACCATTTTCGGTCAGCATGCTGTACTTAAGCAGTTCCTCGCTGGTCGTTGGCACCAAATCTGCTTCGGCATGCAAGGCACGATTGATATCATCCCAAAAAGCCAGTTCTTTTTGAATCCAGGCCCGCCCATACTGATCTAAAAACAGTGCGGCTGGCCCTTTGGCAAATAAAGCTGCCTGCTCAATCTTTAAAGCATGCACTGCCAGGTTGGCGGTAATGTGACCGATCATGGCACCAGCAGTTGGAACATGGTGCTCATGGTCGCTGCGTTCTTGTTCTTTTGCATAACTGATTTCAATTTCACTCATGGTTAAACCTCCTTAACGATGATCTTTTCGACTTGATAGCCAAGCTGGCTGACAACATCGCCCAATGCTTCTGGTGCAAGTTGGCTTTCATCAACTTCAGCCTTGACCTTGCCGGCATTAAACATTACCACGGCATTGGATACGCCAGGCTGTTGGCTGACGGCTTTTTGAATCTTGCTCATGCATGACGGACAAGACAGATCATTGAGTTTCAACGTTACTTTTTTCATGATTCATTTCCCCTTTGCTTATTTATGAATATAGCTTAGTCGATTTACTCTAATAAATAATTGATTACGGTCAATTACGACGAATTAATCGCATACCATTTAAGATGACGATCAAAATACTCAATTCATGAACCAGCATCCCTGACGCCATGTAGATGTAGCCGGTAAACAGACCGATGAACAACAGTAATACCGTCAAAAGTGCAATTGCAATGTTTTCATACATGTTGTGCATCGTCTTTTGCGCATGACGAACGGCAATCGGTAATTGAGCCGGACTGGAGTTGACCAGGATAATATCGGCCACGTCAATGGCGGCTTCGGTACCACTGCCCATGGCAATCCCTAGATCAGCCACGCTTAATGCCGGACTGTCATTGATTCCGTCCCCTACAAAAGCCACTTGATGGCCATCTGATTGCAGCTGTTTGATGACTGCTACCTTGTCGACTGGCAAAAGATCACCACGTACTTCATTAAAGTTCAGGTCGGCCACCATGTTTTCAGTAGCTGCCTGGTTATCGCCAGAAAGCAGGATGAGGCGATAGTCCTTGATTTTTCTCAGATTGTCCAATGCTGCTTTGGCCCCAGGACGCAGTTGATCACTGACCTCCAGTACCAGCCGCAGCTCGTGATCAACAGCCAGCAAAACGTGTGAGCTGGTCTTTGAAAGCTGATCGGTGGTCGTTTCGATTCCGGCTTCGTTTAACAATCTTTCATTACCAACCAAAACCGAGTGCTGGTTAACGACAGCCTGAATGCCGCGCCCATCAATAATCTGGCTGTCGCTAACCGGGTAGACGTCATCTTTTTGCCAGTAGTCCAAAATGGCTTTGGCCAACGGATGATTGGACTCATGCTCAATGCTGGCCAGGATCTTTAGATTTTCATTCTGATCGCCATTGACATTGACAACCTTTCCCACACTCGGCTGGCCCGTCGTCAGCGTACCGGTCTTGTCAAAAACAAACGTATCAATCTTGGTTAACTCATCCAATGCAGCACTACCCTTGGCAATCATGCCTCGTTTGGCTGCACTGCCGATGCCGGCAACCGTCGAGATTGGCACCCCGATTACCAGAGCACCTGGGCAGCCAAGGACCAGAATGGTAATTGCCAAGCGTAAGTCTTTGGTAATCAGGCCTACGATAATTGACAACAGTAATACCAATGGCGTGTAGTATTGTGAAAAGCGGTCAATAAAACGCTGGGTCTTAGTTTGACTATCTTGAGCCTCTTCAACCAATTCAATCAGCCGACCAAATGTGGTATCTTCGCCCACCTTTTCGGCTTGTACAACCAACGTTCCGCTGGAAAGAATCGTGCCGGCAAATACACTGCTACCGATTTCTTTGTGGCTGGGTTTGGATTCGCCGGTAATGCTGGCTTGATCAACATGACCATTGCCAGCGACGACTTGGCCATCGACTGGAATCTGCGAACCAGTTTTAACCAATAGATAATCGCCTTTTTCAATCTCGTCAATGTCAACTTCTTCAAACGAACGATCACTGGGACTTTCAATCTTCAGTGCCGTCTTGGGTGCCATATCAACCAGATCTTGAATCGACTTGCGGGTTTTTTTAAGCGTAATCTCTTCCAACAAATCCCCAACCGAAAACAGCCAGACCACGATGCCGGCCTCACTGTATTCACCAATTGCCAGGGCACTGATTACGGCAATTGAAACCAAAAGCTCAATTGAGATAATTTTGAATTTCAAGGCCCCGACTGCTCGAAAGACCAGTGGCAGGCCACCGATAATGGCAATTGCGATCATCGAGACATCAAATAGCCAGATCAGATTGGTGAAGCGACCAATGTAGGCAATAATCAGCAAAGCCGTCATTAAAACGACGCTTTCTTTTTTATGCTTGGCAAAAAACATGATTTTTTCTCCTCTCCAAATGTTTAATCACAGTTTAAGGAGATTTTGCCGTTTGTTAATTGACAGCTATCAAGTTTGCTAAAAATATCTAAAGATTTAAGCAGACAATGAGCCAACCCCGATTAAACAGCGTATTATGTTGATAATTTCAAATATGGAGAGATGAAAATGGAAAAAGAATACTGCAAGGCTGGTATGACCTGCCAAAAAGGCTGTCCTTGTGCCAGTGCAGATGGCATCTGTCACTGCGATATGCTGGATGAGAAACGCTGCTATTGCAACAGTCACTGCTAAAGCCAACGTGATTAAACTTAAGAAGAAAAAAAGAAACTTCCCGACCAAAAATCGAGAAGTTTTTTAGTTAGTTATATTTATATTCTTTAAACGTCATAGACAGAACCGTCATGAATGCCAGCCAAACTACCGCGATAATCAAAGCAATCCGCGTGTCGGCACTGAACATCAAGATCACGCCCACGGCAAACAGGAAAATCAAGACCATCCAGTCAGTTACTGGTGTCCCTGGCATCTTAAAGCTACTGCCTTCTGGGTGCAATTTACGATAGCGCAGGTGAGCTGCAACAATCGTTCCCCAGATAAACAGGAAGCTGGTCGTCGCCACACTGGATACCAACGTAAATACTTCAGAAGGAATCAGGTAGTTCAACAGCGAAGACAGCCCCATCAAAAGTGCTGAAATAACGATCGCCGTAGCAGGAACCGAATTCTTGGAAATGCGGCTGATCTTGCGAATCGAAGGTCGCCGCGACGTTGCAGTCAGCTCGGCTAGCATCCGGCCTGTCGTGTACAAGGCACTGTTACAAGACGAAGCCGCTGCCGTCAGGACCACGAAGTTGATGATCGAGGCTGCTGAAGAAATGCCAATATCCTTAAAGACCATAACAAACGGACTTGCATTGGGGTTCAGGCGATTCCATGGATAGATGCTCATAATCACAAACAAAGCGCCAATGTAGAATAATAGAATCCGAACCGGAATGTCGTTAATGGCCTTAGGAATGACCTTGCGGGGATTAGCCGTTTCGGCAGCCGTCATCCCAACCATTTCAATCCCGGCAAACGAGAAGATGACCATTTGAAAAGACTTCAAAAAGCCATCCAGACCAGTAGCGAAAAATCCGCCATGCGATACCAGGTTGCTTGGCGAGGTAACAATGCCGTTGGGGCTTTTGAAGCGCACCAGCATCATCCCGACCCCGATTACGATCAGCAGCAGGATCGCAAAAATCTTAATCAGTGCAAACCAAGATTCAACCTCACCAAATGCACCAACCGTAATCAAGTTGACACACAAGAGCACAGCCAGTGTAATCAAGCCGGGCACCCATTGTGGACAATTTGGCAGCCATAATTGAACGTACATGCCGATTGCCGTAATCTCGGCCATGGCAATTGCGACCCAACACAGCCAGTACGTCCAGCCGGTGATAAATGAGACCCGTGATCCCAGATAATCTCGAATCGCATCAACAAAAGAATTATAATGCAGGTCGGCCAGCAAGAGCTCGCCCAGCGCCCGCATCAACAAGAAGCACATGATCCCCGTAATCAGATATGCCAGCAGAATGGAAGGACCAGCAGCGTGAATGGATTTCCCAGAACCCAAGAACAGTCCCGTACCGATCGCACCACCAAGAGCAATCAGCTGTACGTGACGATCCTTTAAGCCCCGTGACAGCGTTTGCTGATCCGGTTGCTTTTCCGCCATATTTAATTTCCTCCTTCTCTTAACCTGCCCAGCATTTTTTGCTAGACTGGAGGGTAAAACCTAGAATCTTTATTGTACCACGTTTTTAAATTTTAGTTAGAGTTATTGGGGAGATTTTTAATTTTGCGTTCTTGGATTCCATTTATAATACTATTAATCATCTGGGGCACCATGCTTAATCAGACCTTGCGTCTACCGCTCCATGGCTGGCAATGGTTTACGATGTTGAGTGCCTTAATCTATACTTTGGCAATCGCCTATCTCTGCTTTACGCCAACCCAGTATAACTGGGGCGGTCCGCATAAGATTTTTTATCACGTCTTAGGTGTTCCCTGCAACATCATTCCGTTTCAAGCCTTGTCGCCTGATTTTTTCTTAAATATCGTCATGACGGTTCCAGCAGGCATCTATTGGTATCTGCTGAGTGATCGGCATGATTGCAAATTTGTACTGCTGTTTGGCATCTTGCTGGGAATCTCAATTGAAACCACGCAATTTTTATGCGATCTTCTTTTTCATGTTGAACGCTTTGTCGATATTGATGACGTCATTACTAATACCGCGGGCGTTTTAGTTGGCTTTTATACCATGGTCATTTTAAAAACGACGGTTCTGGCTGGCTGGATTTCGCAGCTGACGATAAAATTTGTTAAACTGTAATTGAGGTGAATAATATGATCAGCAATGAACAACGCGCACATGATATTGCCATTGCACTTTTACAGGCAAACGGCAAGGACCGCAAGCCAATTGAGGCCTATCATGAATACATCAACACTTTATTGCCAATCTTAAAGGAAATCGATAAGGACTTTCCCAATGGCATTAAAGAACACATCTAAAGCAGACCCGATTTTCAAAAAAGCAGCCGCGAGCATAGACTCGTGACTGCTTTTTAATTTATTTAAAATCCTTTAGTCTACGCACAAACGCTTGACGGCTTCAGCAAAGATGTCCATGGCCTTGAACATATCCTTGAGCGGCCACTGCTCATTGGCTTGATGCATAAAGTCAGGCGTGGTCGGCAGCATCGCCCCAAAGGCCACGCAGTTATGCATCGTCCGCGCAAAGGTTGCCCCGCCGCTGACTTGCGGCTGAGACTTAGTGTCGCCGGTTTGATCTTGATAAACCGCCATCAGTGTCTTAACCAGCTCAGTGTCTTTCGGAACGTACAGCGGTGCCACATAGTCAAAATGCTCGTATTTCAAATCATATTTGGCAACGTTTTGACTTAATTTTTCCAGCAGCGCATCCCGATCAATCGTCACCGGAATTCGCAGATCAATCTGCATCCGCGTTTCTTTTGGCGTGATCTTCAGACTTGAGATGTTAAACGTCAAGTGTCCTGATGCCTCGTCTTTGACATCACCCAACAGATTGGTTCCCGTGGCATCTTCTTTAAAGCACTGACCAATAAAGTCCAATGGTCCAAAGCCTTTAAAAACGTCATCCAAGGCAATGGCTAACCTTAAGACCGCGTTCACGCCTTGAGGAGCCAGCATGGCATGAATAGCTCGTCCCTCAACGACTAATTTGCCATCTTCCTCATGATATTTAAACCCATGTTTTTCAAGTGCCGCCTTGACCTCGCTTTGTTTTGGTCCGGCATATTCAGCACGATCCGGTACTGCATTAAACGCACTGCCGGTATCTACGAGCAACTGCTCGCTGCCGGGACCAACCAGATACGACTGCTGCAGCCCTTTTTCAGCATAAGTAACCGGAAATTCAGCGTCTGGCGAAAATCCCAAATCAATTGGCGCTTCTTTTTGGTTGTACTTGGCAATCCCGCGCCACAGCGTTTCTTCATCGGTACCAAAGATAAAGCGGATTTTTTTATTAAACTGCAAGCCGCGATTCTCCAGTGCCTTAACCGCAAACAAAGCCGCAATGACGGGACCTTTGTCATCTTGTACGCCGCGCCCATAGACCACATCGCCAAAAGTCTCGCCACAATACGGATCATGTTCCCAAGTGCTTAAATCGCCAGCCGGTACCGTGTCAACATGACCAATGATGCCAAACGTCTCGCTGCCAGTGCCAGTTTCGGCATAGCCATAGTAGCCATCCGGATCTTCATAGGTCTGATAGCCCAGTTCGTCACAGATTTTCATCAATTCATCCAAGGCCGCCTTGATCTTGGGTCCAAATGGTGCGCCCGGTGCCGGAGTCTCATTATAAGAGGGCTTGGCTACCAGCCGCTTTAAGGCCTTTAAAGCTGCCTTGCGCTCTTGTTCTTGAACCAATTCTGCTGCCATATTAATTCCCCCTGATATGATCAAAAAATCTAAAGTACCGCGGCAACACCTAAGAAGACGCAGGTAACCAGGAACAGGATCACCATGAACTTGGCCATCCACTTCCACCAGACGCTGATGTTGACGTGCGCGATTGCCAATGCCCCCATCACGATGCCGGAAGTTGGCGTAATCAGGTTAATCCAGCCAGAAGCTGCTTGGTAAGCCGTAATAACCAGACTGCCGGAAACATGACAAAAGTGTCCCAGTGGCCCCATAATGCCCATCGTAGCGGCAGCCAAACCAGAAGTTGATGGAATCAGGAATGACATTGGAATGTAGAAAATGTAGGTCAAAATGATGAAGGCACTGCGCGACAGGCCGCCCAGTCCAACTTCGCCCCAGTGCAAAACAGTTGCCGTGATCATACCATTGTTCATGATAACCTGAATCCCACGTGCAACGGCCACAATAATCGCAACGCTGAGCAAGTCGCCCATTCCCTTTAAGAAGGCGTCGATAAATTCGCTTTCTTTCATATGTGCGACAAACATGATTACCACTGACATGAAGATAAACAGCAGCGTAATTTCGTTAAAGTACCAAGTCCCTAAGGCTGGGATGTCTTTACCGATCAAAACGCCCAAGAACGGAATGCCATGCAGCCAGTTGGTAAACGTATCAAAGGCCGTCCAATGCTTGTTCAGATCAGTCCATGGCACCAGCCCCATGATCATAATTACAAACGTGATCCCAAACAGCCACAGCACGCGTTTTTGCACCTTGGTTAATGGCTGCGTGTCCTGCGTTTTTTCGGAAATGTCAAACCGTTTTTCATCTTCAGACCGCTGCGCGTAGACTAATGATTTGGTTGGATCTTTTTTGACCTGGTCAGCATAGTGCATCGTGTACCAGATACCAAGTGCCGTGACGATTACCAGCAGGATCAGCCGTGGAATCAAACCTTCACCTGGCGAGATCTTCAGCGTTGCCGAGGCAACCCCAGTGGCAAATGGGTTGACCGTTGATGCTAGACAGCCCAGCTGCGTGCCGACCAAAGCCACGGCCACCGCGACGATCGAGTCAAAGCCGCAACCGATCATCACTGGAATCAGCAAGGGGTAAAAGGCCAGCGTTTCTTCACCCATGCCATAGGTTGTACCCCCCAAAGCAAATAGAATCATCAAAATTGGAATCAATGTCCGTTCGCGGCCCTCATAACGATGAACGACAGCCGAAATCCCATTGTTTAAAGCTCCAGTTTGGTTAACAACGCCTAAGAACCCACCGATTACCAAGATGAACAGCGCGATCTGAATCGCCCCTTCCGTCTTGCTGTCACCAATCATCCCGATGACCATTGCCATGAAGACATCCCAGATGCCTTGTGGGTGTGGCGAAACGGTATGGTAGGTATGAGCAATAATGTTGCCAGCTGAATCGGTAGCGTACTTACCGGCTGGAATAAACCAGGTTAAGACTGCCAAGACGACGATAATGAAAAATAAAATCGTAAACGCAGATGGCATCTTAAACCGGCGCTTTTTGGTTGGCTTTGCGTTTTCCAAAACGTCCCCTCCTTTAGTTATAAAGACAATAAAGTGATTATAGAATTGTTAAATTGTACAAATTAATTATAGCAAATTCGTGAAAGCATTTACATAGACAAAACAAAAAATGAGTAGCAATTTAAAACTGCTACTCATTTAAAGATTATTTGTCAATTAAATTATTCGATTTCAATGTGCGTGCCAGTACCGACTTCTGGTGCCAGCTTAGGCAGCGTCAGAACCAGAACCCCATCGCTATAGTGAGCAGATGCCTTCTTCAAGTCAACTTCCGGCAGACGGAATGAACGGCTCATTTGGCCATAGTTGCGTTCGCTGTGCAGAATGTTGCCATCCTTATCAGAAAGGTCGTCAAACGTGTCACGGCGACCCGTGATCGTCAGGATGTTGTTCTCATAATTGATGTGAATGTCCTTCTTGTCAAAGCCGGGCATGTCGACTTTAACGACGTAGTTCTTCTCGGTTTCCGCAATGTCAGTCTTCATATGATCTGCCTTAGCATTAAAGCCAGAGAAGAAATTGTCGTTTAACAGGTTGCGCATGCCAGCGCTCATTACGTCGTCAAACATGTTGTTATGACGTTGAATTTCATTAGCCATATCCAAAACTTCCTTTCCTATAATAACTCATATCATTTGTACACTTTCATCTTAGTTTGTATATTAAAAAATACAACCCTTCACTTTGCTAAATTCACTGCTCCTCAGCAAAATCAGTTTGACCTTTGCTGACCTTATCATTCAAACTCCTACTCTCGTAAGGGCTTTCATCGTTGGGACGATTGGCTTTAAACGTCCCAGCTAATAAAATATTTTTGTATCATATGATTTTTCTTTCATTCGATAAATCAGTATCATTCAAGATCAATCCACTAGATTCACTCAGAAAATCAATTTTCATCAAGCCAATTTGCTAAGCAGCACGCCATCATCCCCAACGACAAAAATCCGTCAAACCATTTTTGGCTTGGCGGATTTTATTTATGCGGTAGCGGTCGCCGATTCAACTGCATTCAGCGCCTTTTTGATCTCATCGACACCAGTCAGCAGCTCGTCTTGACTGGCAATCAATGGCGGCAACAAACGCAAGGTATTGTCACGAGCCGAAAGCGCCAGAACGTGCTGAGCATGCAACTGATCCAGTACCTGACCGACTGGTACCGATTGATCCAAGTGAATGCCAATCATCAGCCCCAAGCCACTGATTGATTTAACCATGTCCAGGTCTAACAGCTCATTTTCCATTGTCTGATGCATCACGGCAGCTTTTTGCCCAACTGCATTCAAGAAATCATTATCCAGCATTTTTAATACTTGCTGAGCGGCCGCCATTGCTAATGGATTACCGGCAAACGTTGAACCATGACTGCCGGGGCCAAAATATTGTCCAAGTTCTTTTTTGCCAACCATGGCCCCAACCGGAATTCCATTGGCCAGCCCTTTGGCAACCGTGTAAATGTCTGGATGCAGGCCAAACTGCTCAAAGGCAAACAATGAACCAGTCCGTCCCATCCCGGTCTGCACCTCGTCAATCAACAGCAAAGCTCCGACTGCATGGCATTTTTCTTCAACAGCCTTGAGCCACTTGGCATCCCCAGCAATTACGCCGCCTTCGCCCTGAACAACTTCTAAGATCACTCCAGCCAGATCCGGTTTGATCTCATCTAAAGCCGCGTAGTCGTTATATTTGGCAAAGCGTGCACCCGGCACCAGTGGCAAGAAGCCTTCCTTAATACCTTGATTGCCCGTAACCGTTAATGATCCCGCGGAACGGCCGTGAAATGAGTGGTCAAACGCCAGAAAATCCAGTCGCCCCGTTGCCTTGCGCGCCAGCTTCAAAGCTGCTTCGTTAGCTTCAGTCCCTGAATTGGCAAAGCTGACCAGCATGTCGGGTTCAACGCCTAATTTGGCCGCAACGCTTTCTTGCAGCGAGCTTTCATACAGATTGGACGTATGCCAAACCTGATGCAATTGCTGTTCGACGGCATCGTTGAGTTCCTTGACATTGTAGCCCAGCCCACAGACGCCAATGCCACTGGTTAAATCAAGATATTCATTACCTTTTTCGTCAAATAAATGCGTTCCCTGTCCTTTAACGATTTCAAATGGGAACCGGGTATAAGTTGGAAATAGATGATTCATATCGTTACTCCTTGGTAATAATCGTGCCGGGATTTTTTAGACAATTGGTGATAGCAACCTGCTCAACACCCGCGGCACAGGCAGCAAAGGCAGCCTTGATTTTTGGCTGCATCCCGCTTTTGATGATTTTTTCAGCAATTAATTTTTGTGAGATCGGCTTAGTGAGGTGCGCAATCAATTGATGATGGTTCAAGACGCCAGCCACGTCAGTCATCAAATAAAGTTTTTTGGCCCCCAGCAGACTGGCAGTGTCGGCTGCCGCTTGATCGGCATTGACATTGAGCCAGTTACCGTCTTTAGTAACGGCCAATGGTGCCAAAACCCCGATGTAGCTGTCCAAAAGCTTCAGCAAGGCTGACTGATTGACGCTAACGACTTTTCCCACTTGACCATAGACGCTTTGATCCAGATACTTGCCCACCAGCATCTGATTGTCCGCAGCATTTAGCCCAACGACTGGCAAGTGGTGTGCACTGAGTTTTTGTAAAAGCAATGGCTGAGCCTGTCCCAGCAAAACCAGCTTGGTCAACGCCAAGGTCTGCATATCGGTTATCCGCACGCCATCTTTTTTAACGACTGGGACCTGCAGTTGCTGGCAAAGCTTGGTAATCAAGGGGCCGCCGCCATGCAGCAGCAGAATCTTTTTCCCTTGGGCATGCCAGATGGCCAGCTGCTCAAAAAAATCCTCAGTCAACTCACTGATAGCCTGGCCGCCGATCTTAATAATGATCAGATCTTTCATTTAAGCCCCCTAGCTCCGGTACGAGGCATTGATCTGTACATATTTATAAGTCAGATCACATCCCCATGCCTGTCCCTTGCCAAAGCCGTGGTGCAGATCAACGTCGATTTTGATCTGATCTTTAGCCAATTTTTGCCGCAACAGCCATTCGTCATATTCAACACCATGGCTGCTCAAGACAATATTGATGCCATTGAGCTTAATATCCACGCGATTGACGTCCAAGTCGGCATCTGTAGCCCCGATCGCTCCCATGATCCGGCCCCAGTTGGCATCTTGACCAAACAGAGCTGCCTTGACCAGATTAGAGCCTACGATTGCCTTGGCGACGTGCTGGGCATCCAAATCATTGGCCGCACCCTTGACGTTGGCTTCGACCAGCTTGGTTGCCCCTTCGCCATCCCGAGCAATTTCTTTGGCCAGGGCACTCAAAACTTGATGATAGGCCTGGGCAAAGACTGGATAATCGGGGTGATCTGGCGTTAAAGCTTCTTCATCTTTCATTGCCAGCCCATTAGCCATCGTAACGACCATATCGTTGGTAGAGTTGTCACCATCAACCGTAATTTGATTAAAAGTCGTGTCGACTTCTTCGCTAAGCAGATCTTGCAGGCAGGCCCCGCTGATCTTGGCATCCGTCGTTACAAAGCCCAGCATGGTGGCCATCTTAGGGTGAATCATTCCCGAGCCTTTGCAAAAGCCGGCCATTGTACATTGGTGGCCCGCAATCTCAAACGTAACGGCAATCGTTTTGGTATGCGTATCGGTAGTCAAAACGGCTTCGGTGACTTTAGCTGATTTGGTTTGCTTCAACTTGGCAATCCCAGCCTTGATCTTATCCATTGGCAGCATTTCACCGATCACGCCGGTTGAAGCCACCCCGATCAGATTTTGGCTGACCCCCAGTTTTTTAGCCATCAGCGCCTGTTCCTTCAAAGCATCCAGCTTACCTTGGGGACCTGTACAAGAATTAGCAATTGCACTGTTGACGATGATTCCCTGCAGCTGATGATCATGATTGATCGTTTCTTTCGTCAAGGCAGTTGGGGCCGCGCAGAATTGGTTGGTCGTATAAACCCCCGCGGCACTGGCCGGAACCTTGGAAAACAGCCAGCCCAGATCCGGTTTTTCGGCTTTAAGACCGGCATGCAGACCGTCACTGTAAAATCCCTTTGGCCAGGTAAAGGCGGTTTCGGTAATTGAGGCAATATTAGGTGTAGTTTGTGGTTCCATCATATTAAAGACATCCTTTCATTATGGCCAGCTGGGAATCATTGGCAGCCCCAGCGTCTCATCCAGTTCAAACATATGGTTCAGATTTTGGACTGCTTGACCGGCAGCCCCTTTCATCAAATTATCGATTACGGAAACGACCAGGATCGTGTGACTGTTTGGATCCAGTGCCCAACCCAGGTCGCAGAAATTGGAATGGCTGACTTCTTTGATGCTTGGCCAGCCGTTTTTGATCAAACGAACGAATCGTCGCTTGCCGTAGCATTCTTCAAAGGCTTTATCCAGCTGACTTTCATCAACGCCTGACAACGGTTTGGCATAAATCGAGGCCATGATGCCACGCGTAACGGGAATTAAAGTCGTTGTAAACTGCAATGCCTTGACGTTTTGATCCCAGACCTGCAGCTGCTGGATAATCTCCGGAATGTGCTGGTGCTGATTAACCTTGTATGGCTGCGAGTTTTCATTGATCCAGGCAAAATGCGAGCTGGTCGTCAATTTCTTGCCGGCACCGGAAAGCCCTGACTTGGCATCAACGATAATCGAATCCGGCTCAATCAAATGACTCTTGATAAGCGGCGCCAGTCCCAAAAGCGTAGCCGTCGCATAGCAACCGGGATTGGCAACGTAGCCTTTTTGAACGGCATTAAAATCAGCCAGTCCATATTGTGCTTGAGCCAGCTCAGCAGCCGGTGCCGCATCCTTGTGGTACCACTTTTCATAGGCAGCGGGATCTTTTAAGCGCATGTCACCGGAAAGATCAATTACCGGAAAGCCCGTTTCCAAGTAAGGATTGGCCAGCTTAGAAGTGACTCCGGCGGGCGTGGCAAAAAACACAACGTCATTTTCAGCCATGATTTTTCGGACATCATAAGGCTCAATCAAGATTCGTCGGTCACAGAAGGCCTCTACTTCGTCATTCAAAAAGCGCGACTTGGCAACATCTTTTTGATGACCGTACAAGTGAATGTTTTCAACAGCTGGGTGCTGGCTGAGCAGTTGGTACAAAACCGTGCCGCTATAGCCAGTCACTCCGATGATGGCTGCGTTCATAATCTGTGACCTCCTTGGTTGTAATTGCATAAATAATTAATAAAATCGTTGGTAGTAATATAACGCAGGAATTAAAATTCGACAACCTTTTCTTGATTATTTTCTAATATTCTTTGAATAATAATTATGTTTAGGCGGTTTAAGCGCTTTTATAACGGATGTATTTTTAATAAATAAACAACAAGTTTTCTAAGACCAAAAACTGTTCTCTATCGTTATATGTATAATATTCTGAAAATATACCATTGTATGCAAAAACAAAACGGGTTTGAGCACATTGATCAAACCCGTTTTTTCTTAATTAGTTACTGGATCATTTTCCGCCTTACTGACTGTCTGCCAACTATTGCCACTTAGCAATCGCTTCACCAACACCATTATGATTATTATCGGTCGTTATTTGATCAGCAAGCGCCTGTAGCTCAGGCACGGCATTGCCCATTGCGATCCCCACACCAGCCGTTTTGAGCATCCCCAAATCATTTTTTTCATCGCCAATAGCCATGACCTCAGCTGGTTTGATTCCTAATCGCTTGTCCAGCTGCTGTAATGCGTATTCCTTACTGGCCAAAGGATGCGTAAACTCTAGATGATCGATCTGACTGCGCAGTACCGTAAAGCGCTGCTTGAATTCCGCTGGCATGACTTTTTCCAATTGATCCAGCTTAGCCGGCTCATCTAAAACCATCCCCTTGACCGGTACCAGATCAGACAGCGTCTCCATTTTTGCTGCTGATTGCTGCTGCAACTCGATGCTGACTGTAGCGGCCTCTTTTAAGATAATCTCATTGACGTCTTCTGGCTCGACATACATGCAGTCCGGCGTCAACAGACTGAAGGCCGCCTTATTTTGATGGGCAAGCTCAAGCAGGTCCAAATAATCGTTAAACTGCAGCTGGTGGCTTAAAAGCGTTACTTGATTCGTTGTCTGAATCAGTGAGCCATTATAGCTGATCACGTACTGGTCTGCTTGCTGCCATAATCCCAGCTGTTTGAGATAATCGGTCACGCCACAAAGCGGCCGTCCAGTGCACAGCACGACTTTTTTGCCGGCTGCGGTTGCCTGCTTGACCGCTTGAATCGTTGCTGGCAGAATCTGTCCTTGATCATTAAGCAGCGTGCCATCAATATCAACTGCAATCAGTTTAATCATTACCAAATCCCCCTAAACATCGTAGTCGCGACCGCTCTTTACTGTTGGGCGCATGAGACATTTTTTGGCATTTGCGATCAACTTGCTTAGATCCGCTAATCATCATCTGATCTAAACAATCGCGACCATATACCTTGCTTTTTAGGCCGCTGTTCTTTTTGAGCCAACTGTTCCATAGCTTTGAGCATCATCTCATCATGCTTTTGCTGGCGCTCCGCCTGTTCAGCAGACTGCTGGGCCTGTGCTTTTAACAGTTGCGTTAATTGATCCTGCTGGTTTTCTTTTTGATGCAGCTGCTCATAGTAGCGACGAATCAACGGCTCACCGACAAAATGATCGAAACGGTCAATATCAAGCACCATACCGTTATCGTATTGATCAAGGGCCACGCCCAGCTCACGTGGAAACATATTATAGTAGTTATCTAGGGTCTGGTTGGTGTTTTCGTAGGTGCTGCCTTTAAGATTATTGAAGATGGCCTTTGAAACGCTGAATCGCTAGTTATCCCCCTCAGTAAACGCGACGTGTTCAAAGATAAAATACTTACTGTGAAATAAATGATCCTTGGTAAAATGCAGCTGCAGCGTTTCATCCGTGATTCGTCGCAGAAGTTTCTCGCTGGCATTCTTGAGTTCTTTTGCGCGCCGCGAAAGATCAAAAAACTGATTCAGATTCTGGCCCGTCTTTTGATCCTCCATTCCCAAGATCAGCTTAATCTGCTTAAAGCGCGGTAACAGCTCTTATTCAATAATCTTAACAAACCGACAAACGATACGCCGTTTAAGGTATCACAAGCCGTTGTCAGATCAAAGAATTCCGACTGTGTCAGCATGGTTTGTTTTGTAGGTCGTAGATGGTTAGCATAGTTTCCTCATTAATAATCGTTTTATTAGATTGTACCAAAACCAAGCAAAGTTGAGTTGATTTCATCTTAGCTGCTGGTATCTGGGGCGACTTCTAAAAGCTCCAACCTTCGATAAATTCGTCTAGGCATCAGTCTTCTCGCTACGAAAAAAAGCGACGCGCAAAATGCGGCCGCTTCTTTCGGTAAGGAAATATGTTTATTAATTGAGATCGTTTTTTGGGAAAGGCAGATTGTAAAATTTAAGTTGAACATTTAAGTGGACAGAAAAACCCATCAAGGTCTTTAATGGTGTTACCGTA
>NZ_JABAFO010000025.1 GCF_012843675.1 Lactobacillus sp. MRS-253-APC-2B
GCGTTCATCGGTCAATGTTCGGCAAGTTTAAGCAGATCTTGACCTATAAGTGCGACTGGTACGGCAAGGAACTTATTATGGCTAACAAGCTGTACCCGTCTACCCAGCGTTGTGCAGTCTGTGGCAACGTCAAAAAAGGTGATGATAAGATCACTCTTTACGGTAATAAGAAGCACGGTACCAAACACAATGAATTTGTTTGCTATAACAAAAAATGCCCAAACTACAATAAAGTCGTAGATCGGGATAAGAATGCGATGCTTAGCCTTTTAGCACTGGCTGAGTATCCAGAATTGAATCATGCGCTATAAATTTTAATAGAAAGGTGGTTAAGGCTTCGGCCATAACCATGCGGGTTGGCTGTACCCGGGGAAGTGCGAGAGCCTTCCTTAGATGTTGCAAGAGTGGCACACAAGCGCCTGCACTGGTCAATGCGATTACTCCCTCGTTGGAATATCGGAATACCAGCGATAACGGCAATAAGAAAAACGTCTGTATTTAAGTCTTCGGATATGTAGTCAAAATCAAAAATTGCCTACATTACACATGTTTTTTGCAGCAGTTAGACCCAAAATGTCAGTACCGTTGCTAATAGCTGCAATAAATTATAAAAAATCTGATTATGCGGTTCTGGCATCAATCGCTGCAACAGCCACCAGCTTAAGATCACCACTGCAATCGCCAAAAAAAGTGTGATCTTAAGTGGCCGCGTCAGCATTGCCAAAATCAATGCGATGCCAATGCCCCCCTCGATTAATGAAAAACGGGCCTCGTGTCGTAAAAACAATGGGGCATCGTAGAAACAAAAGATCAAAAGCAGTGGTACCAGTTTGATTAAATAGCTCCAAGACAAGAACTTCACTGAGATAAAAGTAAATGCCACTGGAATGCTCAAGGTCATCAAAAAGGCAAAAACGAATAGCCCGATTGGATTTTGAAACTCATGCAGATAAAGCTCACAGATCAAAAGATAGCAAGGCGGCAGTAAAAGCAGGACGAACAAAAAAACGTTGCCGTGCAAAAAGCCGCTGATGGCAAACAAAAAGCTGAGCGCCAGCGGAATAATTGAGTTCAATGAACCGGACTGCTGATCAGAGATGATGGTCAAAGCTAGCGCAACGCAGGCCTGATAGGCAAACAAACTGTACAGGTCATGAGAAAAGACGGTGGTTTTGATCTGAATGGCATAGGCAAAAGGAACATAAGACCAACAGCACATGATCAAGAAAACATTAGGCAGCAGATCGCGCCAGTTGATGTCTTGAAACTGCAGCCGAAAGCGCGATAGTAGATTTTGCAAAAAGATTCCTCCTGAACGAGTCGATGAATAATTTTATATTATTGTACCAAATCCAATATTAAAAATTGATTATTATCACGTGACTATGTTAGGATGGTGAACGTTATAAAGCAAATTCCCGATAGGATTCACAGATTGTGAAGATGCCTTGTAACCGCAATAACCGAACTTTTTAGTTTAGAAAATGGGGGAATTATCAAAATGACTGAACGACACTTATTTACATCCGAATCAGTTTCGGAAGGACACCCAGACAAGATTGCTGACCAAATCAGTGACGCAATCCTTGATGCTGTGCTGACGGAGGATCCGGATGCGCGCTGTGCGATCGAGACCTCGGTTACAACTGGCCTGGTACTGGTATTTGGCGAAATGTCAACTACGGCTTACGTCAACATTCAACAGATCGTTCGCGAAACCATTCGTCAAATCGGCTACACGAATGGTCTTTACGGCTTTGATGCCGATAATTGTGCCGTAATTACTGCCATCGATGAACAATCGCCTGATATCGCGCAAGGAGTTGACGACTCCTTGGAAACGCGGGGCGGTAATATTGATCCATTAGATAAGATTGGTGCTGGTGACCAAGGGCTCATGTTTGGCTATGCCACCGATGAAACGCCAGAATACATGCCATTGACTTTAATGCTCAGCCACAAGCTGATGCAGCGGATTGCCAAGCTGCGCAAGGAAGGTACGATTGCCTACCTGCGTCCTGATGCCAAGGCCGAAGTAACCGTTGAATACGACGAAAATGACCAGCCGTTGCGTGTCGACACGGTTGTCTTAAGTACACAGCATGATCCAGAGGTTTCTTTGGATCAGATTCGTCACGACGTTATCGAACAAGTCATCAAAGAAGTAATTCCGGCTGATCTGTTGGATGATAACACTAAGTACTTCATCAATCCAACCGGCCGTTTCGTAATTGGCGGTCCACAAGGCGATGCTGGTCTGACCGGTCGTAAGATTATCGTAGATACTTACGGTGGGGCAGCACACCATGGTGGCGGGGCCTTTTCTGGTAAAGATGCTACCAAGGTTGACCGTTCGGCAAGCTATGCGGCTCGCTACATTGCCAAGAACTTGGTTGCAGCTGGCTATGCCAAGCGCCTGGAGATTCAGGTTGCCTACGCAATTGGGGTGGCGCAGCCAGTTTCAATTTCAATCAATACGTTTGGCACGGGTACCAAGTCAGAAGCAGAACTGATTGATGCCGTACGCAAGACGTTTGATCTGCGGCCAGCCGGAATCATCAAGATGCTGGATCTGAAGCGGCCAATCTACAAACAGACGGCTGCTTATGGTCACTTTGGTCGGACCGACATTGACCTGCCATGGGAACACTTGGACAAGGTTGACGAGTTAAAGGCTATTTTAGGCTAATATTTTCATTAAACAAGAAAACCATCGCTGCGGTTGGCAGCGATGGTTTTTATTTAATCTGCAACGAATTCAATATCATAGCTGTGATCAAGAATACGTACCTGATCTTGCTTTAGGCCAACGATTTTAACGTGACGATTCTGATCAACAAAGACGGCCCCCATGACGTCGGGATGATCTTTGACCCAGTTGGGAATTGGCTGACCAGCAAAAAAGAGGCGTCCGGTCTCAATCTCACCAGTAATCGACAGCCCAGAAAAGACGGTTACCCCCGCCAATTGTGTTTTTCTAGGGTGACCGGTAGCTGGATCGATGATATGGTGATAGTCTTGCCCATCGGCTTGCAGATGACGCTCATAAATGCCGCTGGTAACGGCAGAACATTCGGGCAGGGCAGCGACTAAAATTGACTGACCGCGCTTGGCACTAGGATCTTGAACACCGATACGCCATAGGCCGTCTTGGTGCTTAGGAGCCGTGCCATGCATTAAAATATTGCCGCCCAGATCAATGATGCCGGCACGGATGTCACGCGAGCGCCATAGATCCCGGATGCGATCAGCGATATAGCCCTTGGCGATGGCGCCCAGATCGATTTCCATACCTGGCTTTTTTAAAAAGATCGTCATGTCATCATCATTTAACTCAACGTCATGCGGATCGATCAGCTGCAGACGCTCTTGAATGGCTTTTTCGCTGGGAACGTGGGCATCATCAAAGCCAATGTGCCAAAGCTTGACCAATGGCCCAATCAAGGCATCAAAGCCATTGTCTTCCAGGCTGATCTCAATAGCTTTTTTGGCCAGATGATAGCTGGCATAAGAAACCTGAACCGGGCACTTACCAGCAGCCTGGTTGACGGCCATTAACTCAGAATGATCGCGATTAACGGTCAAAATGTCTTCATAGCGAGCAATTAATGCATAGGCATCGTCCAAGTCGCGCTGACTTGCACTGCCAAATGCTGTTAAGACAATATTGGTGCCCAGTCCATAATAGGTTTTTGAAATGGTATGCTGTGCCAGCTGATTGATGATTTGGGGATGATCGTTAGACCAAAGCGGGGTTTGATTTTCCATGATGGTGTCCTTTCTTGGCTTCAAGAATACTACTGTAATTATAACCTTAGATGCTTTGTCAACGTAATCGAAAATAAGTTAATTAGTGAACAACCATAAGACGAAATAGTCAGCAATATTGAAAATTATATTTTTATAAAAGCCGTTTTGATGCCAATGAATTCGTTTGCGTTAAATTTGTCAAATATCTGAGAAATTGTTCACAATATCCCTGGAAAAAACCATTTAAAACGAGTAAGATGGACCCGTAAAGGTTAAATCAAGGAAGGGGTCTAGAGTCATGCATTCATTCTTAAGTATCGATGTCGGAGGGACAACGATTAAGTATGCCTTGCTGAACAACGCCGGTCAAATTACCAAAAAAGACAAGGTACCGACGCCAACTTCCAGCTTGACAGAATTCATGAAGTCGATTTATGTCATTATCGATCAGTATCAGTCTGAAATCAGCGGCTTGGCAGTCTGCGTACCAGGCAAGGTTGATCCTAAAAATGAGGTTGTTGTATTTAGCGACACTTTGCCGTTTTTAAAGGGTTGGGATCTGCCAAAGCTCTTTAAGGAACATTATCGTAAGATTCTACCAATTATCGTAGAAAACGAAGGACGCGCGGCAGCGTTAGCCGAGTCCTGGCTGGGCAACCTGCATGGTGAAACGGATGCCGCGGCCATTCTTTTGGGAACGGACATCAGCTCAGGAATTATCACCAATGGCCAATTAAACTATGGTGCACATGCTGGTGCCGGGATGCTGAATTTTGTACCAACCAACTTTAAAGCTGAAGGAACCGATCGCTTGGCCGGCTTTAACGGCTCATCGGTCAAGATGATTCAAGACGTTATCAAAGCTTCTGGCCTGCCAGAAGGTGCCGATGGCCAGGCTGCCTTTCGGATGATTGAGGCTGGCAACCCAGATGCAGCCAAGGTCTTTAACGAATATTGCTACCAGATTGCCTGCTTGATTTTGAGCATGCAGGCAATCGTCGATTTGAACAAGGTCGTGATCGGTGGCGGAATCTCAGCGCAGCCGGTTCTGATCAAGACCATCAATGATCAATATGACCAGCTGGTTGACTCAATGCCAATCGTCAAAAAAGAAATGGTCAAGCCAAAGATCGAACCTGCCAAGTTCAAAAATGATGCCAATCTGTATGGGGCTTTGGACGCTTTGCTGCTGAAACTCGACGAGCAAAATTAAAAAATCATTAGAAAAGGGACTTGCACTTATTGACAGTCCTTGCTAGAATAGTTTGTAATCTTTGATCGTAGAGGAGTTAGTAGCCGATTTTTCTGCTTAAAGAGACCGGACGGGGGTGCAAGTCCGGAGCAGACCTTGGTGAACTGGCCTCAAAAAATTGCTGCTGAATCAATAGTAGGCGGCAACGTGAAATTCGCGTTAAGAATCTCAAGTGCCATGCATAATGCGTGGAATTCAGGTGGTACCGCGGATTTTAGATTCGTCCTGCATTTGTTGCAGGGCGTTTTTTTATACGATCAAGCCTACCGAAAATTAGGATTTTAAAAGGAGCAATAGCAATGGCTTACGATCACAAAACGATTGAAAAGAAATGGCAGCGCTACTGGAAGAAGAACAAGACCTTTAAGGCCGAGATCAACAAGGACCAAAAGAAGTACTATGCTTTAGACATGTTCCCATACCCATCTGGACAAGGGCTGCATGTTGGTCACCCTGAAGGCTACACCGCAACGGACGTGGTTTCTCGGATGAAGCGGATGCAAGGCTACAACGTGCTGCACCCAATGGGCTGGGATGCCTTTGGTCTGCCGGCTGAACAATATGCCTTAAAGACTGGTCATAATCCAAAAGGCTTTACCAACCAAAATATCGACCACTTCAGAGATCAGATTCAATCGCTGGGCTTCTCATACGATTGGGATCGTGAAGTCAACACGACTGATCCAAACTACTACAAGTGGACGCAATGGATCTTTGAACAGCTCTACAAGAAGGGGCTGGCCTACGAGGACGAGATCATGGTCAACTGGGCCCCCGACTTTATGGGTGGTACGGTTGTTTCCAATGAAGAAGTCGTTGATGGCAAAACAGAACGTGGCGGCTACCCAGTTTACCGTAAGCCAATGAAGCAATGGGTCTTGAAGATCACGGCCTATGCTGATCGTTTGATTGATGATCTGGACCTGGTTGACTGGCCAGAAAGCGTTAAGGAAATGCAGCGCAACTGGATCGGCCGTTCTGAAGGGGCTTCCGTCTTCTTTGGTATCGATGGTCATGATGACAAGATCGAGGTCTTCACGACGCGTCCTGACACGCTGTTTGGTGCCTCATACGTTGTTTTGGCACCAGAACTGGACCTGGTCGATGAATTAACGACGCCTGAACACAAGGCTGAAGTTGAAGCCTACAAAGAAACAACGTCACGCCGCTCGGATCTGGAACGGACTGACTTAAACAAGGACAAGACTGGTGTATTTACTGGATCTTACGCCATTAACCCGGTTAACGGCGAAAAGCTGCCAATCTGGATTTCAGACTACGTTTTGGCCTCATACGGTACTGGTGCGGTAATGGCCGTGCCTGCCGGTGACCAGCGTGACTGGGACTTTGCCAAGAAGTTTGATCTGCCAATCAAGTCAATCATCAAGGATGCCGACATTTCCGAAGCCGCTTATGCTGGTGATGGTGAGCACATCAACTCTGGCTTCTTGGATGGCATGAAGATCGAAAAAGCCAAAAAGGCGATGATTGACTGGCTGGAAGAACATGATGCCGGCCACAAGAAGGTCAACTACC
This sequence comes from Lactobacillus sp. MRS-253-APC-2B, assembly GCF_012843675.1. GTDB lineage: Bacteria > Bacillota > Bacilli > Lactobacillales > Lactobacillaceae > Limosilactobacillus > Limosilactobacillus pulli. The sequence continues at coordinate 6,539 of NZ_JABAFO010000025.1, forward strand.
GGCTGCGCGACTGGATCTTCTCTCGGCAACGCTACTGGGGTGAGCCAATTCCGGTTATTCACTGGGATGACGGTACGACTTCATTGGTTCCAGAAGACGAGCTGCCATTAAAGCTGCCTGACATGAAGAACATTGAGCCATCTGGTACCGGTGAGAGTCCACTGGCCAACGCAACTGATTGGATCAACGTTTATGACGAAAACGGTCGTCATGGTCTGCGTGAAACCAACACGATGCCACAGTGGGCCGGTTCATCATGGTACTGGTTGCGCTACACGGATCCGCACAACGAAAAGGAATTTGCTTCCAAAGAGGCACTGGACTACTGGTCACCGGTTGATCTGTACGTTGGTGGGGCCGAACACGCCGTCTTGCACCTGCTGTACGCCCGCTTCTGGCACAAGGTACTGTATGACCTGGGCTTCGTACCAACGCCAGAGCCATTTATGAAGTTGGTTAACCAAGGGATGATTCTGGGCTCCAACCACGAAAAGATGTCCAAGTCCAAGGGCAATGTCGTTAACCCAGATGACATCGTAGAACAATACGGTGCCGACACGCTGCGGCTGTACGAAATGTTTATGGGTCCTTTGACTGAGTCCGTGCCTTGGGATACTAAGGGATTGCACGGTGCCTACAAGTGGATCAACCGGGTATGGCGTTTGATGATGGATGACAACAACCATCTGCGTGACCGTGTTTCCAACTTTAATGATGGCAAGCTGACGCACATCTACAACCAGACCGTCAAGAAGGTTACGGAAGACTTTGAGCGGATGCACTTCAACACGGCGATTTCCCAACTGATGGTCTTTGTTAATGAGGCCTACAAGGTTGATGATCTGCCGGTTGAATACATGGAAGGTCTGATCAAGATGATCTCACCAGTTATTCCACACGTTGCCGAAGAACTTTGGAGTCAATTCCACGTTTCCGATACGATTGCCTACCAGCCATGGCCAACTTACGATCCAAAAGCCTTGGAAGAAGCCACGGTTGAAATGATCGTCCAGGTTAACGGCAAGGTTCGTGCTCGAATCGAAATGCCAAAGGATGCCGACAAAGAAACGGCTCAAGCAAAGGCATTAGCCAACGAACACGTACAAAAGTTTATTGAAGGTAAAGAAATCAAGAAGGTTATCGTCGTACCAAACCACATTGTCAACATCGTGGTGAAGTAAGCGATGATTAATCAAAAGGTCGGCATTCGGCATCGTCGAAGCTGGCCTTTTTACTTTTGAGAAAGGAATTAAAAATGGAATTAGTCAGTTACGCAGCGGTTTTTACACCGACGGCAAAAGAGATTCAAGTTGATTTTCCTGATGTACCAGAGGCTTTTACGCAAGGGCAGACCATGGATGAGGCCATTGAAAATGCCAAGCTGGGTCTGGCAATCGTGATCAACGATAAATTAGGGCATTTTGAACCGGCGCCAAAAGTCACCCCACTTGAGCAGGTGCAAAAAGCATTTCCTGATCATGAGGTGCGCATGGTTGAGGTTGATCTGGAAAAATATTGAGATGCTTAATTGCCGTAATGGCGGGAATTAAACGTAGCGGGATGTGTTTGGTAAAATGTCTTACTAAAGATAAGAGGTTGACATTTGAAAACCAGCTCGCTATAATAAAATCATTAATTTTTTAAGAGAATTTTAATCATTAAATCATTGCGGAAGGGAGGAATTTTCATGTTGAATAATCAGTTTGCATCACGGAAAATTTCTGCCCTTGTGTCAATGATGGCCTGTTGTTAATTCATCCTCAGTCGATTGATCGATTTGAGGCCTTTTTGGGTTCCTGAATTTTTTTGGGAACTCAAAAGGCTGTTTGAGGAAGGAAGAGACAGCAGGCCTTTTTTTATGCATTTTTAGATTAGACATTATGCAATTATTTGTCTAAAAGGAGAGTGAGAGGTTTGAGTTGGACGATCATTCAGCAGAGCCTGCCGGAGTTTGCCAAGGGCTTTCGGCTGACGCTGTGGCTGTCTTTAATTGGTATTCTAGGCGCGATGATTGTGGGCATTATCGTCAGTCTGGTGCGGTATTTCAAGGTACCGTATCTGGCAGGCATCCTGGGTGCTTATGTTGAGCTGGCCCGCAATACGCCGCTTTTGATTCAGTTGTTCTTTTTATACTATGCCTTTCCGGTAATTGGCTGGAAAATGAGCGCGGCTACCTGTGGAATCGTTGGTCTGATCTTTTTAGGTGGCGCCTACATGGCAGAAGGATTCAGCGGTGGCTTTAACGGGGTGGCCAAGACGCAGCTTGAATCCGGCAAGGCGCTAGGAATGAGCGACTGGCAGCTGGCCCGTTACGTAGTCTTTCCGCAAGGGTTCGCGCTTTCGGTACCGGCGCTAGCTGCCAATGTGATTTTTTTAATTAAAGAAACCTCGATTTTTTCGGTGATTGCCATTCCAGAATTAACGAACACGGCCCTGGATCTGATCGGTCTTTACTACCGTTCCAACGAATATCTTTTCGTTTTGGTGATCGCCTACGCAATTATCTTGATTCCACTATCCTTGATTTTGACCTGGCTGGAAAGGAGGGTTCGCTATGGCACATTCGGGAATTAATGTTTTGTTTGAGGGCCACAATTTTGTCCGACTGCTAGGCGGATTATGGACCACGGTTTGGATCGCAGCATTATCTTTGCTGATTGGGTTGGCGTTGGGCGCGCTGCTGGGGATCTTGCGGACGTTTAAGAATCGGCTGCTGCGCTTGATTCTACGGCTTTATCTAGAATTTTTCCGGATCGTGCCCACGGTTGTGCTGCTGTTTTTGGCCTATTACATCCTGCCAAGAATGATGCATGTGGCCAACCTCCCTGGATCTTTGATGGCCGTTGTTGCCTTTGCCTTATGGGTAGCCGCGGAATTCAGCGATATTGTTCGAGGAGCTTTGATCTCGGTTCCTAAGCATCAGTGGGAATCGGGTATGGCGTTGGGCTTGAACCGCCACCAGCTGTTTAGATATGTTTTGTTGCCCCAAGCATTTCGCCTGGAGATGCCGGCAACGATCAATCTGGCAACGCGGGTGATTAAAACGACCTCACTTTTGATGATGATCAGCGTGATGGATGTCATCAACATTGGTCAGCAGATTATCGAGGCCAATAATCATCTTTATCGAACAGGGGTCTTTTGGGTCTATGGTTTGATTTTCGTGTTTTATTTCCTGGTGGATTATCCACTGTCGCGCTGGGCAAAAAAGATGGATGCCAAGCAAGCAGATTAAGGGGGATGTCTTTTGACTGAAGAAATTTTAAAAGTAGCACATTTAAACAAGTTTTACGGTAAACGTCAAGTCTTGTTCGATATTAACTTTGATCTCAAAAAAGGTGAGGTGCTGGCACTGCTGGGACCTTCCGGATCGGGCAAAAGTACGACGATTCGCACGTTGAACGGCTTAGAGGACTTTCAAAGCGGTCAGATTACTTTTGAAGGCAAAAACGTGATTCCAGATGAAAAGCATTGGCAAGAGCTGCGACAAAAGATCGGCATGGTTTTTCAAAGCTATGACCTGTTTCCAAATATGACGGTTTTAGAAAACATCGTCCTGGCACCAACCAAGGTTCAGCACCGGGAACAAAAGGAGGCAGAAGCTGAAGCCAAAAAACTGCTGGCCATGGTTGGTTTGAGCGATTATGCGCAGTCTTACCCGCGGCAGCTGTCAGGTGGCCAAAAGCAGCGGATTGCCATCGTCAGAGCGCTGGCGATGCATCCGGATTTGATGCTGTTTGATGAGGTCACGGCCTCATTGGATCCTGAGATGGTAAGAGGAGTCTTGGAGATCATCAAGAAACTGAGTGACGAAGAAGACATGACGATGCTGATCGTAACCCATGAGATGAATTTTGCCGCCCAGATTGCCGATCGGGTGCTGTTTTTGGAAGATGGTCATATTTTAGAGGATACGCCGGGTCAGCAGTTCTTTAAGCAGCCGCAGACCGAGCGTGCACAGAAGTTCTTAGAGAGTATGGATTTTTAAGTGTTTTTGAGAAAAGGGGAATTAATTATGAAAAAGCAGAGTCTAAAAAAACTGATTCAAACGCTGGTATTGGCCCTGGGAGTATTTCTGTTGGCATTTGCACCATTGGCAGGTACTTTGACGGCCCATGCCGCTGATAATCAAAGTTCGGTATCGGCAATCAAGAAGCGCGGCTATATCAAGATTGCCGTCTTTGGTGATCTGCCGCCATATGGGTGGGTTAACAAAGACGGCAAGCGCGTAGGATATGATCTGTATCTGGCACGGCGGATTGCCAAGGACTTAGGCGTCAAGGCCAAGTTCGTACAGGTTAACGCCAACAACCGGGTTGACACGCTGAACTCTAACAAGGCGGATCTGGTTTTGGCCAACTTTACGGTCACGCCGGAACGTAAGCAGACGGTTGATTTTGCCAAGCCATACATGAAGGTTTCCGTTGGGGTCGTTTCTAAAAAGAGCGATCCAATTACTAAGGTCAGCCAATTAAAGGGACAAAAGCTGATCGTCAACAAGGGCACGACGGCGGAACAATACTTTACTCAACACCAGACCGGCGCCAGTCTTTTGAAGTTTGACTCCAAGACGCAGCAGTTCAACGCGCTTAAAAATGGTCGGGCCAAGGCATTGGCTGACGATAACTCTTACCTGTACGCTTGGGTCAAGAACAATCCTAAGTACACGGTCGGCATCAAGCAGTTGGGTAAGAGCTCATACATCGCCCCAGCTGTTAAGAAAGGGAACAAGTCACTTTTGAACTGGACCAACAAGGAAATCACCAAGCTTAACGGTGAAAACTTCTTTGAAAAAGACTACAATCAAGAGTTGAAGCCTTACTTCGGTTCCGAGGTTAAGGCTAGCGACATCATTTTGACTAATCAAAAATAGTCATTGATGAATGCTCTAAAATATGAACTGTAAAAACGTCGTCGGTTAATTGCCGCGGCGTTTTTTAATTGATTGATGGATGAATGTGATTTACTAAATTTTTAGTACAGAGTAAAAAATTTAGTTGACATGAGAAAACTACGTGACTATAATGAGTAAAAATTAAGAAAAACATTAAATAATAATTACAAAAGCGTTGAAGAGAAGAGTAGGCTGCTTTATTAGTGTTTCAGCGACTGCCGTTAGTGAAAGGGCAGCACGAACCAGCAGCTGAAGATGAGCTTGGAGCAAGGCGTTTGGTCAAATTGGCTGAATTCCCGGCAGGATCCGTTACCATCCCAGACATCAATTGGTGTTGTTGAGGCCGCTGTGGGCAATCCAGCGGTAAAATCGGGTGGTACCACGTCGGATCAGCTGCGTCGTCCTGAATCTATCAATTAGGTTCAGGGCTTTTTTATTGCCTGAGAAAGGAGCACAACATGACAGAATTTAATACCAGACTGGTACACGGACCAGCCCAAAATGACAATCAGACGGGAGCCGTCAACGTACCGATCTATACTTCAACGACCTACCGCTATCCTAAAATTGGGGCATCGGTACAGTATGACTACGGACGTTCGGGCAATCCAACGCGCCAGTACCTGGAAGATCAATTAGCGGCTCTGGAACATGGCACGCGGGGATTTGCGCTTTCTTCTGGGATGGCGGCGATTCATACGGCATTGGCGATTTTTAAAGCCGGCGACCATATCATTGTTGGCGATCAGATCTATGGCGGCACGTTTCGGCTGCTCAATCAGTTCTTTAAACGCTGGGGACTGAACGCGACACCGGTTGACACCAGAAATCCAGCCGCCATTGAAAAAGCCATTCAACCTAACACCAAGGCCATTTACTTTGAGCCAGTCACCAATCCATTGCTGCAGGTGACCTCAATCAAAGCCGTGGCTGACGTTGCCAAAAAGTATCATTTGCTGACGATTGTTGACAACACGTTTTTAAGTCCTTATCTGTGCCAGCCGCTGACATTGGGGGCTGATATCGTCATTCATAGTGCGACCAAGTATCTGGCTGGTCATTCCGACGTTAGTGCCGGGGCGGTGATTACCAATGATGAAGAACTGGGCAAACGACTTTACTTTATTCAAAACGCATTAGGAGCCGTGCTTTCACCAGAAGACAGTAATCTGGTGCGGCGCGGACTGCAGACGTTAAGCGTCAGAATGGATCGCCAGCAGGCCAACGTCAAGGCGATTATTGCTCATCTACAGCCACTGTCAGCCGTCAAAAAAATCTATTATCCCGGTCTTTCAGGCCAGCCAGGCTATGAAACGCTGAGCAGCCAAGCCAAGGGAGCGGGTGGCGTGCTATCAGTTGAATTAAGCGATGACGTGGATGCGGTTAGGTTCGTCAATTCATTGCAGCTGTTTCAATTAGCGGTCAGTTTAGGGTCGGTTGAAAGTCTGGTTGAACTGCCAAGCAAGATGAGTCACGCGGAGCTTTCACCAACCGAACAGCTCAAAGCTGGGATTACGCCAGGGCTGATTCGCTTGGCAGTCGGTATCGAAGACCAGCGTGATCTGATTGCCGATCTTGATCAGGCATTGGCTAAGGCGCGCTGATTTAATAACTGGGAGTTTGAGAATTTAGGAAAGAAGGAATCTACTTATGTGTGAATGTCAAAAGAATGAATCTGAACTGTCACTGGCAACGATTGCGGCTCAAGCAGGTAATCATGAAGATGAAAGAGGCGCGGTTTCGTTGCCGATCTATCTGTCATCCAACTATCGCCACCCAACATTAAAAGAAGCCATCAATTTTGATGCGACCAAAAACTACACCTATTCGCGTTTATCGACGCCTAATCGTCGGGCTGTCGAAAAAACATTGGCCAGCCTAGAAGGTGGTACGACCGGCTTTGCCCTTAGCTCTGGGATGGCTGCCGTACAATTGGCACTAAGCATTTTAAAGACGGGCGATCGTTTGATTTCTTTAGATGATCTATACGGTGGGGACTTTCGCTACTTTGACTATCTCAAAAAGCATGCCGGTATTGAGTTTGATCAATGGAACGGGCAAAAGATTTCAGAGTTGGTTGCCAAGCTGACATCAGATACCAAAATTGTCTGGCTGGAAACACCATCCAACCCAACAATGAAAGAAATCGACATTCACGCAGTGGCTACAGCAGTTCATGAATACGATCCGCAGATTAAAGTAATTGTCGATAATACGTTTTATACGCCAATCTATCAGCGGCCATTACTGGAAGGTGCCGATGTAGTGATTCATAGTGCGACTAAGTACCTGTCCGGTCACAATGACTTGTTGGGCGGTGCCGTTGTCGTTAAAGATGAAAAACTCGCTGATGAATATTACGACTACTACATTACGACAGGTGATACGCTGGACTCGTTTGACTCATGGCTGCTTTTGCGAAGTCTTAAAACGCTCAAGGTACGCATGGCTCAGCATACTAAAAACGCCCAAGCCATCGTTGAATATCTTAAGCAGGCACCTGAAGTTGAAAAAGTGCTTTATCCAGGCAAAGGCGGCATGGTCAGCTTTTATTTAAAAGAAGAGTCACAAGTCGAAAGGCTGTTGAACAACGTCAAGGTGATCACGTTTGCCGAAAGTCTGGGCGGCATTGAGAGTCTGATTACGATTCCATACTACCAGACGCATGCCGACGTTCCAGTCAAGCAACGTCAGCGGCTGGGGATCACGACCAAATTATTGCGGCTTTCAGTTGGCTTAGAGGATGCTGATGATCTGATCAAAGATATCAAGCAGGCACTGGCTTATCGTTAAGCTTTTCTTAACAATTTATTAATTAATTTGCGCTATCTGCCAAATCAAGCTAGAATGGTTAGGATTATTTTTGAAATTTTAACAATTAAAAAGGTAGGAAAGCAGCAAATTATGGATGCACAACAAAAAACGGCCCCGAGCAAACAGGCCACGGCCAAGGCAAAAATGCTCAGTGGGTCGGCCTGGATGACAGCGGGGAGCGTATTGTCGCGAGTGCTGGGTGCACTCTACATTATCCCTTGGGTTACCTGGATGGGTGCCTACAGTGATCAGGCCAACGCGCTTTATGCCAAAGGGTACAACATCTACAATCTGTTTTTGGTGATTGCAACGGCTGGGATTCCTTCGGCGATGTCCAAACTGGTCGCTCACTATAATGGGATAAATCAGACCAATATCAGTAAAAAGCTATATCATACCGGGATGTACGTTTCGATGGCAACTGGGGTGATTTCAGCTTTGATTATGATGTTTGGCGCGGCACTGCTCGATGGTGGTGATCCCAACGAAATTCCAGTGATTCGCTCGCTGGCCTGGGCCGTACTTTTAATTCCCAGCATCAGTATTTCAAGAGGGTATCTGCAAGGGTATAGCTGGATGGCACCGTCAGCAATCTCGCAATTGATTGAGCAGCTCTTGCGTATCATCTACATGCTGGGCGCCACTTATCTGGTCATGAAGATCCAAAAAGGGAGCTGGGTCCTGGCCGTTACGCAATCGACTTTTGCTGCCTTTATCGGCGCCTTGGGAGCGGCTGCCGTTTTGATTTTGGCACGGATTCACTACCGGAAACCGATGGAAGAAATGGCAAAAAGCAGCTTGGATGCAGCTGATATCTCAACGCTGCAGCTGATTGGCAAGATTGTCTACCAAGCGATTCCATTTATCATAATCGAGTCGGGGATTACGATCTTCCAACTGATTGATCAATACACCTTCTTTAAAATGATGCCATTGGTTGGTCACTTTACCTACTATCAGATGAATACGGTCTATGCCATGTTCAGCTTCAATGCCAATAAGCTCTATATGATTATTATCGCTGTGGCATCATCAATGGCAACGACTGTAATTCCATTGCTGGCTCATGCACGAGCTAAAAACGATCAAGCCGGGATGCGGACACAAATCGAAAACGCCTTAGAGCTGTTTTACTTTATTATGGTACCGGCCTCTTTAGGACTGGTTGCCGTGGCACCACAAGTCTACACCGTCTTTTACCGTTATAATCAAGCCGGGATTGTCATCTTGGAGTTTGCCGCGTTTGCTTCGATTGCAATGGGACTTTACAGTGTAGCCGCGGCCATGATGCAAGGAATCTCGGAAAACCGTAAGATGATGAAGATCCTTGGCATCGGGCTGATCATCAAGCTGGTTTTACAGTTCCCATGCATCTGGCTGTTAAAAGGGATGGGGCCATTATTGGCAACGGCATTGTCTATGGTCATAATGAATTATCTGATCTTACATTCGTTCAACATGGAATTTGGTCTGCACTTTGAAGAAATGAACAAGCCGACCAATCAGATTCTGGCCTTTTCATTGGTGATGTTTGTAGTCACCAAGCTGGTGATGGCTGGTCTAGGATTGTTGGTTAATCCGCATGGTCGCTATGCTGCATTCTTCTTGTTGGCAGTTGGCGTGGCCGTTGGTGGCGGTATTTATGCCTACCTGGCCTTGAAATCGCGCTTGGCCGATCATCTGCTGGGTGCACGTGCTGAGCTTTTGCGAGAACGATTGCATATGAGTTAGTGTAATCAAAGAAATCCTCGTCTTAATTTAAGACGGGGATTTCTTTGATACTAGAGCAATTCGTAATGGCTTTCTTCAGTAGTTGCTACTAGATCGTCATTGTGGTTATCCAGGTAAAAAATGGGATGTTTTGTTTTGCATTAATATTTGGTCAAAAAAGGTCAAAATATTTAACAAACTGATCAAGACGTGCTAAAACGTAGTCGTAAACAAGAAAGGAGAGCTGATTTTATTATGGAAATCAATGAAACAACGATTAGCCAGATGAAGAAGTCTCATTTCGACGTTACGGACAGCAACAACCAAGAAGTTGATCTGACCAAGCTGAATGAAGAGCCAAAAGACGCCAAGCTGGAATTGCGGGCTTCGGGTCAGATCGTTCAAGATAACATGACGCCAAAACAGATTGCCATCTCGGTTAATGATCTGTTTGCCGCCTAAATTAACGAATATAAATGGCAGATTGTAAAATTTAAGTTGAACATTTAAGTGGACAGAAAAACCCATCAAGGTCTTTAATGGTGTTACCGTACA
>NZ_JABAFO010000026.1 GCF_012843675.1 Lactobacillus sp. MRS-253-APC-2B
TGATCTTAGTCTCTATGCTGATTTTGGTCATAAAAATACCCCCAAAGTTGTATTTCCAACTTTGGGGGTACGGGTCATGCTTGGCTTTTTGATTGGACGGTTAAATTTCCCGCCTTTATTTGTAAACATTAAGCTTTTTGATCCGTTACCGCTGTTTCTTGCCCCAGTACTGAAACAGATCCGTTCTTAAGGCACCGTTGTAAAGCTTGCGGCGCTTAGTAGCTTTTTGACCATAGTAGGTTTCAAACTCCAAATCAGCCGTTAAGATATACTTGCTCCAAGTCGTCATAGGACGGTAGATCTCACCCATCTGCCGATACAGCTCACGCACTGATTCTTGATCGCTCAAACGCTCACCATATGGCGGGTTGGCAACAATCACACCATTGATCTTGTCAGTGTGCCAATCCTTGACTGCCAGCTGCTTAAACGTGATGTCATGCGTCAAACCGGCTGCCTGACAGTTACGCTGAGCAATATCGATCATATTCTGGTCAATATCGTAGCCATGAATATCTAATTCGATATCATAGTCGGCCTTGGCATCGGCTTCATCACGTACGTCATCGCCTAGGTTTTCGGGCATCAGATTGACCCAGCGCTCACATTGAAAGTCGCGATTGATGCCGGGAGCAATATTATGACCAAGCAAAGCGGCCTCAATTGGAATCGTTCCTGAACCACAAACGGGATCAACGAACGGATTGTCAGGGAACCAGTGGGCAAGCATCACCAGAGCCGCTGCCATGTTTTCTTTTAATGGCGCGCCCCCCTTGCCCTTACGATAGCCGCGCTTGAACAGGCTGGGGCCAGTCGTGTCAAGCGTTAACAGTACGTGGTCCTTATTGATAGCAACTTCCAGCGGATAGGTCGCCCCGGTTTCACTCAGCCGCGTCCGTCGATGATAGACGGTACTCAAACGGTCAACGATTGCTTTTTTGACGATTGCCTGTACGCTGGGAACATTATGCAGCTGTGAGTGATGACTCTTGCCCTCAACCGGAAAAGCCGCGTCAATCGGCAACAGGTCTTCCCATGGCAATGCCTTGGTCTGTTCAAACAAGCTGTCAAAATCAGTCGCATCAAACTCACCCACGATAATCTTGACCCGATCAGCCGTCCGCAGCCAGAGATTGGCCACCATGATATCGCGCAGATCGCCTTCAAAGCGCACGCGACCATTTTCGACCCGCGTTTCATAGCCCAGTGCTCGCAGCTCCTTGCCTACCAAGGCTTCAATCCCGGCTGCTGCAGTAGCTATCAAATGAAATTTTTTCAACATTAAAACTCCTTACGAAAAATTTGCTGACATCATTCTACCACAAACATCAAACTGTAGCTTGTTGGATCAATGCTTACTCGCGCCTTACGCTAATTTGATCGTTTAAATCAAAATGGCTTGCCGACAATGAAAAAGAATAATCAGTAAGCCGTTTTTTATTTGTCTGAAAATATTTTCAAATAAGCTGCTTATCAATTTACTGAAAAATTCAACAATGGGCATCCAGCACGAAACCGTTACTGAAGTATATCCTTGATCGTCTGCCACATCATTGCGTGCTGATGATTGAAGAACTTCGGCGCCTCATCCAGGGAGAAGTAACGGGTCTGCACCGTCTCGGTCGGCTTAAAAGCAGTTTGTCGACTGTTGACTTCCTTAACCAAAAAGAAGGCATTAATTGGCTGAACTTGATCGCCATTTGGATAAGTATAGAATTCTTGATCCGAAATCTTAAGCAATTTGACTGGCTCAACCTCAATTCCGGCATCTTCTTCAAATTCACGCTTGACCGTATCCCGAAACGACTCGCCAAATTCCATATAGCCGCCAGGAAATCCCCAATCACCAGTATCGGCCCGCTTCTGGAGCAACACTTGCTTCTTTTCATTAACCAAGGCTCCTGAGGCACTGGTCATAATCAACGGCTGATGCCCGACTTTGGCACGTAAATTTTTAATATAGGCCATATAGATCCTTCCTCATGTCTTTTTGATCAATTTTAACATGCATCAACAATCATTAGCGATTATCTCATGCAGCCACCGATTGCTAAAACTTTTGATCACATGAGGTAAAAATTTGGGCTTTGATTTTGGCAACAATGAATCACGCCCGTCTCTTATACAGAATCCAAAAAAGGCTGGAAAAAGCAGATTTTTTCGTGAAATAAAAGTAAGCACACCATAACGGTACGGTTTGAAAAATACATGAAAAAATGAGGCATCTCGCTGCTTGGCGAGATGCCCCATTTCATTATCCTAGTAATTTTATTTGCCGCAAATTTGCTGAACTGTTGGATTCCATGGCAAACAAGCCTTCAGAGCCAGGTTCTGAGAACGTGTGTAGGCTTCAAATATCAATTTCAGATATTTAAAGACATCCAGATTATTTAGTTTGGCCGTCTGAACGATCGTATAGAAGATCGCATTGGCCTCCGCACCGGCTGTCGATTTCGCAAACAGGCTGTTTTTGCGAATAATAGTCGACGGTTGGATGCTTTGCTCAACCGAGTTATTGCTTAACGGCAGCTCACCAATCTCAAAAATCTGGTATACACGCTTTAATAATGAAAATGGCTAAAGATTAATGTTTTAAGTAACATAATCTTCAGCCATTTTTCTATTTTCGGACTTCCTTCCCAGTCCCTTTCTTAGTTTTCTAAAGAAGTTAACTAAACATGCCAATGCTCTTGTTTAAACTGTTCTCGACCGCCAGCTTCCTCTTTAGCATAGCGTTCTGGATTCTTTTTATAGAACTGTTGATGATAATCCTCAGCTAAATAAAACGGCTGGGCGTCCTCAATTTTAGTAACGATTGGATCATCGAAAATCCCACTGTCAGCCAGTTTTTGTCGCGATGCCTCGGCAATCTGCCGCTGCTCATCATCCTTAACGAAGATTACAGGGCGGTAGTTGTCGCCACGGTCTTGAAACTGGCCCATGGCATCGGTTGGATCAGTCTGATGCCAGTAGATCTCAACCAGCTGTTCATAAGAAACCTTAGTGGGATCAAACGTAATGCGCACCGCCTCCGTATGACCAGTCGTTCCCGTTTTAACCTGTTCATAGGTCGGATTTTCAACGTGCCCGCCCGTGTATCCCGATTCTACCTTTTCAATGCCGGGATAAGTATCAAATGGCTCAACCATGCACCAGAAACATCCCCCAGCAAAAATTGCCGTCTCAAAACTCATCTTGACTGCCCCTTTCTTTAACTAATTACTTCGTGCCGTAAATGTCCCAAGCAGCTTTTTGGGCACCCTTGTAGGTCTTTTGAATTACCTTCTTGGTTTCTTCAGTTTGGTATGCCTTAACGACCTTCTTGTAGACTGGATTATCCTTGTCCTTTTCCTGAACGGCAATAATGTTTACATAAGGCTTGACTTTCTTGTTGATTGGTTCCATGTAAAGCGAGTCCTTGCCTGGTTTCAATTTAGCTGAAACGGCGTAATTTCCGTTGATTACCGCGGCATCAACTGAACTCAGCGCCCGAGCAGCCGTTGCCGGGTCAACTTCTTTAAATTTCAGGTTCTTAGGATTACTCGTAATGTCATTCAATGATGGCTTGATGCCGCTGCTCTTTTTAACCTTGATCAAACCGGCCGACTGCAGCATGTTCAAGCCACGGCCCAAAGTAGTAGGTTCGTTTGGAATGGCGATCGTGGCCCCATCCGGCAGATCCTTAAGTGAGCTGTATTTCTTTGAGTACAGGCCCAATGGCGAAATCACCGTATTACCAATGCTTACCAAATGAGCATTTTGTGACTTGTTGTAAGATTCAAAATAGTACTTGGTCAAGCAGGAGTGCATATCAATCTTGCCATCTTTCAAGGCCTTGTCTGGTTGAACGTAATCATCAAAGACCACGTATTCAATATTGATCCCCTGCTTTTTCAGCCGCGCCTTAACATTATTCCAAACGGGCTCTGAATCCGTACCGACCAACCCTAATCGCACCGTGGTCGTCTTAGGCTTTGCCGTTCGCTTATAGATTAGGCCAATCGCACCGGCAGCAACGACCACTAATGCAATAATGGCAATGATCCAATTTCGACGTCGCTTTCTTCTCATAATGTCCTCCTTAGTGCTGCTAAAAAATAAAAACGTCCCTAAAAACAGCTTTGCAGCTGCTTTTAGGGACGTCTGACAGTCATGTTCAGCGTGTTACCACCCTTATTCAAGAATGCATCACGGCACTCTCCTCGGCAAGTTCTCGAAAATTCGAAAACCCCGACTTTGATAACGGCGTCACCCCGTGATACGCTCACCAATGGCTCACATACCAAACCGCTCCAAGACCATCTTCACTGGCTGTGACCGATCGCTTCCCACCATTAACGACTCTCTAAGCGGTCTTTACCAGATACTCATCTTTTCTCAGCACTTTTTAACTTAATTTTCATAAAGCATCTTAACTGAATCGACGACGACTGTCAACAAGAATCTCAAAAATTTTAATCTATTATAGGCAAAAACCTTCATCATCAATCGGAAATCGACAGTGCCAAACAGCCAAACTCACCAGCGATTGCCGATTCTCAGCTTGGCAGCACTAACTTTAGGATGGCTGACCTCATCAGTTTCTAAAAAACACCGCCGCGGATTGCAGCGATGCTTTTTCTTAATCAGTTATCTTCATCGGCCATTATTGAAATCACGTTCAACTCGGTAAATCTGGTAGTAAATGGTGCCATCCGCAACCCGGCAACCCGTTTTTCAATGGCCTGCTGCAGACTGGCCGGAACATGCATGAATTGCAGATCCCGTACTTGCGCGTACTGATTCTCTCGGTTGACCAACAGCAACGTCGCGCTGTCTGCGGTATAGCGAATCAGTCCCAAGACTTCATTACCGGCAATCATAATCCCTGTCTGCCCTTCTTTTAGCGATTCGCATTCTTGGCGAATATCTGCCCAGTAGTGCACCGCTTTTTGCAATTCAGCGTTTTCATGCCCCCAAGGAAAATAGCGCCGATTATCGGGATCCTTGCCACCTTCCACACCGGCCTCATCACCATAATAGACACATGGAATTCCCGGCAGGTTAAATAGTAGAGCAAACGCTATCTTTACCAATGGCACGCTTTGATTCAAAACGGTCAGAATGCGTTCGGTATCATGAGTCCCAAGGTTATTTAGGCAATCAAGCAGGAAATTGCGCGGATAATTTTCCACCAGCGTCAATAAGTCTTCACCAGCTTTAATCAAATCGCAATGACCGTTCAGCAAACTGATTACCCATTGACGCAGCGGATAGTTCATTGTGCCATACAGATTGTCGCCGCTGACATAGGGACGCCGATGACCATAGCTGACCTTGCTGGAGGCATCCTCCCAGACTTCGCCAATCAGAATGCGATCATCATAACGGTCCAGGTTATGCCGAATTTCTCGCAGAAAGTCATCTGGCAACTCATCAGCAACGTCTAGCCGCCAGCCATCAACCCCCAGATCATTCCATTTAGTCAAGACACTGCCCCGCTCACCATAGATGAACTGCTGGTAGCTGGGATTATCCTTATTGACCGTCGGCAGATCATCAACTCCCCACCAACAGTCATATTGATCCGGATAATGCTTGAAATTGAACCATTCGTAATAAGAACTGTTTTTATCATTAGCGGCTCCGGTCTGCTTGCCGTAGAGATGACCGGCATTGAAATAGCGGCTGTTTTTGCCCACATGATTGAAGACGCCATCCAAGATCAGATGCATATCGTTTTCATGCAGCATCGTGACCAGCATTTTAAAGTCTTCTTCAGTGCCCAGCATCGGGTCAATTTTCAAGTAGTCATTGGTATCATAGCGATGATTGCTGGAGGCCTCAAATATCGGGTTCAAATAAAGCGCGGTTACGCCTAACCGTTTAAGATAGGGAAGTTTAGCAATGATGCCACGCAGATTGCCGCCATAAAAATCCCAGCGCGCAATTTTGTGGTTCTCATCATAGATATACATCGGCCGATCGTCAGTAGTGGCGTACAAAAACGTATTTGGCTTCTTCCCGTCAATTTCACCATGCGGATTGCCGTTTGCAAACCGATCCGGAAAAATCTGGTAAAAAACCGCATTGCGATACCATTCCGGTCGCGGTACCTGCCGATCGTAACAGGTCAGCTGAAACGGCTCAACTTTACTGATATCAGTGGTTTCTTTACCCAAGCCGCCATGCAGATGTCCCAAGTAGAGCGCGGCATCATTTTCGCGGCGCACTCGGAAATAATAGTGGTATAAGCCGGAAGTCGTAATCTTGATCTCACCAGTATATTTGTCTGACTCATCTTCATCTTGAGTCAGCGGGTAAAAAACCGTGTTCTCATCCAGCTTGGTAACGCCAACCGCGACCTGCGTAACATTTTGGCAGTCAACCCTAACGCTGAACTGAACATTATTACCGGCCTGCAGTGCCCCAAAAGGCTGCTTGAACTCCAGCTGCCAGGCATTGTAATGGATCTGCCCCAAAGCAGTCCCCCCTTACTTGTTTGGCATGATTACTTGTTTGGCGTCAGTTTCCAAACATCATCAACGTAGCGGTCAATCGTCAAATCAGATGAGAAGTGGCCAGCATTGGCAGTGTTGATCAGACTCATCTGGGCCCAGTGCTTAGGGTTACGGTAGGCTTGATCAACCTTGTCTTGAGCTTCAAGGTAGGATTCAAAGTCGCGCAGCACAAAGAACTGATCGCCATTATACTGAACCAGCGATTCAAAAATCTCGCGGCCTTCCATGCTGATGTTTGGAATCGTGCCATCAACAAATGCATCCACGACACGATGAATAACCGGATCGTTCTCATAGTACTCGCTGGCATGATATGAATTGTCAGCATAGTAGCGGTAGACTTCCTGTGATGAGAGCCCAAACGTAAAGATATTGTCATCACCAACATAATCATGAATCTCAATGTTGGCGCCATCCATCGTAGCTACGGTCAAAGCACCATTGGCCATCAGCTTCATGTTGCTGGTTCCGGATGCTTCCTTTGAGGCCAGTGAGATCTGTTCAGAAACATCGGCAGCTGGAATAATCCGATCAGCCAATGAAACGTTATAGTTTTCCAAGAAGACGACCTTGAGCTTATCGTGAATATCGGGATCGTTGTTGACCAGGTTAGCAACTTCATTGATGCACTTGATCACGGCTTTAGCATATTGATAGCTTGGTGCTGCCTTGGCGCCAAAGATGAAGACGCGTGGGTAGATGTCGGCATTTGGATTGGCTTTTAGATCCTGATAGAGCTTGACGATGCGCAGCAGATTCAGCAGTTGACGCTTGTAGGCATGCAGCCGCTTGATCTGAACATCAAAGATGGCTTTTGATGAAACCTCGATTCCAGTCTGCTGCTTGATAAACTTGGCCAGATCACGCTTATTAGCCTGCTTGGCGGCAATCAGCTGATCCAAGACCTTGTTGTTGCTCCGGTACTTCAACAGTTTTTCCAACTCAAGCGGATTCTCGCGCCAGTCAGTACCGATTTCCTGATCCAAAATAGCAGCCAGCCGCGGATTGTCAATAGCCATCCAGCGCCGCAGCGTTACCCCATTGGTCTTGTTGTTAAAGCGTTCGGGGTAAAGCCGATAGAAGTCGTGCAGTACCTCTTTTTTCAGCAACTCGGTATGCAGCTTGGCCACCCCGTTGATACTGTGTGAACCAATAATTGCCAAGTGCGCCATGTGAACCTGGTTGTTGAAAATGATACGCGTACGGTTGATGAAGTTTTGGTCGTATTTGCCTTCCAAAGACAGGACAAAGCGTCGATCGATTTCTTGAATAATCTGCAGCACCCGTGGCACTTCTTGCTGCATCATATTGATATCCCAGCGTTCCATCGCCTCAGCCATGATCGTGTGGTTGGTGTAGCTCATTACGTTGACCGTTACCTTCCAGGCGTCTTCCCAGCTCAGACCATGCTCATCCATCAACAACCGCATCAATTCGGCGATAGCCATTGATGGATGCGTATCATTGATATGTACGGCCACGTATTGATCCAGCTTGGTCAATGGCTGATCGTACTTTTTCAGATAGTGGTTGATGATGCTTTGCAGACCGGCTGAAACAAAGAAGTATTCTTGGCGAATTCGCATCCGGCGACCATCTTCAGTTGAATCGTCCGGATAGAGCACGCTGGTCAAATCTTCAACACGGCGCAGATCATCAATCGTGCGGTACTTGCTTTCCTCATCTTCGGGAATTTCGGCATCCCAAAGCCGCAACGTGTTGACAACGCCATTTTCATAGCCAACCATTCCAGTATCATATGGCACGGCTTTAATCAGCTGCGAACCTTCATATACCGGTACCAATTGACCATTTTGCGGCTTCAAGAAAACCTGCCCACCGAAGCGTACCATTACGGAATGAGTCTCCCGGCGTTCTTCCCAAACGTTGCCTTCATTGAGCCAGTTGTTTGGCAATTCAACCTGGTAGCCGTCGATGAACTTTTGCTTAAACAGACCGTATTTGTAGCGAATCCCATTACCATTGCCGGCAAAACCATCACTGGCCAAAGCGTCCATAAACGATGAAGCCAGTCGTCCCAGCCCACCATTACCAAGCGCCATGTCGTTTTCTTGTTCGACAATCTTTTCAAAATCAACGCCCAGATCTTTTAGACCATCTTTAACAACGTCCAGCCAGCCCAGGTTAAACAGATTGCTTTGCAGCATTCGGCCTGGCAGAAATTCAATTGAAAAGTAGTACAGCTGCTTTTTGTGCTGCTGATCATAGCTGCGCCAGGTATGATGCCAATTTTGGTTATAGGCTGACTTCACCATGCCTGCCAAGACCTTGTACATGTCAAAATATGAGGCCTCGTCAATATCCAGCGCTAGATCATCTTTTAAATGCCGCTTAAAATCCTGCTTAAACTGTGATTTTGTTAAACTCAAATTTCTATCCCCTCTCAGTTTTTCACAATCAAAAACTAAAACAGTGATTTATACATATCCAGATAGGCCTGGCTCTGCTTGTCCCAGCTAAAGTCCTTGGCCATTGCGTTTTGCATCAGATGACGCCAGACTTTCGGCTGCTGATAGGTTGCCATGGCCTCTTTAATGGCCTCCATCATGTAAAAGCCACTAAACTGTTCAAATCCAAAGCCTGTCCCTGCGTTGGTGATTGGATTATATGGCTCGACGCTGTCTTTTAGCCCTCCAATCTGGTGAACGATTGGCAGCGTACCATAACGCATCGAAATCATCTGGGAAAGTCCACATGGCTCAAAGCCAGACGGCATCAAGAACATGTCAGCGCCTGCGTAGATGCGTTGCGCCAGACCAACGTCAAACTCAATCTTGGCGCCAAACTTATCATGATGAACGCCGTTGAACCAGCGGAAATCGTGCTCAAAGTTGGCATAGCCCGTCCCCAGCAAGACGACTTGTACGTCAAACTTCATCAGGTTTTCCATCTCATTGACGACCAGCTGGAAGCCTTTTTGATAGGTCAGCCGACTGACAATCCCAATCAAAGGCACGTCTGGACGCTGTGGTAAGCCAAATTCCTTTTGCAAAGCTGCCTTGTCCTTGGCCTTCCCCTTGAGATCCTTGATTGAATAGTTGGCCGCCAGATTCTTATCAGTAGCCGGATTATTGACGTCATAGTCGATTCCGTTCAAGATTCCGCACAGCTTAAAGTTTTCCATGCGCAGCACTTCGTCTAAATGACAGCCAAACTCAGGCGTCTGAATTTCGGCGGCATAGCTTGGACTAACCGTGTTGACGCGATCAGCATATAAAATCCCGGCCTTCATAAAGTTGACTGCGGTACCAAACCGAACCGTACCATCGTCATAGCGTACCGGTGACATGCCAAACAGCTCTTCTAAGACCTCGCGCCCATATTCGCCTTGGAATTCCAGGTTATGAATCGTCAGAACCGTTTTGATGTGATGATAAGGTCCGACCCAGCCATATTTTTCCTTGAGCAGAAATGGCATAAAGGCCGTGTGGTAGTCGTTGCAGTTCAAAACGTCGGGCACCCAGTTGTAGCGACCCATCAATTCACAGGCGGCCTGTTGGAACCACGCGAACCGCTCACCATCATCATAGTAGCCGTAAAGCTTAGGGCGATCAAAATAATAGCGATTATCTAAAAACATGTAGCGCACACCGTCTTGGTAGAGTGTTTCAACACCACAGTATTCGGTCCGCCATCCAACCTTGACCTCAAATGAGCCCCAGCTTTCCATTTTTTCTTGGAACTTGCCAGGCATCCAGCGCCACAGCGGTAAGACTACGCGCACCTCATGGCCTTTTTTGGCAAGGGCTTTCGGGAGCGCGCCGACCACGTCACCCAGACCCCCACTCTTAAAGAATGGTGCACATTCGGCCGCCGCAAACATAATTTTCATGATTAATTCGCCTCTTCTTCCGTACTGATCAGGTTGGCCTCCACACGCGTATTCTTTGGTACAACCAGAATATGGTCTGGCGTACCCATGATCTTGACGCCTGGCTTGACAACCACGTTTTTGTCCAGAATTGCCCAGTGAATTTCGGCATCATGGCCGATTCGTGCGTTTGGCATTACGATCGAATCGGTTACAACTGCCTTTGGATCAACTACCGACCGTCGAGAGATCAGGCTGTCTGATACCGTACCATAAATGTCGCAACCAGTTGCCAGATGACTGTTCTTAACCTTGGCATGCTTGTCATAGTAGGTGGCAACCTCATTGCGCGTCCGCGTGATGATACGCTGATTGGTGTAGAGCAGCTCATTCATCTTATCGGAGTCAAGCATGTCTTTGTTGGCTTGATAGTAGCTCTGCAGGTCATAGATATTCTGCAGATAGCCGACGTATTCGTAGCCACCTGCCAGACCAGGCTTTGGCAGCTGTTCTTTCAAGAAGTCATCCAGCTGAGCCGGTGCATCCAGCTGCTGGCCCTTGCGCAGTGCATCAATCAGCCAGCGGGTGTCGGCAATGTAGACATTCATTGACAGGTTGAAGGTCCCCGTTTGATCAGCCAGCTTGGCAAATTCATCACAAGTAATCACGTTGCCCAGACTGTCAAAACTCAAGATATTGTCGTATGAGGCAATCTCATCAACATTCGTTCGACTGTAGATCACCGTCAGTGGTTTGTCGGTCTGCTTGTGAATCTTTAAGGCTGCCCGCAGATTCAGATTGCACAGCATCCGGGTTCCCATGATTACCGTGTAGGCCGTGTGCGATTTTTCCAAGAATTCAATCGTATTGGTGAAGTATTTTTCACCAGCTGCTTTTTTATTCTCGCTGTCTTGGAAATAGTTGACGTATTGATAAGAACCAATCGCATCCAAACCCCATTCACGACCGCCGCCCAGATGATCAAAGACGGAACGCACCTTGTCTTCATCCTCAATCAGCTGCACGTTGCGGATCCCGGCATTAACGACGCTGGAGAGCTCAAAGTCGATCAGACGGTACTTGCAGTCAAAAAACAGCGTTCCCAACGGCCGTTCGTTGGTTAATGGCTTTAAGGCTTCATCGTTGAGCTCGTCGACGATGATTGCACACATTTGATTATTCTTCATTTGAAGTTCCCCCTAACGTTTCACCATTGCCGACTACCGCGATGTCGTCATCCCCGCCATCCACGGTTACGCCATCGCCAATCACGGCATTTTCACCGACAATGGCCCGCCGAATCGTAACGTTGCGACCGATGCTGGCCCCAGGCATGATCATGCTGTCAATGACCTCGCTGCCTTCCTTGACCCGTACGTTAGCCGAAAGAATACTGTGCTCGATCTTACCGGCCACATAGCAACCATCAACAATCATTGACTGTGAGACCTCAGCCGTTTCGGTCAGCATCTGTGGTGGTGCCAATGGGCTGCGGGAATTGATCCGCCAGCTGCGATCCTGCATGTTCAGCCCGTTGTTTGGCTCCAGAAACTCCATGTTGGCCTGCCAAAGCGACATGATGGTACCAACGTCACGCCAGTAGCCCGAGAAGCGGTAGGCATAGACCGGCTCACCGCTGTCCAGGTAATATGGAATAACGTTTTTACCAAAGTCAAGCATATTGTCGTTTTTGGTAAAGTTGTTGACCAAAACCTCGCGCAACCGAGCCCAGTTAAAAATATAGATCCCCATCGAGGCATGATTGCTCTTTGGTTCGGCCGGTTTTTCCACGAACTCGGTAATTCGATCATGATCATCAGTATTCATAATTCCAAAACGGGAAGCATCTTCCCAAGGGACATCGATGACTGCCACCGTTAGAGATGCACCATTGTCAATATGCTGCTGAAGCATGTCACTGTAATCCATCTTGTAAATGTGATCCCCAGACAATACCAGCAGATATTTAGGGTTGATGCTGTCGATATAGTCGATGTTTTGGTAAATGGCATGCGCCGTACCAGCAAACCACTTACTGCCGTCTGGACTGGAGTATGGCTGCAGAATCGTAACGCCAGAATCCAGCCGATCCAATCCCCAGCTGGCCCCGTTACCGATATGGCGGTCCAAGACCAGTGGCTGGTATTGGGTAATCACACCGATATTGCGAATGCCTGAATTGACACAGTTGCTCATCGTAAAGTCAATAATCCGATAACGGCCGCCAAATGGTACCGCAGGCTTGGCCTGATTCTGCGTCAGCTTGCCCAGCCGAGTTCCCTTACCGCCGGCCAATACAATCCCTAACATTTCATCATTCATGATTGTGGATGGTGGGCTCCATCCAACACCCCTTTCTATTTGCTCCCCGCTTGCTTGTGTTTTTGGTTGGTTGGCTTCTTTTGTGCCTTTTTGCGTGGCTTTGGCTTACGCCGTGCAATCTTGACATCCTTACCAGGCTTAAGGATCAACGCACCTAAGGACGGTACCGTGGTTTCAATCGTGTACTCATATTCCTTAAACGAATCAGGTTTAGTGTGGCAATCTGGATTATGCTTGGTCCAAGTACCACCAAACTCCTTCATCTCGGTATTGAGAATCTCTTGATAGGTTCCCGGATAAGGTACGCCGATCTTAAAATTGCGTCTTTCAACCGGCGTGTAGTTTAAAATCACGATCAAAAAGTCATGCTTGCGCTTGCCATGACGAATATAGCTCAAGACCGTCTGATCTTTGTTGTCGGCATCAATAATCTCTAATCCTTCATCTTTGGTATCCAGTTCCCAAAGCGATGGATTATCATGATACAAACCGTTCAGTGTCGCGGTAAAGTGCTGCATTGTCTGGTTCAACGGATCATCAAGATCAACCCATTCCAGTGGTGCGTCAAACTTCCATTCCAGATACTGGCCAAATTCGCCGCCCATAAACAGCAGCTTCTTGCCTGGGTGCGTCATCTGCCATACATACAGATTGCGCAACTGGGCGAACTGTTTGTAACGATCGCCCCACATCTTGTTCATCAGACTGCGCTTGCCATGCACGACCTCATCATGTGACAGTGGCAAAATAAAGTTTTCGGCCAACCGATACATAAATGAGAAGGTCAGCTTATGAAAATCGTAGCTGCGATAAATCGGATCCTCACTGTAAAAGTCCAGTGTGTCGTTCATCCAACCCATGTTCCACTTATAGTCAAATCCAAGTGCACCGTCTTCTATTCGGCCCGTAACCTGGACACCGGCCGAGCTTTCTTCGGCAATCCAAAGTGATTCTGGATGTTCCAGCTTGATGGCTCTGGTAGCCTTGTGTAAAAAGTCGTAGCCCTCCAAGTTACGCGTATCACCATATTTGTTAGGCTTCCAAGGACCAAAGTCATAATCAAGATAAATAATGCTTGAGATGGCATCGGCCCTGATTCCATCAACATGATAGGCATTCAGCCAAAACAGCGCGCTGGAGATCAAAAATGACTGTACCTGTGGCTTGCCCAGGTCAAAGTTCAAAGCACCCCAGCCAATATTTTTAGCTCGATCATTGTCTTCATATTCAAAAGTTGGCGTGCCGTCATAGTAGGCAAGGGCATCATCATTGATGTTGAAATGTCCTGGTACCCAGTCGACAATAACGCCAATGTTGGCTTGATGACAGCTCTCTACAAATTCTTGAAACTGTTCTGGCGTACCATAACTGGAGCAAAGCGCATAAAAGCCGATAATCTGATAACCCCACGATGCTGGCAGCGGATGTTCCATCAACGGCATAAACTCAACGTGACTGTAGTGCATTTTTTTCAGATAAGGAATCAGCTCACGCGTCAGATCACTAAAATCATATGGCGTGCCATCTTCATGAAAACGCCATGAACCGGCATGGACCTCATAGATGTTAAGCGGCCGATTGAAATGATGTTCGCGTTTTTGACGGCCACGCCACAAGCCGTCTTTCCACTTGCGATCAGGAAAATCGATGATCCGGGCCGCGACGCCTGGCCGTCTTTCAAAACAGACCGCAAACGGATCAATCTTCATAATCTCGCGTCCCGTACTCTGCTTGACGTTAAACTTATAAAGCTGTCCGGCTTTAGCCTCACTGGTAAAAAGACTCCAAATTCCGAATCGATCTTTTTGCATTGGCAGTGAATGCTCATCCCACTCATTAAAATCACCGACCAGCCAAACCTGCTGAGCATGCGGTGCCCAGACCCGAAAAACGAATCCCTCGCCTTCCGGTCGCTTCTCGTGATGGACGCCCAAGATATCCTGAGCCCGATAGTTGGAGCCATCAGAAAAAGCCTGCAGCGAGGCTGACAAATCCTTTTCACTCAGCATTTGATCACCCCTTTATAAAGCTAAATGTAAATTTAGTGAATAAAACAGTTTGTTTATTAGCAAAAAGCAATTTTTATTAATTATTGGCAGATTGCAAGAAATAACTTGAACGAATTTAATGACGTAAATTAAGCAGGAAGATCTCGATTGGTGTGCGCCA
>NZ_JABAFO010000027.1 GCF_012843675.1 Lactobacillus sp. MRS-253-APC-2B
TGATCTTAGTCTCTATGCTGATTTTGGTCATAAAAATACCCCCAAAGTTGTATTTCCAACTTTGGGGGTACGGGTCAAATCCAAAAATCAGCTGCCGTCTTTAATTTCAACGCATACAGACAGATAAACATATACACGACGATGCTTAACAATAAGGCTTTGCGTGTCGATGCCTTTTTAGCCAGCCAGGCATAAAACATTGAAAAAGGTGCTGCAATCAGCTGTACTGCCAGCATGACTACCATCAACGTGGTCGTCTTGATGCCCAGATCCTCACCAATGACCGTTGCCATGGTTACGATCGTATCAACGCCATCAATAAAGAAAAAATAGGCTACCAAAAACCAAAAGGCCTGCTTATAGTGGTTAATGTGCCGCAAGGTCTTGATCACACGCTGCCAGCTGTTGGCAATACGATTTTTGGTATCAGGAACGCCATAGCGCTGCCGACCGTTTTTCATCAATGGCCAGGCAAACAACAGCCACCAGATCGCCGAAAGCCAAAAACTAAAACGCGCCACGCCATTGCCATCCATCATGCCAAAGCCATTCGTCAACTCGGCGGCTAAAAAGATCGCAAAGGAAAGCACACCGCCAAGATAGCCAAAGCCAAAGCCGGCTGAAGATACTTCATCCATCTGCTCATCATCGGCCACGTCCGTTAAGAAGCTGTCGTAGAAAAGATTGCTGCCAGAATAGCCCATGTTGGAAATCACGTAAACGATGATCAGCCACAACCAGGCCAGCGTGCCACTGGCCGGCAAAACACCTAAGATGACAGCTGTTACGATCCCCAGCCAAGTAAATACGTTCAGCCAGCGTCGTTTAGCATGCGGATAATCGGCCAAAGCTCCCAATAGCGGTGCCAACACGGCAATGATTAAGGTACTAAAGCTGTTGGCATAGCCCCAGTAGGCTGTCGAATCAGCCGATGAAATGCCGCCTTTTAAGGCAACGGCTTTAAAGTAGATGGGAAAGACTGCGGTCGTAACCAGCATGGCATAGCCGGAATTAGCCCAGTCATAAAAGATCCATTCCCACTGCTGCTTGTTAAACTTCAATCTAATCACCCTTTCAGTACATAATTCCAAACGATAACAAGGTTTTTGACCTGAAAAGATTCTCTCTAATAGTATTTTAGCGCTGTTCGATCATGTCATGTGTATTTACTGGTCATTTCAGCCAAATCTAAAACCCATCGCCAGCAGCCGATGGGTTAAAGTGTCTTAATCTAAATTATTGTACTGAGTTATTAATTGATTCGCTTAGTCACTCGGCGTCTGATTGATATGGGCCAATGATCAGCTTGGTTTTTTTCAGCGGATAGGGTACGTGTTTACGGTCCACAATTTGGATTCGTTCAATCCGCCCAATTGCTGGATGATTGTCATGACCGACGGGAACACTGACCAGATCGCCTTCTGCTAATTGCTCGTCTTCGGTACGATAACAATAGGTACGGCCACCATCTTCAAACGAGACGTCACAGTAAATATATTGACCAGGCCGGCGCCATTGGTGATGATACAGAGCTGGATCAAGCAGCTCATTGCCATCGTAAAGCTCCAAAAATTCCTCGATCTGCATAGCCAGTTTGGGAAAATCAACCGGCAGTCCCTGCTTGTCAAATGAACCATTGATGATCCGCGTTTGATTATCAGCGCTCTGGATTTCAATTGAATAGCTGCGCTGATCATCAGGGTCATACACCACGTCATCAGCGTTACCATTGACGTATGCCAAAAAGTTTGGCGTCTGCAATTCGTCTAATAAAGCATCGATGGCTTCGGTAATGTGATAGCGATACTCCATTTTACAGCTGTCACTGAGCCATTTTTGGTAGATCAGCTCCTGATTGTTGCGATCAAGCGTAATTTTTTCGTGATAGTCAAGATAAAACGGCCCAGCATCCATTTGATAAAGCTTAGCCTGACGATGATAGCGAATCGTCAATTGGTTGATTTTTTCAGCATGTACCAACCCATCAAACAACCACAATTTAGCATCTCCTGGCCAGATTCCACGTAATTTTTGGGACAATTCACCCAATTCGGCATCCGTCAGCCAGTAGCCGCGTGTCTGATACTTTCGCCCATCCGTTGCAATTAAAGTCAATTGCCATTCGTTTTCAGCATTGCTTGATTTAAATGAATGGTGCTGTCTAAAATAATCAGCCAGCTGTTCCAAAAAGACGTTCAGCTGAAATCCCTTTAAATTCTCATTTTGTTTGACCAGCGTCTCATATTGATCATCCATAATCTGCAAAGCAGCCTTGCCATTGCGACCGATTTTGAGCCATTGGACAACAGCTTTGGTATCTTCGCTGGTTTTTGAGATCAGTTCCATGTGTGCGATCACGCCATGAAAAACGAATGGCGAATCAACACTGCCTATGGCCAATTTTTTCAGCCGCTGCAAGGCCAGGACCAGCCACGCTTTTTGAGAATCTGCTGGGTGATCTTGCCAATATTGCCATTGCCAATAGATGGCATGGCCCAGCATTACTTGATCATTGATTTTTTCAATAATTTTTTTAAAACCTTCCAAAGAGGTCAGTGGCCGCTCAATTGGAAAGGCATCGTCAAGATCGATCGTTGGCTGATCAAAATGCAGGTCCTGGCACTGCCATTCAAATTCATCGTCCATTATTGCCGCATTTGGCAACTGGGCTTTGAGCAAAATTTCCAGCCACTGATCAGCAAAATTAAACACTGCTTGATTTTTTGCCATCGTGCCATCCCCTTTGATCTAATTATCCCTAATCTACCATTTTTAACCGGTTTTGGAACAATAAAAAGAGAGTGAAAAAAACTAATTCTTCTAACAAAATAAAATAACTTTAATAATAGAAATGGCTGAAGATCAACGCTTTAAATAACGCAATCTTCAACCATTTTTCTGTTTTGAGACTTTATTCCCAGCCTTATGAAAAATTGCGAATCGTCAATGAAACTGCCAAAATCAAGGCTCCAATCCCAACTAAAATCTGCATCAGGCGGCCTGGCAGGTGACGAACGATGATTGGCCCTAAAATACCGCCAATGATGTTGCCAATCATCAATGGCAAAACGTAATGCCAGCGAATCGGTGTTTCCAGAGCAAATACGATCCAAGCCGTCGTATTGGTGGCCGTCATTGCTACGTTTTTTAAGGCGTTGTTGATAGCAAAGCTTTCCTGCCGATTAATAATCGTCAACAGCGTCAAGCACAAGACACCTGCCCCGGCATTAAAGTAGCCAGCATAAACCCCGATCAAAAAGATCCACAGCATATTAAAACCGCGCTGTACCAATGACTTGCCAAACATCTTGCTGTTGGCTGACATGGTTGACTGTGCCTGCTTGGGTTGGTGCGGAAACAGCAGAATAATCCCGCCAATCCCAATACAGATCGGTACCAGATACTTAAACCAGGTTCCCGGCAAGGCAAACAAAAGCCATGCTCCGAGCACTGATCCAACCAATACCAGTGGTAAAACCAATTTGACCTGTTTTTGATGGCCTCGCAGCTCTTTAGTTGATGCTGCCAGTGAACTGTAGCCACTGGCAATCGTTGAAAAGGCACTGGTTACGTTAGCCGTCACTGGCGGCAAGCCCATCGCCAATAGTGAAGGATAGGTCACCAAAGACGCCAAACCGGCTGCCGCGCTAATGATGCCTGCCAAAACACCAATACCAATCATCAAAAGAACAAATCCCACTCCCGTCATCTCTTTTCCTAAAATAATGTCAGAATTGTTTTTTATTATAGAACATTCATTGATAGTTTAGACCCCGCAATTTTAAAAAGCATTAAAACCATCAAAACAAAAACAGTGCAATGTCTTGTTCAAATCAAAACATTGCACTGCTGATATTTTTACGATTGATATTGTGGTCTAGTCGGCCTGATCTTGGGCAAACACCTTCGCCAGACCATCGACTGCTTTTTGTAGTTTTTCCATTGAAGCCGCATAAGAGATTCTAAAATAGCGGACGGGCAATTTGGTAAAGGCCGCTACGGGAACAACCGCAACCTTGGCTTTTTCTGCCAGATGTTCGGCATAAGCCATCGAATCGCCATCAAAGCCGTCTGGAATCTTAACCCATAGATAAAAGGCCCCTTTTGGCTTGGTGTATTCAAAACCAATCTTATCCATTGCCGCCATTAAAAATTTGCGTCGGCGATCGTATTCAGCCTTCATTTTGGCCGTGTCTTCATCACCATGCAGCAAAGCTTCTTGGGCAGCATCCATATTCATCGTAGCATTGGTGGAAATCGCTGCTTGGTGAACCTTGGCTAAAGCCTTTAAAACGTCACGTGGGCCGCAAATATAGCCAACGCGCCAACCGGTCATGGCCGCATTCTTGGATACACCATTGACGTAGAGCGTCTGATCCGGCAACAGCTTGGCCATTGAAAGATGCTCGCCTTCATAAAGCAGATCAGCATAAATCTCATCATCCAAGATGGCAACGTTATAGTTTTTAAGCAGGTCTGCCAAGGCCCGCAGCTCATCTGGCGTATAGGTAACGCCGGTTGGATTGACCGGATAGTTGAGTACCAATACCTTGACTTTGTCACCATACTTGTCGAGTGCTTCTTTAAGCAGTTGTGGCGTTACCTTGAAGTCTGGAGCTGACGTTTCAAGCTCAACAGCTTGTGCATTGCACAGCTCGGCATTGATTCGATAAAGCGTGTAGGCTGGGCACGGAACCAACACGACATCACCTGGCTCACACAAGCCATTGATAATCGTACTGATCGCCCCGCTGGCCCCTTCCGTAACGAAGATTTCGCCTTCTGGATCATAGTGAAGATCAAAATGGCGGGCCAGATATTGACTGATCGCATTGCGTAGCCCCGGCGTCCCCCAGTTGTGAGGGTAGTGCGTATGATCATCAAGGATGCTTTTAATCGCTGCCAGCTTAACATGGTCGGCCGTTTTAAAATCCGGTTCGCCGACCGTCAGATTGACCATTTCTGGATCACTGCCGTACTTGTTGTTAAGTACCCGAATTAATGACGGCTTGGATGACTTGAGACTTTCTGGGACCAACGATGCGATTTTACTCATAAAAATTTCCTCCTTATGATAACTTTGATGAATGATTAACTATTTGACTACCAGCACGTCCACATCAGCATGACGAACAACATAATCGGTATGTGATCCTTGCAGCATCTTTTCAACCGCATTAATTCCTGTGCTGCCAAGAACGATTAAGTCGATATCATGTTGTTTGGGATAATCATAGGCTAAAATGGTCTTGATACTGCCAACGACCACCTCTGCACTGGCATTGTTTTCCTTATCCAGTGCTTTTTTCAAGTATGGTTGCAGTTTTTTTCTGGTTCGAACGGCAAAGTCTTGGTAAAAGTCTTCATTGACCCCAAACGAAGAATCCATCCCCCGATCACGATTGACGACCCAAACCAAATAGAGCTTGGCCCTAAAAGCCTTGGCCAGCTCAATGGCTGTTTCAAAAGCTTTATCGGCCCGCTTTGAGCCATCGATGCCAACCAGGATATTTTGATATACCATATTAAATTCCTCCTTGATTGACTGCGTTTAAGTGCGAATGGCGTCGGCCATAGCTAAAGTAAAATATCAGCCCTAAAGCCAGCCAGATAAAGAATCGTACCCAGGTCTCCCAGTTGAGCCCTGCCACCAGCATCAGACAAAAGGCAATCGAAACGATCGGCGTAAACGGAACGCCTGGTGCCTTGAAGCCACGATGCAGATCAGGCTGGGTATAGCGCATAATCAAGATGCCAGCCGAAACTAAGATAAAGGCCGTTAGCGTCCCAATATTGACCAGCTCAGAAAGAATATTTAGGTTGATCAGGCCAGCACCAAGCGCGGTAATAATGCCAAAGAACCAGGTCCCCTTAAAAGGCGTCTGATGTTTTTGATCGACTTGACCAAAAAACTTTGGAAAAAGACCATCACGTGACATTGAATAGCTGATTCGCGACTGACCATATAGCTGCACCAAAATCACGGTCGTCATCCCTAAAATAGCACCAATAGAAACAATAATTGAAAGCCAGTTTTGCCCCGTTTTAGCAAGCACGGCCAAAATCGGTGCATTGATGTATTTTTGGAAAACCGGATAGCGAACGACCCCAGTCATCGTCAAAGTCATGCAGAAATACAAAATCGTTGAAACCACCAGTGAGAGCAAGATTCCTCGCGGCAAAGTTTTGCTGGGATTGATCGTCTCTTCGGCACTGGATGAGACGGAATCAAACCCAATAAAAGAAAAGAAGACGATTGAGGCCCCAGGAATAATCCCGGTTGCCGTTCCATTATGATGGGAATACCATCCGTAAGGGCTGAACGGGTGCCAGTTTTGCGGCTTGATAAACCAAACAGTGCAAGCAATAAAAAGAATAATTACGGCCAATTTGATGATAACCATAGTATCGTTGACGCGCTTGGTTTGGGTAATTCCCATTGAGATGATCCAGGTAATGATCAAAACAACCAAAAAAGCCGGTAAATTAAAGTAACTGGTAACACCAGGCGTCGTCCCCGCTGCCGCAGCCAAAGCCTGTGGAATATGGATGCCAAGACTGTCAAGCAGGCTGGTAAAATAACCCGACCAGCCAACCGCCACCGTAGCCGCACTCAGCGCATATTCCAAAATCAAGTCCCAGCCAATGATAAAGGCAATGATTTCACCAAAGGCAATATAAGAATAGGTATAGGCCGAACCAGCAATCGGCGCCATAGAAGCAAATTCGGCATAACATAGGCCGGCAAAGCCGCAGCAGATAGCCGCAATCAAAAACGAGACGGAAAGCGCCGGTCCAGCTGTAAGAGCCCCCTTACCGGTCAAAACGAAGATTCCAGTCCCAATAATGGCACCAATTCCTAGAAAAGTCAGGTCCCAGGTACGGAGCGTTCGTTTTAGTGGTGACGCATTATTGATCAAGACATTAACATCTTTTTTGCGAAACAGAGACAACATAGGCAAGCTCCCTTCTAATCAAAAGTTAACATAAACTTTAGCTGATTTTAATATGGGAGTAAATAAGATTGTCTTAAATCGTTGCAACTTTTGTTAATAAAGCGCTTTATAACAAACAACGTTAATGTAGTTATCTATCTAATCTTTTTTTAATAAAGTAGCACCATTTTGATTTATGGATAATAAAAGCGTTATCAAACGGATCGTGAGCAAATTAATCTACCAAAAAATCCTCTTAAAAATGATGTCCTGGCCGTCCCAGCAATCACTTTCAAGAGGGAGGAGCACTCTTTTTAGTCTGAGCAGTCGTCTAAATCGGTTCGCCATCAAGCATACTTATGCGCGATTTTGCCGCAGACAGCCGCGACGATTGCTCCCAATAGATCATCAATAAACGTGTTGATATGTTTTTCATCGGTATCAAAGCTTTTAATGATGCCATACTTGACGCGATCCAGATAGCCGAAGTTGGTTGCGCCGATCGTACCATAGATATCAGAGATCTGCAGTGCCAGTGCCTCATCCACGCCAAATACCCCTGCATCTTTTCTGATGATCGAAAGCAGCGGTTCTTTGATTTGATTTTCTTCCGCCAGGCGATCCAGTTCCAGTGCAACCATGGCATTGTTAAGCAGCTCACGCTTGTGCATGACGTTGAGCAGCTCTTCATAGCAGTCTTCTTCCGTTAGTTCGGGAATAAACTGCTGCTGCAGGTCAAACGCAATCTTGGCCAGCTGGTGCAGATCAACGCCGCGTTCTTTTAATCGAGTCACTACAAATTCATATGCCTTGGTATCTGGATACTTAAAGTCTTTTGTCAGCAAAATCTTCACCTCATTATCAAACCGCTGCTTTTCCTGTCGTCTGCCACCACCAGATCAATAAAATGATTATAATAATCAGACCGAGTAATTCAATCAACAGCCAGAACTTTTTGTGGGGACCATCTGGCAGTGGAAAAACAAACACAAATGGTAAAATCAGCCAGCCATGCCTTAACAGCCAAAATAGCATCGTAAGCCCCCTTTAATTTAACACATTGCAATTATAACGCGACTGACCATCACTTCGGCTTTTATTGTTGTTTTGTGGTAAAATAGCTTTCTTAAAGAACACTATAGAAAGTTGGCACTAGTTATGGGAACCGTCATCGTCTTGCCTGATTTAAAACAGTCATCCGCATTTTGGCAACAGCTCAATATTGGTCGTCATCAGCTTCGGTTGATTGACTATCGTTTGTTCAATGATGCTGCCTCAGACTATCAATCGCTGGCTAGGCAAATTGAAGAACTGGTGCGCCAGGTTCCACAGCCAGTCACGCTGATTGGTGATGGCATTGGAGCCATCATCGCGCTGAAAGTCGCTGTAACGGCATTCGGCCGCATTGACAATCTACTTTTGGTCAAGCCGCAATATGAGATCCCGACTGCTCGGCTCAAACGTCAGGCTGCACGCTGGCGACTGCTTCCGCAAGGCAGTTTTAAGGACCGGCCGCTTGATAAAAAATC
Source organism: Lactobacillus sp. MRS-253-APC-2B (assembly GCF_012843675.1). GTDB lineage: Bacteria > Bacillota > Bacilli > Lactobacillales > Lactobacillaceae > Limosilactobacillus > Limosilactobacillus pulli. The sequence goes on from NZ_JABAFO010000027.1 coordinate 8,465, forward strand.
ATCCTTAGCGCTGCTACAGTCGTTGTATGACGTCGACTTGACCAATCAGCTGATGCATATTCAATGCCCCACCACCGTTTTTTGCGGCACCCGCGACCGGCAAAATCGCACGGCAGCTCAAGGCCTTAGCAACCGGCTTTTTGATGGTCATCTGATCTGGATTGACAAAATGGAGGCTGCCATTAATGATGACGGCTTAAAATCATTGGGCAATCAATTACGCTAACCAGACAAAATAAAACCGCTTGGAAATTGTTCCAGGCGGTTTTTTGATTGCTTAGTTTTGCCAGTTGATGTTTTGTTCATTGGCCAAGGCATAGTCAACCAGCTCTTTACCATCCAGATCAACCTTGTGCATGTCAACGGCATTGATTTGGTTGTTGTCATAGGTCGTGTAGTAGTAGATCCCACGATCGGCATTGACACAGGATGAATAAATCGTAAACTCAAATTGATTATTCTCGACGCCATCCAGGTTCTTTTGCTGCTCAACTGAATGCAGAATGTGGAAGAAGTTGCCGACGTTCTCGTTTTCGGTTTCTCCCTTAGGTGCGTTAAGCTTGGTAAAGGCAACCTTGACAAAACGCGACATTGAGTCCATCCCGCCAGGCAGGCCCCGCGTTCCCAAGCCACGACTGTAGTTATCGAGCTCAAGGTCTTTGCTGAACTTGTTTTCTGGCTGCTGAGGACTTAAGAACTGGTAGTTGTTCAAGTTGAACAGCTGCTTGTCAAATTGAGGATTGTTGGTCAAGACGCCAACTGGATTGTCATAGACGTGCAGACCATCACGATCACATTCAATCGTTAAAGTCTTTTCAGATGCCGTTTCAGCCATCAGCCAGTGCAGTGGTGAAAGCGGCAGCTGTTCGCTAAAGTCGATCTTAACCAGGTTGATCTTGTCTAACAAAACCTTAGCTTCGGCCAGTGTTGCGCATTGGCCCAGAATCCATGATACGAACTCAAATGGCGATACGTTGTCCTTGCCTTCTGCGTATGGCTTGTAGTCGGCGTTGCCTGGGTAGTTCAAGCCAGCCATGCTTAACCCTTTTTCATTGGTAGCGTCAAAATAAAGCGGATAATTGTCGACCGTCGTTGCCATACCGATCAAAGCATAGTGATGTTCAAGCGTTGGCATCTTGCGGAACGTCAGCGGAAAATTGCGCGGCGTGATCGTAACCTTTTCACCATAAGACAGTTCCAAATCCAAATTCCGACCAAAATAGTGGTCACCAGCAGTATAGGTTGCTGCAGTACACATGAGCCTTCACTCCTTTACAAATGTAAATTATCATTATTCGATCATCATTTTAGTGCAAACTATTTTTAAAACAAGTATTGCATAAATAAAAAAAACTGCTATCACGAGGGCCCAATCCCGTTATAACAGCTTTTTTACGTTTTTGTCGATTAATAGATTTAAATAATTCTTATTGTGTTTTTAAACAATTCTTAAACTAATTTTTTGTCAATTTCTATAAAAATCAAATCAGGTAGGGAAAACATAATCCTAATCGGTAACGTTCAGTTCAACCGTACCAAAACCATAATCAAACTTGGCTTCCCACTTGCCGGCAGCCAGTTTTGGCGGCAGCACAAACGTTCCGGAAGATACCAGCTGACCCTTCTTAAACTGCTTACCTTGTTTAGCCAGCTTGGCAACCAACCATTGCAGCGACTTCAGCGGATTGCCAAGAACTTCTGAGGAATCCCCTTCATCTTTCTTCTCGCCATTAAAATATAGCTCGGCGTGAACCTTAGCTGCATCTTCTGGCGTCGCAAAGACCTTATCCGTGTCGCGTTCTTCACCATAGACAACCAGGCCGCCAACCGCACAGTCTGACATAACGTTGTACTTGGAAAGACTTGGGAACCAGTCTTTAAAGCGTGAGTCAGGAACCTCAAGCGTGCCGCAAACCGTTGTCTTCTTCATCAGATCTTCCAGCGAGTCGTCCGGTGACAGATCCTCCTTGGCCCGAAAACCCAGTTCTACTTCAGCCAGTGCCGCCATGCGATCACTGAGCTTAACCGTTGCTGGCGACTTTAAGAAGTGGTCTTCAACCTGTTGACCATACAGTGGTGAGTCAGAGTCAAACATCTTTTGCGTTTCTTCACTGGTTAATGAGACCTTGTAGCCGCCAACTGGTTGATCCTTGAGTGCCATGACGCGATCTTGAACGCGGTAGGCCGTGTCATCATCGGTAACGACACCTTCCCATTCAGATTCCAGCAGTGGGTTGCCGGACTTATAAGCGTCGTACAGTGCTTGGGCAAATTTTTCTTGTGCGTCGGTCAGGTTTGCTTGTTGTTCAGTCATATTGAATTCCTCCATTTTTATCGCCTCACGCTAGCAGATGATATTAATGGTTCCGGCGTGAGTGTTCATGTCTTGTTCGTTTTGTACCGTGCATTTGAATATTAATGTCGCTAATGTCGCTGTCTTTCATGACACTCACCTCTTTTATTGTCTGATTTGAATACGAATTAAAAAACGTCCTTTAAATACCGGCTGCTGCCAAGTATTTAAAGGACGTCACACGGGCGTGGTACCACCTTTTTTCGTTAAGTACAAACTTAACCTCAAACAAACCCAAATTTGGATTCATCGGCACGATAATGGGTGCTGCCAGGTGCGTCTTACTAAGTTTTTGACGCCCAACTCATAGGCGATTTTCATTCAAGGGCTTGGCTGACTCGCAACTACCGTCAGCTTTCTGATTTCCTGCGGCTGGAACTACTCTTCCTAATCAATGTTTTTAATTATTTTCTAATTCGTATTTAATTTATGTTTATATAATAAGCACCACAATCCTCAAAGTCAATAGGTTTTTGAAATTTTATCATCATTTTCTAATTTAACGCTTATAAAATACCACAGAAATGCTGATTCTGTCGTTACATTATTGCCCCGCCAAGCGTAAAATATAATCAATCAACGACGCGAGGTGAGAAGATGCGGTGGAACAACAATCGCCAAATTGGCCAAAACTATCGTGTTATGATCAGACTGATGTTTGCCGTTGCCATCATTGCGGCTGTAATTATGGCCATTTTTGATGATCATCCCGATCTGGATCCGACCATTTTACAAAGTCGTACCACACACCTAAAAAGATCGCTCAACCAAAATCTAGACCATGATCAATACATAAAGATCGATGTATCTGAACGCCGCATTCTTTTAAAAACATCGGCACAGAATCTTACCGATCAGCAGCTAAAAAGTCAGCTGGATCAGTTAACCAATCAGATCAGCACGCTGCAAAAAGCTGCCCAGACACATCTGCACATCTACGTACAAAATCAGCACGGTCAGATCATTGCCCAGATCAAAACCGATCATCGCGGCTGGTACCGCAGTCAAAAAGGCCTTAAAGTCAAAGCTGTATTCGGAACGCAATAGTCATCGCCAGCAGCGGTGGCTTTTTATTTAGCCGCAAAACGACTAAAGCTTCAGCAGCCGCGGCCAATAATCAGTTTTGCATGGCAATCACGAATCCCTTAGGCCGCAGCCGCCGTTTTTGCAGGCCCTGCGAAATCAACGGCACCAGTTGGCAGTCCAATGATTCGCGCCCCGTATTGAAAACTGCCGTTAGCTGCTTATGCTGCAGTTGACGCTTAATTACGATACCTTGATCATTCGGCAAAGCAGTCAGTTCAATCGTGCCCTGTGCTATCAGCTGCCAGTGTTCTTTTCGCCATTTAATCAAATCACGAACAAAATCATGCATTGCCATCGCTTTTGCATCGGGGTACCAGTTCATCGGCTTGCGACAATCCGGATCGTTGTCACCGGTCATCCCATATTCGGTACCGTAATAAATTGATGGACAGCCCGGCTGCAGAAAAGTAAATGCCAGTGTCTGTCTGACCAGCTGATCATCTTCGTTGGCTAAGGTCATAATACGAGCCGTATCATGCGAATCAAGTACATTAAACATCATGGCATTAGTCTGATCGCGATAAAGCATTAATTGATGACTTAAACGATCAACCAGTCCTTGGCTGCTCAGCTCGCGTTTGATGAAATGATTAATAATTGCGCCAGTATAGTCATAGTTCATCACGCCGGTAAACTCATCGCCATTGAGCCATGGCTGTGCAGAATGCCAGATCTCCCCCAGAATATAAAAATCATCTTTGAGTGTCAGCATCTCATTATGGAAACGACGCCAAAAGTGATGGTCAATCTCATTGGCAACGTCCAGCCTCCAGGCATCAATATCAAATTCACGCACCCAATAGCCCGCAATATCTAAAAGCCAGTCCTGTACCTTGGGATTGGCCGTATTAAGCTTTGGCATATGTGGCGTGTAGTCAAACGTGTCGTAGGTCGCATCCTTGGCAAATTCAAAGTTGTCCGTCGGTGTATAGGTAATTGGGAAACGATTGATATGAAACCAGTCGGCATACTTTGAATCCTGGCCATTTTTCAAAACGTCTTGCCACATCGGCGACTGATCACCAATATGATTAAAAACGGCATCCAGCATAACGCGCATCCCTCTTTGATGTGCCTGCTCAACCAGTTTCTTAAACAGCTTAGCATCACCAAAATGTGGATCAATTTGATAATAATCTTGCGTGTCATACTTATGATTAGAAGGTGCCTTAAAGATTGGATTAAAGTACAAGCCATTAACGCCTAGCTGTTTAAGATAATCCAGATGATTGATAACGCCTTGCAGATCACCACCATAAAAGTCCTGGCGCCCAGGATGCGTTTGGGGATCCCAAGGCTTAGTGCCTACCGGATCATTGGCAGCATCACCATTGGCAAAGCGCTCTGGAAAAATCTGATACCAAACCGTCTGCTCAACCCATTTTGGTGCGTGAAAGGCATCAATATCTTGAAAATAAGGCATTCGAAAGTAGGTATTGGCATCCTCTAGCATTTTTAAATCATCTGACTTGATAAATCCCTGGTCAGTATAGATAAAACAATTGTTAGACTGATCAATCAGTTCAAAGGCATAGGCTAAACGTTTCTTAGGCTCAGTTACGGCCAATTGCCAATAGTCAAACAGCTCATCGGTATGAATCTTTTTCATTGGCGTCGGCTGCGTATAAAATTTTGGTAGGTCCGGTCGGCTGCGCAGACTGTATGGATCACCGTGCAATAGACTGACACCAGCAATATCATCTTTAGCCGTTTTCAAACGAATATGCATGATATCTTTAGTATAAAGATAGGCCATTTCGCTTTCGGGGCGATGATAGACTCCAGCAAAGTTCATAAAATGCTCCTTTATTCAGAATCAGTATTTTAAGTTACAGTTGATTTTAATTTTTTGCCAGCATAAGATCAAGCCAAGATAAGCACTCAATATCATCTCTAACTATAAAACTCCAAAACCACTATGGATCAACCTATCCATACGCTTCATCAATCGGCCCATTTTGTCGCTAATAGTACCAAATATGACTACTCCAATGGTCCACTGGAAGGCATCAATCATAAGATCAAAAACTTAAAACGTAGCTGTTTTGGCTTCCGTAACTTTGAAAATCTGCTTCGGCGCATTGAATGCATCCGTTATTAAAAAATCCCCACTTCATTTTTGAAGCAGGGAATAGATCTTCACCAATACGATTTGACAAAAACAAAAAAACTCGATGATAGATCTAACCATCACCGAGTTATCAAATAGTGCTGACTAAAGGATTCGAACCTTCGACCTACGCATTACTAGTGCGTTGCTCTGCCAACTGAGCTAAGTCAGCATGATGCGTGGCGATGCCCTATCCTCGCAGGGAGCGATCCCCCAACTACTTTCGGCGCGTTGAAGCTTAACTTCTGTGTTCGGCATGGGA
>NZ_JABAFO010000028.1 GCF_012843675.1 Lactobacillus sp. MRS-253-APC-2B
CTAAATTATACAACCATAGGAAACGAAAGCCAAATAAAAAGCACCTTTTCGGTGCTTTGTCGGGGCGATTCATCACCTGAACAAGTTCGGGTGTCCTCTCGCCTAAAATTATAGCAGTGCCAAACCGATAAACTGAAGCAAATAAACCAGCGGCATTTTATGCAGCCCACCTAATTCCACCAGCCGGCCTGAGAACTGATTGCTAAACAACGACATCAGCCCATAGATAAACAGCAGCATCGTGATTGCACCGGTACCAAAATGCAATGGTCCCGCCAGCATCGGCCGCAAATAGGTGTAAAAAGTATAGGTAGCTGCCAGGTTAAACATTGGCAATAGCATTCCCACATAAATTCTGCGATCACCAAAAATCCGAAATTGATCGCTGAAATTCTGGGCTTTTCCTTGTCTGAGATCAATTGGCAAACTGCCGCGCATTAAAAACAAGATCACTAAACTGACGGCAACAATCACGCCAAACGTGGTCCGCCAGCCAAAATGCATTGAGATCCAGGTACCAACTGGAACGCCAAATACCGAGGCAATCGAAAAGCCCGAAAAGATCCAGGCAATCAAACCCGCTCTTTTTTCCAGCGGTGCCAGACTGTTGGCAAATGTCGTCGCAATTGAGATGATAACGCCTGAAACGATGGCAGTAATAACGCGGGCTGCCACCAGAATCAGATAATTCGGTGCTGCCATCACCATAACGTTGCCTAAAATAAACACAAGCCATAGCCATGTCTCGACTTTCAACAAGCTGCGCGTCCCAATCATCATTGTGATCAATGGCGTGCTGAATGCATAGACCAAAGCAAAGATTGTCACCAAAAGTCCTACCACGGTGACCGGTTCATTAAACGTTTTGGCAATATCAGGCAGGACCCCGACGATAATAAATTCACTAAAGCCTAGAGCAAAGGCAATCAAGACCAATACCAGGCTCTGTATGCGATAAGTCTTCAATACTCCACTACTCCCTGTTTTCTAAAATTAAACCCAGCTTAGTTTAGTGCAGATTTTGATACTTATCTAGTCGCTGAGTAAAAAAGAGACCGAGAATTAACTCGACCTCTTAATTGCGTTATAGATAATAATGCTTCAGCACAGTGGCTGGCAGTTTAAACGCTTATAAATCACCGTTTGACTACTCTAGTTGTTGGTAACTAATGATCCTAAGTATTTTTTACAGATCGAAACGATACGCTCAGCAGCACGACCATCACCGTATGGATTGGGTGCCTGGGCCATTTTTTGATAGATGGCTGTATCATCTAGCAGCTCTTCCATTGCTTGGCCAACTTTTTTAGGGTCGGTACCAACCAGCCGCAATGTACCGGCCGTAACGCCTTCTGGACGCTCGGTTTCATCCCGCAGAACCAAAACCGGCTTGTTTAAAGATGGTGCTTCTTCTTGAACACCACCCGAATCAGTCATAATCAGATAACTGCGGGCCGCCAGATTATGAAAATCAACAACATCCAGTGGCGCGATCAGATGGACGCGTGGTTCGTCTGCAAAGACCTGCTTAGCCATCTGCCGTACCCTTGGACTGAGATGCACGGGATAAACAACCTCAATGTCAGGATGTTTTTCAACTTCTTTTTTTATGGTTTCAAAGACTCGCTGCATTGGAGCACCTTGATTTTCCCGGCGATGCATCGTCAACAAAATGATCCGTGAATCTGGTGAGACTTCCGCCAATACGTCATGATGGTAGTTACTTGAAACCGTATATTTAAGCGCATCGATCGCGGTATTGCCGGTAATGAAAATCTGATCGGCCGAGTGATGCTCCTTTAACAGATTATCTTGACTGAGTTTGGTAGGTGCAAAATACAGATCCGCCATGTCATCGGTCAGTTGACGATTCATTTCTTCTGGAAAAGGCGAGTACTTATCCCAGGTTCTAAGGCCGGCTTCAACGTGACCAATTGGAATCTGATGATAAAAAGCACTCAAACTGGCAGCCATTGTTGTGCTGGTATCGCCATGTACCAGTATCAGATCTGGACTTTCCTTTTTCAAAACGGCTTCCATCCCCAACAAAACCTTGCTGGTAATTTGCGTCAACGTCTGGTTGGGTGCCATAATCTTAAGGTCATAATCTGGCTGAAAGTCAAATACATCAAAAACCGTCTGCAGCATTTCACGGTGCTGTCCGGTTGTCACGACTACCGATTCAATTGTCGGATCACTAGCCAGCTGCTTGATCACTGGTGCCATCTTGATTCCTTCCGGCCGCGTACCAATAACCGTCATTATTTTCATCTTAATTCAGTCCTTCCAAAGCCGCCATCACGGTTAAGGTGGCATCATAATAATTTTTGTGCGTCAGTGGCTTGCTAAAAATATACTTTTGACTGTCAAATAAATTATCGTACCCCTCGCCACGATGATGACTGACCGCAAAAAAGATTGGTGCCGAAAAACTGGCGGACTGATACTTGACCAGCCGTTTGCCGCTTAATGAGTAGCCAGCCGTAATATATTGCTGATGACTAAAAAAGCGCAGCATCTTTTTCAAAACCTTGCGTGCTTTAGGATTGTTTGACGTTGCCAACATCATTGGCACCCGGCAGGCATTAGCGCTGTAGTCGCCATCGTATTTGGTCGAGATCGCGTTTGGCTTGACCGGTTTAGCCGCGTCGCGCGTGATCCAGGCAAAATCCGGCACCAGTCCGGTATGATGAAGCCGACTTAAATCCACCAAGCGATCCAGCATCGTATTGTTAACCGTTCGCCAGCGTGAATCACCTGTCAATTTAGCTAAAGTCATGAATATGTCGGGCATCACGTCTGAGGTTCGCATCAATTGCCAGTATTTTGAGTCTCTGGTTACCCAATCGCCAACTGTTAAGGCGCCGGTCTGCGGATTGTACTCATAAGACAGAATATCATCACTCAAGTTCTTGGCCAGGCTGCGATAGTAAGTTGCATCTTTGGGCCATTGTTTGGCAGCCAGGGCCAGGGCCATCGCGATATAGACGTCACCATCCGTAGCACTGTTGATATCGTTAACCCATTGATGATGCCGGTTGTAATATTGTCGCCAAGACATCAGGTAGGTCTCAGTTTGACGTTGGTCGCCAACATAGTCACGATGCGCTAACCAGTAGTTGACGAAACGATCAAAATCTTTTTGATTGGCCCAGCCTTTTTGTGCTGCTCGCACCGTAATCAGCATGCCATAGCCTTGCGATTCAGATAAAGCAACCGGATTTTGATGATCGTTGTTTTTACTAGTATTAACAAACGACTGATCAGATTTAGGATGCATGACATAGCTGTTTTCCCAAGTCTGATACATATTCTTCTGCAGATAGACTGGGTTGGTCAGTCGCACCCAGATCAAGATTCCCAGATAGACGGCCGCAATCAGCCCGACAAAGATCCAGGTATATTTATTGAGTTTCATTGCAATCTCCTAATCATTTATCAACGACTACCACATCAGTCATCAAAACGCTTGGTCTTAACCCAGACGTTGCCGTTACGATGAAACATGGCGTCTAAAGTAACCGAGATGACCGCGTGAATCGAGACAATGATAAACAGCTGCGAGTAAGTAAAATACGATGCCAAAGCCAACCAGAGCTGACTGGTCGTGGCCTGGCCAAACTGTGTAGACATGGCAATGCTGATCTGCAGCACATATAAGTTGATCATCAACAGCCAGTTGAATAACAACAGTTGAGCAATCAAAATATTGCTTTCACCAAACGTAAACGGCACTGTCAGATCCGGAATTAAAAATCGCAGCAAAAGCGTAACGACATTGGCAAAAAAGATCACGTCCGATAAGACAATTGCCGCATTAAACCAAAAGAACGTACACGAATAATAAAATGTTTCTAATTTAACTCGCCAATTGCTGCGATCAAACAAGTGCCTAAAGTTATGGATTACCACTTGGTAGTTGCCCTTGGCCCAGCGCAGTCGTTGAAAGTAGTAGTCGTGGACGGTTTCGGGTTCTTGTTGAAACGCCTCAGAGTTATAGGCCAAAGCAATCAAACGGTTTTGTTGCATGATCTTAAACGAGATGTCGGTATCTTCAGTCAACGCCCCATTGCGCCAACCACCGATCGACTTGACAAAGGCAGTTTGAATAATGAAATTGGTTCCCGGAATCCGCCCAATCTTAAACATATGCCAGATACCGCAATGCTGAATCCGCTGGGTCACGACGATTTCTTGATTGATACAGCGCGTTAAAAAATTCTGCTGCGCATTGCGCGTTTTGTTACGACCAAATACGGCCACGTAGCGTTTTGGATCTTCCAAGGCCTTTTGCACCAAGAAATACAAAGCATTGCGTTCCGGAATGGCATCAGCATCATAGACCCCGATGTACTCACCATGTGCAATCTTGAGGGCATCATTTAAAACCCCTGCTTTACCGCCTGTGCCATGGCGGTTGATCACCTTGACGTTGCGGCCAAAATAGCGTGGCTGCGTTACCAGCTGCTGCATCTCATTGAGCGTATTGTCGGTACAATTGTCCGCATATAACAATAGCTCAACTTTGTCCTGTGGGTAGTTGAGCTCCAAAATTGCCTTGGCCGTTTGTGCAATCACGATTTCTTCATTATGAGCCGGCACCACCAGGGTGATCTTGGGATAGCGCTCCAGTGGCAAAACATCAGCGCGAATCCGACTGTGCTTGAGCCAAAATCCCGTCGCCCCACTCAGCGTGATGATTGACATTAACAGCGAAAGCCAGATTGAAACCAGCGTGATGACCATCATTACCTCACTGATCATTTTCTGATTTCACCCCCAGTTCCTTCAGTCGCTGCCCAATTACTTTTTTGGGCGGCAGTTTTAAAATATCGGCTGTCACATGCGTCAGTTCCTTTTTAATCGGGCCATGCGTTTCCATCTCCTCGATATGATAGTAGATCACCCAGTTGCAGATAAACAAAATGATCACGGCCAGCAAAAACAGCACCGTAATTACCGTTGCTAGCAAAAAAAACGTCTTAATCATCGATCATGTTCCCCTTTTAAGTACTCTGTCACGATGTCGGTCTCCATTTCCCGCTGCAGATGCCGATTGATTTTTTCAAAGGTCATAAAGTGCTCAACGTTTTTACGATCAATCTTTTGTGTACCCCATTTATACTGAGCTGGTGCATCATTAATCTCAATCGCGCCCAATAGATTTTTGGTCTGATCATTGAGCTGTTTTAAGACCTTGTCTGAGAGTTCATGTGAAATGATCATAAACGTAGCATTGCCCAAATAATAGAGCATCTCAGATGGCAAGCGGTCAACCTTCAAGACACGGGCAATCTTTTGGAGTATCTGGTTATATTCTTGTTCATGAAACTGCTGAAACTGGGTGCTGTGTGTCCAGTGAATCGTCGTGACGTTGATCCTCAGATTGACCTCATCACGATCATGGATATAGACCATGCATTTTTCATACTGCTTAACCGCATTATGGCGCGTTAAAAGTTTGGTGACGGGATCGTAATGGGCTGCGTATGACTGAATCTCACTGCGGTTTTTATCCAACCAGCCCCAACCGGTGATCATTTCCCTGGCAACTAACGTAACCGAGGCGATCACCGGAAACGTAAACAGCAATGCCAGCTTGATTGGTGCGGCCACCACCACGTAGCCCAGCAGTAAAATCGCACTGCCCAGCGTCGTCAGTGCGATAATCAGCCAACTGATCAAAATACTTGGTACCATCATTCCGACCAATACGCCCAAAACAATCATGATCGCAATGGCAATCATCATGTTAGTCTGGTAAAGTGAGGACCAAACAATCAAAACCAAGGATGCAATGATTACCAAAAGAATCGCCAGTTGAAAAAACAAAATCGAATGCCGGCGCAGCATAGTCATCCCCCCCAATTAAAACTTATAAATTATAGTTGATAAACAAATATAGCATTATTTATTCAATATAATCACTTTCACTAAAAGTTACAATCGGTCGAATTAGGATATATATAGTGAATGTAAGGCTATAAGTCTTATTTATAACCATTTTAAATATAAATAACATAATAATATAATTTTCTTTGAAGTTTTGTTTAAGTCGTCAATAAACAGCCTGCCTTTTTATAAGAATTATTATCCTATCCATCGCAGCAAAGTCTTTTCATTATCGCATTGCAAACGTTTGTCTAAAACATAAAAAAGACCACCAGCTGTTTAGCTGACGGTCCGTATTTCATTAATTATAAATGTTGGCTGAAAAAATCAATGAAACATACTCAATATCGTTCGCATTACTTACCTTCATTAACGGCGTCGGTTAAAGCCTTGCCCAAGCGCTTCAGACCTTCTTCGATCTTTTCTTCATCCATGTTGGAGTAGTTCAAGCGGAACGTACCTGGTTCTGGCTCACCGGCAAAGAATGGATCACCAGGCACAAAGGCAACCTTTTCCTTCAGGCACTTCTTAAACAGTTCAACCGTGTCCTTGACACCAGGAACCTTAACCCACAGGAACATCCCACCTTCTGGATTCGTGTACTTAACGCCTGCTGGGAAGTACTTCTTCATCCCTTCGATCATCAGGTTCTTGCGCTTGCCATACAGGGCACTGATTTGATCAACATGCTTGTTGATGTCGTTTTGAGCAAAGAATTCAACAACTGCCCATTGTGCCAGCTGGTCGGTGTGCAGGTCAGTAGACTGCTTGAGCACCGTCAGCTTGTCAATGACTTTTGGATCACCCAGAACCCAGCCCAGCCGGAAGCCAGGTGCCAAAATCTTAGAGAACGTACTCATGTACAGAACATGGTTGGTCGTATCAAATGACTTGATGGCTGGTACATGCTCACCTTCAAAACGAATGTCACCGTATGGGTTGTCTTCCAGAACCATCACGTCGTATTTGGCAGCCAACTCAGCCACCTTCTTGCGCCGATCAGCCGGCATCGTCTTACCAGTTGGGTTTTGGAAGTTGGAAACCGTGTAGAGCAGCTTGGCCTTTGGGTGGTTCTTCAAGGCTTCTTCCAAGGCGTCGACACGCAGGCCCTCATCGTCTTGTGCGACAGAGACAAACTTGGCACCATAGGAACGGTAGACATCCAGCGCACAAAGGTAGGTTGGGTCTTCCACCAGCACTTCATCGCCTTCATCAATAAAGGCCTTGCCGACCAGGTCCAGCACTTGTTCAGAACCAGTCGTTACCATAACGTTTTCTACCTTTGAATCAATACCTTCACGTTCCTTAACCCGCTTGGTAATCAGTTCGCGCAGTTCCGTTACCCCGCGCGATGCACCATATTGCATGGCTTCGCGGCCGTGTTCGTCAAAAACCGTATCGACCGCTTTTTTCATTTCTGCGACGGGGAACAGTTCTGGCGCTGGCAGGCCCCCGGCAAATGAAATTACTGATGGATCAGCCGCCGCTGCCAGAATTGCCCCAACTGCGTCCGTACCATCTGCTGGAACCCGTTTTGAAAATTGAACCATTCCGATCACTCCTATTCATTCTTAGAAACAAATTATTAATGAATCTCATTAAATTTTAATACAGCTATTATAATAGTTGCATTTTTTTAATTCTGCAAGTCCTTTTGGGAAAAAATCTCAAATCATTTTTCTGCTTGATTAACAATGCAACGCAAGCCCTGCATTACCAGCTGCTTGGCCGCGGCCGAGACGGTCAGTCGGTGATCTGAGGCATACTCTTGCAGCTTTTGATAAGCAGCCATTTCTGCTGGTGTCCTCCAGATGATACCCGTAACCTGGCCATGTTCTTTTTTCATTTCGTCACCTTCTGTTTGTTTTTGTTCATTTTAACATTTTTGATGGCTCCAGATTATAGTGATTAAATTCACAAAATCCATTCAAATGCTTGAACGACTGCCCGCCTTTTTTTATACTTGTACTAGAAATTAGAAATGAGGGGATCAAATGGACTACTTGATCGGGGTAAACATCGGCACCACTTGTACTAAAGCAGTTTTATATGACCAGGACTTCCATGCGCTGGCCAGCTCATCACGAATGCATCAACTGTTCCGGGATGAACCGGAAATGCTGGAAGAAGATCCAGACGAGATTTTTGAGACGGTCGTTGACACGCTGCATGACGTCGTTTTAAAAGCAGACCTAAGCAACGGGACACTACGCGGTGTTTCATTTTCCAGCATGATGCACAGTTTGATTGGATTAAACCGTGTCAATAAGCCCCTGACACGCGTTTTGACGTGGGGCGACAACCGGGCAGCTAAATATGCCGCCAAAATGAGGCAAAACGGTGAAGGACTAAAAATCTATCAGCGTACCGGGACGCCAACGCACCCGATGTCTTTGCCTTACAAGCTGCTATGGCTTAAAAATGAGCATCCGGAAATCTTTGAGCGGACTACCTGTTGGCTGGGCATCAAGGATTATGTGTTCTGGCGACTGTTCGGTGTTTTGAAAACCGACATCTCATCGGCAAGTGCGTCAGGTCTGCTCAACCTTAAAGAGTTGGACTGGGATGAAGAAACGCTTAAACTGATCGGCATCTCGCGTGATCAACTGCCACAGCTGACTAGTCCATACGAGCAGGTCCGCGGTCTACGCAGTCAGATTGCCGCTAAGATTGGCTTGCCAATGGATACGCCGTTTATTTTAGGTGCGGCAGACGGACCCATGGATAATCTGGGCGTTGGTGCTTTGGATCAAGGAACCACGGCCATTACGATTGGCGACACCTCAGGGGCCGTGCGGGTTATTACTGATCAACCGCGTTTTGACATTGAAGGCCGCCTGTTCTGCTATGCTCTAGACGAAGATCACTGGGTCGTTGGTGGGCCAATCAATGCCGGCAACACCGTCTTCAGCTGGGCTGGTGACAAACTGTTTGCTCCAGAAAAGCAACTGGCCAGCATGATGCATGAAGAAAGCCTGGATGTTGTGGCCAAGATTGCCAAAACGATTCCTGCCGGCTCTGATGGTTTGATCTTCCACCCATTCTTAAATGGTGAACGGGCGCCAATGTGGAATGCCAATGCCCGCGGCTCGTTTTTTGGGCTGACGCCACATCATACGCGGGCTCACATGGCACGTGCCGTTTTGGAGGGAACCGTCTACGAACTATATGCTATCAGCTTAACGTTAGAAACCGTCGTTGGTGAACCCAAGCAGATCATGGCCACTGGCAACTTTGCCCGCTTTGGTCTGTGGCGCCAGATTTTAGCCGATGTCTTCCAAAGTCCCGTTGCCATTCCCCAAGAACAAGACAGCCGGACACTGGCCGCAGTAGTGATGGGCATGAAGAGTCTGGGCATGATCAAAAAAATCGACGTCATCAAAGAACATTTGCAAAAGGCCGCGACCTGTCAGCCAAATCCTGACACCTACGACATTTATCAGTCGCTGGTACCGATTTACGTTCAGCTTAGCAGCGACCTGCAGCAAGAATACGATGCAATTGCCGACTTTCAGCATAAATACTGTCATTTCAACCAAAAATAAACATAAAAAGAGAGTGCCGCTTTTAACACTCTCTTTTTTTATAGTCATTTTCCCCACAGAATCTGCATGACATATTTCAAAATGGCCTTTTTTTCGTGCAGCTGACGATGCGACGTCTTGGGATACCAGCGCTGCACGTATTTAACCGATGTATTTTTAAACAGCGTTGCCATCATTTGCGATTGAATATTAGGAACCTCACCGTCCGTTTTTTGATCGGCTTCCTTGCCCATGATATTATAGATCGCCTCATCTTTTGAAAACTGAGCTTTTTTAACCTGGCGCAACAATTTCTTGAATTCAGCATCGCGGGACTTTTTAAACAGCCAGGCCGTATATTTGGTATTAACGCCAAAACTTTCTTCCACCGGTACGCCCAGCAGGACAATCTTTTGAAAACTGAGCTTTTTTTGCAGCTTGGCATTACCAAGATAGGCATGCAAAAACTCGGTCCCGCCATACGAGTGAGCAACGATATTAAGCTTTTTGACGTGATACTGCCGGTTCAGCACGATCAAAACCTGGGTCAGCTGGTGCATCTCCGGCTTAAACGAAACATTATAGTTCCAATCGTACAGGATTTGAATAATGGGATTCTTCTTACCCTTAAGACTGCCTTTAACCCGTACCTGACCAGTTGGCGAAACGCGCACGACCATGGCACTTTGCGCGATATTTTGATTCTGTGCCCGTTTGATAAAGGTATCAAACGTAATTGTATTACCGCCTTGCCCCGGAATCAAAAGCGTTGGCGTATCGGTATAGCTGACATCGGAGCGCAGCCGATGCATGTTCAAGGGCTGGCTGGGCGTTCCCTTCAATAAATAAAGCTGCACGGCCATCGCAATTACGATAATGCCAAAAACCAGGTACCATAACCGTTTTAAAACTATCTTGATCACCAGTTGCTTTTTATTCAGCATTACCATCATCCCTTATCATCAAACTAGCCTAATTATAACGCACCGCTAGTTGATCAAAGCTTTAAAAAAGCTCAAGGCCGATTCGTTTTCAATGCGCTTTTCAGCCGAACGTGCTATAATTTTGCCAACAAAATCAAGTCGCATTTAAAAGGAGATGACCGCATGCTGATCGTTTTGGAGAAAATTGGCTGGGGAATGCTTGCACTGACCGGTTTTGTCGGTGGCATCATCGGGTTGGCACTGCCCGTAATCCCACAGGTACCATTTTTCCTGCTGGCCCTGTTTGCCCTGTCCAAGCTCTCGCCACGCTTCCATCGCTGGCTAACGAGCCGTCACTGGTATCAACGCATGGTCGTTCCTGTTTTGGAAAAGTTCCATGCCAAGCGTCAGCCTAAAAATCGCGTTCGTACGGTTGAGGCCAAACAAGACTAATCAGTCCCCTGCAGCTCTGCAGAGGGCTTTTTAATTATTATCAGACCAAAAAAGGATTTTAGCCATGCAGCTAAAATCCTTCTTATTTATTTTGACTGTCTGGTTCGGGTAAACATCGTCATGGCGGCCAAAGCAAGGCCAAACACGATTAAAAAGACGTCCAGATAACCGAACCATGTTGACCAGCTGCCACGATACAGAATCGCTGATAAGAAGATCAAAACCCCACCCCAAAAGAAGATGTCTTTGTAAAATTCTCGATTGAAACGCATCTGCCATACCTTCCTTGAGTTAATTGTTTGATTAAACTATCTCTAGAATGTATTGTAAACCCTTTCGAGCAATGAATTCAACCCAGATCGATCACAAATCGATTGGTCAGCTAGCCAAACAGCCGCGCCCAAAAGCCCTTCTTTTTCTTTGGCGGCTGAGCGGCTGCTAGGCGATCAGTTTCTGATTCAGCAGCCGTTTCATCAGCACTTGATTCAGTATCCCGCGTATACGGATTTGGTTCGCCAATCCACTTAAAGAAGGCGTCTTCTTTAATCTCCATAAACTTGCCACGCTTGCCGTTGATACCATCAACACAGATCTCAACCGGCAGCGCATTACGATACTCTTCAATACTGTCGGCACTGAAGCCATTAAAGGTATTGAGTTTGGAAATATCAAACAGCAGACTGTGTTTATCAGCATAGCGCTTAAAGTCCTCAGTCTGCGTAAGATAGAGCTTGGCCCAACGGCTGCGGGCGCTTTCGCGAAAATCGTCGCAGATGGCTTCAGCAAAAAAGTCCGGTACCGGCAGATCCGCCATCTCGTAATACTCTTTAAAGATACGACGCGTGTTGGCCAAAAAGTCCAGCCGCCCCGTCTGCTTATCAAACGTTCGCCATGGCGTCTCGTCATCGCTGAGCAAGGTGGCCATGCGTACGACAAAATCCTTAAAAAGCGTGTTGTTTAGCGTCTGCCGGACGTTGTAGATGTATTTATTGGCCTCTCCTTTTTGCGCCTCGTCAATCACCTTATCAATCTGCAGATAGTAGGTCCGGCGCGCCGTTTCTCTCAGCATGGTGAAGCCCGAGTCGTAATTGGTCGTACCAATCAATGGCGCGACAGCATGTGGATGATTTACCAGATCATTCATGATGTCAACGATCAGATGGCGACTGTATTGATCCTGTTGGAAGAAGTAAGGCTCGATTTCATCGACCAAGACTGGGTAGGTACTGCCGGTCTTCATATAGTGCTCTAAAGCCTGAACCGTTTTAAGCTTTTTTTGCGGCGTCTCGGTTGGATAGATCGTACCAAAATCAATCAGTGAGCGATCCGTATTCCAGGTCAGCTGATTGATGATTCTAAGCAGCGTTGACTTGCCTGAGCCTGCCGTGGCGCCTAACACCAAAAAGTTGGGAACGTCATTACCGTCTTCTGGATTCAGACTGGCTTTGGAGCGAATCTCCCATAAAAATGGTGCCGTAAAGCTGTACAAAATCGCCTCATAAAAACGTCGACCATAATCAGGCGTGTAGTCGACCACATACTTGGCATAGCCCTGCATAACGGCATCAATGCTCTTTAAACCATCGCGAATCTCACTGATAGTAGCCAGCCTGCCGAAAGGAATTGGATAGGTCCCGGCGTCGTTTGGTACGTAAAGGCCGCTGTTATCGTTGGCTAGGTTGCGCTCCATTGGCCGATCATACAAAAACGTGGTGTATTTCTTTTCAGCTGAGCGCTCTTGCGGCGTCATGTCCGTCAACAAGGTCTGCCGCACCTGCTTGTAGATTTTCTCACGCGTCTTGAGCGTTGGCTTGGCGGCTCGCGGCGAGACCGAGTCCTTTTGCAGGTTAAAGATGGCATCCTGTTGATGAATCGAACGTTCCAGCTCATCTTTTACCAAGGCTCGATCAGTTGTAATGTCTCGCATGGCCTTGGCAATTTCTGGCCTGACGATGCCACGATCAATCTGCTGCTGCACGTCATGTGAGATTAAATCAGTCATATCGGCAATTGCGATTTGATCGGTCGTTTCATTACCCAAGATAATCACGTTACCGACATCTTTGCCCGCTTTTTGATCTTTTTTCATTGCGTCCAATTGCTTTTGGGCGGCACTGAGCAGCTCGGTTGAAAAATAGTTTTTTAAGACCGGCTTGATATCGTTTTTAAACCGCTGCATCAAATTAGCGTATAATGGACTATTGTCAAAGACCATGACTTCTTCGAGCTGATTATGCTGCTCATCAAAAGACGCCGCGGTCAAATTGACACTGCCCAAAATTACGCGTGTTTGTGTATCAGCATCATCACTGAGCAGATAAAAGCGCGAGTGAACCTCTTGGACTGGAGCCTGCTCAACCGTAAACAAGCCATTTAAGACGTTCAGTTGATTCTGGCCGCTAAGTGCCTCAAACAAACGGGCCGGCTGCTTGTTGGCCGCTGCCAGCAAAGCCGTGGTTAAGGCTCCCTTTGTTGCTGCCTCGTCAGCCGTCTGGGGCGTAACCTGTTCTTGAGCACCTAAAGCAATCTCTACTTGAATGAGGTCGCTGAGATGCTGGTTGAAAAAGTCGGCGTCCAACTCACCGGTAACCGCCGTCAAGCGACTAAAGCGACGAGTATCAAACAGCTGGCGAATCGTCAGCCGTGGCACTTCTTGATTATTAAAAACGTAGTGGACCCGTCGTCTCTGACTGGCCGAATTTTGCGTCGTCGTACTCATAAACTGGTTCCTTCTTCGTCATCGTTTTTATGCTATGTTCCATTTTGCTGTATTTTTATAACGTTTGCAAGTTTTGGCCCTAAAGAATGACAAGCAAATTTGTGTGCACTCACCAGGATTTTATTTTATGGCAGATTGCAAGAAATAACTTGAACGAATTTAATGACGTAAATTAAGCAGGAAGATCTCGATTGGTGTGCGCCAG
>NZ_JABAFO010000029.1 GCF_012843675.1 Lactobacillus sp. MRS-253-APC-2B
CTGGCTGCCTAATAAAAATTTTTATTCAGTTTACAAGTAATTAATATTCAATTCCAGCTTTTTGGGTACACACCAAACCAACAGCTTTTTTGCTGCATTAATGCTTCAAATAGGACAGACGGCAGTTCATTCGTTGATCCAGTCCAAGATTTTAAACATGGTCGCGGCATTTTCTTTAGGTACGGGATGAGCAATAATCTCAGCCGGCGTTTGATTAAGAATCGAACCGGCTGCATACTCGCCATCATTGACAACGATCTCACGGACGTTATCGGCTAATGGCTCAAAATGAAACTGCAGGCCAACGACACGATGGCCGTAGACAAAGCCCTGCTCTCTTAGGCCAGCCGATGAATAAAGCAATTTAGCTCCCGCCGGAATGGTAAACATCTGCTGGTGCCAGTGTAAAACGGTTGAGGTTTCAGGCAAGCCAGGGATGACGCCACTCTTTTTGGATACCGGCGCCCAGCCGACTTCTTTGACTGGTGAGTCTTTGACCGTGGCGCCCAAAGTCATAGCCAGCTGCTGGCCACCAAAGCAGGCACCAAACATTGGCTTGTCTTGAGCCAAGAGTTCCTTGATCAATTGCCGTTCTTTTTTGATCCAGTTCAGATCATCGTTGGGACTCATGGGACCGCCTAAGATCACCAGCATATCGGTTTCATCAGCCTTGGGCAGCTTGTTGAACTGGGCAGGATGATAAACGTAGATCTCGTGGCCGCGCTGGTGCGCCCATTCACTGATCACGCCGGGGCCTTCGTTGGGGGTGTGCTGCAAGATATTGATTCTCATTAATCGATCACTCCTTATATAGACCCTATTCTATAGCAAAACCGACAGTCTGCAAGACAGGCTGTCGGTTTTTATCAAATTGAATTAGTTTGGAGTCAACCACCATCGGCTAAAGTCGATGGCTTGTGGGCAAACACCCCGATATTGAGTGTCTGAACCACAATTTGCATAGATACGGACGATTTACTCAAACAGCCGCAGTTGCTTGAGCAGTGATCATCTAATTACCAATGCCTTTTACGTCCCCAGGTTGCCATAGAGACGATATATCAATAGTTGTTAGATAGTCAGTCCTATAATGCTGTAATACTCACTTTGATTCTCAGTGATGCAGCTACTAAGTTAATTACTATCTACAAGGATTATATCATAGTAGGCCTATCCATCCCATGACTAAAGTCAAGGGATTTCCGGCTAGACATAATTAAAATTCAATTGCGTATACGATGCGGTGGTGGGCTGACTTGCCAGGCCGCAGGGTAATGTCACCGAATTCTGGGTGGTGCGGCGTATCAGAAAGCGTTTGGGCTTCCATTGCCAAAGCACACCATGAAGCACTTGGCCGGTTGAACTTAAGCGAACTGTCCATGCCGTTAGCGGTGTACATAACCAGACCGTTGCGATCTGAGTACAGCTTCATCTTGCGACCGCTGGCAGGATCAGATAACACGGCAACGGGTTCGTGGTTGACGTTTGTACTTGGTTCAACTTGCCAGATGTCATCAAAGCCGCCTTCTTTGGTGTCCTTCATTTCGTTTAAGGCATCGCCCAAGCGACGAGGAGTCTGGAAATCAAATGGTGTCCCGGCGTTAACCAGCTTCTTGCCAGTTGGAATCTTTTCGCCATCAACATCCAGATGGAACTTGGAATTGACCTGCAGTACTTGATCTTCAACGGTGGCCACGTCAGGATCGCCTAAGTTGAAGTAGGTGTGAACGGTTGGGTTGAATAAGGTGTTGGCATCCGTTTCACCGTCCAGATCGATCACAACTCGGTTATCGTTGCTCAGTGAGTAGGTGACCGTAACCTTTTCATTGCCAGGGAAGGAGTCGATTTCAGGCGTCATCGTCTTGGTCAAAACGACTTTAACGGTGTTTGGCGTCGTAACGGTTTGCGCATCAAAGAATTGGTTGCCCAGGCCATTAGGACCACCGTGAAGCGTATTGCCGTTTTCGTTGGTGTCAACGTGGTATTCTTGACCATCGATCGTAAACTCACCTTTACCCAAACGACCGGCAACCCGACCAATCACACGGTTGTTGCACATGCCGTTGTCGGTGAAGTGCTCAATGTCAGCAGCACTTAAAACCAAGTTGACACGCTTGCCATCTTTGCCAGGAACTGAGATTTCCTGCAAAAGGCCGGCATAGTTCAAAACGCTGACCTGCATGTCTTGATCGTTGATAAGCGTGTATTTTTTGACTTCTTGACCTTCAAAAGTACCAAAACTGCTTTCTTTAATTTCCATAATTTAATCCACCTCTTAAAAAGCAAACGTTTTCATAGAAAGATTGTACCATATTCTGCTAGATTGTGATAAAAAATGCTAAAAATAAGACAAATTAAAAAAACACAATGATTGAACTGTCTTGTTAAAGGACTATAATATTAATAAAAATATGTTGTTTCATAAAGCAACGTTTTATAATCTAAGCACAATCTCAAGATAGAAAGGCCAATTTTAATGAAAATGAATCGAACTGTTCGAGATTTCCAAAATGCATTGGAAAGCCTATTAAAGACCCACCAATTTGAACATTTGACGATTGATCAAATCTGTAATGAGGCACTCTTGCATCGCAGCAGCTTTTACCGTTATTTTCATGACAAGTATGACTTGTTGGAGCAAACGATCAATACGCGCTTGAATATTTTGATTGAGCAATCAGATCGTAATGAAGATGAGTTTGTTGAGATCATTATCAAGTATGTTGGAGACAATCGCGAGATCTTTCGTAATCTGACTGATAGCAGCTCGCATAGCTCGTTATATGGCGAGATTATGAAGATCGTCAGTGAGATTTTGCTCAAGCAGCGTCATGATGCTGAAAACAATGATACGATCACACTGGCGCTGAGAAATTCCAAGAATCCGGAAATGCTGGCTTATATTATGAGCGGCTCGATTCTGGGGGCTTTCTACTGGTGGCGTCAAAACAACTATGAGGTTCCACAGCAGGATGTGATTGATTTTGCCAAAAACTCAATTCATGCAGTTTCAAATCACCTTGGACACAATAGCGTAGACTAGTCATTTTAGCCCGGGACAGCTTGGGGTCAGAGATTAACTGCTTATAGACAAATGCAGTAGCCGGCTGGTAATTCAAAGTAAAAAGCTCTGACACCGATGTTGATCGATGCCAGAGCTTTTTATTTGGTAATGACGTAGCGTTCAAAACGTGCGTAGTCTTGGGGCGACATCTCGACTTTCAGCCGCGTGCCGTCATTAAGGTACTCGGTTTCTAAAATGTTGCAGTTTTCATTGATGTAGGAAACCGTTCGTCCATCGGCAAATGGAATCAAGAGGTCAGCCTGCACATAGTCTTTGAATAGATGGCGGCGCAAGGACTGGACCAAGAGCTGAATGGATTCGTCATCCTTAGCCGAGATGATGATGCGGTTATCGCCTTCCATGACTGGATATTCAAACTCAGTCTGATCAGCCTTATTAAAGACGTAGAGCATCGGAATGTTTTCAATGCCGATCTGCTTGAGCGTTTTTTCAGTCGTGCGCATCATAGCTTCGTAGTTGGGGTCGGAATAATCAATAACCTGGATTAAAAGGTCAGCACTCGCAGCTTCAGCTAGCGTTGATTTAAAGGCTTCAATCAGATGCGTTGGTAGTTTACTGACAAAACCAACCGTATCACTAAGCAAGAAACGTTTTTGATCCGGCAGCGTCAATTGGCGTACGCTGGTATCCAGGGTAGCAAACAGCATGTTTTTTTCAAAAACCTGCTTTTCTTCGGAGATTCCAAAGCGGCTGACTAATTGATTCATGATGGTTGATTTACCGGCATTAGTATAACCGACCAGGGCCGCAGTTGGCGTATCGCTTTTTTCTCGTTTAGCCCGTTTGACGTCTTCTGATTTGGCGATTTCTTTTAATTCAGCCCGCAGATGGCTAATCTTATGGTTGATCGTACGCCGATTCATTTCCAGCTTGGTTTCACCGGCACCACGGTTGGTAAAGCCGGCCCCGCCACCGGTTTGCTGATCAAGCCGCTGGTTGGCAGCCGTCTGTAGGCGTGGCAATTGGTATTGCAGCTGGGCAATCTCAACTTGAATTTTGGCTTCACGGCTCTTGGCGCGCTTGGCAAAGATTTCTAGAATCAGAGCCGTGCGATCCAGAATGCGGACGCCGGTTTGATCGGCCAGATTCTGCAGCTGACTTGGCGACAGCTCGTCATTGGCAATAACCGTGGCAACCTCTTCAGCCTCAGCTAGACGACGCAGTTCTTCAACCTTGCCGGAACCGAAGTAGGTGGCGGAGTTGGGACGGTCCAACGACTGATCCAATCGATCGATAACTTCCATTTGATTGGCTTCAGCCAGAGCAGCCAATTCCTCCATGGAGTATTCATAGTCTTCCTGATCCATATTGAGACCAATGATGATTACCGGTTCAGCACTTTGTATATTATTGTCCATTAACAGAAAGTTCCCCCTTTTTAGCAAGGTTTTATTCAGGCAAGCTCAGTTGATTGTAAAAGACGATCTCGGTTTGATCTGGGGTCAAGGAAAGTTTGGTGATGCTGCCGTTTACGGGTGCTTCGTTGGCGAGTGTCTTGTCTTTAGCGTAACGACTAACGATTGACCGGATGGCGGCACCGTGGGAAACAACGACCGCCGTGCTGCCATCGGGAAGATTGCGCAGCCGGTCTAACCCCTTATCCATGCGCTGCCAAAATTCAGCATCGTTTTCGGCCAAATGGAATGGGTCAGCTGCTTTGGTAATGTCACGGGCTTTTTCAACAGAATACTTGCTGACCAGTTCGTCGTAGGAACGGCAAAGACCAATATTCATGGAAGCCGTAGCTGTGTCCTCGCCTTCGAAAAAGCCGAAAAAAACTTCTCGGAAGGATGAATCAGGTTCTGGATGAACGATCTTGGTTGGATGGCTGGCAGCCAGCAGTTCTGCCGTCTTGACCGTACGGCGCATATCGCTGCAGAAAAGGTAGTCAAAGTCAACGTCAGCTAGCGCTTTACCAACTCGTTTACCGTCTTCGATACCTTTTTCAGTTAGCGGTGCATCTGACCAGCCTTGATATTTATGAAACAGATTCAAGTAGGTTTGACCGTGTCGAACGAAATAAACATTTACTGCCAAAGGAAAAAACCTCCATTATTCTGTACGTTGTTTAGTATTCAGTTTACCATTATTCCACGGTAAATTGTACGAAATTGCGTTAGAGGTTGCGTTCAATAATATGCCGACGGATCTGCTTGATGAGATTGAAAAAGACGGCCGGTAAAGATCCGCCGATGACCAGCCCCAGCAGCAGCGTTGAAAAATGGGCCTGCACGAATGGAATGCTGCCAAGATAATAGCCAGCCAAGGCCCCTGAAGCAACCCAAATGGCGACACCTAAAACGTTGCCAAGCATGAAACGGGCAAAATGATATTTGGCAATGCCTGAGATCAGTGGTACAAAGGTCCGAATCAATGGAATAAAACGGCCAAAGATAACAGCCCGTAAGCCATATTTGGCAAAGAAGATCTTAGCTTTTTTCATGGTTGGACCAGCCAGTCGTTGCTCTAGCCAGGGCCATTTGATCAAGCGAGTACCGATCAAATAGTTGAGCGTATCGCCCAGGACGGCAGCGATGAAAAAGCCGGGTACTAAAATGCTCATTTTGACCTCGGCACCATGCAAAGCAGCAAAAGACGACGTGACAAAGATCAATGATTGACCCGGCAGCCATGGGAAAACGATCAGGCCAGTCTCCATAAAAATCAGGCCAAATAAGATGACGTAGGTCCAGCTGCCCAGTGAATTGAACAGGGGGAGGACAACTTGAGGAATGTGCGTCAAAGCATAAAAAAGCGATGACAATATCTCCACCTTCAAATCAAATTTTAAAATAATTCTAGTCTTCTTGAACTATTTAAAACAGGCAAAAGACGACAAGTTAAGCAAACCTTATGCAGGCAAGCCTAAAAAACGGAATCGTAACGCAAAAAATGTTATAATTCTAAGATTAGATTTTCAAGACAGGAAGGATGTTCAGGTTTGACAGAATCAATCCAACAATACGAACAGCATCATTTGGATCATGTCGTTAAAGAGGTTCGCAAGGCTGAAGAAAAAGCCAGCGGCACGATTGAAAACGCCAAACGGGATGTAAAGGGCCTGAGTAAGCAGTTCAATGATATCCATATGAATACCACAA
Source organism: Lactobacillus sp. MRS-253-APC-2B (assembly GCF_012843675.1). Classification (GTDB taxonomy): domain Bacteria; phylum Bacillota; class Bacilli; order Lactobacillales; family Lactobacillaceae; genus Limosilactobacillus; species Limosilactobacillus pulli. Next base: position 6,187 of record NZ_JABAFO010000029.1, read on the forward strand.
CCTATTCAGGAATGATGGATACGGCTATGTCTGTTCGTGCTCAGCAGCAGATGCTTGATGAGCGTGAAAACAGTTGGCAGCATGCGGCTGATCGTCTGAGTACGCTCAAACGCTTAGAGGCCAAGCCATATTTTGCCCGCATTGACTTTTTAGAAAAGGGTGCGCAAAAACCAGAAACTATCTATATCGGACTGGCATCATTCTCTGATCGGCCAGACCACTTTTTGGTATACGACTGGCGGGCACCGATTTCTTCAATTTATTATGACGGCAAGCTGGGGCCGGTTAGCTATGAGACACCGGTTGGCAAGCAGGAGGTTGATGTCCGTCTTAAGCGGCAGTTCCAGATTGAGGATGGGACGATCGTAACGCTTTACGATACCGATGAGGCTGTGACTGATCAAATGCTGCTTAGTGCCTTGGGAACGCATTCCAGCACCAAGATGAAGAGCATCGTTACGACTATTCAAAAAACGCAAAACGAGATTATTCGGGATGCTAAAGACGAGCTGCTGTTTGTTCAAGGGGCCGCCGGTTCAGGTAAAACGGCCGCCGTCTTGCAGCGTGTGGCCTGGCTTTTATATCGCTACCGTGGCAATCTGACGGCCAGCCAGGTGGTATTGTTTAGTCCCAATCAGCTGTTCAACGACTATATCGACCAGGTGCTACCTGAATTAGGTGAGCACAATATGGTCCAGATGACTTATTTCCAATACGTCAATCGTCGGGTACCAAGACTGCACGTACAGACGCTGCAGCAGCGCTTTGAGAGCAGTCAAGCAGAAGTTGATCAAAATATCAATCGCCTTTTGACCAGTCTGAGCAGCTTCAAAGCCGTTGGTATCTACGCCAAAAGCTTGGGGCAGCACGGTCTGCGTTTTCGTAATCTGATGTTTCATGGCAAGCCGTTTTTCAGTAAAGATCAGATCAAAGAAATCTACTATTCGTTTAATCGCAACTATAATCTGGGCAATCGACTGGATGCGACCAAAGAAGCGCTTGATCATCAGCTGCGCAGTCGAGTTGGTGGGGCGATGCGCTCCAAATGGGCAGAAGCGGCTGTCCAAAGTTTAAGTAAAGAGCAGATGGATGCAATGATGAACGATCGGCCACGCGAGTTTGAATCCGAAAAACAGGAATACAATTTCTATGCCAAGCAGATCGTCTTAAAGGAGTTTGCACCGATTCATCGAGCAATCCGCCATAACATGTGGATTAACATCAATGCTCAATATCTGCTGTTTTTAAAAGCACTGCCTAAGCTGGTTGACTTAAAGAAATTTGATCTGACTGAGCAGCAGTGGGCTGATTTTATCGAAAAAACTACGCAAAGCCTCAAACAGCGTCAGATCAGTGCGGCTGGCATCTCAATCTATCTATACTTGTACGACCTGCTAACGGGCAAGCGCGGTGAGCGTGACATTCGCTACGTCTTTGTCGATGAGGTTCAAGACTATGATGCCTTTCAGCTGGCCTATTTGAAGTTTAGCTTTCCCAATGCCCGCTTTACGCTTTTAGGAGACCTTAACCAGGCAATCTTTACCGGTGCCAACAGTCGTCAGTTGCTGCGACAATTAGGAACCATGTTTGATCCCGAAAAAACCAAGGTAGTTCAATTAACCAAGTCATATCGCTCAACCAAGCAGATTACCGACTTTACCAAGCATGTACTCAAAGATGGTGAAAAGATTGAGGCCTTCGAGCGCCAAGGCGAGCTGCCAAGCATCTATCAATTGGCTGACGTAAATGCTGCCACGTCACAGATGATCTCGGTGTTAGAGGAATACCAAAAGCAGCATGATGCAGTTGCGATCATCGGCAAGACCTTGTCAGATAGTGAGCAGATCTATCAGTTGCTGACAGAACAAGGCATCAAGGCAACTTTGATTCGGACCGAGAATCAGCGACTGGTTGATGGCATCTTGGTCGTGCCATCATACCTGGCTAAAGGACTTGAATTTGATGCAGTCATTGTTTGGGATGCCAATGAACAAAAGTACCGTGGCGATGGTGAGCGACAGCTGCTCTACACGATCTGTTCGCGGGCCATGCATGCATTGACGATCATCAGCGTAGGTCAGGCCAGTCACTTGTTTGATGATGTGCCAGCCTCTGAATACGAACTGATTGACAAAAAGTAGTCAAGAATATGGACTTGATTGGGATTGAATGTATTTGAAAACAACTCCAAACATGTTGTTAAAAAATTCCAAACATTTGTTAAAAAACGTTGAATAATTGCAACGGCTGGGGACCTTTTATTGTATGATATCTAATGTTGATATTTTTTGATGGAGGAAAAACTATGAAAACAGCGTTGCAGAAGGTAAGACGTGGCTTGAATACTAAGCTGGGCTTCTTTCTTCTCACGGTGCTCTTGTTTGCGATTAAGAGTTACTGGGCTTATAAAACCAAGTTTAACTTGGGACTTTCCGACAGTATGCAGCAGTTTTTGCTGGCGTTTAACACTTTGCCTGGGGCTTTGGTCTTTTTGGGCATCGCGCTTTATTTCCGCGGCCGACTCTCATACTGGCTGATGATTCTGATCAACTTTTTGCTGTCAACCTGGCTGTTTGCCAACATTCTCTATTACCGAGAATTTTCCGACTTTATTACCTTTAACATCATCAAAGGTTCTGGAGCAGCCTCAAACAACCTGGGCAAGAGTCTGATGGGCATCATCAAGCCAACCGACTTTTTAGTCTACTTAGACGTCATCATTTTGATCGTCTTATTGGCTACTCACTTTATTCGCATTGATATGCGCTACTTTAAGATTCGTTATGCCATGACGATTACAGCAATCGGCTTTGTGCTGTTTGGGGCCAACCTGGCCATGGCCGAAAAAGATCGTCCGCAGCTTTTGACGCGGACTTTTGACAACAATTACATTGTCAAGTATCTGGGACTGCAGGCCTATACGATCTATGACGGCGTTAAGACTACGCATAACAGTGCAGTTAAAGCCAAGGCCAACAGTAACGACATTAAGCCGGTATTGAAGTTCTTAAAGAAAAACTATGCTTCGCCAAACATTGAATACTATGGTAAGGCCAAGGGTAAAAACATCATCATTATCCACCTGGAAAGTTTTCAACAGTTTATGATCGACTACAAGTGGAAAGGTGAAGAGGTTACACCTAATTTAAACAAGCTCTACCATGCCAGTGATACGATTTCGTTTGACAACTTCTTTAACCAAGTTGGTCAAGGTAAGACTGCCGATGCGGAACTGATGCTGGAAAACTCGCTGTATGGTCTGCCAGAAGGATCGGCCATGGTTACTGATGGGACGACGAATACGTTCCAGTCGGCACCAGCTTTGCTGGAACAAAAGCTGGGCTATTCTACGGCCTCATTCCACGGTGACGTGCCTAGTTTCTGGAACCGTGATAATGCCTACAAGAGCTTTGGCTACCAGTACTTCTTCAGTAAGGACTATCTGCCAAAAGTCAAAGATGAAGACATGGGTTATGGGGTCAAAGATAAGCTGTTCTTAAAGGAATCTGCTTACTATCTGGAACAGTTGCCACAACCGTTCTATGCTAAGCTGATCACGGTTTCGAACCACTATCCTTACATCATTGATAAGAAGAATACTTCGATCAAGTCGTGGAATACCGGTGACAGCACGGTTGATCACTATGTTCAGACGGCCCGCTACTTGGATGAATCGGTGGGCGAGCTGCTCAACTACTTGGATTCAACCGGTTTGCGCAAGAATACGATGCTGGTTTTATATGGTGACCATTATGGTATCTCCAACAACCACAAGGCCGCGATCGCTCAAATTCTGGGCAAGAAGTCCGTTGACAACTACGATTTGGCAATGTTCCAGAAAGTACCGTTCATGATCAACATGGAAGGCTTAAAGGGTGGCGTCAACCATACTTATGGCGGTGAAATCGACGTCTTGCCAACCATCGAGGATCTTTTGGGCATCAGTTCCAATAAATACGTTCAGTTTGGTCAGGACCTGCTTTCTAAGAACCGCAACCAGATCGTGCCGTTTAGAAATGGCGACTGGGTAACCAATAAGTACACCAAGTACAATGGAGACTACTACTACACCAGCAGCGGCAAAGAGATCAAGTCGCCAACCAAGGCCCAAAAGGCTGAGTTTGCTAAGATTCAAAAGTACGTTACGACCGACTTGGGACTGTCCGATAAAGTCGTCAATGGCGACCTGTTGCGTTTCTACAAATTGAAAGGCTTCAAGACGGTCAACAAGAAGAACTACTCGTACACGCTGAAGAATGGACTTAAGCAGCTTAAACAGGCGCAAAAGAAGAGCAAGACCAGCCTGAAGAGTCAAAACAACGACCAATCAACGCTGGATCAATACACGACCGATGCACCTGAATTAAAGGGCGTTACTTTGAAGTTCCCAACTAAATAACCAAAAAGCTCAGTCAAAATGGCTGGGCTTTTTATTTTAACGTAGGGTTTGGACATAAATGATACGATTTGTTTTAGATTTGCGAACGTTTTCACCTAAGATTGCCGGTTGTGATAAAATTAAAGGAAATTTGATAAAAAGGATTCAAAAAGATGGATGAATGGCTGAATTATGATCGTTTTGATCGTGAAACCTGGCATAGTTTTTTCCCATATGGCAAAACTTTCTTAACCCAGGAAAACCTTGATGATATTAAGTCGCTCAATGACCAGATTTCGCTGACAGATGTACGCGAGGTCTACCTGCCTTTAATTAAGCTGATTCAGCTGCAGTATCAAAACTACCTGCAGATGCAGCTGCAGAAGATGACTTTTTTGCGAAAGCCAATGCGGCGAATACCTTATATTATTGGAATCGCTGGTTCAGTGGCAGTCGGTAAGAGCACTTCCGCGCGATTGCTGCAGATTTTACTGAAACGTTTGATGCCAGATAAACAGGTTGAGTTGATTACTACTGATGGCTTCATCTACCCCAATTCAGAGTTGGAAAAGCGGGGAATCATGGCGCGCAAGGGATTTCCGGAAAGCTACGATATGGAGAAGCTGTTGACGTTTTTAAATGATGTCAATGCTGGTAAGGATTACGTGCAGGCACCAATCTATTCGCATAGTGTCTATGATATTATTCCTGACGAGTACCAGGTAATTGAAAAGCCAGACGTCTTAATCGTTGAGGGAATTAACGTCTTACAGCTGCCAACCACGCAGCGGATCTATGTTAGCGACTTTTTCGATTTCGCGATTTATATTGATGCCGAGCCGGAATTGATTGAACAATGGTACCTAGAACGGTTCGGCATGCTTTTGGACACGGCTTTTCAAGATCCAAGCAACTATTACTACCCTTACACAAAGGGCAATCGTCAACAAGCCTTTGCGATGGCGCGGGAAGTGTGGGATACGGTTGATCTGCCTAATCTGCGCGATTACATCTTGCCAACGCGCAATCGGGCTGATGTGATTCTGCATAAGGCCGAAAATCATCATATTGATCAGATTTATCTACGTGAAGACTAAAGAACGCTATAATTTTAGGCGAGAGGACACCCGAACTTGTTCGGGTGATGAATCGCCCCGACAAAGCACCGAAAAGGTGCTTTTTATTTGGCTTTCGTTTCCTATGGTTG
>NZ_JABAFO010000003.1 GCF_012843675.1 Lactobacillus sp. MRS-253-APC-2B
TGGGCAGTTAGCTCAGCTGGCAGAGCAACGGACTCTTAATCCGTGGGTCCAGGGTTCGATCCCCTGACTGCCCATCATGTCGCCATCGGCTTTTAGTCGGTGGCTTTTTTTATTTTCCAAATCCACACTATTAAAAAGAGGCTGGGAATTGACCCAGCCTCTTTTTAATAGATAATAGTACTCAGCTCAGCAGCTGGTAGATCAAACACTGATCAACCAACGTTTGATCAATTCAGCCATCCTTTATTCTGCCAAATCAGCAGGCGTTGGGACAATCTTGGCATATTTTAGCCGGCCAATCTTATTTTCCTGACCGACATTAACCTCAAATTCATCCACAAAACCACAGTTGAGACAGGCAACCACAATCTGATAGCGCTGCGAATGATCATCATTGGTTGCTTCCCAGTTGCGCTCAGCAATCACCAGTGGCTTTTGATGACATTTACTGCAGGCAATCTTTAAGCGGCGTTCCTCACGAAAAGGATCACCGGTTTTGCCAACCATCCCCCAACGATCCTCGCCATAAACCTGATCAAAATTATTGTAAAACATACGCTCACCTTGAATCTAAAACTGCTCGGCATCATGCTGACGGGTCATGGCCACAGCAAAGACCACGACTTCAACGATCATGATTGAGACTGCACAGATAACAAACAACGGCCGGTAGGAGAATCTTTCAATAATCAGACCGCCAAACAAGGGACCGATCGCTTTGCCGGTTGAAGCAAAAGCATTCAGCATTCCCTGATACTTTCCCTTATCATCAACCGGTGATAAAAGATTGATGATGGCTGGGATCGTCGGAAAGGCCGTTGCCTCGCCAAGTGTCAAAACAATCATCGCCAAAACGAACATTGCATAGCTCTTGGCAAATAAAAGCAGGATAAACGATAATCCACATGTAAAAATCCCAAAGTAGACAAAGTAGTAGTCATTGGTAATCTTTTTGGTCAGCCAACTAATCACGGCCTGGAACAAGACAATCAAAATACCGTTGATCGTCCACAGCATACTATACAGCGTCATTGAAATACCCATATCCGTCATGTAGACCGACATGTTGCTCGACCATTGTCCATACATGATCCAGACAATGGCAAATGAGATAAACAGCGTCCAGATGATCTGGGCATTGGCTGCTGGCAGCTTAGCATGCTTAGGACCAAAGTCTACGTCCACCGTATGATGATGGCGTGGCTTGATTGGTACGATATTGAAGAACAAGACTACGACCAGCAAGAAAAAGGCATACATAACCACTGTAATGGCAAACAGTGGCGACACACTGTTATGAGCCATCTGATAGAGCGGTCCGACAATCGTGGTTCCCAAGACCATCCCCAGGTTATTGGCAAAATAAAGCATGTTGAAGACAAAGCGACCATCATGGCTGCGTACCCGCGTCCCAAATGAGTTGACCATCGTAATGATCCAGCCGTTAAAAAAGCCGATGATCGTCAGCATGACCGGATAGATTGGCCAACCGTTTCTAAAAATCAAAATTGCCATTGAGACCATCGCTAAAATCAGACCGCCAATCATCAAATGCCGCGGATTTTTGCGATCAAACAGCATCCCGGCAATATAGCTGCCGACAACATTGGCACCAGAATAAAACAGCAGCACAACTCCTGAAACAGTCAATGACTGATGCAGCTGGTCATGGATATAGATTGTCGTCAATGGCCAGATAAAGCTGTTGCCAATGCTTCCCAAAAACGATCCCAAAAGCAGCCACTGCAATTTAAATCCCGTTTTCTTCATTTACCCGCTCCCCTTCTTTTCAACATTTCTCTCTTAATCTTAGTGCAAAATCAATACAAGACAACAAACAAGCAGCTGCTGATTACTCAACTGCTGCTTGTCGTTTAAGCCGGTTCGGTATGCTGATAGTCAACTGCGGCGAACTTGTTATAGGCTTTGTTAAAGAGCAGCTTGACGGTTCCCCGTGGGCCGCTCCGGTTTTTTTCGATGATGATCTCGACTTCACTCAAGCTTTGGTCGGGATCATTAAACGTTTTTTCTTCTTTTTGATCATCATCATCGTCGGCACCTTCACGCTCATAATAATCAGCACGGTACAGGAAACTGACGATATCGGCATCTTGCTCGATCGATCCAGATTCACGAATATCAGAAAGTACCGGTCGCTTGTCTTGACGCTGCTCAACGCCACGCGAAAGCTGCGAAAGAGCGATTACCGGTACACTGAGTTCCTTGGCCAGCTTCTTGAGCTGTCGCGAGATCTCTGAGACTTCCTGCTGGCGGTTCTCCGGGTTGCTCCCTTCAATCAGCTGCAGGTAGTCAATCACAATCAGACCAAGGTTGCCGTTTTCCTTAGCCAGCCGCCGACACTTGGCCCGAATCTCCGGTACCTTGATCCCTGGTGTATCATCAATATAAATATTGGCCTGCGCTAAAACACTGGAGGCAACCATAAAGTTGTTCCACTCATCCTGATTTAGTTGACCGGTTCTCAGGTGATTGGCATTGATATTGCCCTGTGCGCAAAGCATCCGGTTAACCAGCGATTCGGCCCCCATTTCCAAACTGAAGATCGCAACCGTTGCATCCGAGCTGGTAGCTACGTTTTGGGCGATATTCAATGCAAAGGCAGTTTTCCCCATGGCCGGACGTGCGGCAATGATCACCAACTCATCATCATGCAGACCAGTCGTCATCTCATCCAACTGTGGATAACCGGTTGGCAGCCCCGTAACGTCGCTCTCGTTTTTAGAAAGCTCATAGACGTGATTGATTGAGTCATTTAAGACGGTATCAATTCTTTGAAAGCCTGCCCGATTACTGGATTCAGAAACCCGCAAAATTGATGTTTCAGCCTCGTCTAATAGCTCATTGACGCTTTCTTGGCCCTCATAGCTTTTCTGTACGATTTCTGTTGCTACGTCAATCAGATGTCTAGCCGTAGCCTTATCATGAACGATCCGGGCATAGTAGCCGATATTGGCCGCAGTTGGCACTGATCCAGCCAGCTCAGCCAAGTATTCAACGCCGCCAATGTTATCCAATTGATGCTCGCTTTCCAGCTCACTTTTCATTGTCAAGACATCGATCGGCTTTTCCTGGTCGTTAAGCTTAACCATCGCCGCAAAGACGATCTGATGGGCACGCTGATAAAAATCATCTGAGGAAACGAACTCCATTGCTTCCTCAATGGCGCCATGCGATAGAAAAGCCGCACCCAAAACGGCTTTTTCAGCGGCCAGATCACGCGGTGCGGTGCGCGTTGAACTTAAACTGGCATTGTCCATTTGCTGACGGCCTTTCGTTTATTTGGCAGCTACGTGCACGTCAATCGTTGCCTCTACATCATGATGCAGTTTGATTGGTACGTGCACAAAGCCGGTTGCCTTAATTGGTGCAGGCAGCTCAATCTTGCGCTTGTCGATCTTTAAGTTGAACTGATCTTCCAAAGCCTTGGCAATCTGCTTGGAGGAGACTGAACCAAAGATACGGCCATCGGTACCAGCCTTGGCACTCAATTCAACAACCGTGTCTTCTTGTTCCAGAACCTCTTTTAAGCGCTTGGCTTCTGCCAGTTCTTCTGCCTCATGTTTTTCGGCTGCCCGCTGCTGTCCCTTCAATTCACTCATGGCAGCTTTAGTGGCTTCCTTGGCCAGGCCACGCTTAATCAAATAGTTTTGAGCATAGCCATCGGGAACTTCTTTTAATTCACCGCGTTTACCACGGCCACGTACGTCTTTAATAAAGATAACTTTCATTGTTGCTGCTCCTTTTCTGTTTCATTCTCAATCTGATCGTTTGTCGTTAAAAGTCTGATCAAATCTTCCTTAACCTCACTGACTGACTTACCGTCAATCTGGGTCGCGGCATTGGCCAGATGACCACCACCACCCATCTTTTCCATAATAATCTGGACATTGATATTCCCCATCGATCGAGCCGAGATTCCAACCTTGTCGTTAGCACGCTTGGCAATTACAAACGAGGCATCGACCCCATCCATCTGCAGCAAGGTGTCGGCAGCTTGGGCAACAATGACCGGATCATAGGTGCGATCATCCTCACCAGCACATAACGCCATTTTATCATTATTCAAAAACTCAACGGTAGCAATCAGATGATTTCTTTCCATAAAACTATGGACATTTTCTTTCATGAAATATTGAATCATCAAACCATCCGCTCCAGCCGAACGTAAGTAGCTGGCCGCATCAAACGTCCTGGTACCGGCTTGCTGCGTAAACGACTTGGTATCAATCTGAATTCCCGTCAGCATTGCCGTTGCCTCCAGCTTATTTAACGACTCGCTTTCTCGTGGCTGATATTCAAACATTTCCGTAATCAACTCACAAGTCGAGCTGGCGTAAGGCTCAATGTAAACCAAGAGTGGATTTTCAGGAAATTCCTCGCCACGTCGATGATGATCGATGATAATCGTTCGGTCGGCCAGCCGCTCATAAAGCTGGGGTGAAATTGACATACTTGGCTTAGAGTGATCCACCATTACCAACAGACTGCTGTCGGTGGCCTTACTAATGGCCTCATCCGGTGTGATAATCCGATCACGAATACTTTGATAGTCGTTGATCTCCATCATCAGCCGGGCAATATCGCTGTGAACCTTTTCCTTATCCAAAACAATCCAGCACTCATGACCATTCATTTCCGCAATTCTTCTAATTCCCAGACAGGCCCCTAAAGAATCCATATCCGGGTTGGAATGACCCATTACAAAAACCTGGTCAGCCTGCGTCATCAGTTCCTGCAGTGCCTGACTGATCATCCGTGCTCTAACGCGAGTCCGCTTCTCCATTGGATTGGTACGGCCACCATAAAAGCGCGCCCGCTGATTCTCTTCTCTGACGACAACCTGGTCACCACCACGGCCAAGTGCCAGGTCAAGATTACGCTGGGCCATGTCAGCCAGTTTGATCAAATCACTTTGACCATATGCAATCCCCACGCTCAAAGTTACTGGCGAGTTTTGCTTGGAGGTATTTTCGCGAATCACATCCAAAATCTTGAACTTTTGCTTCTCCAATTCAATCAGCGACTGATAGTGCCCGATCACGAAATAATTATCCTCATTGATTACTCGCAACAGCAGATGATTGTCTTTAGCCCAGTGACTCAATTCTGAAGTCACATAGTTATGCAGATTAGAAACTGCCGAATCACTCATTCCCTGCGTCAGCTCAATATAATTGTCTAGATAGATATTTCCCAGGAAAATCTGTTCATGTCGATAGCGTTCACTGATCTGCTCATATTTGGTGACATCCAGCAGATAGCAGACATGATAGCGATCCTGCACTAAAAACTCAAATCGATGATCACGCCATGAAACGACTACCGGCCCTTTATCGTGACGATGCTTTTCGATCAGCTTAGCCAGCTCTTCATCAGCTTGATCCAGTGGCTTGCCAACAATATGCTCAAACTGAAAATAACGAGCCATATAAGGATTGATCCAACTAACGATACCGTTTTTGTTCAGCATTACCATTCCAATCGGCATCTCCAAAAGTGCCTCTTGCTGGCCGCGCTGCACCTGATAAGTCAGATTATTGATATATTCCTCAGTATCGACTACTAATCGCCGCAGCTGGTGGACGCTGATCCAGATCCCCACAAAAGCGATTACCAACAGGATCGTCCCCAGGATCCAGTTGGTATAAAAGGCCAGGATCAGACACATAATCGTCATCAAGGTCAGATAGCAAAAATTCCATCGAACTGCATGATTCTTGATTAAAAAATTCCAATTGCTATGTCGAAAGAAATTACCCATATTCTTCTCCTATACGACAATCTAGATATCCCTATCTTATCACAATCGGTTCTTCATCTCATCGTTGACGTTTTTCCCGATAAATAAAAGCAAAAAAAAACATGATGACACCAGCCATCATGTTTTTAATTATCCGCTGAATTAGTCTTCAGCAACGAATGGCAGCAGACCCATGATCCGTGCACGCTTGATAGCGATCGTCAGACGACGTTGGTTCTTGGCGCTGGTACCCGTTACTCGACGTGGCAAAATCTTGCCCCGTTCAGAGATGAAACGCTTCAGCAAATCAGTGTCTTTGTAATCAATGTATTCGATGTGGTTAGCGGCGATAAAGTCGACCTTGCGACGACGACGACCGCCACGACGTTGTTGAGCCATGAAATTACCCTCCTTAAATCATGTATTTTGGTTTTAAATTAAAATGGCAAATCATCTTCAGCCGTACCGTCAGCAGATTTAGCGTCATTAGACTTAGGTGCTGAGGCAGCATCACTTGAGTTAGCAGCAGGTTGACCGTTGGTTGGCAAGACACTGTCATTTAGATTAAACGTGCCATCATTGTTTGATGATGCAGCTGGCTGAGAGTCTTCATTGCCGAATGGAAAATCATTGTGGACTGGTGCTTCTTGACCAGGCATTGGCGCATTTTCAAAGGGATTACTGAATCCGCCTTGATTGCCAAAAGATTGATTTCCCATTGGTTGAGAAGCACGACCGTTGTCATAGCCTTGCTGATAGCCGCCGCCATTGTACTGCGACTGACCATTGTTCCAGCCGCCTTGATTACCACCAAAGCCGGACTGAGAACGACCGCCGCCATTGTATGGCTGATTGCCACTGCGACGCGGCTCCAACAATGCAAAGTTATCAACCTGTACTTCCGTTACATAAACGCGCTGGCCTTGATTATTCTCGTAGCTGCGCGTCCGGAGCGAACCGTCAATTCCAACCAAGGCACCTTTATGAGTGAAGTTGGCAAAATTTTCGGCTGGCTTTCGCCAAATAACACAGTTGATAAAGTCGGCATCACGCTCACCTTGAGCATTCCGAAACTGACGATCAACGGCCAGCGTGAAGGAGGCCACTGATGTGCCGCCTTGAGTGTAGCGCAATTCAGCATCTCTTGTCAGACGACCGGTTAATACGACGCGATTAAGCATGGACCTCGTACTCCTCTCTAAAACTTATTCAATTGGATTGCAACGCGATTTAGGCTTCGCGCTTAACAATCATGTGACGCAGAATGTCGTCGCTGAACTTAGCCAGACGATCAAATTCGTTCAGAGCTTCGTCACTGTCAGCAGTCAGGTTGACTACGTGGTAAGTACCTTCCGTGTACTTAGCGATTGGGTAGGCAAACCGACGCGTTGACCAATCCTTTGAATCGATGATGTTGGCACCATTGTCCGTCAAAATCTTGTCAAAGCGAGCTACCAGTTCGCTCTTAGCAGATTCTTCGATGTCAGGACGAATGATGTAAGTAATTTCATATTTGCGTGTTTCCATGAATGTTACACCTCCTTATGGACTCTGGCTCTTATCTTCAAGATTAATAAGAGCAAGGAGAGCAGACGTTTTGACGTATACTCACAGAAAAAGATATTAGCATAAATAAAAATCAATTACAAGCGATTCAATCATCTGATCAAAAAAAGCTGAATTGTGGCCCTCTGTCTAAACTATATGCCGTAATTCAGCTTTTGCATTTTATTTAGTTGGTTTCTTCTTCAGTTTCTGCAGCTGATGAATTCTCAGCAGTCGCATCATCTGTTTGATCTTCTTTGGCTACTTTGGCCATCGTTGCCACCTTAGAGTCATCATCCATTCTGATCAGGTGAACCCCAACGGCTGCCCGACCAGTCTGCGAGACGGTCTCAATACCAAAGCGAATAATTACGCCCTTATCGGTAACCAGCATGATGTCCTCATCGCCGCTGACTGTCGTCAAACCGGCCAACGGACCATTCTTGGCCGTTACGTTGACGGTCTTGATTCCTTTACCGCCCCGACCTTTGATTGGATATTCAGAGGCTGGCGTCTGTTTACCAAAACCGTTTTCGCTGATAACAAAGACATTGCCGTCACTGTTAAGCGGAGCGGCCCCAATGATGCAGTCGCCATCGCGCAGTTTGGCTCCACGTACGCCAGCTGCCGAGCGACCCATGGAGCGGACGTCTTCGGCATTAAAGCTGACTGCATAGCCCAGTCGCGTTCCTAGAATCATGTTCTGCTGACCATCGATGATATTGACGTGAATCAGCTCGTCACCATCATGGAGCTGAATAGCTTTCAGACCATTGCTGCGAATGTTGCGGAAGTCATCAACCGGAGTTTTCTTAACCGTTCCCTGCTTGGTAACAAAGAACAAAAACTTGTCGGCATCGTCAGCCGCATTGGAGACGTTGATCACGGCTGTAATCTTTTCGTGATTATCGATCCCCAGCAGATTGATGATCGGAATTCCCTGTGCTGAACGACCGTACTCTGGAACCTCGTAGCCTTTCATCGAAAAGACCTTGCCCGAGTTGGTAAAGAACAGCAGGATATCATGTGTAGAACTTGAGATCAGATGCTCGATAAAGTCATCTTTATGCACGCCCATCCCTTTAACGCCACGGCCACCACGATTCTGTGACTTGAACTCATCAACCGGCAACCGCTTGATGTAGCCGTTATGCGTCAGCGTAACCACGATATCTTCTTCTTCGATCAGGTCCTCGTCTTCAATGTCGGTAATGTCACCGACTTGCAGCTCAGTCCGGCGCTTGTCGCCAAAACGACGCTGAATCTCCAGCAGTTCATCATAAATGATCTGGTTAATGCGTTCTTCATGCGCCAAAATGTCTTTGTAATCGGCAATGGCCTCAGTCAGCTTTTGGTGCTCGTTTTCAATCTTTTCGCGTTCCAGACCAGTCAGCCGAACCAGCCGCATATCCAAAATGGCTTGAGCCTGACGCTCATCCAGCGTGTAGCGATCAATCAGTTGACTTTTGGCGATCTCACTGGTCTGGGCCTCACGAATGATTTTGATAATCTCATCAATGTGATCCAAGGCAATCAGCAGACCCTTGACAATGTGATCACGGCTCTGCGCTTTTTTCAGATCAAATTCGGTCCGCCGCCGGACAACGTTGATTTGATGCTCCAGGTAGTACTGCAGAATCTGTTTGAGGCTCAATACCTTTGGCGCCCCGTTGACGATGGCCAGCATGTTGAAGTTAAAGGTCGTCTGCATCAAAGTCATCTTGTACAAGTTGTTTAAGATGACCTCAGCACTGGCATCGCGCCGTACGTCAATGACAATCCGCATCCCTTCTCGGTCGGTTTCATCATTGATGTCGGTAATGCCTTCGATTTCTTTTTCACGAGCCAGCTCAGCAATTCGCTCAATCAAACGGGCCTTGTTGACCATGTATGGAATCTCGTGAACGACGATGCGCTGACGGCCATTCTTGGATTCTTCAATATCAACCTTGGCCCGCACAATAATCGTACCGCGGCCAGTCTCATAAGCCTTGCGAATGCCGGACTTGCCCATGACTACGCCCCCGGTGGGAAAATCGGGCCCTGGCAGCACCTTCATCAATTCTTCGGTCGTCACATCGGGATTTTGCATCAGCAGATGAATGGCATCGATAACCTCTCCCAGGTTGTGGGTTGGAATATTGGTTGCCATCCCCACGGCAATCCCAGAAGCACCGTTAACCAAAAGATTAGGGAACCGTGCTGGCAAAACGGTAGGCTCTTTTTCACTGCCGTCATAGTTATCCTGGAAGTCAACCGTATTCTTGTTGATATCGCGCAGCATTTCAACGGCAATCTTACTCATTCGGGCCTCGGTATAACGCATGGCGGCTGCCCCGTCACCGTCAACTGAGCCAAAGTTACCGTGACCATCAACCAGCATGTAGCGATAGCTGAAGTCCTGTGCCATCCGTACCAAACCTTCATAAATCGAGGAGTCGCCATGAGGGTGGAATTTACCCATAACGTCACCTACGATACGTGCGGATTTTTTATATGGCTTATCTGGCGTCACGCCTAATTCATTCATTCCATAAAGGATCCGCCGCTGAACCGGCTTAAGCCCATCGCGAACGTCAGGAAGTGCCCGCGCTACGATAACGCTCATTGCATAGTCCAGAAATGAATTTTTCATCAATCCGGTCAGATTGACATCGGTAATCCGCCCTGGCATATCTTGATCTGCCACGTTTTTTCCTCCTTAGCTGATTTTACAGATCCAAGTTCTCAACAAACTTGGCATTTTCTTCAATAAATTCGCGCCGTGGACCGACTTTGGTTCCCATCAGCATTGGGAAGATTTTCTCGGCCTCGGCAGCATCGTCTAAGTCAACCCGTAACAGGTGACGCTTTTCAGGATCCATGGTCGTTTCCCACAGCTGTTCAGCATCCATTTCACCCAGCCCCTTATAACGCTGGATAACCGGCTTAGGACTTGGCTGCAGCGTTCCCAGAACCTCTTGCAGCTCTTCATCAGACTCAACGTACTTAACAAACTTGCCTTGCCGAACCTGATACAATGGTGGCTGTGCAATGTAGACGTAGCCATTGGTAATCATTGGCTTCATGTAGCGATAGAACAACGTCAACAAAAGCGTTCGAATATGGGCACCATCGACATCGGCATCCGTCATAATGATCAGCTTGTGGTAGTTGGCTTTGGTAATATCAAAGTCGCTGCCAAAACCAGTGCCCAACGCCGTAAATAGTGAGCGAATCTCATCGTTGGCTAGAATGCGATCCATCCCGGCTTTTTCGACATTCAAAATCTTACCGCGAATTGGCAGGATTGCCTGCGTCAGACGAGAGCGCCCCTGCTTGGCACTACCACCGGCTGAGTCCCCTTCGACGATAAACAGTTCTGAAATTGCCGGATCCTTGCTAGTGTTATCAGCTAATTTCCCGGGTAATCTTGAGATTTCCAAACCGCTCTTTTTGCGGGTAACCTCACGGGCACGCTTGGCTGCTACCCGTGCCTTTGAGGCCAGCATCCCTTTTTCAACGATCTTATGTGCCGTATCGGGATTCTCCATCAAAAAGCGCGTAAACATTTCACTGAAGATATGATCAGTAGCCGTTCGTGCATCTGAATTGCCCAGCTTGGTCTTAGTCTGACCTTCAAACTGTGGATCGGGGTGCTTGATCGAAACTACGGCCGTCAATCCTTCCCGTACATCATCACCGGAAAGCGTCGTATTGCCTTTCAGTTGACCGCTCTTACGACCATAGTCATTAATAACCCGCGTCAGCGCTGTCTTAAAGCCCGTTTCGTGCGTTCCGCCTTCATAAGTATGAATGTTGTTGGTAAACGTCATCAGCGTGCTGCGGTAGCCCGTCGTGTACTGCAAAGAGACCTCAACCGTAATGCCCTTGTCTTCGCCTTCAACGTAGATTGGCGGATCAAACAGGACTTCTTGGCCTTCGTTTAAGAATTCAACATAGTGACGAATTCCGCCTTCATAATGGAATTCTTGGCGCGTTGGCTTTTCTTCACGCTTGTCTTCGATCGTGATCTTAAGGCCCTTGTTTAAAAAGGACAGTTCACGAATGCGATCAGTCAGCGTTTTGATATTGTAGATCGTTGTTTCACGAAAGATTTCCGGATCCGGCTTAAAATGCACCCGCGTTCCATGCTTGAGCTCTGAGATACCTTCTTTAACGACCTTCATCGGCGTCTTGACATGGCCATGATCAAAGTCCATGTAGTATTCCTTGCCTTGGCGGGTAACGTAGACATCCAGCTCGGTTGACAGGGCGTTAACAACTGAGGCACCAACCCCGTGCAGACCACCAGATACCTTGTAGCCGCCGTTGCCGAACTTACCACCGGCATGCAAAACGGTAAAGACCGTCTCCAAGGCCGGTTTGCCAGTTTCTTTTTGAATATCAACCGGAATCCCACGGCCATTGTCGGTTACCGTAATACTGTTGTCTGGCTCGACAACGACATTGATCTCATCACAAAAACCAGCCAAGGCCTCATCGATACCATTATCGACGATTTCCCAAACCAGATGATGCAGACCTTGAGCACTAGTGGAGCCAATGTACATTCCCGGACGCTTCCGAACTGCCTCCAGCCCTTTTAAGACCTGAATCTGGCTGGCATCGTACTCGCTGGCCAGTTCTGCTTTTTTCTCTGCTTCAAGTTCTTTATCGCTCACTTTATGTCCTCCTTGTCGATCGTTCCATGGGCAATCTGAAAAATCGTTGGGCGATTGATCAATTGTCGTGCCACGCCACTGAGGCTGGTCGTTGTCAAAAACGTCTGAACCTTATCTTGAATAGCTGTCAATAGATGCGTCTGTCGATCATCATCAAGCTCTGACAAAACGTCATCCAGTAGTAGCAATGGGTACTCGCCAGTCTGCTCGTTCATCAAATCGATCTCAGCCAGCTTAACCGATAATGCTGTTGTTCGCTGCTGGCCTTGTGAGCCAAAGCGATGAACGTCTTGATCATTGACTAAAAAACGGACGTCATCACGCTGCGGACCATAAAGCGTAGTCCCCAGCTTGATTTCCTGGGCCAAATGCTCATGGTATAGATTCTGCAGCTGCGTAGCGATTTCTTTTTCCGTCGTTTCATCTTCGACCATTACCTGGGAAATATATTTCAGCTTCAAGACTTCTTTTTGCTGGGAAATATGATCATGCAGCTGGGCCGACCACGTTTCCAAGCGCTTAATCAGCTTAAAGCGCATTGCCATTACTGCTGCACCGCTGTCAGCCAATTGATCCGACAGCACGTCCAGCAATACCTGATCTGCCTGGCCGCCATACTTCAGCTGTTTTAAGTACTCGTTACGCTGCTTTAAGAGCCCCCTGAACTGGCTGATCGC
This sequence comes from Lactobacillus sp. MRS-253-APC-2B, assembly GCF_012843675.1. Classification (GTDB taxonomy): domain Bacteria; phylum Bacillota; class Bacilli; order Lactobacillales; family Lactobacillaceae; genus Limosilactobacillus; species Limosilactobacillus pulli. The sequence continues at coordinate 12,648 of NZ_JABAFO010000003.1, forward strand.
ATACAGATAACGGCTACTCATCTGACTGAATTCCGTGTCCATAAATTGGCGCCGTTCTTGAGGGGCTCCTTTAACCAGTGCCAGATCTTCAGGTGCAAACAAAACCACGTTCAGGTTACCAATATAAGTCGACAGCCGTGACTGAAACAGATGATTGACCTTGACCCGCTTGCCGCGCGTTCCCAGCAGCACTTCCAATGGCACGCGTCCCGTCTGCTTAATTACCGTCCCTTTGACCAGTGCCTCTTTTGCCTGCCAGTTGATCAGCTCACGATCATTGGCTGTTCGGTGACTGCGCGTCATTGCCAAGACGTAAATGGCTTCCAGCAGATTGGTCTTGCCCTGAGCATTTTCCCCAATGAACACGTTAATGCCTGGGGAAAACGCTACTTTACGATTCTCATAGTTTCTAAAATTTCGCAGTTCAATTTCCGAAAGATACATTGATTACTCAGCCACGATCTCAACGTCTTCAATACCGCTGATCTCAACTTGATCGCCGGCACGCAGCTTACGCCCACGACGATCTTCCAACTCGCCGTTAACCTTGACCTCATGTTCGCGCAAAAACCACTTAGCGGCACCACCCGTAGGAATGATGCCTTCTTCTTTCAGCAGCTGCCCAAGCGTAATGAATTCACTGCTGATTGCGACTTTTTTTGAATTTTGCATACTTTTCACCTACTTTATGCTTGCTGTTCTATTATAGCTTTTATAAGACGTAAAAACAAATTTAAGGGCGTTTTTAGGCCTTGTCAGCAAATATTATCCCAATTAATCATTTTTATCTAAAACAGGCTATTTTCGCTCAGAAAGCAAATTTAAGTGATTTAAGCGTTTTCTTGTATTAGAAAGTGATTTATCCACAGATTTTCAACGATTTATTCACTTATCCACAATAAAAAGCATCCACTGTGGATAAGTGGATGCTTTTTCAACAGATTTAACTGATTAGTAAGTCCGGACTGGCGTAATCAACTGAACAAAGTTGGCTTTTTCTTCAGTTGGAACCAACGTAAATGGCCGCAGTGCCGTCGTAAACGAAATCAAAATCTTAGTCTGGCCAAACGACTTCAGTGCATCACGCATGTAGTCAGGGTTGAATGAGATTTCCAAAGGGTTGCCCACAATCTGATCAGCATTGATTTCTTCTTCAACGTTACCCACATCAGCTGACGTTCCAGAAACCGTGGCAATCTTGTTTTCTGGGTTGACAGTCAGCTTAACGACATTGTTGCGACTTTCATGAGACAGCAGTGAGGCCCGCTCGATTGATGCCAATAGGTCACTGGCCGTAATTTCGAGACGCGTATCGGACGTTTCCGGAATCAGACGGCTGGTTTCTGGATAATTGCCTTCCAACAGACGTGAGTAGAAATGAGTATTGCCAAAAATAAACAATGCTTGATTTTCCGTAATCTGCATTTTAACGCCATCTTTTTCATCACTGATCATTTTTGCCAGTTCCGTCATGGATACCCCCGGCAAAACGATATCAAAATCAAGCCCTGCCGTTTCTGGTAATTCAACCTTACGTTGTGCCAACCTGTGACTGTCCGTAGCTACCGCCGTCAAAACACCATTGTTCAGCATAACGTGAATCCCAGTCAAAATTGGTCGACTTTCTTGCTTGGAAACGGCAATCCGTGTTTGGTCAATAACTTCACGCAGCATGTCAGAAGCCAGTTCAACCGTATTTTCGCTTTCAACTTCTGGCAGGTGTGGATAATTGTTGGCATCCTGACCATTAATGGTAAATTCCGCCGTCCCTGACGTGATCCGTACCTGCAGACCATTAAAGACTTCAATCGTTGCCTGCTTGTCCGGCAGCTTTTTGATCACTTCGTTAAAGAAGCGAGCTGGCAAAACGATTGCCCCAGGTTCTTCAATTGACAACCCATAGTTGCTGTCAGCAGCCTCTAAGGTTGATTCGATCGTAATGTCAGCATCACTACCCGTCAAAATAACACTGTGATCCGTTACGACCATCTTCAGACCAGTCAGAATTGGAATCGTAGTTTTGGATGAGATTGCTCGTAAGACATTATTGAGCTGATTAATAAAGGCTGGACGATTGATGGTAAATTTCATAAGTGAATCTCTCCTTGTTGCTTTATATATATTATATAAACTTTAGTAGTAGTAATAGGACCTGTGGATAATGTGGAAAACCACGAGAAATGTTGTTAGATTAAGCTTTCATAACTGTGGAAAAACTGTGGATATCTTGGGGATAACTTTTGATTTTTCCACAATCAGGGCTGCAGCTCCATTCTAAGGTTGCGAATGTCATCTTGTAGATTATCGTCTTCTGCCAACTGATTTTCAATCTTATCAATGGCATGCAGCACCGTCGTATGATCCTTGCCGCCAAACTCCTTGCCGATTTTTGGCAACGAGCTTTCGGTCAGCTCGCGGGCAAGGTACATGGCAATCTGACGCGGAAAGACGATCTGCTTGACGCGCTTTTTACCCACGATATCGGACTGACGAATATTATAATAGGCCGCAACCTTTTTTTGAATCAAGTCGATCGAAACAACCGCCTCATCGGCAGCCTCCATTCCCTTGAGCGTTTCATTGGCTAGGTCAATCGTGATGGGCGTGTGGTGAAGCTGGGCCGCCACGCGTACTCGTAGCAATGCACTTTCAAGCTCGCGGACATTGGTGTCGACCTTGCTGGCAATAAAGCTTAAAACGTCATTGGGAACGTTGATCTGTTCTTCTTCGGCCTTACTGCGTAAAATGGCCGTCCGTGTCTCCAGATCAGGTGACGTAATCTCAACGGGAACGCCCCAGACGAACCGTGAAACCAAACGATCCGTCAAATCAGGAATCTGCTTTGGGTTGCGATCAGCAGTCAGCACGATCTGCTTGTTGTTGTCATGCAATGAATTGAAGGTATTGAAAAATTCCAGCTGCGTTCCTTCCTTATTAGAAAAGAACTGGACATCATCCACCAATAAGGCATCCAGATCACGATACTCGCGTCGAAACTGTTCTTGATTATTATTTTTGATGGAATTGATGTAGTCATTAGTGAAGGTTTCACTGGTGACGTATTTGATTCTGGCATTGGGATTATGCCGCAGCATGTTATTGGCAATTGCCTGCATGAGGTGAGTCTTGCCCAGTCCTACTCCGCCATAGATTAGCAACGGATTATAAAGTCCGCCGGGTTGTTCAGAGGCTGCGTAGGCCGAGGCATAGGCCATCTGATTACTACGACCCTCAACGAAGGCCTCAAATGTATATTCAGGATTTAAGGGTGTTTGTTTGGTCATATTGCCGCCAGTTGGTGAAGGCGGGGTTAATAATTCTCTCTCAAGCGTATAACGCGGCTCAATGTGGACCAGCGTCTCATTAAAAAGCAGGTCCTTGAGCTTGTCAGTCATTTCATTTTGCCAAAAGTCCCGGTGTGATTTGGTGGGCAGCTCAATGGTCAGTTGATCGTTTTCGAGAGAAATTGCTTTAGCTGGGGCGATCAGGTTGTTATAGGTTACGCTGCCAGTAGTTTTGCGAAACTCCTTTTGAACCGATTCCCAGAGAGAGTTTAGCTCAATCAAGTAAATTCCTCCTCAAGGTAAATAAAATCCAAAGAATATTTTAGCATCGATAGTCATAGTTTTCCACAAGGCTGTGTAAAAACTATTAACAAAATCCACAGACGTGTTGATAACTTTTCCACAGGCCTGTGGATTTGTGGAAAAGAAATAGTAAAAATAAAGTTAATCACTGGCAATCTGTGGATAACTTCAGAGAATAAAAAGTGGTTTAATCATGTTTTCATAGTTATCCACAATCCTGTTGATAACTTTTTCCACAACCTGTGGGGAACTGTTTTTGCTTTGGATAACTCTGTGGATAAATTAAAACATCCCTAGTTTTCCCATCATAACTGTGGAAAAAACTGGGGATAACTATGGGGGATAGTTAGATAAAAAACGCCAAAATAACGCAAGATAATCATTTATTCTTGGCGCAGGATGTGTTATACTTCAAAAGTATGTTTGAAGAGATTGTCTTTTTGGACTGTAAATAAAAATAATAAATACAAGCGAGGAGGTGCACTCAATGAAGCGCACATTTCAACCAAAGAAGCGTCACCGCGCACGCGTTCACGGCTTCCGCAAGCGTATGAGCACGAGCAACGGCCGCAAGGTATTGGCTCGTCGTCGTCAAAAGGGCCGCAAAGTATTATCTGCATAAAATCGGCCACTATTTAATTAGTGGCTTTTTTTCTAAAAGGGGCCGGGGCATTCATCCACTGCATTACGTGCGGTTGTGCCTCAGCCCTTTTTGTATTTATAAAGGTTGGAGCGAACATGCGAAAGTCATACCGAGTAAAAAAGGAAAGTGAATTTCAGCGGGTCTTTGAAACTCATAATTCCGTAGCCAATCGAAAATTCATCATCTATCAAATGGAGAAACCAGGACAAAAGCATTTCAGAGTCGGCATCTCAGTTGGCAAGAAGGTTGGAAATGCCGTCCACCGCAACTGGCTGAAGCGACGCATCCGACAGACGCTGCTGGAAGTCAAGCCTGAGATCAAGTCTGACGTTGATTTTTTGATCATCGCGCGGCCAGCTGCCGATGGTCTGGAAATGGCTGAGGTTAAAAAGAACCTGGTTCATGCAATGAAACTGGCCCATCTGTTAAAAGAAGATTAAGAGAGGATCGCACTTTGAGAAAAGGACACAAGAAAATCTTAAGCCTGGCGGGAATTATGGGCTTGGCAGTCTTTTTGGCCGCCTGCTCCAATTCACCGATTAATAGTCATAGTACCGGCTTTTGGGATCATTACATCATCTATAACTGCTCACGATTCATTATTTGGCTGTCCAACAACTTTGGCGGCTATGGAATGGGGATCATCATCTTTACGATTATCGTGCGGATTGTTATTTTGCCGCTGATGGTGTACCAAACCAAGATGTCGGTCAAGATGCAGGAATTGGCACCGCAGCTTAAGGAGATTCAAAAGAAGTATCCTGGACGCGATCGTGAATCACTGGAAAAGATGCAGGCAGCTCAACAAAAGCTCTACAAGGATGCCGGCGTGCACCCATTTGCCTCGATGCTGCCACTGCTGGTTCAGCTGCCGGTTATGTGGGCATTGTATCAAGCCATCTGGCGGACGCACGTTTTACGCAGCGGGAGCTTTTTATGGCTGCAGTTGGGACACACTGACCCATACTATGTCCTGCCGATTCTGGCAGCTCTGTTTACGTTTATCAGTTCTTGGCTGTCGATGGCTTCCATGCCAGAACAAAATGCCATGACTAAATCAATGACTTGGTTTATGCCAATCATGGTCTTCTTCATGGCTTTGGGCTTTAGTTCAGCCATCACGCTTTACTGGGTAGTATCCAATGCCTTTCAAGTTCTGCAGGTGCTGATCTTCCAAAACCCATTCAAGATTCGTCGGGAACGGGAAGAAAAGCAGGCTGCTGAGCGCCGGCACCGCAACAAGATTGCCAAGGCCAAGCGCAAGGCCTACCGTAGCAAGCGTAAATAATTGGGTATAAGGGCGGGTTTGACCGCTCTTTTTTGATAATGTCTTTTACATTGAGGGGGAGCATTCACTATGGAAACTTTTGAGGCGCAGACCATTGATGAGGCAGTTGCTGCCGCATCAACTGCCTTTCAAGCCGATCGTGATCAGCTTGAAATCCAGGTTTTAGAGCAGCCACGGCGCGGTTTTTTAGGGATTGGTCATCGTAATGCCAAAATTAAGGCAGCATTAAAACAGCCTGCTCAGGTTCAGCCAAAGCAAAAGCCGATTACTGAGCACGCTGCTTTCAAGGCGGATCAAAATACTGAAATGACTGCCAAGCCAGCATCGATCAAGCCAAAAGCCAAGGTCGAGTCGACTGCTGAATCGGCCTTAAATCAAGCCGGTAAACAAAGCAGCAAGCCATCAGCGAATTTAAAGCGCAACGTCAATGAGGCCGATGAGATTGATGCACAGGAAATGGAGCGTCGCCATCAGATCAATGTGCAAAAGATGAAGCAGGCTGCCCAGGCCCTCTGTGAGTATCTTAAAGACGTTTTAAAAGCATTAGGCGTAGTGGCTAAGCCTGAGATCGTCAAGCTTAAGGCTCATGAGCTGACAATTGATCTGCAGGCTGATAATTCGGGACGCGTGATTGGTTTTCATGGGCGGCGAATCAATGCTTTAGAACAGCTGGGAACGACTTTTTTGAACTACCATGGCGTTGACGATCCCGGTTTGGTACTGGATACGTCAAACTATCGCAAGAAGCGGCAGCAGTCATTGGAAAAACTGGCCGCGCGCTGCGTAACCGAGGTGATTGCCACGGGTCAGGCAGTCTTTTTGGATCCAATGCCGGCTCGTGAGCGTAAGTATCTGCACCGCGTCTTAGAAGATAATCCACGGGTCAAGACCTATTCGCATGGTCGAGATCCTTACCGCAGCGTTGTCGTGGCCCCAAAGAATTAATTGATTGACAACCAAACGCTGAAAAACTAAAATAGCGATGTTAATTGAATTTACCGTTAGTTAGAGTAGTGAAAGTGCTTTGACCATGTTGCTCCCAGATTGGGGAAGGGCGTGGACTCGGCACTTTTTTTATTGGCAGCGGAAAGGAGCAGAAAATGGCAAATTCAGAATTTGATACGATTGCAGCCATCTCAACCCCAGTCGGTGAAGGTGGCATCTCGATTATCCGCATCAGTGGCGATGAAGCAATTGAAGTCGCCAAAAAGCTGTACCATGGCAGCAAGGATCTGGCAAAAGTGGCAACCAACACCATTAACTATGGGCACATCGTTGATCCCGACAGTGGTACGGAAGTTGATGAGGTCATGGTTTCAATCATGCGGGCCCCACATACCTACACCCGAGAAGACGTTGTTGAAATCAACTGTCATGGCGGACTGCTGGCCACCAACCGAATTCTGCAGCTGACGCTTAGCCATGGGGCACGACTGGCTGAACCGGGTGAGTTTACCAAACGGGCCTTTTTAAATGGTCGGTTGGATCTTTCACAGTCTGAAGCCGTGATGGATCTGATCCGTGCCAAAACTGACAAATCAATGAAGGTCGCTCTCAACCAGCTGGATGGTGATCTGTCCCGCTTGATTAAGGCTTTGCGCAAGGATATTCTGGACGTTTTGGCACAGGTTGAGGTTAACATTGACTATCCAGAATATGACGCGGTTGAAGAAATGACGACCAAGATGCTGAAAGAAAAAGCCCAAGAGGTTCAGCAACGCATTCAAGCTCTTTTAAAGACCGCTAAGCAGGGCAAGGTGCTGCGTGATGGCTTGGCAACGGCAATTATTGGGCGGCCAAACGTCGGCAAGTCCAGCCTGCTTAACACACTTTTGCATGAGGATAAGGCGATCGTGACCAATGTGGCCGGAACCACGCGTGACGTGATTGAAGAATACGTTAACGTAGAGGGCGTGCCATTAAAGCTGATCGACACGGCGGGGATTCGGCATACGGAAGATACGGTCGAAAAAATCGGCGTTGAGCGCAGTCGTCAAGCGATTGACACGGCAGATCTGGTACTGCTTTTGATCGACAGCTCCAATCCATTAACCGATGAGGATCGCGACCTGATTAAGCTGACGGCTGGCAAGCCACGCATTGTGATCCTAAACAAGACCGACTTGGAAAATAAGATCGATTTGGATGAATTAGGTCAATTGATCAATGGCGATCGGATTATTAAAACCTCAATCGTTGAACATCAAGGAATGGAAGAATTGGGTGAGGCAATCAGCCACATGTTCTTTGATGAGGGAATCGAAAGCTCGCAAAATACCGTTATGGTTACCAACGCCCGCCACATTGGACTGCTTCACCAAGCCAACGATGCCTTAAATGATGTCTTAAGCGGGATTGCGGCCGGTATGCCGGTTGATTTGGTACAGATTGACATGACGCGATGCTGGGAGCTTTTGGGTGAGATTACCGGTGACAGCTATCAAGATGAATTGCTGGATCAATTGTTCAGCCAGTTCTGTCTAGGAAAGTAAAGGAGATAAAAATGCAGATTTCACAAGGTAAGCCGTTTGATGCCGGCAGCTTTGACGTAATTATTGTAGGTGCAGGTCATGCTGGTTCAGAGGCCGCACTGGCAGCCGCACGCATGGGCAACAAGACGCTGCTTTTGACGATCAGTCTGGAAATGGTTGCCTTTATGCCATGCAATCCATCAGTTGGGGGGCCGGCTAAAGGGATCGTGGTTCGTGAGATTGATGCCTTAGGCGGTGAAATGGGCCACAACATTGATAAGACCTATGTTCAGATGCGGATGCTCAACACGGGGAAAGGTCCAGCCGTCCGCGCGTTGCGGGCTCAGGCCGATAAACATGCCTACCACCGGGCGATGAAACAGACGATGGAAGAAACGCCCAATCTGACGCTGCGACAGGCAACTGTTGATCAGCTGGTGGTTGAAGATGGCGCTTGTAAAGGAGTCATCACCAATACTGGGGCTCGCTATTTTGCCAAGGCCGTGGTATTGGCAACAGGAACGGCAGCCCGCGGCAAGATCATCATTGGCGAATTGATGTATGAGTCTGGTCCAAACAATACGCAGTCAGCGACTAAGCTGTCCGAGAATCTGGAAGAGCTGGGCTTCGATCTGCAGCGGTTTAAGACGGGGACGCCGCCACGTATCAACGGCAATACGATCGACTATTCGGTTACTGAAGAGCAGCCAGGTGACGAAAAGCCCCATCATTTCAGTTTTGATACGCCAGACAGTCAATACATCTCGGTCAGTGACCAGATTTCTTGCTGGCTGACCTACACTAATCCGACTACGCATCAGATCATTCGCGACAATCTCGATCGAGCACCAATGTTTACCGGAGTGATCGAAGGGGTCGGTCCACGCTACTGTCCTTCAATTGAAGATAAGATCGTTCGGTTTGCCGATAAGGATCGTCACCAGGTCTTTTTGGAACCAGAAGGCCGTGATACTGATGAATGGTACGTTGATGGCATGTCAACCTCAATGCCTGAAGAGATTCAAGAAAAAATGCTGCATTCCGTTAAAGGTTTGGAACATGCCAAACTGATGCGGCCGGGCTATGCCATTGAATATGACGTGGTTGCGCCATACCAGCTGCACCCAACGTTGGAAACCAAGCTGATCAAGAACTTGTTTACAGCTGGGCAGACTAACGGGACATCTGGTTATGAAGAGGCTGCCGGCCAGGGATTGATTGCCGGAATCAATGCCGGTCTGCGCGCCCAGGGCAAAGGACCATTTGTCTTGAAACGCTCGGATGCTTACATCGGCGTCATGATTGATGACCTGGTAACCAAGGGCACCAAAGAGCCATATCGTCTGCTGACCAGTCGCGCTGAATATCGCTTGATTCTGCGTCATGATAATGCTGATCTGCGCTTAATGGAAAAAGGTCATGCAATCGGCCTGGTTTCTGATGAGCGTTTGGCCAAGATGGAGCACAAAAAGGCATTGGTTGAAGCCGAGATTGCACGCTTGAAGAAGATTCGGATCAAGCCAGCCAATGAGGCAGCCAACAATCTGATTGAAGCGCACGGCGACAATCCATTGAAAGATGCCATTGCGGCTGCCGACTTTTTGAAGCGCCCATATGTTGACTATCAAACACTGATGGAATTGATTCCTGATCCTGACGAGCCACTCAGCCGCGAAGTAATTGAACAAGTTGAAATTCAATTGAAGTATGAAGGCTACATCAAAAAAGAAGAAGTCAAGGTAGAACGATTGAAGCGCATGGAAGCTAAAAAGATTCCAGCTGACCTGGACTACTCGGCAATTGATGGCCTGGCTACGGAAGGCCGTCAGAAGCTGGAGAAGATTCGGCCCGAAACTTTGGCGCAGGCATCGCGAATCAGCGGCGTCAACCCAGCTGACCTGGCAATTTTGAGTGTCTACTTACGTCAGGGACGTTTAGCTAAGCTTAAGGATTAGAGAAGCCCTTGAAGGTACCTTGGGTTTGGATTATCATTAAGGTTTCAGGGGGCGTTTTTTAAGGCGCCGTTTAGACAGTATCACTAGAAAAATATGAGGATGATTTTAAAGTGAATGATCAAATTGATTTCCAGCCAATTCTGCTGGGAACGGATTTTAACTGCTATGGCATGGCACGTTCTTTTTATGAAGCCTATGGAATTAAAAGCATTGCCTATGGAGTTACACACATGGCACCAACTCGCTACACCAAGCTGGCTGATGTGCATGTAATTGAAGGATTTAATGAAGATCCAGGCTTTATCAAGTCGATGCGCGAGATTGCCAAGAACTTAAAGCCGGATAAAAAATACCTGCTGCTGTCTTGCGGAGATGGCTACACGGAGCTGATCGCCAAGCATTTGGACGAGCTGAAGCAATGGTTTGTCTGCCCATACGTTGACTACGATATGTTCCAAAAACTGGGTACCAAAGAAACTTTTTACGCCGCTGCGGAAAAGCATGGCCTGCCTTATCCAAAGACCAAGCTGATTGAGGCGGCTGAGTTTACGAAGCCAAAAGAAATTAAGCTGCCATTTGATTTTCCGATTGCCCTGAAGCCTTCCGACAGTATCGCCTGGCTGGACATTCATTTTGCCGATCGTAAAAAGGCCTATGTCTTGGATACGCGGGATCAGTTTGATAAGCTGCTGCCTGAGATTGCTCAGGCCGGCTATACTGGAAAGCTGATCGCCCAAGACTTTATTCCCGGCGATGATTCCAACATGCGCGTGGTCAACGCCTATGTTGGTCAGGATCACAAGGTACGCATGATCTGTCTTGGTCATCCCCTGCTGGAAGATCCATCGCCAGTGGCAGTCGGCAACTACATGGTGATCATTCCAGAAAAGAACATGGAAATCTATCAAACGATTCAAAAGTTCCTGGAAGAAATCAATTACGTCGGATTTGCGGACTTTGACATGAAGTACGACCGGCGCGATGGCAAATTCAAGATTTTTGAGATCAATCTGCGGCAGGGTCGCAGCAGCTACTACTGTACTTTAAACGGCTATAACCTAGCCAAGTACGTGGTTGACGATGCCATCTATCATCGTCCATACGACCATACCGATTATGCAGACGGCAACAAGCTGTGGCTGAGCGTACCTAAGAAAGTCTTCTACAAGTATGCTAAAGAAGGCCCAGACAAGGAACGCGCCAAGCAGATGCTTGAATCCGGCAATTGGGGTACAACGGCCTTTGACAAGCATGATACGCTCAAGCAACGGCTGCTGATGCACTACGCCTTTTCATTAATGCCTAAGAAGTACAAGGAATACTTCGTGCAGCGCTAATTTATTCAAGAACATAGGAGAGTCATTATGTGTGGAATTGTTGCATTTGTGGATAATGAAAAACCACAAGTCAAAGAAAGCCTGATTCAAAAAATGATGGACCGGATCATCCACCGTGGTCCCGATGATGCTGGCCAATTCGTCGATGAACACGCGGCTTTGGGACATCGACGCTTGAGTTTCGTTGATGTTAAGAGCGGTAAGCAGCCGATCTTTAATGAAAACGAAAACCTGGCTATTTTGTTTAATGGTGAAATCTACAACTTCCAGCCGCTGCGCGAGGAACTGATTGCAGCAGGACACCATTTCTCAACTAAGACGGACACGGAAGTCATTTTGCATGGTTACGAGGAATGGGGCGATGATGTCTGCAAAAAGCTGCGAGGGATGTTTGCCTTTGTCATCTGGAATCGCCAAACCCAAGAAATGTTTGGTGCGCGCGATCACTTTGGTATCAAGCCACTGTATTACGCCAAGATGAATGGCACCTTCTTTGTCGGTTCTGAGATCAAGGCCTTTTTGGAACACCCAAGCTTTGACAAGCAGCTGAACAAAGAGGCCCTCAAGCCTTATCTGACATTCCAATACCCAATTACCCGGGAAACGTTCTTCAAGGGTGTCTACAAGCTGCCGGAAGGTCATTCTTTCCACTACACTAAGGATGGTCAGTTCTCAATGACCGAATACTGGGATGAGGACTTTGAGCCAGCCGATGAGACCTTTGATGAGGCCGTTGACAAGATTGAAGCTGCCGTTACCGAATCGGTTAAGGCGCACTCTTTTGCCGATAAGGGTATTAAAGTCGGTTCATTTCTTTCAGCCGGGGTCGACTCCAGCTATGTTACGGCCATGATGCGTCCTGACAACACGTTCTCAATCGGCTTTGACAGTACCTATGATGAAACCAAGGAAGCACGTGAGCTGGCTGCCAAGCTGAATTTGAAAAACACAGATGCCAAGCTGACCAATGAAGAAGCCTTTCACACCTTCCCGTTGATTCAATACTACTTGGATGAACCGGACTCTAATCCATCCGTCGTACCGCTGTACTTTTTGACCAAGTTGGCCAAGGACAACGGCTACAAGGCGATGCTTTCAGGTGAAGGGGCTGATGAGCTGTTTGCCGGCTACATTGATTATGGCTTCTATACCAAGTCCAAGCTGATTCGCTGGATTACTGATCAGCTGAAGAAAAAGCCGCGGCAAAAGCGCTACGAGATTGCCGAAAAGCTTAAAAACAAGCATTTCCATGGTCAGGCGCACATGTATGCCAACCTGGCGCCAGCCCGTGACACCTTTATTGGTGAAGCCTATATCTTCAGTCCAGAACAGGCCCAAAGCATTCTGCAGCCTGAATTTGACTGTGGTCCAACGGTTAAGCAGATCGTTGACCCATATTACGACAAGGTTGAAGACAAAGATATTGATGAGGTTGCCAAAAAGCAGTACCTTGATCTGCACTGCTTTATGCCAGGTGATATTTTGCTGAAGGCCGATAAGATGAGCATGGCCAACTCGCTGGAACTGCGGGTGCCTTTGTTGGACCGTGAAATGATGAAGGTTGCTCAGACCACGCCAACCAAGTACCTATTCAACGCTAAGGGTACCAAGTGGGCTTTCCGGATGGCTGCCAACCGTCACCTGCCAGAAGAATGGGCAACGCGGCCTAAGATGGGCTTTCCTACGCCAATTCGGGCCTGGCTGCGTGAAGACAAGTACTACCAAGAAGTTCGCGAATTATTCAGCCAGGATTTTGTCAAAGAATTCTTTGATCAAGACAAGATCTTGAAGATGGCTGAAGACAACTTCCAAGGCAAGACTGACGATCGGCGTAAAATCTGGACCGTCTACACGTTCTTAGTCTGGTACAAGCTGTACTTTATCGACAACTTCAAGCCTGATGAATCAGCAATTGATCAAACCAAGCAAAAGGCGGCGAACTAAATGCTGACGGTTAAACAGACGGTAGCCGCTCTCAAGGAACGAGACCTGTTTAAGGAAATCATCGTTGACGGTCAGTGGCTGTATGATGTACCAGAAAAAATTGCCGATCTTGAGTTCAAGGAGCTTTCGTATGACTCGCGCGCAATTAAGCCGCAGACGCTTTTTATCTGCAAGGGTCAGCGCTTTAACCCGCAGTATCTGGTGGATGCAGTCAAAAAAGGCGCCACAGCTTGTCTGACTCAGCAGGTGTATGACGAGGAACTGGCTGGGCAGAACGTCTGGCAGATTGTCGTTACCGATGTGCAAAAAGCCATGGCAACGGTGGCAAGAGCTTTTTATGGCGATCCCGAAAAAGATCTGACGCTGATCGGTTTTACCGGTACCAAAGGCAAGACGACTTCAGTCTACTTTACGCGGCACATTTTGGCGCATGTCTTTGACAATCAGGTGGCGCAGTTTTCTTCGATTGCCGAGTGCCTGGATGGCAAAAACTTTATCGAATCGCATTTGACCACCCCTGAATCATTAGATTTGTACCGGATGATGCGCCAGGCGGTCAACAACGGGATGAAGTATCTGGTAATGGAGGTTTCTAGTCAAGCCTACAAGAAGTCGCGGGTTGATGGTCTGCATTTTGATATCGGCGTTTTCTTGAACATTTCGCGTGATCATATCAGCCCAGTTGAGCATCCAAGCTTTGACGACTATCTTTGGTGCAAGAGCCAGTTGGTAAAAAATGCCGATAAAATGATCATCAATCGTGAGATGCCTTACTTTGATCTGTTAGCCCAAAAAACGCACGCCTTTGGCAACCAATTGATCACCTATGGCAGCGATGAGTCTGATGCCGACTATCGTTTTACCTTAGGCGAGCATGGTAACTTCAAGGTTGCTTCGTTTAATGATCAGCTGCCGGCCGTAAATGGCGATTTTCGGGTCATGCTGCCTGGATCGTTTAACTGCAGCAATGCCACGGCCGCTTTGGCAGTCGCCGCGCAGCTAAGCAATAAAACCAGTGAGTTTGCGACGGGGCTTTTAGAAACCAGGGTACCGGGCCGCATGGAGATCCTAAAGAACGAAAAAGGATATGTGGCCTGTGTTGACTATGCTCATAACTACCTAAGCATGAGTGAGAGTTTCAAGTTCTTAAAGCATGAGTATCCAGACGGCCGCTTGATCGTGGTTACCGGTTCAGTTGGCAGCAAGGCTGAGTCGCGGCGTCAGGATATCGGTCGAGCACTGTCAGAATATGCCGATGTGGCCATCCTGACTGAAGATGACAACTACTTTGAGGATCCTAAAAAGATTATTCAGGCAATTCGCGACCATATCGTGGATCCTCACGTTGAGATTCATGAAATTATCGATCGTGAAGAGGCCATTAAAACGGCCTTTCAAATGGCACGGCCAGGTGACGTCATGTTTATGGCCGCAAAAGGACGGGAGCAGTTCCTGCGCGAGAATGGTCATGACAAACCTTATGTCGGTGATTACCAGCTGACAGAGCAGTTGATGAAAGCGTATAATTAAATATGACTGTTAGGGAAGTCGATACTTTGACAGTTAACTGAAGATAAGGTCCAGTCTGTGGTGCGTTTACAGGCTGGACCTATTGTTGTCTTTTAAAGACATCTTAAAAACAAGTTCTTGATGCTTTCGTTGGGAGTTCGCATTTTTTTCATAATCTTGTGCCAGAATACGAAACATGATCGAAAGACAATGAACGTTTAAATGAAAGGTGGGGGAGAAATGCTGACGCTTAATCAAGCTGCCAACATTTTAAAACAGGATCAATTGTTGCGTGAAATCGTAATTGGTGATGATTGGCTTTTTGAGGTTCCAGCCAATCTTAAAGACCATAAGCTTCAATTCTTATCTTATGATTCGCGCCGCATTGAGCCTGATACGCTGTTTATGTGCAAGGGACTGCACTTTAACGAAAAATATCTGGAGGATGCAATTGCTAAGGGAGCCATTGCCTGCGTGACTGAAAACGTCTATGTCGGCAAAGATCAAGATCAATTCGTTCAGCTGGTAGTCAATGACGTCCAAAAAGCAATGGCTCTGTTGGCGCGCGAGTTTTACAACAACCCGCAGCGAGAGCTAAAGGTGATCGGCTTTACAGGAACCAAAGGGAAAACAACGTCGGTCTATTTTACGTGTCATTTAATGAACCAGGTCTTTAACCAAAAGGTGGCCCAGCTGTCTTCAATTGCTGAATGTCTTGATGGCGAGCACTTTGAAGAAGCCCATTTAACGACACCAGAATCACTGGACCTGTTTAGAATGATGCGTCAGGCTGCTGATAATGGCATGCAGTATCTGATTATGGAGGTTTCCAGTCAAGCCTATAAGAAGTCACGGGTCTATGGTCTGCATTTCGATATTGGCGTCTTTTTAAATATTGCTGCTGACCATATCAGTCCGGTGGAACATCCAAGCTTTGAAGACTACCTGTACTGTAAGAGTCAGCTGATGCTCAACTCATCTAAGGTAATCATCAATCGAGATTGTCCTTATTACGAGCTGTTGGCCCAAAAAGCGCTGGCTGCTGGCAACCAGGTAATCTCATTTGGCAGCAGTCAGTCTAATGCCGACTATCGTTACGTGGTCGATTCGCCACATGAGTTTCACGTGGCGACGTTTAGCAGCCGCCAGCCTGAGCTTAATGGTGAGTTTAAGATCAATATTCCAGGTACGTTTAACGACAGCAATGCTCTGGCAGCACTGATCGTGGGTCGTCAGTTCAGTGATGATACAGCAGCTTTTGCCAAGGGGTTGGAAGAAACAACGGTACCTGGCCGCATGGAGATGCTCAGCAATCACCACGGGCTGTTGGCTTGCGTTGATTATGCGCACAACTACCTAAGCTTAAACGAAAGCTTTAAATACATGAAAAACACGTATCCCAACGGCCGCTTGATCGTGGTAATCGGTGCGGCTGGCGGCAAGGCTGAGTCGCGCCGTAAGGATATCGGTGAGGCACTGGCCAAATATGCCGATGTGGCAATCTTGACCAGTGAAGACAACTTCTTTGAAGATCCGCACAAGATTGATGAGGAGATCAAGTCACATATCGACAATCCGGCAGTTGAAGTGCATATCAACGTGGATCGGGCAGTTGCCATTCAGGATGCCTTTAAGCTGGCGCGGCCTGGTGACGTGATGTTTATGGCCGCCAAAGGTCGTGAGCAGTTCATGCATGAAAAGGGACACGATATTCCATACGTTGGCGATTATCAGCTGACACAAAAATTGATGCGCGAATATGATGAATAAGTTGTTAGTTTCTGTAAAAGTGTATTAAAATTGCCGTTAGAAAACTAATCTGGGAGCAATTTTGATGAAAGCTTTTAAAGAATTAATGAGTTGGATCGTACCGATTGCGATTGGCCTTTTGCTGGCACTTTTAATCAAACAGTTTGGGTTTCAGTTCGTACGGGTTGATGGTCCGTCAATGCAGCCCAACTTACAGAACAACGAGCGGGTGGTCTGCTTAAAACAGGCGAAGATTCACCGTGGCAGTGTAGTGGTATTTGATGCCAATGGCGTTGATCCGCAAGTTTCAGTAAAGACTGAGTACGTAAAGCGGGTTATTGGTCTGCCAGGCGATACGGTTGAGGCTAAAAACGGCAATCTTTACGTTAACGGTAAAAAGGTTGATCAAAGCTACATCAGCAAGAGCGAGCGTTCCAGCGGTACCGGAACCTGGACTTTGCACAGTATTTCCCAGGAAAACAGCTGGGTGCTGCATAATGGGGCCTACAAGGTACCAAAAGGCGAGTACTTTGTCTTGGGTGATCACCGCAGCGTCTCTAACGACAGCCGCTACTGGGGATTCGTACCTAAGAGCAAGATCGTCGGCGTCGTCAAGGTAGGTTTCTGGAATCGTACGCAGCCGGCTAAAAACAATATCAATCAGCAATGGAAGCATTTCTTTGCCGATAACTAACATCAGCAGCGTTCTTTAACGAGGACGCTGTTTTTGATTTGGTTGAACACATGCATTAAGATAATTTAGAAAAGCTAATCAAGTTAGGAAGATTCAATATGTCTGAGTTTAAAAAATTAACGCTGTCTCAGCTTCAAAGCTATGAGGCTGATTTTAATGCACGACCGGATGCGAAAATTATCGCAAGAACGGTAATGAAAAACGGCATCAAGGCATCCAGCGAGGACCAAAACGTCAGTCAACGCAATCACCGCGTTTTTTCATATGAAGTCAAGACGGGGAAAGTCTGCAATCAACGGCACAGTGGTCGCTGCTGGTCGTTTGCCGCGCTGAACACGCTGCGTCATTTATTTGCCAATCAGTATCACTTTAAGGATTTTGAGCTGTCGCAGAACTATTTGTTTTTCTGGGATCGGGTTGAACGGGCCAACATGTTTTTGCAAAATATCATTTCGACGGCCAGTTTGCCATTTCATGATCGTCTGGTCGATTTTTACGTTGCCTTTGCTGAAAATGATGGCGGGCAATGGGCCAATGCCGCTTCGATCATTGAAAAGTATGGCGTCGTACCTGAATATGCAATGCCAGATACTTATAACACCAAGAACACCGATGACATTGCTACAGTAATGAAAGATCTGATGCATAAAGACGCATTAGTGCTGCGTAAAATGATCAATGAGCAGCACGCTGATCAAGCTGCGGTTCTGGCTGCCAAGGAAAAAATGGTCAGCGAGGTTTACCGACTGGCGGTTTATGCGTTTGGTATGCCGCCAAAGCGCTTTGATCTTGAGTTTGAAGACGATGACCACAAGTTGCACCGTCAGTCTGATCTGTCGCCACTGGAATTTTTCCATCAATATTGGCAGCTTGATTTACGCGATTACGTAGTTTTGACCAATGCGCCTGATCATGAGTTGAATCAGGTCTACTCAATGCCGCAGCAGGATAGTGTCGTAGGTGGTATTCCGATCCAATTTGTCAATGTGGCTTTTGATCAGTTGCAAAAGAGCGTGGTCAGTCAGCTGAAAGCCGGTGAAACCGTGTGGGTCGGCAATGATGTCTTACAGCAGATGGATCGCAAGCGGGGAATCATGGATGCCAAGCTTTATCATCAAGAAGAGCTTTTGGACATTGATTACGTTATGAACAAAAAAGAACGACTGGAAACCAGACAGGCTTGCGTATCACATGCCATGACGCTGACGGGCTTCAATGAAGTTGATGGTCAAATTGATCGCTGGAAGATCGAAAATTCATGGGGCGAGGAAAATGGCGAAAAGGGATATTTCGTGATGACTCAAAAGTGGTTTGAAGACTACACCTATGAAGCGGTTATCAATAAAAAATATCTTAGTGATGAGCTCAAGCAGCTGAGTACGCAAAAACCAGTTCAACTGACGGCCTGGGATTCACTGCAGTAAAAAAACAGCGCTGATCGACAAATGCCGGTCAGGGCTGTTTTTTGGTTGCTATAGATTTGGATCCATTTTAAAGGTTAGCTTGGACAGTTCTGCTCCCTTGGTCAGCAGATCAAACAGGTGTTGGCGGGCACGATCGTTGAAGTGCTTAGCAATATCATGGTTCTGCGAGGTCAGATAGCTGGTTAGACGCTGGCCTTCCAACATACCGACTTGATCGTCAATAGCTTTGATTTTGCGCCTTGCCCAGGCCTGCAGCTCATTTTGATAGTCCAGGTTGTCTTTGGCAAATTCAGCATAATGGCTCTCAACTACGCTTGCCAGTGCTTCATTTAACCAATAGGCACTGCTTAGATCCATCTTGGCTGGAAACTCGCGGTATGAGGCATCGGTATCATTGACATTGGCAAAGAAAGGAACGTAGGCACAAAACGTCGGGACGCCAAATTCGACCCATTGAATGCACTGGGCACCACCATAGGAGTCATTGCGGGCTTGCAGAATATGCGACTGCGCCGTTCGCGAAAGTGCGATGGAACGATAGCGCCGGCGCTGTTCTGGCGTACCGCTCCCCAGTGGATCATAAGGCGTTTCGTTATAGTGCGATTTTAAGACGTATTGAATGTCTTCAACGCTGATTTTATGATCGGGCTTGCGAATAAACGGCATATCGGCTGACTCAGGCGTTTGATCCTCGGTTAGGCTGGGACTTAGATAACGCTGTGCGAACCAGACGCGCGGCGTGT
Source organism: Lactobacillus sp. MRS-253-APC-2B (assembly GCF_012843675.1). GTDB lineage: Bacteria > Bacillota > Bacilli > Lactobacillales > Lactobacillaceae > Limosilactobacillus > Limosilactobacillus pulli. The sequence goes on from NZ_JABAFO010000003.1 coordinate 31,992, forward strand.
TGTAATGATGATCCTGCTTGGTATTGGTACCAAAGATATGACGAAAGTTCCAACGCTCATCGTCAGGATTCAGGTGATTATTCTCAACAAACAGCCGGATACCATCTGCCCAGGCAAAATTTTTATCATCACCAAAGTCAATGTCTTCAATGGCAATCTGGTTGGCCGCCACGGCATAACAGTCATCAGGGATGCGGACGGCAACCCAATAGTGCCCCGTGGCGATTTCCATGTACCAAACCTCATTTTGATCGATAAACTGGATACCGTTGCCTTCAGCCGCACCATATTTGGTAATTAGGCGACCTAGATATTCAACGCCTTCCCTAGCTGAATGGATATATGGCAGCACCAGTGTCGTCAGTGAGTCTTCGGCCAGACCGTTTTTGACGTATGGATCATAGGCCAGTACTTTGGGATTGGCATAGACGGATTCCGTAGCACTTTCACCGACACCAGCCTCGTTAAAGCCGTCCTCTTCGTTTGGACCCTGGGTTTGATCAACGCTTGGTGTAGATGTGTAGCGCATACCGTCAGCTGGCAGTGGCACGGTTAATTGATTATAGGCCGAGACGTAGGTTGCGTGACGATCTTTAACGGCAGGCTGCACCAAAAAGCGCTTGGGCTCGATTGCCTTGACACGATCCTCGTTGCGCGAGATAAAAGTTGAGCCGTCAGTTGAAGCATGTTTGCCGACCATCATCGACGTGCAGGCTGATTTCTTGAAACGATTCCATGGAGACATTTGCTCTTCGACCTTTCTAATATGAATTTTCCCCATTATAGCGCGTTTGACCTAGAAACGATAAATTATCCAGCTTACCATTTAAACGGCTGAAAAAAGCGCTTAACAGGGCTGTAAAATAATAAAAAGCTGTCTGGCTAAATACCAAACAGCTTTTTGATTAGTCTTCGCGCGAGTAGGTTGCAATATCGTGCAGAATCTCATCCATAAAGGCATCTACGGTCATACCGTTTTGATCCTTTTCACCGTACTTACGAACGGAAACCGAGTTGTTGGCCTGTTCATCATCACCGACAACCAGCGTGTATGGAACTTTTTGCGTTTGGGCTTCACGAATCTTGTAGCCCATCTTTTCGTTCCGGTGATCAACCTTAACCCGAATCTGAGCTGCCTTGAATTTCTTGGCCAGTTCATCAGCGTAGTCGCCATGCTTGTCATCGGAAACTGGGATAATAACGACTTGTTCAGGTGACAGCCAGGTTGGGAAGGCACCCTTGTAGATTTCCGTCAGGTAAGCAACGAAGCGTTCCATCGTGCCGACAACCCCACGGTGAATCATAACTGGACGGTGCTGCTTGCCGTCTTCACCAACATAGTGCAGATCGAACTTTTCAGGCAGCATGAAGTCCAGTTGAATCGTAGACATCGTTTCTTCGTTGCCCAGGGCCGTCTTGGTTTGGATATCCAGCTTTGGACCGTAGAAGGCAGCTTCACCTTCAGCTTCATAGTATTCCAGACCCAGTGAGTCCATAGCAGCCTTCAGCATGGATTGCGAACGTTCCCACATTTCGTCGTTGGCAAAGTACTTTTCCGTGTTCTTAGGGTCACGGTATGACAGACGGAACGTGTAGTCAGTAATGTCAAAGTCCTTGTAAACGTCCATAATCAGCTTCAAAATCTTGGCAAATTCGTCTTGGATCTGGTCCAGAGCAACGAACGTGTGGCCATCGTTAAGCGTCATTTCACGAACCCGTTGCAGACCAGAAAGCGCGCCGGACTTTTCGTAACGGTGCATCATTCCAAGTTCGGCAATCCGCAATGGCAATTCACGGTAGGAACGAATGTGGTGCTTGTAGACTTGAATGTGACTTGGGCAGTTCATTGGCCGTAGTTCGAGCATTTCACCGTCACCCATGTCCATTGGTGGGAACATGTCTTCGCGGTAGTGAGCCCAGTGACCAGAAGTCTTGTAGGCATCCAGGTTCATCAAAACCGGCGTGTAGACGTGTTCATAGCCATCAGCCAGTTCCTTGTCGATGATGTAGCGTTCAATCGTCCGACGAATCGTGGCACCCTTTGGCATCCAGTATGGCAGACCGGCACCAACCTTAGGATCAACAAAGAACAGATCCAACTGGTTACCGATGACACGGTGGTCGCGTTCCTTGGCTTCTTGACGAGCCTTCAGATCGGCTTCCAGATCGTCTTTCTTGTAAAAGGCCGTCCCATAGATCCGCTGTAGCATTGGGTTGGATGACATGCCTTTCCAGTAGGCACCGGCAACGCTGAGCAGCTTGTAGTTTTTGACCAGGTTGGCGTAAACCAGAATTGGAGCACTGGCAACGGCCATTACACCATCCAGATCATACATGGCAACCTTGCCGTCCTTAGCGTTTTCGTTGATCAGTTCAGTTGAGAATGGATCGTCCTTGACGCTAGCCAGGGCATCATCTACGCTGACCTCTTTGAACTCAACCTTGGCTTCTGACTTGGCAATAGACTTGATGGCTGCTTCTAATTGTGGCAGTTCGTCAGCAGAAACCTGCTGTTCATCTTTGTCGGAGTCAACGTAGAAGCCGTCTTCTTCGACCGCATCGGCACCCAGACGAATGCCGGCAAATTCTTTTTGCAGTGCAGCCTTCAGCATCAGAGCGGATAATTGACGCAGGGCGTCCAAACTTTCTTTTGAGTCGCGGTCAATCTTGTTGACTGAGCCATCGACGTTCATAACAGCAACTTGAGCCATGTAAAATCTCTCCTTTGTGGTAATAAAAAACGTCCCTTTGACTGTCTAAGACAATCAAAGGGACGTTGGTTGGTAACATAATCAGCGTGGTTCCACCCTAATTTACGGCGCACTAATGGCGTCGCCTCTTAAGTGTGGTAACGGACACGACCCGACTGACCTTATCTCGGCCAGTGACAATTCAAAAAGGTGGTACGCTGATGTGCTTGGTCAACGGTACTTCCAGCCAAGGTACCGACTCCCTGGATAACCAGCCGCATCAGGCATGTCCTTTGTCATTAGTTTGAATTATATGCACCTGTCTGGATCGTGTCAAGACTGATTTGAAAATCTTGACTATTGAGCACCGCCATCCTGGGTAGGGCCACCGGTGTTGCCGCTGACGGATTCAGAAGGCGTATTGGTATTGGTTGAACTGCTGTTGCCGTTGCTATTGCTACTGTTGCCACTATTGCCAGAGTTACCGTAGTTGCTGCCGCCTTGATAGCTGCTATTGCCATTGCCGGTTGTTTGGTTATTGTTGTTGGCAGTTGTTTGACTGGATGAGCTGGCCGCTGGAGTAGATGATGAATTCGTCGTAGTACTTGGTACGTAATACGAATCCTGATCATTGGTGTCGTAGTTGGCTTCATAAGATGAGCTGGAAGAAGAATGCTTCTTTTTGTGGCTGCTGGACTTCTTTGAGTTGCTGGATTTTTTCTTAGAAGACGTGGAGACGGTCGTATCGCTGGAATTGTCGGTCACGGGATTCTGCTGCTTGACGGCAAAGACGATGACCATGACGATCAAGACTGCTAAAAGGATTCCCAAAGCAATTTTAAAGGGACGATGACCAGGCTTTTTGTTTTTTGGTTGCTTGTTTTTGCCTGATTTAGCGCCTAAGCTGGTCATTTTAGCGGCAGTTGCCTGACCATTGCGCGAGCCCAGTCGATCCTGGCTGCGACTGGAACGAGTGTCATTGCTGATTGGCTGGGAGTTCATGCCAGAGCGCGTACCATTAGTAGTTGGCTGAGCATTAATACTCAGATCGGAATTGCTTTGCGATGAGCGCTTGGCTTGCTTATCTAATTTAAACGTTGGCGCAGCTTCTTTTTTAGCCGTGCGATCAGCTTTTTTATCAAAGAAGAAATGCGTCTTTTTTTCTGGGCGCTTGTTTGGTTGATCGTATAGTTCAACTCGGCTTGGGCGTCGCTTTTCTTTATTATCGTGGTTGTCCAAAATATTCACCTCAAAATTATTTTGGCCGCGCAGTCAGCATAACGCGGCTGATGCCTAAACACAGGATATTATACACCAAAAATACTAAAAACCGTTCGAAGCAAAGCGTTCAAACGGTTTTTTATTGATAAATTAAAATATTTATTTTATTAATCTTGACTAGCTGGCTTTTGATCATCTTTGGATTCCCAAGGATGATGAATGCCTTCTGCAACGAGCCGCTTGTTGCCTTTGTACATGTCGTAGATCGTCCAAGCTAACAGCAATAAGATAGCCACAATGGAGATCCAAGCCAATACATCAGCCGTACCCTTTTGCCAGATGCCAAAGCCTTCGAAAGTACTTGGCAGATTGTAGAGGTTTAGGAATGTCAGCGAAATAACTGACAGCCAACCACAGACCTTAACCCAGCCAGAGTTTTTGAACTCACCCATTTCATCTTTGCTGTCGGTCATCAAAAGCAGTGGCAGCATTGAGAACGGCAAGGCAAAGGCCAAGAAGACCTGTGAGTTTTCCATCAGCATGTTCAACGCAGCGTGTTGCTGAATGGCATTGTCCTTAGCCGTCATCGCCACACACAGCAGTACTGGTACAACGGAGATTAAACGGGTAACCAGCCGCCGAGCCCATAATGGCATCTTCATGTGAACAAAACCTTCCATGATAACCTGACCAGTCAAGGTACCGGTAATCGTAGAATTTTGCCCAGAAGCCAACAGCGCAACTGCAAACAGTGTTGACAGCAGACCGGACTTGGCTACTGAGATCAAAATCGGGTTGCTCAGCATTGACGTGTTGCTTAATGCCTCATACAGACCAAAGAAAGAAGTATCCTTAACCGTACCAGATTTAAATACGGCAACCCCCATAATCAAAAGCAGACAGTTAACCAAGAAGGCAGCTGACAGCTGAATGTTGGAGTCCCAAGCAGTAAAACGGATCGTCTGCTTGATGTCTTCTGCATCAGTATGATCGATTTTACGCGTTTGCGAAATAGCGGAGTGTAAGTAGAGGTTGTGAGGCATTACAGTCGCCCCGATAATCCCCAAAGAGCCAGACAGCGGCGTAATACCCAAGCGTTGTGGTTCAGTTGCTACGGCACCTGCTGAAGGAAGCAGACCGGCAAAAGCAGCGCTCCAGTTTGGATCGGATAGTGCAACTTCATAAACAAAGACGAACAGGATAACTAAAATCAAGCAGACAACAATTGCTTCAATCTTGCGGAAACCGATTTTAGTCAACAGCAGCAGAACTAAGACGTCCAATACTGTGATGAAGACCGCTGGAATCAATGAAATATGGAATAAAAGGTTTAGGGCGATTGCCGCACCAATAACTTCGGCAATATCAGTTGCCATAATTGCAAGCTCGGTCATAATCCACAAAACGATACCGAGCGCCTTCCCTGTACGAGCTCGAATGGCTTGGGCCAAGTCCATTTCACTCACGATCCCAAGTTTGGCAGCCATGTATTGAAGCAGCATCGCAATCAAACTTGAAATCAGGATGGTCGTCATTAAGGTATAACCGAATGCCTGACCACCAGTGATCGAAGTAGACCAGTTACCAGGATCCATGTAGCCGACAGCAACCAATGCGCCAGGTCCGGAATAAGCTAAAAGTGTCTTCCAGAAACCTTTACCTTTAGGAACTTCAACGGTGCCGTTGATTTCTTCAAGTGATTTGCCGTTAGCATACTCGATCAGTTTGTGCTTGCGGCGTTGGTCATTCGTGTTGTTATCCACGGTAAACCCACCTTTCTTAATTGAAAATTTGCATTACCCAATAAAAAACGTTTAATGCAATAAAACACCTTTGTTAGGCTAACATAAAAATTAAAGTCCTGCAATGGAAGAATGCCTATCTAACGGTATTTTACAGCAATTTTACATTGGCAATCAAATGATAGCGATCTTGATATGCTTAATATTGAAACGCTTACGATTTTTTGTCGCGAAAAATTCAAAAAAATTAATCATCAAAAATCAAGCGTTATCATATAGTTAAAACGATCGCTTAATGTCAAACGATTATCAAAAATAGTGATAACCGGTTGACATACGATTGAGACCTGGATTATACTATTGGCAAAATTTAAATTAATGTTTTCACAAAGAAAGAGGTATAAATCAATGAAGGCACTTGTATTACAAGGTATTAAAGATCTTGCCGTTCAAGAATATGACATTCCTGAAATCAAGCCAGATGAAGTTTTGATTCACACGGCCTACGCTGGTATCTGTGGTACTGACAAGGCACTGTACGCTGGTCTGCCGGGTTCTGCTTCTGCAGTTCCACCAATCGTACTTGGCCACGAAAACTCTGGTGTCGTAGCCAAGGTTGGCGATGCCGTTACCAACGTTAAGGTTGGCGACCGCGTAACCGTTGACCCTAACATCTACTGTGGTCAATGCAAGTACTGCCGGACCTCACGCCCTGAACTGTGTGAACACCTGGATGCCGTTGGTGTTACGCGTGACGGTGGTTTTGAAGAATACTTCACGGCGCCAGCCAAGGTTGTCTACCAAGTTCCTGACAATGTTTCCCTGAAGGCTGCAGCCGTTGTAGAGCCAATTTCTTGTGCAATGCACGGTGTTGACCTGTTGACTACGCACCCATACCAAAAAGCACTGGTCTTAGGTGACGGTTTTGAAGGTCAACTGTTTGCTCAAATCCTGAAGGCACGCGGCATTCACGAAGTAACGCTGGCAGGTCGCTCTGATGAAAAGCTGGCTAACAACCGCGAACACTTCGGCGTTAAGACGATCAACACGACCAAGGAAGAAATTCCAGCCGATGCTTTTGACATCGTTGTTGAAGCCGTTGGTCTGCCACAGACGCAAGAACAATGTCTGGCAGCCGCTGCCAAGGGTGCTCAGGTTCTGATGTTTGGTGTTGGTAATCCAGATGCTAAGTTCTCTGTCAACACTTACGACGTTTTCAAGAAGCAGTTGACGATTCAAGGTGCCTTCATCAACCCTTACACGTTTGAAGACTCAATTGCACTGCTGGCTAGCGGCAAGGTTGATCCACTGCCATTGTTCTCTCATGAACTGGCCTTCAATGAAGTAGAAGACTTTGTCAGCGGTAAGCTGGGCAAGGTTTCCAAGGCCGTTGTCAAGGTTGGCGGCGAAGAAGCCTAACTCACTTAGATAAAATGTTCAAAACAGTCGTCAAAATGGCGGCTGTTTTTTATTGTCTAAAGTTGACACGGTGTCACTATCGCGGTATGATCACATAGTAGTTGACACGGTGTCACTTAATTAGGAGGGGGAATTCAGATGCCGACCAGTACTTTTGAAAATTTGAATCATGAAAAACGGCAAAAAATTGAGCAGGCCCTGCTGCATGAGTTTAGTGAGCATTCACTGGCAACGGCACAGGTAGCGCGGATCGTTAAAGAGGCCGAAATTGCTCGTGGCGCATTCTATAAGTATTTTGCCGACTTAAAAGATGCTTATCAGTATCTGTATGCTAAGGCAATGCAGGATATTCACCAAAACGTGGCAACCACGCCGCACCAGTTGATGAGTGCCCAGGACTATTTTGAATGGACGCGTGCATTCGTGCAAAAGGTCCATGGCAGCCGCTATTATGATCTGATCAAGCTTCATCTGCGGTGTAACGAAGGAATACTGCCGATGCATCCAGTTTCGAAAATCCCGGCCTTGCAGTGGACCATCATGACGATCAATCATGCGGCAATCAAGGAGTGCCTGAATTTTCCCGATGAACAGACAATGATTTTACAGCGTTTGTTGCAGGCTCTGCAGCGCTTATTAGAAAACGAAGGTGATAAAAATGTTTCTGGCCGTTAAGGAAATTCGTCATGAGAAGTTAAGATATGGCCTGATTATTGGCATGATTGTCTTGATCGGCTACTTGATGTTTATGCTGATGGGCATGATGCTGGGGCTGGCTAATGAAAATACGGCTGCGATCGATTCGTGGGACGCCAAGAGCGTGGTTTTAAACAAGAATTCCAATATCAATCTGAGTCAGTCGCTGATCGCCAAGCGGGATCTGCCTAAGCTAAACGATCATCAGGCATTAGTCGGGCAGACGCCGGCAGTGATTGAAAGAGCCAAGGGAACGACCGACAAGCAGACGATTCAGTTTGTTGGCCTGGACCGCTCGCAGTTTATCTACCAAAAGAAACTGAAGCTCAGCAGTGGTCACAAGCCGCATGACAAAAATCAGGTCGTGCTCGATGAAGGATTAAAGAGCAAAGGCTATCGGTTGGGCGATCAGATCACGCTTAACGGCAGTACGCAAAAATATCGTGTTGTGGGTTTTGCTAAAGATGCCAAGTTGAATATTGCTTCAGTAGTCTACGGCAGCCTGTCAATCTGGCAGACCCTTAAAGGAACGGGGGATCAGTTCGCGGCTAGCGGAATTTTTTCTGATCAGAAGCAGACGGTCAAAAACAAAAATCTCAAGCAATACTCAATCGGTACCTTTATTGACAAATTGCCTGGATATGCAGCGCAGAACATGACATTTGAGTTTATGATCGCCTTTTTGATGGTGATTTCGCTGATCGTTATCACCGTTTTCTTATATATTCTGACGATGCAAAAGATTCCCAACTATGCAGTCCTAAGAGCACAGGGAATCCCAGCAGCCTATCTGATCGGGGCAACGATTGATCAGGCTGTGGTTTTGATGGTCAGCGGTACGCTTGGCGCCTTGCTGCTGATGATTGCTTCCAAGGCAGTTATGCCAAGCTCGGTACCAATGCTGATCAACTGGCCACTGACTGGGATCCTGAGTCTGGCATTGGTCGTTTTGGGCGTTGCCGGTTCATTGCTGCCGGTCCGCATGATCAGTCGAATTGACCCATTAGATGCAATGAGATAGAGGTGAGCAGGATGACGGCAATTGAATTAAAAAATATTAACAAAGACTATGGGACTGGCATCAGTAAGGTTCAGGTGCTTTCAGACGTCAGCTTCAAAGCACACAGCGGCGAACTAAGCTTGGTTTTAGGGCCCTCTGGATCAGGCAAGAGTACTTTTCTGACGATTGCTGGTGGTCTGCAACGGCCAACCAGCGGCCAGGTATTGATTGATGGCCAAGATATCAGTCAATTTTCAGAAAAGCAGCGAGATGAGATTCGCTTAAATCAAATCGGTTTTGTGCTTCAGTCTTACAATCTGCTTTCCTATCTGAGTGTTGCGGATCAATTTGCCTTGGTTGATCGTGTTCATAGAGGAAACCTTAGTTCGGATCGGCTGGAAAAACTGTTGCAGGAACTGGGTATCGATCAGCTTGTCAATAAATATCCCGATGAGCTTTCGGGAGGACAGAATCAGCGAGTCGCTATTGCTCGGGCGCTGTATACCGATCCAGCAATTATCCTGGCTGATGAACCAACAGCTGCTTTAGACAGTGAGCGGGTCAAGGTCGTAGGGCGCTTGATGAAGGAAATGGCAAAGCGGTATGACAAGGCAGTGGTCGTTGTCACGCACGATTTGCGGTTAAAGGATTTTGCCGATCGCATCTATCAGATCATGGATGGCAAGATGACTGAGCAGCTGCTGAATGCTTAGATAACTGCTAATTTTATGCTAAAACGCATTATGCCGGTCAACAACTGGAGTAATGCGTTTTTGATTTTAAGGATGATAAGAATAATTGCCCGAATAGACTGGATCTTTTACAATTTGAGAGACAGCTTTTGAAGATAATAAAGTATAAGGAGTTTTTTATGGCATATTTGGAGCTTCATGATATCCATAAGTCATATTTCCTGGGAAAAGAAGAGTTTCCGGTTCTGAAAGGAATCGATCTTGAATTTGAACGGGGAGAATTTGTCTCAATCCTTGGGGAATCGGGGGGCGGCAAATCGACGCTGATGAACATCATTGGCGGCTTGGATCGTGAATTTGATGGTGAAGTCATTGTTGATGGTCAAAAATTGGATCATCGGCAGGAAAAACAGATGGATAACTACCGGCGGGCGACGATTGGCTATATTTATCAAGCCTATAATTTGATCACGCATCTGACGGTTTTGGAAAACGTGCTGATTTCTTTGGATATGACGGATCTATCAGCAGAAGAACGAAAAAAACGCGCTGTGTCTTTATTGGAACAGGTTGGGTTGAAAGACCAGCTGCGTAAGTATCCACATCAGCTTTCCGGTGGGCAAAAACAGCGAGTTGCGATTGCCAGAGCCTTAGCCAGTGATCCACAAGTCATTATTGCTGATGAACCAACCGGGGCCTTGGATCGTCAAAATACGCAAGAAGTTCTGGAGCTGCTGGATGGCATCGCCAAAGATGGTAAGCTCGTCATTGCGGTAACTCACTCGCAAGACGTTGCCAATCATGGAACACGGATCGTGCATCTGGCAGATGGCAAAATCGATGGTGATCAGCGGCTGCGACCGGCCTATGTGCTGCCAAAAAGTCCTACGCATCTTAATTCGCGACCGCTGCCAGCATTAGCCAGTTTTAAAACGGCCTTTAAACATTTTAAATATAACTTTTGGCGCAATTCACTGATCATGCTGGGAACGGCAATCGGTCTGTTTGCAGTGCTTCTTTTCAGTGGCCTGGGCAATGGCGTTAATGGCTATATTGAAAATCAGATCAATTCGTTGGCCAATCCGCAGGTCATTACGGTTCTGCGCAATACCAGCGGTAAAAAAATGAATCAAGATCAGCTGCAGGCCTCGATGCAGAACATGGCAGCCAATCCGCAGGCAATGTTTTTAAAGACTCAGGATTTGAACCGCTTGAAAAACATTACTGGAGTTGCAAAAGTTCAGCCAGGCTACTCGATCGCTGCTTATAAGATCACTTATCAAAACAAGATTCAAAGTGGGACCAGTCTAAACAGCTGGAGCAAGGCCTACACTACCCATTCCATCAAAAAAGGTCACGTACCGCATGCCAACCAGATCATTTTAAACAAGCAGCAGGCCATTCAATTAGCAGGAGCCAAGCATTATCAACGCTTGCTTAATCAAAACGTAACGATCACGTTTAACTGGGTTAATACTGCTGGTCAGCCGACGCAGTCAACGCGAACGGTTAAGGTAGTTGGCTTTACGTCTGGAGTTTCGGCGACTACAGCGATGAGCTATCAAACCATCAAGAGCATGCTTACCGAAAGTGGAGCATCTACGCAGCCAAACTATGCCGCGGTTAGCGTCAAGTCGTTGAATCAGGTTGACAAAGTAGCTGATAAAATCAATGATCTGCGTGATGCCAAGACCAATAAGCGCATCTTGGGCGCAATTACGGTTGGTTCTATGCTCAAGACCGTCAATACCTATGTTCAGCTGGCTACGATCGTTTTAGCTGCAATTGCTGGCATCTCGTTGTTGGTATCGGCCTTGATGATCATTGTAACGATGTATATGTCGGTTTCGGAACGAACCAAGGAGATCGGCGTGCTGCGAGCGCTTGGGGAGCGCAAGGTAGACATCAGACGTCTGTTTACGGCTGAGTCACTGTTCATCGGCTTTTTTGCGGCAATTCTGGCGCTGGTGCTGGCCTATGGTGCTGAACTGATCCTGAATCATGGGCTGTACCATTTGATTAAATACAATATCGTACAGATTTCGCTTGGCAACGTTTTGTTTGCCTTTGCAAGCGCCCTGCTGATTGCCTTTTTAGCCGCTTTGATGCCGGCCAAACGAGCTGCCAAATTAAATCCGATCAAGGCATTGGCTGCCGATTGATTGCATAATATGCAGCTGTGATTAAAAAAGCTCAATAAAAAACGATGAGCTGCTTTTAAGTGTTGGCAATTCATAGTATGATAAGAGCAATGAATTATTATGCATGCTGGAGGTAAACAATGGATCGAAAAGAAAGACGCCAACTGATTCAAGAACTGGTAACGCAGCAGCGGATCAATACGCAGCATGACCTGCTTGCAATGCTGGCTGAGCATGGCATTGATGCTACCCAGGCTACGATTTCGCGAGATATTCATGCGCTAAACATCGTCAAGGTTAGTGACCAGCATGGGCATACTTACTATTCGATTTTGCATACTCATGCGGATGAATATCAGCGCCTCTTCGATGGGATCAGCCATAACGTGGAAAAAGTCACCAACGTCCAATTCATCAATGTCATTCAAACGACATTGAACTCCAATTATGCAACCGTGCTGGCAGGCTTGTTCGACAATGCTCAGCTGCCTGAGGTTGTCGGTACGCTGGCCGGTAACGACACGCTTTTAACCATCAGCAAAAACAATGAGGATGCCCAGGCCATCAATCGCTTGATCAAAGAGCACATGACTGAAGACTAAAGCAAAAGCGCACCGGATTATTTTCGGTGCGCTTTTTTATGACGATTTAACGATCTTTTCGGCATGACTAACCACATCGGCAATCAAGGTCATAACCTTGGGATCTTGTAAATGATAGATGATGGTCTTGCCATGCCGAACCTGCTTGACCAGTCCATATTTGCGCAGCAGCTGCAGCTGATGGGAAACGGCTGATTGCTCCCAGTTCAGTGCTTTACTGATTTCAGAGACGCTCATTGAATGCTGAATCAGCAAATACAGCAGCTGTAGTCGTTTAGGATGTCCCAAAAGCTTAAATAAACGACTGATCTCATCCAGGTCTTCGATTTCCATTGAACGGTAATTGATCACGACACCACTTACTTTCTCGGTAACGAATATTTAAACGTTATGCTTTCAATAATAGGTCGTTGCCATTTAAATTTCAAGCAGCGCGAAACGGTGTGTTAAGCGCTAAAATGATTTTGATAAAACAGCCAGTCGGAGATGAATCCGACTGGCTGTTAAGTGTAAATGCGATGAATTACAGGCTCAGCTTCTGGCCAACGAAAATGACGTTTGGATCGCTGATGCCGTTTTGCTTGGCCAATGTCCGCCAGTTCAAGCCATTAGCCAAAGCGATGCCGTAAAGCGTGTCGCCGGACTTGACCGTGTAGCTGCCGCTGCTGGTTGAAGAAACAGTTTGAGAGCTGGCGGCGGTTACAGTCGCGCTGACCTTGATTACCTGACCCACATAAATGTCATTTGGGTTACTGATGCTGTTGGCTGATGCCAGTGCCTGATAGGTGGTACCGTATTTGGCAGCGATGGCAGACAGCGTATCACCAGCCTTAACCGTGTAGGAAGAGGCAGTCGTTACAGTGTTGTTTGCAGAAGAACTGGTTGAACTGCTGGTCGAGGCATTTGAGCTGACTTTAAGTACTTGACCGACATAAATCAGGTTTGGATTGCTCAGTGAATTCAGTGAAGCCAGCGTGCTGCTGGAAGTACTGTAGCGAGATGCAATGGCAGACAGCGTATCACCAGCTTTAACGGTATACGTACCAGCAGTCGTTGCAGCGGTTGATGACGATGTTGCCGATGACGAATTGGTTGTCTGGTTGTTTTTAAGCTTCAAGACTTGACCAACGTAGATCAGATTTGGATTGCTCAACTGATTAAGCGAAACAATCTGGTTAACCGTCGTATTATGTTGGCTGGCAATGGTAGACAGCGTGTCGCCTGATTTAACGGTGTAGCTGGCAGCTGATGCATCCGTATTCGTTGCAGCAGAACTGGACTGACTGGAAGAGCTGGAGTTTGAGCTGCTGTTTTGGTTAACCAACAGACGCTGTCCAACATAAATCAGGTTCGGGTTGGAAATGCTGTTCAATTGTGCCAGCTTGCTGGAAGTCGTGGAGAACTTCAAGGCAATTCCAGACAGCGTGTCGCCGCTTTGAACGGTGTAGTAGCCTTTGGAGCTGTCGGCATTGCCGCTGTTAGAGTAATTATAGTCATTCTTGTTGTTGATAACGGGCTGCTTGCCGGAAAAGGCAATGTTATCAAGCTGAGTCAGATTGTACATTTCCACCAGCTTAATCAAAGATGAGGCATACGATGGATCGGTAGCATAGCCATCTGCCTGCAGCTTGCGTGCTACGCTGGTGTAGGACTGGTCGCCCAGCAGGTTGGCATAACGACTGTTGCTGTACAAGAAGTTGCCGTGATCCTCAACTGATTCGGAGTTGTTGGCATACTTGCGGAAGTTGTCGTATATGTAGTAGCTTTGACCATTGTAGACCTCACGTGTCTGCATCGTAACATATTGACCATTATAGCTGCCTTTGATCCCAAACAGGTTGTGGGCTGAAGTAGAAAGACCAGACTGCCCCCAGCCACTTTCTAAAATTGCTTGGGCAACGGTAACGGAAGGTAAAACGCCATACTTGGTCCAACCATTGATCGCGCCTTGCGCAACGCTTTCGATAAAGTTTTGCGACTTGGCATTGCTGCTGAAGTAAAGCGAACTCAGGTCAACTTGATTGCTTTGAGTACTTGCACTGGCTGCAGCCAGAGTCGTCGTTGCAGCAGACGCGGCTACTTGACTGGCAGTAGATTCGGCAGTGCTTGACTGGCTGGTAGCGGTACTTTGGACTGCGGTACTTGAGCTGGCACTGTTAGCAGATACAGCAGCAGATTCGGCCTGAACTGCGGTGCTGGCAACAGCGCTGGCAGTTGATGCAGTGTTTGTTTCAGTGGTGTTTTGTGAGGCAGTACTTTGAACGTCTGCTTCATTAACCTGACTGGCAGCGGCACTGGCTTGACTAGCTTGCGAGCTGGCAGCTGTAGCGCTGTCGTCAGCTTCCTGGCTGGCATCAGAACCGTTGGCATTGCCAGAAACGGTAATCTGATGCGTGGTCTGGTCGGTCTTTTGATCGGCATGGGCAACCGAGGCGCCCGCCGTCAGCATGGTTAAAGCGGCGATACTGGCAAAGACCCATTGTCGGCCGCTCTTGTACATCTTATAATGCTGATGTGTTTCGTCGATGATTGGATTTTTCATACGTGAGCATACTCCTTTAAAAACTAGCTGATCAGTGGTTAAGTCGGCTATATATGTTAGAATTTATATTTTTTAATAATTCGTTAAGAATAGCAGCTAATTAAAAAGTAGCATTCACAACGGGTTACGTCAATTAATTTTTAAATGAAAACGACTAAAATCTACTATAATTAATAGACTTTTATGCCTGAGAAATTTCTTCACTGATCGCAATATTAAACAAAGAATCACTTTTTAATTATTAAAAGTATGAAAATAAGATTTGAGTGCCGCGAAAGCGATTCAAATCTTTTTGATAAACGATTGACAAAAGATGCACAAACAAGTTAAAATAACTCTCGATGAAATTGATAAACGTTTATCAATCAGTTTGATGAAGCGTTAAATATATTTGTAGGGGAAAACAACATGGACAACAAAAAGTCGATTGTGACGAAACTGGCTTTCTTGTCGGTTTCTTTCATGGTGACCAGTGCGTACGCGATTCAGGGATCGCTGCCACAGTTGAAGGCGGCTTTGCACATTACGCAAACGCAGTCTGAATACCTGGTTACGACACCATCTTTTGCCGTTATGATCTTTGTGGTACTTTCACCGCTGCTGCAGTCTTGGTTCCACATTTCTGACAAGAAGATCATCATGCTGGGGGTCTTCATCGTTGGTCTGGCTGGGCTGGTGCCAATGTTTGTCAGCAACTATGGCATCGTCTTGGCATCGCGATTAGTCTTGGGGGCTGGTTATGGTCTCTACAACTCGCAGGCCATTTCGATGATCTCAGTTTGGTATGAGGGCAATGAGCGAGCTCAAATGCTGGGCTGGCGGGCGGCTGCCGAACAGATCGGTCAAGCCACGACCCTGTTTATTGCCGGACTGCTTTTGAGCTTGATTGGCTGGCGGCAGTCATTTCTGGTCTACGCACTGGCCTTCTTGGTACTGCTGTTCTTTGCCGCTCGCGTTCCGGACGACAGCAAGGTTGAAGCAGTTGAGGAAAAGGAAGAAAAACAAGAAGCAGAATTGAAAGAAGCCATTGAAGGCGAAGGTAAGGGCAAGATCAGTCCAGTCGTCTATCTGCTCATTTTGTTTGCCTTCCTGTTGGTTGTTGACTATGTCGGCATGGAAAACCGTTTCTCTGGGGTAGCAGTAGCCATTAAGGGTGCCAGCTACACCGGTTCTTCCAACTTCTTGTCACTGATGCTGATTGGAGCAACGCTGGGTGGTTTGTTCTACGGCTCGATTAAGAAGGTTATGGGATTCGGGACGGTTTACTTCGGTCTGATTCTGATGGCAATCTCGAACTTCCTGTTTGCCTATGGTGCCAGTCACCGCAGTTTTATGATGCTGGTAATCGGTCTGCTGTTGATCGGGTTCCCATTGCAGCTGGTCTCTCCTTTGATCTTTAACCTGCTGCCTGATCTGGCACCGGCTGAGCGTCAGCCGCTGATTACTTCAATGGTTCTGATCGGTTTTAACTTTGGGGCCTTTTTCTCACCAACGATTGCTGAATGGACCAATCACATCATGGGCCGGCCACAAGCTGGCTTGGACCTGGCAGCACCATTCGTGCCATACGGAATCGGCCTGTTGGTAATTGCCTTGGTTATCTTTATTGCAACTCGTCGTCAAGCTAAGAAAAACTAACTTACATTTTTGGAGGATTAAACATGCCAATCAAAAACAAAGCCATGCTGATCACCTACTCTGACTCACTGGCTAAGAACATCAAGGAAACGCACGAAGTCTTAAACGAATACATCGGCGATGCAATTGGCGGTGTTCACCTGCTGCCTTTCTTCCCATCAACCGGTGACCGTGGTTTTGCACCATACGACTACACGGTTGTTGACCCTGCCTTTGGTAACTGGGCCGATGTTGAAGCATTGGGTGAAGAATACTACTTGATGTTTGACTTCATGATCAACCACATTTCCAAGAAGTCGGTTATGTACCAAGACTTCAAGAAGAATCATGACGACTCCAAGTATAACGACTTCTTTATTCGTTGGGAAAAGTTCTGGGCAGCTGCTGGTCCTGACCGTCCAACCAAAGAAGACGTTGACTTGATCTACAAGCGTAAGGACAAGGCCCCAATGCAAGAGATCAAGTTTGATGATGGTTCCGTTGAGCATCTGTGGAACACGTTTGGTGAAGAACAAATCGACATCAACGTTAAGAGCAAGGTTGCCCAAAAATTCTTCAAGCAAACGCTGACTGACATGGTTAAGCACGGTGCCGACCTGATTCGTCTGGATGCCTTTGCTTACGCTGTTAAGAAGATTGGTACCAACGACTTCTTTGTTGAACCAGAAATCTGGGATCTGCTGAATGAAGTGCGTGAGATTCTGGCACCATACAACGCTGAAATTCTGCCAGAAATCCACGAACACTACACGATTCCTGAAAAGATCTCGCAGCACGGCTACTTTGTATATGACTTTGCACTGCCAATGACGACGCTGTACACTCTGTACTCCGGCAAGACCAACCGTCTGGCTAAGTGGCTGAAGATGAGTCCAATGAAGCAGTTTACGACGCTTGACACGCACGATGGGATTGGTGTCGTTGATGCACGCGATATTCTGACTGATGAAGAAATTGACTACGCTTCTAACGAATTGTACAAGGTGGGTGCCAACGTTAAGCGTAAGTACTCATCAGCTGCCTACAACAACCTGGACATCTACCAGATCAACTCAACGTACTACTCCGCATTGGGCGATGACGACCGTGCATACCTGCTGGCACGTGCCTTCCAAGTATTCGCCCCCGGTATCCCAATGGTTTACTACGTTGGTCTGCTGGCTGGCTCCAATGACTTGGAACTGTTGGAAAAGACTAAAGAAGGTCGGAACATCAACCGTCACTACTACACTAAAGAAGAAGTGGCCAAGGAAGTTCAACGTCCAGTCGTTGCCAACCTGCTGAAGATGCTGAGCTGGCGTAACGAATTTGCTGCCTTTGATCTGGATGGCTCGATTGACATTCAAACGCCAACCGAAACGACGATCACGATTACTCGTAAGGACAAGGATGGCCAAAATGTTGCTGTTCTGGAAGCCGATGCAGCCAATAAGACGTTTAAGATTATGGCTAACGGCGAAACGGTTATGGAACAAAACTAATAAAGGTCTGTTTCAGTCAACCTGCAGAATAGTTCACAAAAATCGCATCAGCTTTAAGCTGATGCGATTTTTTATTTAAAGAACTAACGAATTGCTGCAGATTGGTCTATAATAGTAGGACAATCATTTCAACGAGGTCAGAGATATGGTAGCTAAACTAAAAGACGTCGCTAAATTAGCTGGCGTCTCAGTCACGACGGTTTCTCGCGTTATCAATAATTATGGATCATTGAGCGAGAAAACCATTAATAAGGTCCACGAGGCCATGCGTGAGCTGAACTATCAGCCCAATGCACTGGCACGTGCGATGCAGGGCAAGCCATCCAAGTTTATCGGCTTGATCTTCCCTAACATTATCAATCCGTTTTATGCAGAGCTGGTAAATGATCTGGAGTATCGCCTGTTTGCCAAGGGTTACAAGACGATCATTGCCTCATCAGCACAGAATCCGGATATTGAGCATGACTATCTGGCAATGCTGATGGCCAATCAGGTTGATGGCATTATATCAGGTTCTCATAATTTGGGAATCGAGGAGTATCAGCGCATTAAGGCACCAATTGTATCGTTTGACCGTTACCTGGCCGACAATATTCCGATCGTATCAGCTGACAGCTATCGTGGCGGTCAGATGGCAGCAGAATATCTGATTTCCAAAAACGTCAAGCATCCTGCAGTTCTGATTGATGAAGATACTTCGGTTTCACCAACGTTGAACCGGGTTCAGGGAGCTGTCGACTGTTTTGCTGCGCATCGAATTGAATATGTACCATTGGATGCCAAAAAGACGGATCTTCAGGCAACTTTTCCTGGGAAATATGATGGCGTGGTGGCAACCAATGACGTTGATGCCATAAAGATTATCCACTTGGCTGTCAGAGCCGGCAAGCAAATTAACAAGAATTTCCATGTTACGGGATATGACGGCTCAAAAATGATTCGTGAGTTGTCACCGGAACTGCCAACGGTTCAGCAGCCAACCGCCGCATTGTCGGAGCTTTTGATTGATACGCTGATGAAGCGTATTAAGAATCCGGCTGCCAGATTAAATCCCCAGCTATTGATGGTTGATTTTCATTATCCAGAGATCTAGCAGGACTGCGGATTGATCATAATGGGCTTATTTTGGCCGTTTAAGGTTATATATAAATAAAAAACGCGCCTGTCTAAGACGCGTTTTTTATTAGTGCTTAGCCTGCATGAAGCGCCGCAAAAGACTGGATTCTTCATCCGTAGCGTTATCGCTTTGAGATTTGATGTCATGAACGCGTTCAACCGACATTTGACTGCCAAATGCGACCTGGTTGTCGGTCATTTCGTGGATCCGTTCAAATTCAATGATTTCTGCTGCTAGACTGTTGACTGGTTCGCTCATTAAAACTTTCTCCCTTCCTGGTCATCTTCAAAATGACGATGGCTGCATACGTACGATATTACAATATTTATTGTAAACTTTTCTGACCGTATATGCTAGAAGGCTTGAATAATCTTTACGATCCCAATCACGACTAAGTAAAACGAAATCAGCCAGACCATGGTAATAGCCGAAAGCATTGGTGAGAAGAGCAAAATGACGCCGATAATCAATCCCAGAATATCAAGAATGAATAACAGCCAGTAATAGCCGACGCTTAGCTGACGGAAGAAGCCAGCAATCGTCAGCTCATTGGCAGATCCGATGATGAACCAGAGTGCGAAGACTACGGCGATGACGGTAGTGCCGAAGTTTTGATATACCAAAAAGACAATCCCTAAAACAATGTCTAAGATACCAGTACCAAGCAGCCAACCGGAGCGATAGCCAATCCATTCCTGCATTTTGCTGCGTGCCCAGAGCTCATAGATTCCCTTTAACAGCAACCCAATGCCGACCAAAAGACAAAGCAGATGTAACGACTTGTCTGGGTGCATGAATGAAACGCAGCCTAGTGCTACCAAAACGATGCCCAGGATCAGACTGGCCCAGTCGAAACGCTTTTTGTATCCGTCCATTTCCATAATCATTACCCCCTTAGATGTGGAATGCAAACACAACATGGATAATTGCAAAAATATAAAGAGACAATAACTAATCAAATGTTAACTACACTAGCCACATCACCACTTTTATGGGTGAAAGCGTTTTTATTTATACTTCTATTGTAACTTATTTTATTAATAACGGCATGAGAAATAAGGAACAATTGCTGCAATGTGTTACAATTTATGTATAGAATTCAATGTTGTCTGACGCATTCAATACGGTCATTATAGGAGCAAGAAATTATGAATTGGAACTGGTTGGGCTGGCTGCTTTGGATTGCAGCCATTGTTTTTATGGTCTGGGTTACTCACTATATCCGCGTCAAGCAACTCATGCTGATTGCCAAGACGAAGCGACGTTTTGACAAGAAGCTGTTTGTACGCTACGTGGTACTGGTTGTTTTGGCAATTGGCTGGTTAGGCGGCATGGCATATTTATCGTTTTTCCGGCGCGTTTCCTATGACGATACTCAAGCCGTTAAGATAACGACTGAATATGAGGCGCTACAGCTGAACAGTCAAGACAATGATTACTACTACGTGATTGCCAAGCATGCCCAGGGCGGTACGCGGCCGATCGTTTCCTACACCTACTGGACGGATAATGCCAAGATGACGACTGATGCGCGGGGAACCACGATCGTTGACAGTGATCGACTGGTTACCGGACAGGCAGCCGGCTATCCATGGAACATGAAAAAGCTAAAGGCCTATGACTCAAAGACGGGTCATGCTTTTGTTGCCGTAATGACGATCAAATATCGCGATACGATCTTAAACGGGATGGGCGTTCGTTGCGGCAAGCTGGCTGATACGCATACTCTGATCAGAATTCCGGCTGCCAATATGGTTGATCAAAAAAAGTAAATAAATAAGTGGGTTTGTCAAGGCAAATCAACTGATTACATGATATAGTAAAAGGTGGATGCTAAAATTGCGACAGTGCAATGGCGAGCACACGATAAAAGGCGATGAACGACGCCTCGATCGCAAAGATTTGAACGATCAAAAGCTCACGGTAAGCGTGGGTTAAGTTCAGTAATTAATAAAAGGAGTACTTAGTACAATGATTCAAACGATTGATTTGAAAAAAGGCATGGTTTTTGAACGTGGCGGTAAGCTGTTGAAAGTTTTGCAAATCAACCACCACAAGCCAGGCAAGGGTAACACGTTGATGCAAATGGACATCCAAGACGTTCGGACTGGCTCCATTGTGCACACGACGATGCGTCCTTCCGAAAAGGTTGAACAAGTCAACGTCGACAAAAAGAACGCTCAATACCTGTACGATGAAGGCAACACGGCGGTCTTCATGGACATGGAAACCTACGAACAATACGAAATCAGTGATGAACAGCTGACTGAAGAAAAGAAGTACTTGGTTGAAAACATGCAAGTGCAAATGGACTTCGTTGGCAGCGAACTGGTTGGTATTGAATTGCCAACGACGGTCGTTCTGACGGTTGAACATACGGAACCAATGATCAAGGGGGCTACGATCGATGGCGGTGGCAAGCCTGCTACGATGAGCACTGGTCTGGTTGTCAACGTGCCAGCCTTCATCAAGAACGGCGACCAAATCGTTGTCAACACGATGGACGGCAGCTACAAGTCACGGGCCTAACTAAGATTAAAAAACGATTCGTCAAAGTGCGAATCGTTTTTTATTTAGCTATTTTTGATCAGAGTGGGATTCATGCTCGTCAATCCAATAGGTTCCCATATCATCGGCAATGATTACGCGACCGGCATATTGCTGACCCTCATTTTTAGTCAGCCCCAGCTTGTTAAAGGCAAACGTAACGGTTAGATCGGCCTTGACGGCAGTACCCATGATCTCACCGGTATCGGTATTGATCCCTGATGGCATGTCCACGGCGACTTTGGCAGCTTTTGAATTGTTGATGGCGTTGATGACATCGACATAATGTCCTGCAACCGGCCGATCAATGCCAATCCCAAAAATCGCGTCAACGATCAAGGTTGCATCGTTTAAGACGCTTGGATCGTTAGCCTCTGGAATGCGATAGTATTGGCAGATGTGGTCTTGCACCTGATGTTCTTTTGAGGCATGGTCAGGATTGCCCACGTTTAGAATCGTTACGTTGGCCCCGGCAATTTTTAGCATGCGTGCAACTGCCAAGCCATCGCCGCCATTGTTGCCGCTGCCGGCCACGACGACGACATGTTTCAGATAGATCGGCAAGGCATTGAGAATCTCATCACGAACGGCTAAGGCAGCGCGTTCCATCAAGACCAGCGAAGGAATACCAATTTGTTTGATGGTGTAGGTATCGCAGCGTTTCATCTGGGCTGCAGTGACGATTGGTTTTTCCATAAAATCATCTCCAAAATCCGGTTTCTTTTAGCGTACCACTTTATTGGCTCAACCTAAAAGCGTACACTAAACATACTTAGATAAATGAGGTGAGCCTAATGGATTTAAATGCATACCTGCCATATTTCAAGAGCATGATTGATCGTAAAATCGGCTGGACCATCAGCGATCCAGAAGATGGCATCGTACGTGTGGGCTACCCGCTGTATGATAAACCGATGCTGGAATTTACACGTCGATTCCGCGCCAGTGCCGAATATGATCCGCATTATCGCAAGACGCTGCGCGCTGCTCGTATCAAGCCGCGCGTCAATGAAAAAACCGTTGCCCAAGTCTTAGAGTCAAATGATGTCAGACTAATTGGCGCAATGGTCTCTTTGATTGTTGACTGGGAAGAGGTTGAGGAAGGAACCTGGGCCCAGGCGCTGCAGTCTGGTGAGATGTATAATCTGACCAAGCGCTTGGCTGAGTTGACCAAGTCCCAGCCGGTTAACAAAGAATAGGGGAACTGCAATGAGCAAAAAGGATCAGTATCCCGTCAGCCGCTACACTGGGCTGCCCGTTGAAGATAATGGTAATGGCGGCTATCAGCTGCACTATGATGCTAGTGGTCAGATCAGACTGCATACCTGGCGAACGGGAAAACATACCAAGGGAAAATTTCGGCATGTCGGTCAACTGATGATGACGGAAAATGGGTTAATGGTTATGATTGTCAAAAGCGAGCCGATGGCATTCAAAGATCGTCACAGTGAAGTACCGTTGGGGAGATTTCTTTCTGTCGATGCTGATGAGACAACCATTAATAAAGGACTGCAGATTTTGGATCAGCAGTCATAAAAAAGGCGCAGTCGTTAGGACAACGATTGCGCCTTTTTGAACAAATTGAATCAACCGCGTTAAAATGGTTATAGATTTAGCATCTGCTTGATTAGTTCGGTTAAAACAACGCCTTGATTATGCTCGCGGTCTTTGGCGCCGTAAAGCAGAATCACATTGTCAGACTGTAGATGGGCTTTAACGTCTTCCAGCAGCTTTAAAAAGGCGGGGTTGTCAGCCAGCTCTTTTAAATAGCGTTCTTTAAACTCACCGAACTTTTCGGGATCATGGCCAAACCATTTACGCAGCCCTTCACTGGGGGCTGAATCTTTGGCCCAGTCGTTTAAATGAGCGTTTGCTTTGGAGATGCCGCGGGGCCAGCGACGATCGATCAGGATGCGCCAGCCGTCCAGATCAGCGGGTTTGTCATAGATGCGTTCAAGCTTTAGTTCATTCAATATCGTTCACCTCAAGTAAGATGGATTCTACGTCAATTAAAACACTTTTTAGGGATGGTGTCGCATGCTTTCAGAATATCAAAAGTTTTTTACGGGACGCCCAACGCCACAAATAGCTAAAGATCTCTTAGGACGACTGCTGATCTTTCATGGCCCTCAAGGCGATGTTGGCGGTTGGATCGTTGAAACCGAAGCTTATGTAGGTGAACAGGACTCAGCCTCGCATGCTTTTGGCGGTCGTCGAACTGATTATTCAGAGTCGCTGTATGGCATGCCAGGGGATCTTTATATTTATCAGATTCGCTCTCATTACTGCATCGATATCGTGGTACAGAATCAAGAAGAACCACAAGGAGTTTTGATTCGGGCAATCGAGCCGGCAGTTGGCGTGGAGCAGATGATCAAGAATCGTGGCCAGGATGGTTTTAATCTGACCAATGGACCAGGTAAACTAATGCAGGCACTGGGTATCCAGTCGCGCTCAATGGATGGTCAGCCAATGGAAAGAGCTAAGCTAAAGGTTGACTTAAAAGCAGAGCGTCATGTACCTCAAAAAATCGAAGCTGGCCCACGGATCGGCGTCAATGCCAAGGGTAAGGATGCCCTAAAGCCCTATCGCTTTATCGTGGCCGGTAATCCATACGTTTCCAAGATGAAGCGACGTGATGCAGATGATTTAACGCATGGTTGGAGGAATTGAAATGTCACTTAGCTATCAACAAATGAAAATTGCCGTCCCATTGGTAATCAAGGCTGGCAATGTTCCCAGTATCGTCGGTGAAGCGGGGATTGGCAAGTCAGCACTGGTTGAAGAGATCGCTGATGAAATGAATGCCAAGCTTTATACTACGGTCGTCAGCCTGTCAGAAAAAGGAGATTTGGCGATTCCAGTGCCACCGTTGACCGATCGATCGTTTGTAGCTACGCAGCATTACGGTACGCTGGCCAATGTTCAGTTTGGTTATTCAGAGACGCTGGTAGCAATCGTCAAGCAGGCTGAGGCTCATCCAGATCAGCCAATCATCTGGTTTTTAGATGAGTTCAATCGTGGTACGCAAGCAGTTCAAAGCGAACTAATGAATTTAGTATTACAGCGGCAGGTCAACTCGCTGAAACTGCCAGATCAGGTTCATATCGTCATTGCCGAAAATCCCGACAGTACGATGGAAAACTTTGCTGACAGCGATTATGGCGTTACGGCTGGAGATGCCGCCATTCGTGACCGAACCGTGCGATTGGTCATGAAGGCGGCTGTTGATGACTGGCTTAAATGGGCCCGGCAGATTCAACCAGATGGTCAGCCTCGGATTCATGAACTGGTAGCTAAATATATTCGCCTGCACCCAAATCTTTTGGCACCAGCTGATCATGAAAAAGACCTTTATCCAACACCGCGATCCTGGGCACGGGTTTCTGGCAACCTAAAACAACTGGAGCAGTTAGCTGAGAACGTTCAGGAGACGTTGGCGGCGGATCTGTTTAGTGGTGATCTGGGGTCCGAGGTTGGTGCAGCTTTTGCTAAATTTGTTGCTCAAAAAGGTCAGCAGCTTTCAGTCGCCGATTTGATCGATCATTCAACGCAGCTGCAGTTTGTTGCTGAAGTCGATCGTTTGACGGCGGTCAGACAGTGGACCAAAGAACTGACCAAGTATCCAATCACTCAATATCCGGCTCAATTTAAGAACTGTCTGTACGCGCTCAGTCCGGACGGTCGCTTTGCCGTGGTTCAAGAACTCGGTGAGCAAGAGGCAGCAGTTGATCAGATTAAGGAACTTTATCAGGCAGCTAATGAAAACCCAGGCGGCGATGCTGAACAGCTGTATCGTCTGTTGGAGAAAATTACCGTTGAAGCTGGTGATTAAATGACTGATTTAAATGAAGCCGCTAAGCAACGACTGACCAAGGCCGTTGTTCATCTGCTGACAACGCAGCGCTTGAGTGGCGAGGTGCTGTTAGAGATGCCCCGCACTAAGAATCAGGATCTGGATGCGCCAGTTGGTCTGGCTTGGCAGGACAATCAGCTGGTCTTGGAATATAACGATCAACAGCTCAGTGAACTGTCTACGAATCAATTAAATGTCAGATTGCAGCATGAGGTGCTCCATGCCATCTGGCAGCATCCATTGCGCTACGTTAGCAGTACGCATCCAAGAAAAGTAGCGCTGGCAACGGATATTGCCGTTAATCAGTATCTAAAGACGCCGCCACAAGGAACCATGACTTTGGCCGATTTGGAAAAGCTGCTGCAGCGACCTCTGGCAGCACATCGAGACTCCAGGTATTATTTACGCGTCTTGACGCATTTGACACCAGCTGAAAAAGGGCGAATTGAAAAAGCCTGGGGCAAGCTTGAAGATGATGATGAAAATGAGCATCAGCGTAATGAAAAAAAGGCTGGCAAGGCTCAAAAAGCCGCGGCCAGTCATCAAGGATGGCAGACGGATCAGTCGGTTGATAATCCCGATCTGCAAAAAGCACGCTTGAAGTCATTGCTTACTAAGGCCTGGGAAAGTCTCAGCCAAAAGAACCGTGGCCTGCTGCCAGGCGAGATTCAAGCCGAATTGGAGCGCTTAACGCATCCGGAGCCATTGAACTGGCGGCAGCTTTTGATTCGGCTGTTGGGCAAAATTCCAAGCGGTAAGCAGGATACCAGAGCCCGTTTTAATCGACGGCAACCGCTCAGAATGGAACTGCCAGGTCAGATTGATCGTTTAAATGCTGATATCTATGCATTTGTTGATAATTCCGGATCAATGAGTGATCAAGAGGTAGCCAACGTTTTGACGCAGCTGCAGTATTTGGCAGCTCAATTGAACTTACAAGTAGAAATCGTACCTTTTGATGCCAAGGTGCATGATGAGGGCGTTATGCGTCTTTTACCCGGCAAAAGCGCATCTTATCGCCGAACCGGTGGCGGTGGAACCTGCTTTCAAGCAATCTTTGACTGGCTGCAGCAAAATCATATCGATCGTCAACAGGCAACGATCGTAATTTTGACCGATGGCTGGGGTGAAAGCGAGCTCAATGTTCATGGCTATCGTAATGTTTTATGGCTGTTGAGTACGGAAAGCGAGTTGTCGGTCAAGAGTCCACAGATGCGTTCCGTTAAGATTGGGGGAAATTAAAATGAACGAATATCCATTGCTGCCGCCAAGCTATATGCTGGCAGCTATGAAACATGATCAGACGTTTCAGCATGCCGCGGCATTGCTCCATGATGACTGGGATCCAAATGAGGGCGGCCTGTTTCGCGAAATGCTGCAGGTAGCTGATATCGAAATGGCGCGTGCTCTGCAAAAGGCAGGGATGATCAAGGGAAGCTGGCAGCTGGATGACTATGGCCAGGTTAAGGATCTTTTGGCCCTGCATGCAGAATGGTTCTCACCAGCGGCCCGCAATACGCTGCTGG
This sequence comes from Lactobacillus sp. MRS-253-APC-2B, assembly GCF_012843675.1. Classification (GTDB taxonomy): domain Bacteria; phylum Bacillota; class Bacilli; order Lactobacillales; family Lactobacillaceae; genus Limosilactobacillus; species Limosilactobacillus pulli. Next base: position 58,902 of record NZ_JABAFO010000003.1, read on the forward strand.
CACCATTTGAATAAAATCAGCTGATAATTTGGTTTCACGTGGAACCAAAAAATTGTTATGATGTCTGCATTAAGAATATGGATGGAGTGATTAGATGACGATTGATATGGCAAAGGCCAAAGAAGACCTTTATGAGGCCGTCAACGGCGAATGGCTACAAACAGCCCAGATACCGGCTGATCGACCAGCAACCGGTGGCTTTAACAGTCTGGTTGATGATATTGATAAAACGCTGATGGATGATTTTGATGCGTTTTTAAACAAACAAAAGAGCAGTCAGGATCCCCGCTTTAATGAGATGATCAAGCTGTATGGCTTAGCTAAGGATTTTAAGCGTCGTGAGCAAGAAGGCACGGCCCCATTAAAAAAGGCCCTGCAGCCGCTTGAAAGTCTGCAAAGCTATGCCGACTATCAAGAACACTGGGCCGAGCTGCTGCTTAATGGAACAGCTTCACCAGTGGTATTTGATATTGATGCCGATATGAAGAATGCACGCGTCTATGCCTTGTTTGCCGGAGCACCAAGTTTGATCCTGCCGGAAAAGAATTATTATGATCCGAAAAATCCTCAGGGTCCACAATTGATGCAGCTTTGGACATCAATGATGACGACGCTTTTGGATAAGCTGGGCTATGAAGAAAAAGCAGCTCAAAAACTGATTGAAGAAACCAAGCGATTTGATGCCTTACTGGTTCCACACGTCAAGAGTGCAGAAGAATCGGCTGACTACAGCAAGATGTACAATCCACAGCCGCTGGCAGAATTTGCAGGTCATACCAGTCAGTTGGATCTGGCCGCCGTGGTTGAGGAATTGGTGGGGGCCGAACCAGACAAGGTTATCGTAACGGAGCCTAAGTATCTGGAAGCACTGGATCAGATTTTGGCTGGCCATTTTGAATGGTTCAAGAGCTGGCTGTTGGTTAATGCAATTCGCTCCATGGCTGGATTATTGACTGATAAGCTGCGTGAAATCAATGGCCGCTATAGTCGGGCGCTTTCTGGTGCCAAGCAGCCAGCTGATCAGCGCAAGTTTGCCTATCGTCTGGCACGTGGCACGTTTGATCAGGTCGTTGGCGACTATTACGGTAAAACTTATTTTGGGCCGCAAGCCAAGGCTGACGTACACCATATGGTTGAGCAGATGGTCAAGATCTATCAGCAGCGGTTGGCCAAGAACGACTGGCTGAGTGAAAAAACCCGGACCAAAGCAATCCTTAAATTAGACAAGCTGGGAATTCAAGTTGGTTATCCCGACCAGATTCCAGCGCTTTATGATCAATTAAAAGTTGATGCTCACGCTACGCTGTTGGAAAACATGATTCAATTGGGCAAGACAGCGACCAAGGAGATGTTTGGTCGCTGGAATCAGCCAGTTGATCGCCTGCGTTGGGAAATGAGCGCGGCTACGGTCAATGCCTACTATCACCCATTTAAAAACATCATCGTGTTTCCTGCGGCAATTTTGCAGGCACCATTCTACAGCCTTAAACAGACCAGCAGTGAAAATTATGGTGGGATCGGTGCGGTAATTGCTCATGAAATCTCGCATGCCTTTGACAACAACGGGGCGCTGTTTGATGAGTACGGCAATCTTAATAATTGGTGGACCAAGGCAGATCTGGATCATTTTAAGCAATTGGCTCAAAAGATGATTGCTGAGTTTGATGGCTTGCCATTTGCAGGACAAAAGGTGAACGGTAAGCTGACGGTTTCGGAAAACATTGCTGATGCTGGTGGGTTAAGCTGTGCTCTGGCAGCAGCCAAAGAAGAAAAAGACTTTGACGCCCAGCGCTTCTTTATTAATTGGGCCCGGATTTGGCGGATGAAGGCAACCGATCAGTACATGCAGCTGCTGCTTTCAATTGACGTGCATTCACCAAACAAGCTGCGGGCCAACGTGCAGGCGCAAAATCAAGACGAGTTCTACCAGGCATTTAACGTCCAGGCGGGCGATGGTATGTATCTGGCACCCGAAAAACGCGTCAACATCTGGTAGGTGAGATGCATGGCCAAATCAATTCAAGTTGAGCAAGGCGATATTACCACGTATCAAGTTGATGCCATCGTCAATGCCGCCAATACAACGCTGATGGGCGGTGGTGGTGTTGATGGAGCCATTCATCGTGCTGCTGGTCCGGCACTTTATGCAGCCTGTGAGCAGTTTCATGGCTGTCCGACTGGTGAGGCGCGGATCACACCAGGCTTTCAGCTGCCAGCTAAATATATCATTCATACGCCAGGACCAATCTGGCGTGGCGGACAAAATGGCGAGCCCGAACTACTGGCTGCTTCATATTGCAATAGTCTGAAATTAGCTGAGCACTATCACTGTCGAACGGTTGCTTTTCCATCGATCAGTACGGGTGTCTATGCGTTTCCCGTTGAGCAGGCGGCAGCCATCGCGATTAAAACGATTCGTGAATTTATGGCAGCCAGTCGATGGGTTCAAGAAGTCATCATGGTGGCTTTTGACCCTAAAACTGAGGCCGCCTATCAAAAAGCATTGTCAATATGAAAGAAGACCCCTGGTTGGACAAGCCAGGGGTCTTTTTGAAACAGAGTAGAAATCAGTATGGTGTAGGTTAAAGTGACTGAACCTGAGCGGACGATTCAGATTCAGTTCCCCACTTATCCACAAGATGTTGTGGATAAGTGGGGATATCTGTGGATAACCCACAATATCTTGTGCCACTAACCTGCAACGTCATTTAGTATAACGAGATCAAAATCAGTTCGCAAGCCGCAAGTTTCCGATTGATCAACTGACTATTTCAGATTAAGCCGCTCAATCAAGCCTTAAGCCAGCCAAAGAAATTTTATGGCATTCCTGCTGATACGGATTTGACTTAATTGACTTCATCGGGGTTAACTTTAACGGAAACAATCTTAACTCGGTATTCTCCTTGAGGTGCCGTAACCATTGCAAAATCATCGACACCCAGACCAGTGATTGCCTTGCCAAGTGGTGAGTCAAAAGCCAGCTTACCTTTTAAGATATCGGCTTCTTGGCGGCCAACCAGCGTATAGGTCTCGGTCTCATCATCATCGTCATACTGCAGCTCAACCGTGGATCCCATGCCGACTTTACCCGTATCTTTAGGCGTGATGACCTTAGCATAAGTCAGCTGCTTGTTTAGATAGCGCAGTCGGCTTTCTAGGTGCCGCAGCTCCCGTTTAGCAGTACTGTACTCAGTATTTTCAGAAAGATCGCCCAGTGCCCGAGCGGCCTTGAGACGAGCAATTTTTTCGGGGCGCTGCTTTTTAAGGGTTTCAATTTGATCTTCAATTTGGCGGTAGCCAGCAGCTGTCATTTCTTGATAGTAGAAGTCTGGTACCTTGATTTTTTTGGATGGCATTTGATTTCCTCCAATTTTATAAGCTGTAAGCGAACGTGTGTACTAAGTAATTATGTTATGATAGTTAATGAAATTCAAGTTGAAGCAACAGGAGTGAAATTTTTGATGGATTATCAACAGAATCAGGCCCACGTACAAGCATTCTTAGTCGACGCGGCGTTTGATCGGTTGTCAAAAAATCAACAGGAGCATGCACAAAGTATTTTGCAGCAGGTCAATCAACTGATGGCAGATCGTCACCAGCTCGACGACTGCCATTGGACGAGTGCAGCGCTGGCAGCTGTTTTGGATCATGAACTGTACCAGGATGGTCAGGCATCATATCGCCAGGTGATTTCGACAATCCCGGTTTTAAAAGCCTACCAGAAGTTTTTAAAAACTGATCAAGAAAAAGAACTAGCGCAAACCATGGACGAGCATCGCAAGACTATGCAGGCCAATTGGAAAGCAGCTGCTGATAAGTCGGATACCAAACCAGCAGCAAAGACGCCACAGAAATGGACGCCAGAAAGCTATCTGGCCTGGCAAAAAACAATGGTTGCCGTGGCGCCTGAGTCGAATCTGCTTAAAAATGTTGAGGGATTGGATGAGACCGATGAGCAGTATCTGATTGATGAGTTTTTGACCTTGATGAATCAAGAAGCACATCAATGGCCTGATACATGGACCTTTGATGCCTTGCAGCAGGTCTTGGGAATGACGATGCCGCTTGATCCACATATCAAACCATATCAAATCATTAGAATCGTAGCCTTGTTTGATGCCTTTTTTGCCTATCTGCATCAGCAAAACGATCTTGACGATGATCAGTATCAATTGGCTAAACGAACGCTTTTGCATATGCAGCCGGCCCAAGAAGCCCTGGCCTCGCTGAATCGTAAGGATCGTTTGACGCAGCTGGTAATGTCTTTAGCCCAGGCAGAAGGCGTTGACACCAGCAATTATGAAAATGCCCAGAGGTGGATGGCTACGCACCGAACGCTTTTGACCAGCTTTGTAGGGACGATCATGCATCCATGGCGTGATTACGATGCGCGTGAACAAAACAATGAGATGGCCAAGCGGGTGGCTGAAAAGAAAATGGCACCGCAAGCCTCAACCGTTAAGAACGCAAACAGCAAAAAACACCCACCAGTCGGCATTTCATTTCGAAATCGGCGTCAAAAGAGTCGTCGCAAGCATTAAGCCAAGGGGGATTTTTTATGAGTATTCAGATTCCAGAAAACATGGAAGAAGTTGCAATGAAGATTGCGCAGTACCAGGTTCATGGTCAGCATCTGGAAATGGATGACGTCATTAAGGATGCCGTGCGCGATACCTTGCAGGAGTTTATGGATGAGGCCTTAGAGGGTCATTATGACGATGTTGCCTGGGCAGGCGAAAATCTAGTGGTGACCGACGTCATGGGTGAAAGGCTTGGGATGGCTGCGCCAATTCGTGACAGTTTTATCGAAGACTTCAAGACCGATGCTGATGAATTGGTACTGCGTTTGGAACAGCAGGCAGCTCAGATCGTTGGTGGCCGCTAAGCTGCAGCAGTCAACAATGGCTTGACATGACCTTAACTAATGACGAGGGATCTTGCTAAGCAGTTGGATCGCTCATTATTAATCTTGATTGCTTATGCAATAAAAAACGTCGAATCAGCTTGCTGACTCGGCGTTTTTATTTGTCTAGAGATGTTCTTTGACGTCATAGGGCTGAGCTTTGGCGTGGTCAGCTGGTAAGGCGTCCTTGGCATAAAAGATGGCATATTCCTCATCATCAGGACCTTTGGCGATTACCAGGTCATCGATTTTGCGCTCTTTTTTAAAAATCTGTCCCTTGCGTACGGCTTCATTGTAGTCATGAATATTGGCAATCGAGTCGCCGGGATTAAAGAAGATTCTTGTCTCCATATTGACACCTCCATCAGCGTTAGATTCCAGAAAACGCTTGCTTTTGGTTTATTATACCATTAGTCGCGGTACTTATGACGCAATACCTGCAGATCAGAGTCAGAAAGCTGCATGACTTCTTTAAGATACTGGGCAACGGAGCCGCTGATTTTTTGGATGGCATCCTGGGCCGTCTGTAGGTATTCACGCTTAACACTGGCCATATCAAGCGAATTTTGGATGTAGTTTGACGAAAAATGACTAGCAGTCAGTTTCTGCTTGATGTCTTGCTGAACGTCTTTAACGAGCTCATTGGTCAGCAGGTAGTCTTTGATGATGACATCAGGCTGCACTTCTAAGGCGTTTAACAGCAGGTAGGCGCCAATACCGGTCCGATCCTTGCCGGCAGTACAGTGAAACAGGACGGGGCGATCAGCCGGTGCGCTTAGCAGCTGTTGGAAAAATTCGCGGTAGGCCTGTTGTGGACCAGGTTCAGCGACCATTTCATGATAGACAGTGCGCATGTGCTGGCGGCCACGTGTCGGATCAGCATTCAATTCATCGCTAAAAGATGAGATTGGCTGTGAAGCTCTGGTTTCGTCGGTTGAAAAAATAGGGTTAGCGATATATTCGGCAACGTCTGGAACTTGGTCAGGCTCTTTTTTGGTTTCTCGTGGCGAGCGTAGATCAATATCTTTGGCTACTTTTAGATCAGATAAATACTGCAGGTCTTGGCTGGTTAAGTGATGCAGACTGCCAGAACGCAGTAGACGACGCCATTTGACGGTATGACCGTCGATAGTCTGATAACCGCCGAGATCGCGATAGTTGTAGCCGTCATTGATTGGCAGCTGACGGGTTGGCGTTGACATAAAAATCACCCCTTGATTTGATTTAAAAGCTCAGCCAAAACGGGTACCAGATGCTGGGCAATCTGCATGGAGCCTTTTTGATCGGGATGCAGGCCATCAGTAAACGACTGGCACCAGTTTTTGGTAGGAATGAACATAGTATGACATTCAAGTGCGGTTTCTTCAATAATATCGGCATAGGTCTGGGCAAATGGAACCATCAGCGCGATCGGCACGCCAGGATAGGCATGTTGAACCTGTTTGACAAAATCACGATAGGCGGCCTGAAATCGCACATTAGAAAAGCGTCGATCATTAACGCCTAGATTGATCAAGACCAGCTCGGGCAGAACATCGGGCTGCCAGGTCGTCTTGGCATCGATGTGAGCAAAAAACTGTGCGGCAGGTGGTACGTTGCCAACGGCAGATCTTAAGACGCCGCCTGCCGAATAAGCAATTCGATCAACGTCGAGATTCAACTCATCGCTGATTAGACCAACGTAGCAGCTTTCGGGACGATAGTCGGTACTAGGGCGGCGTCCATTGACCCAGCAGCCGGCTGTAATTGAGTCGCCAATAATTGCGATGCGTTTTAGCGGCTTGGCTGGCGTAATTGTGGCGTGATCGGCAAACTCAATTTCAGCCAATGCCAGACCTTGATTGCCAAGCCAAACGTCATCAAGATCGGTGTTGCCGGCGGTCATGATCTCAATATCAGCCTGGTTAGGCAGTTTTAGTTCAAATGACGACTCCTGTACTGACCAGCGCTGCCAAGGACCACGATTAACGCGTACGGCCCAGGATTGTGGCGGCAGCTGCGGGTTGCCGTTGTTCAAGACGTTGATTTTTAATTTAGGACTGTTTTGAACGTGGAACTTAATCAAACTGCCGAGGTTGGTGGTATAGAGAACAGATCTGCCGTTCAATTGGCGAATGGCCCAGCGTCCCAGCAGGCGAGTTTGTTTTTTTAACTGATCGGGGAGAAGTTTTGTCATGATGAGTCCTTTCCGTGGCTTGCAAGGTTGTTAAGTAAAATTTATTTTAACATGAAAAACGGCGCAAACGGTTGTTAAATAAGGATTGTTAAAAAGTCCACAAACGCCTTAAAAATAATAATGTAAGCGCTTATTGACAAAACGACAGGTTAAGCGTAAGCTAATATTTAGTAAAAGTTTACTAACCGTTTATGGAGGTAGCTAGAGATGGATAAGCAAGAATTACTGAAAGAATACCAAGATGTTTTTAAGGGTGAAGCTAAGGACGTTTTCTTCTCACCAGGTCGAATCAACGTGATCGGTGAACACACGGACTACAATGGTGGTCACGTCTTCCCATGTGCTATCAGCCTGGGAACGTTTGGCGTCTACGGTCCACGTGATGATGACAAGGTTCAGCTCTACTCAGCCAATATGGAAGGCAGCTCAGTCGTAGAGTTCAGCATCAACGATGAAAAGCCGGAAACCGAAGACGGTAAGACCTGGACGAACTACTTTAAGGGGATGCTGGTCTACTTAAAGCAAGCCGGCTACAAGATCGACCACGGCTTTAACCTGCTGGTCCACGGCAACCTGCCATATGGTGCCGGTCTTTCTTCATCAGCTTCCATTGAGCTTTTGATGGGTAATCTGTTAAAAGATGAATTTGATCTGGACATTGACGAAATCTCACTGGTTAAGTTGGGTCAAAAGACGGAAAACGATTTTGTTGGCTTAAACTCAGGGATCATGGACCAATTTGCCGTTGGGATGGGTAAAAAAGACAATGCCATTTTCCTTGACTGCAGCACTTTGGAATACCAGTACCTGCCATTGAAGCTGGGCGACTACGAAATCGTCATCATGAGTACCAACAAGAAGCACTCTCTGGCTGGCTCCAAGTACAACGAACGCGTTGAACAATGTGAAGAAGCCGTTAAGCGCTTGAACCAAAAACTGAACATTAAGAAGCTCGGTGAACTGGACGAAAATACGTTTGATGAGTACTCCTACCTGATCAACGATGACGTCTTGATCCGTCGGGCACGTCATGCGGTTGCTGAAAACCAGCGGACGCTGCGGGCAATCGAAGCTATGAAGGCGGGCGATCTTGAAAAGCTGGGTCGTTTGATCAACGCTTCGCACGTCTCACTGCACTTTGACTACGAAGTAACTGGCAAGGAACTGGACACGTTGGCTGAAACGGCTTGGGAACAGCCTGGCTGTCTGGGTGCGCGGATGGTCGGCGGTGGTTTTGCCGGCAGTGCCATTGCCATCGTAAAGAAGGACCAATCCGCTGCCTTCAAAGAAAACGTCGGCAAGGTTTACCGCGAAACGATCGGCTACGACGCCAGCTTCTATGACGCCGAGATCGTTGATGGTCCTCACAAGATTTAGCATTGCGGTTCAGTTTTTGAGAAAGAGGTTTGCAACATGGAACTCATTGAAGGATTTGCAGAAAAGGCAATTGCCAGCGGTGCTTTTCAGCCAATGGACAAGATCTATGTGATGAACAAGATTCGGGCGCTGGTTGGCGATGAAGATGTCGAGGCCCAATCAGATACGCCACTGGCCAGTCAACTGGTTGAATTGGCGGTTAAGCGTGGCAAGATTGAAGACGGTCAAACAGCACGTGAGATCTTAAACGATCAATTATACGATCTGCTGACGCCAACGCCATCGCGGGTCAATGATACATTCTGGCAAAAGCATGAACAAACGCCAGAAAAAGCGACGGACTGGTTTTACGATCTGTGTACCAGCAATGACTACGTAAAGGTATCCGCAATCAAGAAAAATATTGAGTTTACCAAAAAGGTCAATGATGGTAATGAACTGGAGATTACAATCAACCTTTCCAAGCCAGAAAAAGACCCTAAGGCGATCGCTGCCGCTGCTCATGATACGCAAAAGAAGTATCCGCAATGTGCACTCTGCATGGAAAATGAAGGATACTTGGGACGTCTGGGACATGCAGCCCGCAGCAACCACCGGATTATTCGGATGACGATTGGCGGTAAGCAATGGGGCTTCCAGTACTCGCCATATGCCTACTTCCATGAACACTGCATTTTCTTGGATGCCAAGCATGAACCAATGGAGATCAACCAGCAGACCTTGATCAATTTGATTGAAATCGAAAAACAGCTGCCACACTACTTTGTCGGCAGCAACGCCGATCTGCCAATCGTTGGCGGTTCCATGCTGGCCCATGAGCACTATCAAGGTGGCCGACACACCTTCCCAATGATGAAGGCCCCAATCAAACAAGAACTGAATTTTAAAGACTACCCGGACGTTAAAGCCGGCATCGTTGACTGGCCAATGAGTGATCTGCGTTTGACCAGTACCAACGACCAGGCTTTGATTCAACTGGGGACGCATATCATTGATGTCTGGGATCACTATGACGATCCAGAACTTTCATTGAAAGCCTTTGATGGTGAAACGCGGCACCACACCGTAACGCCGATCATGCACCGCAATGGTGAAGAATTTGTTCTTGACTTGGTTTTGCGAGACAATAATACTAGTAAAGAGTACCCACTGGGCATCTTCCACCCACATGAAAAGCTCTGGCACATCAAAAAGGAAAATATCGGTCTGATCGAAGTCATGGGCCGAGCCATCCTGCCAGCTCGTTTGAAGAGTGAATTAGAAGAAGTCAAGAAGTACTGGCTCAATGAACCAAACAAGATTGCCGACAGCCATCTGCCATGGGCTAAAGAAGTTCAGGCACGGCATGATGACATTAATGCTGACAACGTTGAAGAGATTTTGGAACAAGAAGTTGCTCAAGTCTTTGGCGATGTCTTGGCAGATGCCGGCGTCTTCAAACGCGATGCCCAGGGTCAAGCTGGCTGGCAGCGGTTCGTTGAACAACTGTAACCAATTTTGACCAAGGAAAGGATGGTTTTGAATGGCAGTAACGCTAAAGGACATTGCAGATCGTGCGGGGGTTTCACTGGCGACGGTATCGCGGGTTTTGAACAATGACCCACAGCTGTCGGTTGGTGAAGAAACACGGCGCAAGATTCTGACGATTGCCGAAGAGCTGTCCTATACTAAAAAACATCGCCGCAGTGCCGCCACCGGTCATAAAATTGCTGTGATTCAGTGGTATTCACCGGCTCGGGAGCTGGATGACCTTTACTACATGAATATCCGACTGGGTGTTGAAAAAGAGGCCCAGCAGGTCGGCTACACAACGGCTACCGTTTTTGATACGCACATGGAGCAGATTCCAAATGACGTCAGTGGGATCGTTGCAATCGGTAAGTACAGTCAAAAACAGATTGATCAGCTGCAGCGCTTCAACAAGCCGATCGTGGTGATTGACTATGATGCGCTGGCTAATGGCTGTGATTCGGTCTTGCCGGATTTTGATGGCGGCATCAAGCAGGCAGCTGATTTTCTCGCCGAAAAGTATGTTAAGATTGGCATGATTGCAGGTCAGGAAAAAACGACCGACCAAAAGCCGGTCAGTGATTCGCGGCGTGAAACGTTTACCAAGGCTTTAAAAATACGTGACCTTTATCATTCAGAATGGTTTATGATGGGCGACTACTCAGAAAAGAGCGGTTTTGATCAGATGCAGCGCCTTTTGCAGCTCAAGGATCGTCCCCAAGCCGTTTTGATTGCCAATGATGCAATGGCCGTTGGTGCTTTGCGTGCCTTACACGAAAAGCAGATCGACGTACCAAAAGAAATGGCGCTGGTCAGTTTTGATGATACGTCAATTACTCATTACACCTATCCAACCTTGACTTCGATTCACGTGCCAACCGATCAAATGGCGGCAATGGGAATCGAGCTGTTGGGACGCCGCTTGCAGAACCCGGATCTGGCTCCGCAGCGGGTAGTAGTCGGTACCAAGCTGATTTTACGGCAGAGTACTGAAAATTGATCCAAAAATCCTAAGTTACACACAAAAATAATTGCAGACTCTCGCTTGGCATTAAGCCGGCGAGAGTTTTTATTTTGTAAAAGATTTTAAATTTTGTAATAAATTCATTTACAAAAAGTAAGTAATCGGTTAAAGTATAGAAAACATACACAACAGACAATCAATCATGAGGTGATAATATGACCAACGAATTTACTAAACTGCAGGCTAAGCGCCGTTCTATCTACAACCTGGGCAAAAACGTCAAGGAAGACAAACAGATGCTGGTTAATCTGATTGAAGAAGCCATCGAACAGTCGCCATCTGCTTTTAACAGTCAGACGGTCCGGGCTGTAATCACGTTTGGCGAAGATTCCGATAAGGTCTGGGACATTGTTTTGGCTGAATTGCGCAAGGTAGTCAAAGACGATGCTGCGTTTGCCAAGACGGAAGCTAAGGTCAACAGTTTTAAAGCGTTCGGGACCATCCTTTACTTTACCGAAACGGCAACCGTCAAGCAACTGGAAAATGATTTTCCTTCATATGCGGCTAACTTTGCCGGCTGGGCTGAGCAGGCACTTGGCGGCGCTCAACAGGCAGTTTGGGAAGCCCTGTCTGTTCAAGGCCTAGGCGCATCGCTGCAGCACTATAACCCGCTGATTGATGAAGCGATTGCCAAGGCGTTTGATATTCCAGAGACTTGGCAGCTGCGGGCAGAGATGCCATTTGGATCGGTTGACGCACCAGCCGGCGAAAAAGACGTCATGCCTGCTGAAAAGCGGTTTAAGGTATTTGGCGCTTAATAAGCTTAATAATAGAGCGATCTGAAAAATTCAGGTCGCTTTTTTAGTAGTAGGCATATTTTTACGCTAATCCGATGCCAAATGATACAATGACCAAAATCAAAATGCTGAATGACAAGCAATCAATCGTTTGGCAAGTACGAAATGAGGAATTGAGATGACTGACAAAAACAAGCTGACTGAAATGCAGTATCGCGTCACGCAAGAGGCCGCTACTGAACCACCGTTTACTGGTAAATATGATCACTTTTTTGAAAAAGGCATCTATGTTGACGTTGTTAGTGGCGAGCCGCTGTTTTCTTCATTGGATAAGTTCGATTCAGGTTGTGGCTGGCCGGCGTTTACCAGACCAATCACCAAGCTGAAAGAAAAACGCGATCAGTCATTTGGCATGGAAAGAACCGAAGTACGCAGTCTGCAGGCTGATTCGCATCTGGGGCACGTTTTTTGTGATGGACCACTGGATCAAGGTGGGCTGCGCTACTGCATTAATTCGGCGGCTTTGCGCTTTATTCCGTATGACCAGTTAAAAGAAGCCGGCTATGGTGAGTATCGCAGCCTATTTGAAGCAGATGATAAGTAACATACATAAATAAAAACCGTACCGGCAGCTGTCAGTACGGTTTATTTATTGTTGATGCTATTAGTCAACGGCTTTGACGATAAACATATCAGCGTGGAAATCAGATGGTGCTTTTGGCGATTGCAGACGGCTCATGACACGTGGTACGAAATAGCCGGCATTCATCAATTCGGCACCGGAGAAGACTTCCTGGCCATCATTGACCGTGTAGCGACGTTCTGGATCCAAGCCTTTAAAGTAATAGCGGATGTAGGCAGGGTTGGCTCCGTTTAGAATCTGATAGCGCATGCCAATGGCCGTTTTCTGATCAGGGCTGACGGTTTCCCAGCCATAGACGTTTTCGTTGGTGTCTGGCGTTTCTAGACGATAGAACGTTCCAAACTGGAAGAGCTTGCGATACTTCTTGTAAAAGGCGACCTGCTGCTTGATTTCGGCCTGTTCCTCATCACTAAGCTTAGTGACGTCCAGCTCATAGCCAAAGGCACCGAAGTAGGCGACTTTAGCGCGCATATCAATTGAGGTCAACCGGCCAACCTGATCATTTGGTACAGCTGAAACGTGGGCACCCCACATTGAAGGCGTGTAGCCATAAGAGGTACCGTCTTGAATCTTGATGCGCTCAACGGCGTCAGTGTCATCGCTGCACCAGGCTTGTGGCGCATAGTACATCATCCCGAGGTCAAAGCGGCCACCACCAGATGCACACGATTCAAACAAGACGTTCGGAAAGGCTTTGGTCAGGCGGTCATAGAGGTCATAGACACCCAGAATATAGCGGTGCGAGAATTCCAATTGCTGATCGAAAGGCAGGTCGGCACCATACATTTCGGTGATGTTACGGTTCATGTCCCACTTGATGTAATCCAGCTTGGCATCTTGAATGATGTGGCTCATCAATTCAAACAAGTAGTCAACGACTTCCTTGCGGCTCATATCCAAGACGAATTGATGACGAGCCGGCGTCTGGCCGCGACCTGGCGTCTTGATCATCCATTCAGGGTGCGTTTCATAAAGCTTGCTGTCGATTGAGATCATTTCTGGTTCAAACCACAGCCCAAACTTCATGTCCAGATCATGGACGCGTTTGGCAAAGCCGGCAATGCCGTTGTTGAATTTCTTTTCGTCTACGAACCAATCACCCAAGCTAGAGCGATCGTTGTCACGGTGACCAAACCAGCCATCGTCAAGTACAAACATTTCGATGCCTAATTCCTTGGCCCGTTCAACGATTGGCATCAGCTTGTCTTCCGTAAAGTCCATGAACGTGGCTTCCCAGTTGTTGATTAAAATTGGCCGTTCTTGATGGGCAAAGTGCGGGTTGATCAAGTGTTGAGCATAAAAGACACCCAATTGCTGAGAGAGCGCGTTAAAGCCGTTGTCAGTATAGCTGAGAATAGCCTCTGGCGTTTGGAACGACTGACCTTCAGCGAGCTTCCAGCCAAATTCATCAGGGTTGATACCGATCAAAACGCGCGTGGTATCAAATTGGTCAACTTCGACCGAATCCAAAAAGTTGCCTGAGTAGACAAAGTTAAAGCCAAAAACAGCCCCTTGGTTATTGTCAGTGTGTGGCCGGGCCAGCATAAAGAATGGATTTTCCTGATGACTGGAAGCCGTCCGCAGACTCGAAATGCTTTGCGTACCTGGTCGCAGATGGCTGCGATGCAGATGCCGTTCACGCGACCAGGAGCCGGCAAATTGGATAAAGTCGTAGTCTGCATCTGGCAGATCCAATTGCGCACTCAAGGCACGGTTCAAAAAGACGGTCTTACCGTGGTTGACAAACGTTGCACTGCGCACGATCACGTCTTCATCGGCAAAAACGGTATAGTGCAACTGCAGTTCCAGGTCGCCATCCATTAATTTAACGGTCAGCGTTTGTGAATCATTGCTGTCATCGGCAAACGTTGAAGGCAGCTTTTCAAGGCGTTCCTTGCCGTCTTTGATTTCATAGTCGCGGTATTGGAATTCCGAGGTCCGTGAGCCGTTTGGATACGTGATCTGAAAAGCAGGATAGCGGTAGTCGCCCTTGCCCAATCCAGCGTATTCCTGCTTTAGCAGCTCAGCTTGAAACTCAACGTCTTCATCGGTACGCGTGTTGGTACAGTCGTGTTCTTCACGCGTGTTGAGATTGGCATAGTCGTCTTTGAAGGGGATCTTTGGACCATAGTAGAGCTGTCCCAGTGACCCATCCTCGATAACGTGGAAGACATAGCTGGTGTGCTTGGTCTGCAGGTGAAACAGTTGATTGTTGGCATTAACTTGGATACTCATATTAAATTCCTCCATGAATAAATGACAAACAAAAAGCCCGACTGCTGCAGTCGAGCTTTTTTAAGGCCAACCGACTTTTTGATCATTCAATTAGTCTAATTAGTCTTTTTTGACTTCGATTTGCATAATGGTGTCGCCAACCTTGACTTCGCCATCTTTCTTGACGTAGGTCAAAGTATACTTAGGTGCCTTTTCGGACTTGGTAAAGGCAATCATAACCGTATCGTCATGACCAGCCTTCTTGATTGCCGGTGCCCAGAATTCCATCAGCTTTTCGCCGGCTGCAACGTGCTGGCCTTTGACGACATAGTTGATAAATCCAGTCCCACGCATCTGCACCGTATCAACACCGACGTGAATCAGAACCGGAACGCCATTGTTGGTTTCCAGACCGATTGCGTGACGAGTAGTCGGGAAGTCTGCAACCACAGTTCCTGAGAATGGTGCAAAGACTTGCCCATCAGATGGCTTGATGGCAATACCAAGCCCCATCGTGCCATCAGCAAATGGCTTAGAGCCTACCTGAGACAGTGGCATCAAAGTACCGCTGACTGGTGCCTTGAAGTCGATGACCAGATCTTCAGCCAGGTTGGCATCTTCAGCCAGTTCTTCCCGAACGCTGTCATTGCCTTCCAGGTGTTGGTGCCAAGATTGTTCCAGTTCGTCAACGATTTGAGCGTGCATCTTCTCATCCAGCTTAACCTTGCTCTTGAAGCACAGGACACCTAAAAGAATCAGAATTGCAGGAACGGCGAACATCATAAGCTTGAAGATTCCCGCACCGTGAGCCGTAATGTCGGATGCCGTAGCACCAGAGATCATGCCAGCAGCCGTAGCTGTCATCCCAACGACACCGCCGGCAACGGCACCACCGAACTTGTCCAGCAGTGGACGAACGGAAAGCGTAACGGCTTCGTCACGGTGACCAAGCTTCAATTGACCGTATTCAACCGAGTCAGTGATGATCATCAAAACAACCATGAAGATCAGTGGCTGTGGCAGCATGTAAATGGCACCACCAAGAATAACCATTGGCAGAGATTGACCGGCAAAGGCAAAGATTGCCAAACCAATCAACAGAACCAGGATTGAGTAATAGAAGACCTTCATCCGACTGAACTTCTTAGCCAGAGCAGGGAACAGAGCAACCGTAACGGCACCAATAACGCCGTTGATTAGTGCATACAGCGTGTAGGTGCTTGCCCGACCCAGAATATAGGTGAAGTAGTACAGTTGGAAGGAATTAACGATTTGAACCCCAGTCGTGTAAACCAGGTAGGTAACAGCAATTGCCATTAATTGGTCGTTGTGGAGCAGAACCCCAAAGACCTTCTTGAAAGTCGTGTTTTCCTTGTTTTCACGCAGTTCGTTCTTCTTTTCGTGCGTGAAAACACCAACTCCGCAGGCCGTGATTGCGGAAATCGCGGCAACGATTGCGGCAAAGGCAAACCAACCGCGGCTGTCACCGGAACCACCATTTGAGGAGAGCGAGAATGCCAAAACGATTGGCATAACGACCACGCCGACCAGCTGACCACCAAGCGTGGAGCCAACCCGGGCAAAGGTAGCCGTCTTTTCACGTTCTGCCGAGTCAAATGAGATGGCAGGGATCATTGACCAGAAAGCCACGTCGTTAAAGGAATAGAAGATATCCATCGTAATATATAAAATTGCAAATACGACGAGGTACAAAACTGGATTCTTGTAGGTCAGACCCCACAGATTAGTGAACAGCAGGGAAATTGCAACGGCAGAAACGATACCACCGGCAACAACCCATGGCTTAAAGTGACCCCATTTAGTATCGGTCTTATCGATAACGTTACCGATAAATGGGTCAATTACCAATTCAACGATCCGCAGCACCATGATGGTAATCGTAATGAAAGAAACCATGTGAGCTGCTTGGCCACCGCTGTTGCTGTTGAACAGGTGACCGGTAACAAACATCATAAAGTACGTTGACAGCATCCCGTAGAACATATCGTGCCCGAAAGCACCAAATGAATATGCTACTCGAGAAGCCATCGATTGTGATTTGGAACTCGCCTCATTCATAATCTAGCCTTCCTCCTTGAAAAGACATTTACTTAAAACTCTCTGGAATTATATTAAGCGCTTTCAAGAATTAAATCAATAAAAAATAGTAAAAAATTTAGTTAAAAAGACTTGTTAAAAAATGATCAAAACGTTTCCAACGCGACATAACGGTCTTTGTAGCACAGATAAAAAATGATAAAAAAATTGGCGAACCTTATCAATTGTTAGTGGTACTAATTTTCGGAAATCAATCAAAAACACCCTTGCGAAATCGTTTACAATAAACGCAAAATACGGACTCTATATACGTTGTTACCGAACGAATAAACTAAATCCAAAAATAATTGTTCACTTTTTATAAATAACAGTGTAAAATAAGCTTTCGGATATAGATGAACTTAATTTGTGAGTGAAATAACGATACGAAAACAAGAGCTTTTGGCATCTTGCAGCCGCAATAGTTTGAACAATAAATTCAAGATAAGCGGGTCTGATCGGGAATGATCCCGGTGAGACCCTTTAATTGGAAATGATTTTTGGCGGTCGGTTATTTGAACATGAACTTATTAATGCATCGTTATTGCAATCCAAATTAACGGAAGGATGGAATATCGCATGAAACGTTATCGCTTTGCTCGACTGTCACTGGGCTGGCAGATTATGATCGGACTCGTCTTGGGGATTATCGTTGGGGCTATGACCTACCAAAATACTGGTGCCATCAAGGTAATGCAGAGCCTGGGTACGATTTTTCTACGGCTGATTCAGATGATCGTAATGCCGATTGTGATCTCATGTTTAACGGTCGGGATTGCCAATATTGGTGACATTAAGAAACTAGGCCGGATTGGGGTTAAAACGCTGATCTACTTTGAAGTTTTAACGACAATCGCGCTTTTGCTGGGGATGATCGTCGGCAACGTCTTGCATCCTGGTACCTACATCAACATTCACGATCTACATGCCTCGGATATTTCACAGTATCTGACGACTGCCAAATCGGCATCCAAGCATAGTGGCATCTGGGACCTTTTGATCTCAATCGTGCCAACCAACATCTTTAAGTCGATTGCAGACGGTGACATGCTGCCAGTAATCTTTTTCTCGGTCTTCTTTGGTTTGGGCGTGGCCTCACTGGGCGAAAGCGGCAAGATCATCATCGACTTTATGAATGCCGTTTCCGAAACGATGTTCAAAGTTACCAACTGGGTAATGAAGTTCTCGCCAATTGGGGTCTTTGGGCTGATCGGGATGACGATTGCCGAAATGGGTCTCAAGGCGCTGCTGCCATTAGGATTGTTTGTTGTAATTGCCTATGCAACGATGGTTATCTTCGTGGTTGTCGTTTTGGGTATCGTGGCCAAGATTTTCCATCTGCGCTACTGGAAGACGATGCACGTTGTTATGGAAGAAATCGCAATTGCCTTTTCAACGGCCAGCTCAGAGGCTACGCTGCCACGGCTGATGGCTAAGACCCAAAAGATGGGGGTCGACAAAGGGATTGCCTCATTCGTTATTCCAACCGGCTACACGTTCAACCTGGATGGTTCGGCAATCTATCAAGCACTGGCCGCACTGTTTTTGGCTCAGGCTTATGGCATTCATTTGACGATTGCCCACCAGATTACGCTGCTGGTTGTCTTGATGATTACCTCTAAGGGGATGGCCGGGGTGCCAGGGGCATCATTTGTTGTCTTGTTGGCTTCGGTATCAACAATTGGTGTGCCAGTTGCCGGATTGACGTTTATTGCCGGTATCGATCGATTCGTTGATATGGGACGGACGGCTGTCAACGTGGTCGGCAACACGATTGCTACGCTGGTTATCGGTCAATCCGAAAAATCATTGGATCACGAAAAATACAATCAATATCTGGATAACTACCAAGGTTAAAAATAAAGCATCGCTATAAATCTCAGCGATGCTTTTTTGTATAATTAGTTATACATGAGTTTATAGGAGGAAAATAATGGAAAAACAGCTTAAGCGCAGTGAAGTGCCCCAAGAGCTCAAGTGGGACCTGACGCTGCTTTACAAATCTGATGACGCAATGGAAACAGCACTGCAAGAAACCGAAAAAAAAGCGGCAGCCTTGGCCAAAACTGCCGGCAGCTTTGCCAGTGACGGCAAGACGTTTTTAAAGAACCTGAACGAAAATAAAGCCATCAGCGAAGAATTAGAGCGCGAATTCGTTTATGGGATGCTGCGCCGCGACAGTGATACAACGGACTCGATGGCCGTAACGCTGTACGGGATGGTCGTTAATGCTGCTACTAAGATTGAGGCCGAGCTGGCATTCGTTCAACCAGAGATTACGGCAATCAGTGATAACGACTTTAAAAAATTGATGCAAAGTGAGCCGGGACTGACTGAGTATCAGTATGAAATGACCAAACTGCGGCGGCAAAAAAAGCACGTCCTTTCTAAAGCCGAAGAAACGCTGCTAAGCCGCTTGAACAAGTCGTTGGATAGTGCTGAAGAAATCTACAACACGCTCAATGATGCCGACTTGAAGTTTGGCAAGGTGCATGATGAAAACGGCCAGCTGGTTGAGCTGACACATGGCAACCGTAGTCAATTCAATGAGTCGCAAAACCGTGCCGTGCGCAAGGAAGCCGTTTTGGCCTACGAAAAACCGTACCATGAACTGCGCAATACATTTGCCCAGACTTTGAACAGCTTTATCGGCACTGAAAATGCGCTAGCTCAGGTTCGTCATTATCCAAGTGCACGGGCAGCGGCTTTAGGAGCCAATAATATTCCTGAAAGTGTCTATGATACCTTGGTAAAAACCGTCAATCAGCATCTGGATCTGGTCTATCGCTGGTATGCGCTCAAGAAACGTGTTTTAGGCTTGGATAAAATGTACAAATATGATGTTAATGTACCATTAGCTGGTGAAGATATGCTCAAGACGACTTTTGAGCAGGGTAAGCAGCTGACCTGGGATGCGCTGCAGGTGATGGGACCAGAATATCTTAAGGGGCTAAAAGATGAATTTGATCATCGCTGGATCGATGCGGCCGAAAATATTGGCAAGCGTTCCGGTGGCTATCAAGTCGGTGTCTACACGGCTAATCCATTTATTTTACTAAACTGGACCGATAAACTTTACAGTACGTTCGTTTTGGCGCATGAGTCCGGTCATGCCATGCATAGTTGGCTGGCTCAGCAGGTGCAGCCTTCCGAGTATGCCGATGCCCCCATTTTTTTGGCTGAGGTCGCCTCAACGTTTAATGAAAACATTTTGACCGACTATCTGCTGGAAAAATATCAAGATGATCCTAAAAAGCGGATCTTTATTTTGGAACAATACATTACCGGTTTTATCGGTACGATCTATCGGCAGACGCAATTTGCTGAATTTGAGGATGCCGCCTACAAGGCTGAACAAAGTGGCCAAACGCTGACGGCCGATTTTTTAGATGAGCTGAGTGGTAAGCTAGTTAATAAGTACTACGGACCTACAATTGAAGAAACCGGGACACGAACGCAGAGCTGGGCCTATGTACCGCATTTTTACATGAACTATTATGTTTACCAGTATGCAACGTCATGGGCAATTTCAACGGCGCTTTCTGAAGCGGTCTGGCAGCGTGAGCCGGGCGCCTTGGATCGTTATTTGGACCTGTTACGCGCGGGTGGCAGTGATGATCCGGTAACGCTTTTAAAGCGCGCAGGCATTGATGTAACCGACAGTGCCTACCTAGAACGGGCCTTTGCCTTGTTTGAAAAGCGCCTGGATCAAATCGAAAAGCTGCTCTAAAACACAAAACAGCTGTGGCCAATGTGGTCGCAGCTGTTTATTATGATTGCTTTTATGACTCTTTAACTGCTTCTGGCTGAGGTAATTTAACGCCACGGTGATCGACGCTGGTTGAAAAGACGATCTGGGTGCTGGTCTTGCCAAAGCGCTGCTGAATCTCATTGATAAAGTCATCGAGATCTGAGGTCGAAGGAAATACAACTTCCATAACCTCAGAAAAATCCCCGGTAACACAATTGCATTCGATTACGTTGGGAACCTGAGCAATATAAGGATAGAATTCCTTTTTTTGGCGTGGTTCCAGCTGCAACTGAACGAAGGCCTTGACGTGGTAGTCCAGCTTTTCGAGATTGACGCTGGTGTGAAAGCCAGTGATGATGCCGGACTTTTCCAGTTTGTTGATGCGAGCGGCAATGGCTGGTGAGGAAATATAGCAGGCGGCGGAAAGTTCTTTTAACG
Organism: Lactobacillus sp. MRS-253-APC-2B; assembly: GCF_012843675.1. GTDB lineage: Bacteria > Bacillota > Bacilli > Lactobacillales > Lactobacillaceae > Limosilactobacillus > Limosilactobacillus pulli. Next base: position 79,771 of record NZ_JABAFO010000003.1, read on the forward strand.
ATACGCGGGCATTTTCCTGTAGCATGTTGATAATTTGACGATCGATCTTGTCCAATGAAATCCACTCCTTTTAACTAATCACAAATTAATGTCTTTAAATTGTGAAAAAATACAATGTAAATGGTTTATTGTCAAAATAGTTTAGCTAATTATTGCTTTTTACCATATAAAAATCAAATGATTCCGCTATCATTATGGTACAATAAGGATAACAATTAAGTCGTGTGAATTGGAGGTCATAACTATGAATCAAGAATATCAAAACATTCTCGTCCCAGTTGACGGATCCAAGCAAGCTGAACGGGCACTGAACAAGGCGATTGCGGTTGCAAAGCGTAACGATGCACATATCGACATTTTAAACGTTATCGACACGCGGGCAATGGCATACAACTTTGCTGGCATGTCAGACAGCAGCATTGCCTACCAGCTGGTCGACAAGTCAAAGGACTACTTAGATGAGCTTTACGACAACGCTAAGCAAAAGCAGAGCTTTGACAACATCGACATCCACATTCGTCTGGGAAACCCGAAGACGGTTATTTCCTTTGATTTCCCACGCGATCACCAAAATGATCTGATCATGATGGGTGCCTGTGGGCTGACGCGTCTGCAGCGGGCAATGGTTGGTTCAGTTACGTCCTTTGTTAAGCGGAATGCCCCAGTTGACGTACTGGTTGTGCGGACCGACTTAAACAACGAGGTACCAGCTGACGACAAGGACGCTAAGAAAAAATAAGCTTAATTAAATAAACCATTCCAAGGTCGTAATTCGAGTTATCGGGTTACGGCTTTTTGATATTTTAACACTCATTTTGATATGTGACGATTATGTTTTTAATAAAACCCTAATTTTGAATTTTAAAATGCCTTAATATCAGTGTTTTCAATAGATATATGACTATGAAAAAACACTGAGGGACATAAAAGGGGAAAATCAGATATCAAAATCATTAATCAGACCGCTGAACTGCTCAGCGGTCTTTTTTGTTATATGCAAGTAGATCTGCCTCGTGATTGCTGAATCCTTATGACCTAATCGCTTTGAAATCAGTTCGATCGGCATACCTTTTTCAGCTAATTTTGAAGCATGCGTATGACGGAAGATATGAGTTGATAGTGGCTTAGTCATACCAAGGGCATTTTGGACTTTTTTAAGGTGATTATCTATTGAAAGGGGGTGAAGAAAAATGCCGGTTTTAGTTTCTCTACTAAACAGAATGTCATCTGGTTGTTTATCCAAGCTGTACTGCTGATAGATCTTAACCGCTTTTTCAGGAAGAAGAATAGTACGATTGCTACTTTGGGTTTTAGGAGTGTCACTGATTGTAAAATCGGTCTTTAGTCTCTTTGAATACTCCAATGTGCAATTAATTTTGACGTACCATTTATCATCTTGCTGAAATACCTTTTTGACTTGAAGCGCTAGTATCTCGCCGATACGCATACCTGTAAGGTACTGCCACAGTAAGGCATCAGCATAGATTGGATTAATTTCTCGAACAGCATTTAAAACGCTCATTGCTTCATCATCTTCCAAGTATTTATCTTCAATATCCTTAGCAGAATTGTTGCGTTTCCGATTAATCTCAAGTCGGCCGATTGGGGCTGCTATATAGTCATGTCGATACGCATAACGCATTAGCTGATTGAGTTTGTTCTTGATCATTCCAGTGTAGGCGTTTTTATAGCCATGCTGATAAAGCAGAGCTTCTAGTGTGTTGACAAGATATTTATTGGTTATTTTGGAAACGAGAATCTGCATATTGAAGTTTTTCTGGATTATTCCCTTGATAGTCTGCCATGAAGCAAATGAAGAGGGCTTAACGGTTTGATGATAGTACTGATTGAACTCTTCAATCAACTCGCCAAAAGTAACGCCTTCTTTGATATGGCCGTCCTGAAGCCGCCGGAGTTTTTCTTCGATCCGTTTATTCAGGGCTCGCTGAGCTAACTTCCGCGTGGAGTTCGTCTCCTTATCCATCGTGATTGAGACGCGTGTGTACTTCAGCGTCAATGGGTTTTTGAATTGTTCGACAAATTTGACTTTGCCGGTTTTCGTGGGTTCAGTCCACATGATTGATCCTTCTTTCTATGAATTTACGGCTGCCGGGCACGCGCATAGGTTGAAGAACCAATCGTAATTATATCTAGATGTCAAAACAATACAACTTTCGCCACAAAACATTATTAAAGAGTAAACAAAAGCAGGCAATAAAAAAAGCTGAGTGGTGCAACACTCAGCAAGCCGGCCTAATGATATTGCTCTTTAGAAAGGAAGAACAATATGTACAGTAATAATTATAACCAATTTAAGCATCAAAATGAAGAGGATCAATTAGCTTTAAACGTTGATACTACAAAAAATGAGGAATTAAACATTCAATCAGAACCATATACGATTAGTTATCTGCTGCAACAATTAAAACAAGCACGTGTGCAATATCTGGCAACAAAAAATGATAGTAATGACAACAGTGATAATGAAAAGAATAAGAAAAAGGTTTACCGTTTGAGTCCGCTTGAAACAGCCTACATTATAACCGAATATTGTCATTTTTGTTGGTTTGATAATGGTGATGATGAACGATTACATTTATCTACTTATGATCCAGAAGCAGGTATCTATCGTGATGGTGAGCGTCAGTTGAGACGATTTATTTTTGCGGTTGAACCATCCTACAAAGAAAGTGGGGCAACAGACGTGATTTATAAGCTTAAACAAATTAAAGGTGGTATGGTTCCGGTAAATCCGATGAGTAATCCAAGGTATGTTCCTGTGGGAAACGGAATTGTAGATCTTCAGCAGAAAATTATCTTGCCATATGGTCCAAATTGGTTTATCAAGACAAAGATTGAGACACCATTACCTACTGCGGAATATGGTAGCGGTCGAGTTCTTAAGCCAGTACCTTTATTGAGACCAAAGGAACCAGTATTTAAAAATCTCGATGGTACAAATTGGACCTTTAATAATTGGCTAGGATCAATTGCTTGTGATGACGAAGAAATCATAACTGTCTTATGGCAAGTACTACATGTGGTTTGCAACACTAATAAGGCACTCAAGTTGCACAAAGCAATTTTTCTACTTGGTAATGCTACTGGGAATAATGGTAAAGGTACGTTTCAGATGTTAGTTAAAAATCTAGTAGGTTATCATAATTTTGGATTGAAAAAAGTAGCCCAGTTCGAAAAACGTTTTGCTATGGAATCATTGGTTAATAAATCAGTAATTATTGGCGATGATAACCCAGCAAATATAGTAATTCAAGATAAGTCAAATTTTAACAGTGTTATTACAGGCGATGAAGTTACTGTAGAACCAAAGGGACAGCCAGAATATCCTGCACAAATTCATGCGGTTGTAATTCAAAGCTGTAATAAGATGCCTCGCTTTGAAGATGATACTGGTGTCTATCGCCGATTATTGATTGTGCCTTTTAATGCAGATTTTAATGGTACTGTTGAAAACACAGCAATCAAAGATCAGTATTTGGCTGATAAAAAGCTACTGCAATATGTGTTATATACGGCGCTAATAGAAAAAGGTAACTTTAAGAACTACTTAAATGCCACGGCTTCAATTAATGCATTGAATCAATATGAACACACTAACAATAGCGTATGGACGTTTATTGATGATGTATTTATTGATGCTAGTGCAGCACCATGGCTACAAGATATGAAGCGGATTCCAGAAGCCTATTTATACGGAATTTGGGTGAACTATGCTAAGGAATACGGTTATCGGGTTGGTAACCAAAGTGATTTTCTTGAAAAGGCATTAACTAGGTTAAACAAGCTATTTCCGGAACGACAATATCAGCGGTCTAAGGTACGAACGCTAAAGGTAGACCAACAAATCATTAAGGATCATCAACAAGATGATTTAGGAAATGTACCAAAAAAGTTTCCAGATGTAAACCAATCCATTATTTATTAAAAGGTTATCAAAAAAATGGTAACGCGGTAACGATATCGCCTAATCCGTTGGGAGAGTAAGGTTCAATCACGTTACCGATTGAGTAACGCTAGGTAACGTTACCGTACGTTACCAATTGAGTAACGCTGAATTCCCATGGGAGAGTAAGCATGAACGCAAACGTTACCGCGTTACCTAATTTGTAATTGTTCTCCGGCGTGGTCGCCGGAATACCCATCAATGAGAACGGTGTTGCGTACCGCAAACCTAGCCTCATTGATGGGTTAATTGATAATAAAAATGTCTGCTGAAAAACTATAAGTCAGCATGCTATCGAATAGGAGGAAAAAGTATGCCAAGATCGGACAATCATCAGGTCAACATTCGTGTTAATGAGGCAGAATACGCCAAAATTCAAGCCTCAGCGCAAATGATGGGCCTTTCTGTACCAAAGTATTGCAAGCATCTTATAATGCAATCCAAGCTAAGGGAGCCGAAGTTTTCTGAAGATGAATATCACCAGATAAGGGTCGACTTATTGCGTATTGGGAATAACATAAACCAGATGGCTCGGCGGCTGAATCAAGCTTACAATGAGAGCGAAATCACATCAGAAGAATTGGCTATATTAAACATCACATTGAGCAAGCTAGATGATGAGGTGGCAATGGTATGGCAACAATTAAGATGAATCGTGCTAAGAGTGCAGCCGCAGCTATCAGCTATGCGTTGGGAAAGAATCGCCTAAAGCAGGATACAAAGGACTGGCTGATAGAACATGGTTGCCCCTCAGAGAGTCTAAAAAATAATGATCGGGCAGTGGTTAGAAGTGGGATCAATGTCAGCCCGACTCATGCTAAGGTTCAGATGAAGGTAGTTAGGAATCATGCTAATGGTGATACTGTCAAGAATCAGGCTATCAGAATCATTCAATCATTCTCACCTGATGATCTGGATATCACGAAGCCTGAGAATTGGCAAAAATGCAACGATATTGGTTATGAGTTTGCGCGGCGTGCTTTTGGTGGCAGTAAGTTTGATGATACAGACTATCCGCCATATCAAATTGCTATCTATACCCATGTTGATGGAAAAGGACATAAGCTGCATAACCATATCATTATCAACAAGACCAATCTCGATGACAATAAGCAATGGCACGTTGAAAATTTGAATGATGAATGGCTTTCATTCCGCGATATTAACGATGAGGTTTGCCGTGAATTTGGCTTGAAAATTCCACAAGAGCGTTCAAAGCAGGTCAAAAAGACTATTAGCGAACGGGAACTTGAGCTTAAAGGCCAGTATGTATGGAAAAATGACTTACGCTCGCGGATTGATCAAGCACTGGACGAAATTCAGAAGAATAATATCAGTCTGGAAGAAGCCTTGAAATCCAGAGAGGTTGACTTGAGGCGGCGTGGTCAAAACGGCATATCATTTGCCTTTGTTGATGATGAAGGCAAGAAGCGGATCAGCCGTGGCCAACGTTTAGGAACTAAATATGAAAGGAAGACTATTGATGACTACGAACAAGGAATTCAACAACAACGACAGCAACAGCAAGCAGATGAGCCAAGAAATGAACCAGATTCAAGAGGAGTTCATGCAATCGCTAGACGACAAGCAATTCAATCAGTACGTTACCATCAACAACATCTGGAACGAAGCCTTAGCGAAGCAAGATCAAGAGCTGACCGAATTAGAAAACGAAAACAAGCAGTTGCTAAGCTTATTAAGGCAATTCAACGAGCAATTGACCGATCACTTGCCATCATAAAGCAGCTCAAGGCTAACCAAGGACTCCTTCATGAAAGGATAAGGCAATCTAATGCCAATAGGGGTAGGAAATTCGGAACGGTAATCAATGGTCAATGGCAAGTACTGTCAGAACATGACGTGATCAGTCGGGCGCTGAATATCATTCAACAAAAATATGAGTCAGATCAGGCAATGGAAACAGTGGTTGACTATCTGCGCAACCAAAATTCCAATTCGCCAGAGAAACGGCTGAACATGGCGATTAAGATATTGGAAAATAAGGAACATCTCAAGCTTCAAGAAATTGACAAGAGTAGTTCTGTTACGCCGCCAAAGCCTTTTATCAAGAAAAAGGCCAAGGAGCGCTAGCAATAATAGAATAAGGAAACAGAGGTATTAAACATGACATCACGGTATGATATTGCAACAATCAAAAAGCAGCTGGCCGCAGCCGAACAGCATGACAAGGAAATCTACGGCGAAAAAGTACGGAAACTGCTACTGGAGAAGACCAATCTTGATAGCTTAAAGGACGTACTCCATGATTATGACATCATTGTTAAGCCCAAAAAATCAAAAGAAAAGCCGTCTAACCAATCCAATGAGGCTAAGATGGCTGAGCAGAGCAAAGGTGCAGGAAGTACATCTCAGGAGCAAGCGGTCAGCATGACTGATGCCTTAGATGGTAACGGCAACTCGGTAATTAATGATGAAGAATGGGTATCTGATGACAAAGATGAAGTCGATGATGATGATTACATCGATGAAGTTCAAGATAATGATAATTTTGATTGGGGAATGGGAGAGCAAGATAATAATAATTAATCACCCGTCAATGGGGTTAGGTTTGCGGTACACGCAACACCGTTCTCATTGACGGGTATTCCGGCGACCATGCCGGACAAAAGCGTCCCATGATATTAGCAGGAACTGAATGATGCCTGAACGCTCATTACTCAATCGCGTTCCTGCTTAGCGTTCTAAGCTCTCAACGATCGCTTTTCGCTCACGTTGCTAGCAAGAACGGCGGATCATTACATTTCTAATGCTTTAAAATTCAAACCTTCGCATGAGAATATGACGCCTGAACGCTCATTATTCAATCGCGTTCCTGCTTTGCGTTCTAAGCTCTCAACGATCGCTTTTCGCTCACGTTGCTAGCAAGAACGAAGCACCTTAACGCTCATTATTCAATCGCGTTCTTGTGCTAGTGTTCTAAATGGCCAAGCTTCGCTAACCGCTCGCTTGCCAATTAAGAACACTATATTGAAGGCAAGCACCCCCCTTTGTAGACTATTACATAGTCCACACGGCTGCTTGCAAGAGGGACTGCTTCGCTCCCCCTTGACCCCCTCAGACAAACTTTTAAGCAAAAAGTTTGATCAAAAAGCTCGGCCTAATCGACTCTTCAAGTCAATTACTAGCCTCGCTAACGACAACAATTTGCGCGAAATGATTTCATCATTTCAGCAAAAAAGTTGTCGTTTTTTCGTTCTGCAGCTATGAGCGAATATGCTTCATACAGCTTGCAGTCAATCATTAGGTCATCATATGAAAACCGCTACCTTAATTTCAGGTAGTGACCATACCTAATGCTAGAAGCTTTATCTTCCAACATGGTGCCGAATGATATAATTACACTAGTTTGATTTAAGGAGTTTTTCAGATGAAACGTGGTGTTGAAGCAACCGAAGCCAAGACAAGACAACAACTTGCAAAAGAATTTGTTGATACTTGGACTCAGCCTGATAAGGGTAAGGAAGATGCAGATCGTCAAACATTTTGGAACGATTTATTGCATCGAGTGTATGGAATCGTTAATTATTATGACTATGTAACCTATGAGAAGGACGTTCGTGTTAAGGATAGTATGGGTAAGATAACCACCAAGCGAATTGATGGCTATATTCCAAGTACAAGGACAATGATTGAGCAAAAAGGACGAGGACGTGCCTTAGATAAGCCTGAACCGCAGTCTGATGGGGTAATGCTGACTCCATATGAGCAGGCAAAGCGATATGCTAACTTCCTACCAAATTCAGAACAACCAAGATGGATTATTGTTTCTAATTTTGATCAGATTGATATCCATGATATGGATCACCCTCTTGATGAACCAAAAACTATCATGCTTACTGAATTGCCAAAGCATTTTAAAGACCTGGAATTCATGGTGGATATCCATAAGCAACAGATTATCAATGAAGAGCAGGTATCATTTAAGGCTGGCGAGCTGGTAGCTAAAATCTATAATGAGTTGGCAAAGGCATACGCTGAGCATGCTGATTTGAGTGATACGCATATCCAGAGGAGCCTGAATGTTCTAATTGTTCGCTTAGTTTTTCTGCTGTACGTTGATGATACTCAATTATTTGGCAATGAAGATATGTTTCAAGCCTTTCTGGAGCGTCGAGAGCCACGTGATATTCGGCGCGACCTGATTAGCCTGTTTGAGGTACTAAACACACCTTTAAATGAACGAGATCCATTTATGGACGAGGAATTTGCGGCCTTTCCATACGTCAATGGGGGTATGTTTGCCAATGAGGATATAGTAGTTCCACAATTCACTCAAGAACTCAGAGATCTGATCCTTGATGATGCTAGTCGTGGATTCAATTGGTCAGGCATTAGCCCAACGATTTTTGGGGCCGTATTTGAATCAACTTTAAACCCTGAAACGCGGCGTTCTGGGGGTATGCATTATACCTCGGTAGAGAATGCTCATGTACGGTAAAGAAGCAAGCAACCGAAAACAATAGATAGACCGCCAGCACTACACTATTCCGAACCAAAGACCAAAAGATAAGCATTTTGAGAAAATCTAAACTTTTGGATTTTCCTACAATGCCGACTACGGCGGAATCCCTCCCACTCCTTATATATTTCTTTCTGTATACATTGAATTTGTATTTAGTAAAATGCAGACAACACCACGGATCGGCTTTTGGCTGGACAATTCCAACCAAACACCGCAGCAGACAGTAGAAACCATTCTGAACGTTAGGAAGCCGGTATGATTGTTACATATAAGGGGAAGAAAAATTTCTTTTAGATACTTGTTTTCCTAAAACTGATGTGATATAATAATTCAATTCCAGAAAAGGAGTAAAAAATATGCGGCAAGGTATTATTAAATAAAACTATAATCAAATAGTGGGAACAAAGGATTATGATAGTCCCTTTTGTAGGGGCTTAGTTTTTTGTACCCAATTTAAGAATACTTTTGCCTTATCAATTTTGACATATCCCCAAAAACAGCACTCACAAACAGGTGTATGCTGTATATGTGTATGTCCGCAAATTATCATCCCCAGTGGTAAAAGTATTTTACTGCTGGGGATTTTTATGCCCTTCGGGGCAGTAAAGGGAGGACAATCACATGAAAATAATCAATATTGGAATTCTTGCCCATGTAGACGCTGGAAAGACGACCTTGACGGAGAGCCTGCTATATGCCAGCGGAGCCATTTCAGAACCGGGGAGCGTCGCAAAAGGGACAACGAGGACGGACACCATGTTTTTGGAGCGGCAGCGTGGGATTACCATTCAAGCGGCAGTCACTTCCTTCCAGTGGCACAGATGTAAAGTCAACATTGTGGATACGCCCGGCCACATGGATTTTTTGGCGGAGGTGTACCGCTCTTTGGCTGTTTTAGATGGGGCCATCTTGGTGATCTCCGCTAAAGATGGCGTGCAGGCCCAGACCCGTATTCTGTTCCATGCCCTGCGGAAAATGAACATTCCCACCGTTATCTTTATCAACAAGATCGACCAGGCTGGCGTTGATTTGCAGAGCGTGGTTCAGTCTGTTCGGGATAAGCTCTCCGCCGATATTATCATCAAGCAGACGGTGTCGCTGTCCCCGGAAATAGTCCTGGAGGAAAATACCGACATAGAAGCATGGGATGCGGTCATCGAAAATAACGATAAATTATTGGAAAAGTATATCGCAGGAGAACCAATCAGCCGGGAAAAACTTGTGCGGGAGGAACAGCGGCGGGTTCAAGACGCCTCCCTGTTCCCGGTCTATTATGGCAGCGCCAAAAAGGGCCTTGGCATTCAACCGTTGATGGATGCGGTGACAGGGCTGTTCCAACCGATTGGGGAACAGGGGAGCGCCGCCCTATGCGGCAGCGTTTTCAAGGTGGAGTATACAGATTGCGGCCAGCGGCGTGTCTATCTACGGCTATACAGCGGAACGCTGCGCCTGCGGGATACGGTGGCCCTGGCCGGGAGAGAAAAGCTGAAAATCACAGAGATGCGTATTCCATCCAAAGGGGAAATTGTTCGGACAGACACCGCTTATCCGGGTGAAATTGTTATCCTTCCCAGCGACAGCGTGAGGTTAAACGATGTATTAGGGGACCCAACCCGGCTCCCTCGTAAAAGGTGGCGTGAGGACCCCCTCCCCATGCTGCGGACGTCGATTGCGCCGAAAACGGCAGCGCAAAGAGAACGGCTGCTGGACGCTCTTACGCAACTTGCGGATACTGACCCGCTTTTGCGCTACGAGGTGGATTCCATCACCCATGAGATCATTCTTTCTTTTTTGGGCCGGGTGCAGTTGGAGGTTGTTTCCGCTTTGCTGTCGGAAAAATACAAGCTTGAAACAGTGGTAAAGGAACCCACCGTCATTTATATGGAGCGGCCGCTCAAAGCAGCCAGCCACACCATCCATATCGAGGTGCCGCCCAACCCGTTTTGGGCATCCATCGGACTGTCTGTTACACCACTCCCGCTTGGCTCCGGTGTACAATACGAGAGCCGGGTTTCGCTGGGATACTTGAACCAGAGTTTTCAAAACGCTGTCAGGGATGGTATCCGTTACGGGCTGGAGCAGGGCTTGTTCGGCTGGAACGTAACGGACTGTAAGATTTGCTTTGAATACGGGCTTTATTACAGTCCGGTCAGCACGCCGGCGGACTTCCGCTCATTGGCCCCGATTGTATTGGAACAGGCATTGAAGGAATCAGGGACGCAACTGCTGGAACCCTATCTCTCCTTCACCCTCTATGCGCCCCGGGAATATCTTTCCAGGGCTTATCATGATGCACCGAAATACTGTGCCACCATCGAAACGGTCCAGGTAAAAAAGGATGAAGTTGTCTTTACTGGCGAGATTCCCGCCCGCTGTATACAGGCATACCGTACTGATCTGGCCTTTTACACCAACGGGCAGAGCGTATGCCTTACAGAACTGAAAGGGTATCAGGCCGCTGTCGGCAAGCCAGTCATCCAGCCCCGCCGTCCAAACAGCCGCCTGGACAAGGTGCGCTATATGTTTCAGAAGATAATGTAACGTCTTGCGCAATGCAAGCGTTCATTGCTGGCTATTGCGAAATATCATTGATAAAATCAGTATCAGAATGGAGGACATCTTATTTTGTCGCAAGAAGAGGCAGACAAGCTTATAGATACCGAACCTAAGGCAAAAAAATATATAAAAAGATTCATGATGGGCAACGAATTTTTAAATGACATTCCTAGGTATTGTTTATGGTTAGTTGGTATCTCACCTAAAGAATTAAGGAGTATGCCACTAGTTTTAAAACACGTTGAAAAATGTAGAGAAAATCGCTTGTCGGGTGCAGCAGATAGGCAAAAGTTAGCAGCAACACCACATCTATTTCGCGAAACTAGAAATCCTGATAATTTTATTGCAATTCCCGTTGTATCTTCGGAACGAAGGGCATATATTCCAATGGATTACTTATCATCAGATGTAATTGCAGGTAATAAACTATTTATTTTACCTGATGCTACTAAGTATGATTTTGGTATCTTAGAATCTATTGTTCATATGTCATGGATGCGTATGGTAGCAGGCAGACTGGAAACTCGTTATAGTTATTCTAAAACTTTGGTATATAATGACTTTTCATGGCCAAATGTTAATAAAATGCAACGCGATAGGATTACTGAGACCGCCCAAAGTATCTTGGACGCACGAAAGCTCTATCCTGATAGCTCATTGGCTGATTTATATGACCCGTTGACGATGCCAATTGAACTTCGGAAAGCACATGAAGCTAATGATAAGGCCGTATTACAAGCTTATGGACTTAAGCCGAGTGCTACCGAAGCCGAGATAGTGCAGCATCTATTCAAGATGTACGAGAAGCTAACTGCCAAGGATGATAAATAGCTATATTCTCACTTTCTGGTCTGTAGATGGTATAATCATTAGTAATGAATTGGGGCTTGATATGGTCAGCTGAGGACCCACATTAAACTAAAAACCGCTGACTCGTTGCTTGTTTCTGGGAATCAGCTTTGCTGTACGTCAAGCGTTAAGTAAAAACCTTATAGATACAGGAGTCATTCAATCATGAATGGCTCTTTTTTTGCTATGAGTGATTTTGAAATGATCAACAGCTCAGGTAGACTGATTTCAGAACGTCTCAGAGCCGATTTAAGATCTATTTTTAGCCTATGAAGACAGAAATTTGTACTGTTTAAGAGATCTTAAATATCGAGTCTCTATCTTATATAGCGATCCTCAATTGTCGCTTGCCTATACTTCTATTAAGATGTGACACCCTTTATATAGCCAATTATCTTAAAATCAGAATAAAGTTTTATTGAAAAACTAGTGGCATTTGTTCTTTGATTAGGGGTAAATATGCTATACTAATCGCAACCAATTAACTCGGTTGTTGATTGGATAATAAAAACCGTTACCCTCATTGTGGTAACGGCCATGCCCGACAGTTTGATTCAGTTATTTTTTCCTATTAACCGCCAAGATTGGCCGTAAGGTTCTTCAGTATTCTTTAAGGGATATTGAGGGGGAAAAAGGGGAAAATCTATAACATTTCATGACGTTATATGATGATCTGATTGGTCGAGAAAACTTATAATATCAGCGATTTGATAGCATATGATGATATATGTTTTACCCTTTTAAGGTATTAATAAATTTCTCATCTTTTCTTGCCAAGGTGCTGACTTCTCCCATATAATTAACTCGCATCAAACTATTTTGGAGGGATATTTATTTATACGATTCGCAAGGCCGAGCCAGAAGACGCCGGCCAGATAGTACCGTTAATGTCTTTGATTTATGATGAAATGGAGCTGGAGGAGTTTGAATCGGTTCCCGATGAAGACCCCCAGAGGATGATTTATAATGCTTACCGCGACCGAGCACTGCTTGGCTATGTGGCAACCACGTTTGTCGCAGAAGTCGATGGTCGAGTCGTGGGGATGGCGTTTGGCTATCCAGACAACAACGAAACTGCGGTCAACCGAGTATATCAAGAAGCCGCGGCCCCAATTCCATCAATTCGCGATGTTGATTTCTTCGCGGATCCGGAGTCATTTGCCAACGAGTTTTATCTGGATTCACTGGCAGTTGATGCCGATTATCGTGGTATGGGGATCGCAACGGCTTTGATTGATGCGATTATTAAACATGCCGCTGCTTTGGAATATGAAACGATCGGTTTAAATGTCGACGTCGCCAATCCAAAGGCAGAACGGCTATACCGTCGCTTGGGATTTGACGATGCAGGTCAAATTATGATTGGTGATCACTGGTATCGCCACCTGCAACGATCAACTTTCCAAGTCTTGTCAACCGAATAACGAAATGAGCGTCCGATAGATTTATCTGGGCGCCTTTTACATATCTTTGGAACTTGGGACTATCTAAAATAAAAAAGCGCTGATCAAAACCGGCGCGGAAAAAGTTAAATACTATTTCATCATTTTACGAATCAAACTAGTAAACTTTTTGATTGATTTTTTAAGTGTTTATTAGGCACAACAATGATTAAGATGCACCAATAATGCAATTGGGACACCTCCCAACTAGCACGATTTCAGAGTGGTTTCTCTGGTGTGCGATTACTAGTATATCATTTTTATTTATGCTATAATATTGCCACAATGATTAAGATGCTGGTGTGCAAATTGGAATCAGTTGGTTACTTATTCCGAGCCGACAGGACATCTGAAAAGATGCCCTTTTTTTATACCTTTTGAAAAAATGCAATAACTGATAGTAGTCCTCCGTGAGATTTAAGAGTCGTCACGGAGGCTTTTTTCGTAAAAAAAGCGCCGATCAATAACGATCGGCGCTTTAAAATCAAGCTTAGATTGATTTCTATTGTTCAACGTACCAGCTGTAGTGGAAGTTGCCTGGGCGGTCAACACGTTCGTACGTGTGAGCACCGAAGTAGTCACGTTGTGCTTGCAACAGGTTGGCAGGCAGAACTTCAGCACGGTAGGAGTCGTAGTAGTTGATGGCAGCAGCCAGGGATGGTACAGGAATACCAGCGTTGATGGCCATGGATACGACTTCACGCGTAGCCTTTTGGTACTTCTTGGCAATGTCCTTGAAGTAGTCGTCCAACAGCAGGTTCTTCAGTTCAGGATCCTTTTCAAAGGCATCCGTGATCTTTTGCAGGAATTGAGCACGGATGATGCATCCTTCACGCCAGATTTGAGCCAGTTCACCAAACTTCAGGTTCCAGTCGTAGCGTTCGGAGTCGATCCGCATTTGTTCGAAACCTTGTGCGTAGCTCATAACTTTACCGAAGTAGAGGGCTTCACGAACCTTTTCAACCAGTTCCTTCTTTTGGTCTTCAGAAACAGTTGGTTTTTCAACATCTTCTGGCAGAACCTTGCTTGCAGCAACACGTTCGTCCTTCAGCATGGAGATGTAACGAGCATAAACGGCTTCCGTGATAACGGATTGTGGAGCGCCACCGTCAAGGGCAGTTTCAGAACTCCACTTACCAGTACCCTTGTTGGCACCACGGTCAAGGATCATGTCAACGATTGGCTTGGACTTGTCTTCGCCCAAGTCGTCCTTGCGAGTCAGAATGTCGGCAGTGATTTCAACCAGGTAGCTGTCCAATTCGCCCTTGTTCCATTCAGCAAAGATGTCAGCCATTTCATCAACGGAAAGACCCAGAACGTTACGCATAAAGTTGTAGCTTTCGTCGATCAGTTCTTCGTCACCGTATTCGATACCGTTGTGAACCATCTTTACGTAGTGGCCGGCACCGTTAGGACCAATGTAGGAAACGCATGGCTTGCCGTCTTCAGCCTTGGCAGCGATTTGCGTCAGGATAGGTTCAACCAGGTCATAGGCTTCCTTTTGGCCACCAGGCATCAGGGAAGGACCTTGCAGGGCACCCAGTTCACCACCAGAAACACCCATGCCGATGAAGTTGATGCCGGATTCGTCCAGCTTAGCGTTCCGTGCCATCGTGTCGTGGAAGTTGGTGTTACCACCGTCGATCAGCACGTCACCCTTGTCCAGCAATGGCAGGAGTTCTTCAATAACAGCGTCAGTTGGCTTGCCGGCCTTAACCATCATCAGGATTCGACGAGGCTTTTCCAGAGAGTTGACGAATTCTTCAACCGTGTAGCTAGGAATCAGCTTTTTGTCGCTGTGGTCACGCATCATTTCATCGGTACGTGAACGACTACGGTTGTATACACCAACAGTAAAGCCGCGGCTTTCAATGTTCAGTGCCAGGTTCTTGCCCATAACGGCCAAACCAACAACACCAATTTGCGCTTTTTGATCTGACATTGTGTTGTCACACTCCTTAAAAACTTAATTACATCATTTACAGAAACTATTATACCAGAAAGCGCTAAAAGTTGAAGAAATATTTGCTAAACCTTGCACAATCTTTACATTAAACTAATCGATAAAATATGAAAAATTAAGTAAAAAGCTCAATCAACTGAAAAACAATTGTTTGAGCTTTAAGTAAAAATTTTTCACAAAACCGATTAAATCGATCTTTGATTTTAGTGATTCAGATGGTAAACCCATTGACGGCCATCGCGAGCCAACAGTTCATCAGAAGCAGCTGGGCCCATTGAACCAGGCGTGTAGTTAGGGAATTGAGGTTCTTCAATGTCCCAAAGCTTGCGGATAACGTCAACGAACTTCCATGCGTAGGCAATTTCAGCCCATGATGCAAAGTTGGTGTGGTTGCCTTCCAGTGCATCGTGGAAGAGACGTTCGTATGGTTCTGGTGATTCGTTCTTGGCTTCGTCGCTTTGCAGGTACTTCAAGTCAACTGGTTCAGTGGTAAAGCCTTGACCGGCGCGCTTAGCGTTCAAACGCAGTGAGAAGCCGGAGTTTGGTTCAACAAAGATCGTCAAAACGTTGGAGTTCAGAGATTGTTCGCTCTTCATCCGTGGGTTGGCAAAGATGTCGATCAGTGGCTTCTTGAAGACAACATCGATGCGGGTGAACTTGTCAGCCAGCTTCTTACCAGTCCGTACGTAGAAAGGAACGCCAGACCAGCGGTAGTTGTCAAACATCAATTTGGCAGCGACGAAAGTTTCCGTAATGGAGTTTGGATCAACACCATCTTCATTACGGTAGGCATTCGTGTCGTCACCGGCACCGTATTGGCCACGAACAAAGTTGGCAGCTGCTTCTGATGGCGTGTAGACCCGCAGTGAGCGCAGTGCCTTGATCTTTTCAACCCGGACGTCGGAGTCGGTAAAGGCAACTGGTTGTTCCATTGCCAGTTGAGCAACGATTTGCATGATGTGGTTTTGTACCATGTCACGCAGAGCACCGGATTGGTCGTAGTAGCCGGCACGTTCTTCAACACCCAGCTTTTCGCTCAGCGTAACTTGAATGTTGTCGATGTAGCGGTTGTTCCACAATGATTCGATGATCGTGTTGCCAAAACGCAGTGCTTGGATGTTTTGAACCATTTCCTTACCCAGGTAGTGGTCAATCCGGAAGATCTGGTTTTCGTTGAACGTTTGTGACAGTTCGTCGTTCAGCTTCTTAGCTGATTCGTAGTCACGACCAAATGGCTTTTCGATAACCAGACGATTGAAGCCATCCTTAGTCAGCAGGTCTTGGTTCTTCAGGTTCAAGGCAATCGTGCCAAAGAATTGAGGAGCCATGGACATGTAGAACAGGCGGTTGCCTTCAGCGCCAAATTGCTCGTCCAGTTCTTCCAGGCGTTGCTTAAGCACAGTGTAGTGTTCAGGCTTGGTAACGTCATGGGATTGGAAGAAGAAGTGCTTAGCAAATGCCTGAGCCTGACCTTCTTCGTTTTCCATACCGTTAACGGACTTCAGCACCATTTGTTGGAAGTCCTCATCGCTCAGCGGACGCCGAGAAGTACCGAGCAGAGCAAAATGTTCTGCCAGGTAGCCTTTCTTGTAAAGGTTGAATAATGATGGGTACAGCTTGCGTTGTGCAAGGTCGCCGGCTGCCCCGAACAGCGTAATTAAAGCTTTATTTTCCTTAGCCAAAATGTTCACTCCTTCTGAAAATATCAGAAAATCACTCTAACGCTTAAATTATATACTTTTATGTTCAAAACTGCACTAGAAAGCGTCCCCACTTTTTGTCAAAATTTAAAATGGACCACGCCAACAAAAAGCGCGTTCTGGGGTTTTGTCAAACGCTTATCAAGTAATGGTATAGGCCGAAATAAAATTTTATTTTCAAGTTCAGCATTGATTTGACGTTAAAGCAATCGCTTGCACAAGTTGGAATTTTTAGTAAAAAAGAAAGGCAATTCGTCATGTCCCTAAAAGAACGTGTTTCCTTGCCTTTTCTCAAAAAACGCCGAAAATCAGCTTACGACTGATTTTCAGCGTTTGAACTGCCAGTCAGCTATTGCGCTGAGGCATTATTATCTATACGTGGTTAAGCGGTTGAGTTAATTCCCAGCTCCTGCGGAAAATTTTATTTCAATTAGTCAACGTATGGCTTGCGCTCGCTTAAAACACCAAAAATAGTGAAGACAGCAGCAACCAGCATGGTAGTCAATTCTCCAGTAAACCATGAGCCACTGGCAGCCTTAAGATTACCAACGACCATCGGACCAACTGCGGCCAGCAGATAGCCTAATGATTGAGCCATGCCAGACAGTTTACCCGTATCAACCGGGGTTTTGGTCTTTAAGCTGAATAAGGTCATGATCAAGGCAAACGTTGATGAGGTTCCAATTGCCAAGAACAGGCTGACAAAGACAAACCAGCCAAAGCTATGGAATGGCAGCATCAAGCCAAGATAGCCCAAAATCGTGAAGATACCGGCACCGAGAATCAGCGGTGTCCGGTTACTCAGCTTGGTTGCCCATAACGGTGCCAGAAAGGCTCCTGGCATGGAGAACAGCTGGAACAGTCCGGCAATCAGGCTGGATTGATTATTGCTCAATCCGGCGCTGATGGCAATTGATGGCAGCCAAGCGACTGTCGTGTAAAAGACAAATGATGACAGACCAAAGTAGACCAAGATCAGCCAGGCTGTCTTGTTTTTCCACATGTTAATGCCAGCGCTTGCAGATTCGCTGGTTCCGCGCCGGTTGAAGCGCAGATTTGGCAGCCATAATACCAATGTTGCCAAAACCATCATGCTGAGGAGCATTACCGAGAACTGCCAGCTGCTGCTTTGAGCAATTGGCGTGATGGCGTAGGCACCGATGGCCGAGAACAGGGCTAAAGAAACGTTGTAAAGACTGGTCATTGACCCGATTCGATCAGGCAGGTTCTCAGTAATGATGGCTGGTAAAAGCACGTTTAAAAAGGTAATGCCAACCCCAACGAGCAGGGTACCAATCATTAGCGAAGAATAGCTGAGAATGCGCAGCCAGGAACCAGCAAAAAGAATCAGCAAAGCGATTGCGATCGTTAACTCATTGCCCAAACGTTGACCGATCGTTGGCACTACGACTGCAATCAGACCAAAGCAGATCAAGGGAATCGTAGTCAGAATGCCCAGGCTGGTAGTGGCCACGTGAAACGAAGCAGCAATACTGCCAACGATTGAGGGAATCGAGGTTATCGGCGTCCGCATGCAGGCGCCTAGCAGGAAAATGCCTAAAATCAAAAAGGCGCTATGTTTGCGTGTGTTGTTCAAAAGATCATTCCTTTCTTGATTTAGTAGTTGGTTATTTGTTTTCGCTTTTTTCTAAGACCACGTCATTGTAACATGAATCTGCACAAAGTTTAACGATTTACATGCAACAAAATCAAGATGAACGTCAAAATGCAGTATTCGTCGCAATAAACGACCATTCGCGCTTATCTAGCTCTTTTTTGAATCGAAGTCGTGATTTGACGAATGACCTATGGCTCCCTATAATTTAAAAGAACACTTTATCGGAGGAAAACTATGACGGCAAAAATCTATCCGTATTTGACTTTTGAAAATGCGCGTGAAGCCATGCACTATTACGTGGAACAGTTTGGCGCCGAAATCATTTACCGTCAGCCGCTTTCAGCAGCACAAGCCGAGAGTTTGGGACTGGCACTGGATGATTTGGATGCTACAACGGCACATGGCGAGTTTTCAATTGTCGGACAGAAAATCGTCTGTGCCGATGCAACGATGGGCAATCCCCAGACCTCTTCTTTAATTTCGCTGCTTTTGGATTTTGGTGGTGATGAGGCTGGTGCCAAGGCATTGTTTGAGCGCCTGGCTGCAAGTGACGCTCAGCGCGTGACCTTACCTTTTGGCTCTCATGAACTAGGCGGTAATTTAGGTCAGATTGTTGACCAGTATGGGATTACCTGGCTGATCAGCGCGGGTATTCCGCAAGAATAGATTTTCTGAAACAAATAAAAGCGAATCTCGTCATTTTGACCAGATTCGCTTTTTAATTATCTGAAACTTTCTGGATCGGCAATGACGTTATCGATGCCATTAGGATTGCCTGACCATTTGAATTTATCGTACCAGATGGCATGTTCTTCAGTATCCAATGAATCGATCTGGATGCATTCTTCTGGCGACAGCTCAAAATCAAAGATATCCGCGTTTTCTTTCATGCGATCAGGATGCGTGGTCTTGGGAATTACAATCAGATCATGTTGAATGGCCCAGCGCAACTCAATCTGGGCAGGGGTTTTTTGATGGGAGTGTGCAATCTTTTCGATGATCGGTTCATGCAAAAGTCGACCATTACCCAATGGCGACCAGGCTTCCATCTGAATGCCATGCTGCTGGCAGAAGTTGACAATGGCTGGTTGGTGAATCTTGGGATTAAACTCGATTTGATTGATGGCCGGCGTAATTTTGGCATGATCCAATAAATCGCTCATTCGCTCAACATTAAAGTTGCAGACACCGATTGCTTTGGCCTGCCCATTTGCATAGATTTTTTCCATGGCCTGCCAGGTCTGATTGTAAAGGCCATTGACCGGCCAGTGCATCAGTAAAAGATCAACATAATCAGTCTGCAGTGCTTTAAGCTGGCCTTCAAATCCTTTGCGTACCCGGTCATAGCTGCCTTGATCGCCATTATAGATCTTGGTGGTTAAAAAAATACTTTGCCGCGTTCGACCGGTTGAATTAAAGGCATCTTGCATCCCTTGGCCAACCGCGCTTTCATTGCCATACTGCTTGGCTGTATCTAATAAGACATAGCCATTTGCCAAGGCATCACTAACCATTTTTCGGGTGACGTCAAGAGGAGTTTTCCAAACGCCCAGACCGACTTGAGGCATTAAGAGCCCGTTATTTAACTGGATTTTTGGCTGTAGGTTCTGATTCATGTTAATTCATCTCCGTTTTATAATGACTGATTGCAGCCCATTGCTATTATAAAACTGATTGTGCACGTGAAACTAAGAAAAATAAAAAAGCATGGCCACGCTAGCCATGCCATAAATCCAATTATCTAGGCGTTGACCTGTTGCCAGCGCTTGGTCAGAATTGCGTAGATTTGTTCAATATCTTGACTGGTACCGCGCAGCTCATAGTCAGCCAAAAATGGTACCTTGAACTCGTAGGAATACTTACGGGCAGTCAGACAGTATTGTTC
This sequence comes from Lactobacillus sp. MRS-253-APC-2B, assembly GCF_012843675.1. Lineage (GTDB taxonomy): Bacteria > Bacillota > Bacilli > Lactobacillales > Lactobacillaceae > Limosilactobacillus > Limosilactobacillus pulli. The sequence goes on from NZ_JABAFO010000003.1 coordinate 100,231, forward strand.
GTTAAAGTTACGGTTGCCGCTGCCAACGATCCCCAGGCATTTTTTGGCATTGTCGTTTTCAGCGATATATTCGCCTAAGGCATTGGTCATCAGTTCTTTAACGCCCGAATCAAAACCATTGCCGCCATCCAGATAGGTTGGTACAAAGGCAAAGAAGGGCTCGGTTTCAGCAGCTGGCAGCGTCTGGTCGGTAATTTCCTTAAGATTAATGGTAGGCAGCTGCTCGTTAAAACTGTGCTGTTGTTGGGCATAGGCCTGCAGACGAGTTAAAAAAGAGCGAGTATTGCCCTCAATGGAGATAAACAGAATGTTCATATCGTTTGCGTCCTCTTTCTTATTAATAGTCGATAACCTATATTTTAGCTGATTTTTTTAACAGTTGATACTGTCTTTTTCATGAGATTTTATCGATAGGTTTGTTGGATCAATCAAGTTATAATAAATTTAAAGCACTGAAAGGAATGATTTGCCGTGGTTGAAATAGCTATTCATAATTTGACGATTGAGGCAGAAAATGGCAGTCAACTGTCAAATGTCGATATGACGCTGCAATCGCCTAATGTTGCTGCTTTTTGCAGTGATGATCCGCTGTTTGGCGAGACACTGTTTGCATTGCTGCGTAAACGTGGCCAGCCAACCAGCGGCACGATTCAAATCAACGGCCAGCCATTAAAAACATTGCGTCATCCTGAAAAGATAATCGGTATGCTGGATGATCTTAAAATCAAGGATCATTGGCTGATTCAAAAGGCCATTCGCCAAGCGCAAAAAAGCAGTGATCATTCGATTGATGATGAGCAGGCTGAACTGATCTTAAAACAGTTTGCTCTTGATGGGCAACATTCAATCGGTAGCTTGAGTTTGGATCAAAAAATCACGCTGCGAATTATTTTACTGCTGGTTAAACAGCCCAATGTAATTCTGCTTGATCATGCCACGGATCAACTGGCGCCGCGCCATGCCAGAGCAGTTTGGCAGCTGTTGCGCAGCTATGCTCAAAAAACCGATGCTCTGATTTTGATGACCAGCAGCAATATGACCACCATGATGAGCTGTGCTGATGATATCTACTACTTTAGCCGCGGTTATCTGACCTCAACGCGTCACCTGCATCCGCGAACCGGCGTTGACTGCGTAATCACGGTTTTTGGGACTGGTTTTCCGATTGAAACGGCACAAAGACTTGGGGCTCATATCTTAGAAGAGGCCCCTGAAGAAACACGTTTTTTGTATGCCGGCAATATTCAAGCAATCTTGCCATTGCTGGAGCAAAGCACGATCACTGATGTCCGGATAGAGGATGCCACGGTCGAAGACGAATTGATGACCTATTAGATCTAATGAGGTGATTTTTATGAATCGAATCGTATTGATTGGCCAGCGTACCGATAGATTGATTGAGCAGCTGCATGAACGGTTGCCAGAAGCCATCGTTGAACCAAGTTTTCATTTTAAGCTGCAGAGCCAGGATACATTATGCTGGCTGCCCATGGCAAATGATCCAGTTGATCAAGATGTCTATGACCTGGTTGATTTAATTGATGACAGTCATGAGACACCTAAAAAGATCGTTATGCTCTCGATTGCCGGGACTGCCGATGACGCAGCCAAAGAACAGCTAGAATCTTGGTATGGCAAATCAGCGCTCGATACGGTTTTGGCTCATCAGTATGCCATCAAGATGATTGATGAGCTGGAATTTCCATATGTGATCGTACGCTCTTTACCGATTGTTCCACGCGAAACCGCCTTAAAGATCGTTGATGAAGGTCAGCCATTGACGGGACAAGCAGTTGGTTTAAAACAAGCGGCGCAGGTTTTAAAAGCGGCCTTAATGACTGACCGCTATTACAATCAGTCAATTGGTATTGAAGACTAGAATCAAAATGCTTTGATGAGTAGCTGAGTGTCTTGATGCGGTATACTTGTTTTTAAAACTAGTAACATGATTAGACTATCCATTGAAATGGGGGACTCTAAATGACAAGCTTTGAACGCTGGCAAGCTAATCTGAGCAAAATCCAGCTGCCACATTGGGATGAATTGCCTGACCTAGATCTGTATGTTGATCAGGTCGTGGCGCTGGTCAATGATCGTGCTCTGGGACTGGGAATTGCACCGATTACCAAGTCTATGATCAATAACTATGTCAAAAAGGGCATCATCATGGCCCCAGTGAAAAAGAAGTACTCACGCTACCAGTTGGCGGCCGTGATTATGGTTGCCATGCTCAAGGGCAGTTTTTCGATACCTTCAATTCATGAAGGTATCAAGCAGGTGACGATCAACAACTATCCGCAGCAAGCCTATGACCGCTTCGTTGATCTGATGAATGCACGACTGCGTAATGAACCAGCGCCAGCTGACAACCAGCTAGATGCAGTTAATGACCAATTGATCGGTTACGTTGTCGAAACGCTGTTTAATCGCATGCAGGCGGCTGAGCTTTTAAAAAACATGAAAGAAGCACAACAGCCACGTGACGTTAAAAAAGGCTAGTCAAGTTTTTGAGCCAGCTCGGTCAGATAGGCGTGACTCTGCAGCTGTTCTTGGCAATTGCCTTGATCTTTTAGATTGATCTCATAGATGCTGGTGGCATTTGGATTCAATCGTGGCAAAACTTCGCGCCAGTCAATTTTGCCGGTTCCCAAAGTCAGACTGTCATGAGTCTGGCCCATTGAATCAACCAAGTGATAATGAACGATCTGATCCTTAAGATGGCTCAGTGATCCTTGCAGACCAAGGTTGTCGCCATGCAGCCAGATAAAACAATGCGAGGTGTCAAAGGCCAAACGATAATGATGCCTCAAGATCTCGTCTTCCATGACTGGATCACCATAGGAAAAAACCGGGGCAATCGAATTTTCAAACATAATGTGTTCACCACCGGCCTTAGCGAATCGATCCAACCGATCAAACGCTGCCTGCTGAGCCGTTTGTAGATCGGGATAACAATCGATATATTCAGTCGTTTCCTGAGCATAGGCGCCGTGGATCAGGCATTGGACGTCAAGATCTTTGGCCAATCTGATCAATTGCATCGTAGTATCTTCGATGAATCGGTATAATTTTGGAAACTGCTTTTCAGGAGCTACGATCTCGGCATGGGTCTGACCAAACTTCATCGGATGATGCAGTACGATCTTTTTGACGCCATGATTCTGCACGTACTGAACGGCCTCATATAAATGCTGATAGCCATCGGGCGTGAAGTCGTTGACATCAGTATAAAATTCGTAAACGTCGGGATGATGCTGCAGTCGATCGTCAATCTGGGCCAGATTACTGCTGCCCTTTAGTCCAAGCAGTATCTTCATTGTTAAATCGCCCTCCTCTTTAAACAAATTATCGTTTTAATTATATGCCAGTTGTGAGGCGTTGCCTTGAATTATGTTTCATTGCTGATCGAGTTTATTATGGCAAAATTAAAAAAATCTCATTTTATCTTGAATTTCTAATTTTAAGGTCCTATAATGGGGCCAACAAATTTGATTACGGAGATGAAATCATGATCCAAGTATTTTCTAAGGCAACGTCTTATCAACGCTATCTGTAAAAGATAGTGGTTGTATTCGTTATGGATGCAGGCACAAAACAGCTTGTATCCGCGGAAGCTTGGCATGATGCCGCCGCGGTTTTACGTGGCGACTGATGATTCATCTGAATGGCCGTCACGAAGCAGCGTGGCGGTTTTTATTTTGGAAAGGATGAATGGCAAATGGAGAATCAACAGCTAAGAATGACGGAAAGTCTGGGCGTAATCGTTGTTATGTTTTTGATTTTAGGAACCTTGATCATCAAATACAAGATGAGTCCCCAGATTCCGATCCTGTGCGTCTTTACGCTGCTTTTATTTTATGGTCGGTTGCGTGGCTTTGCCTGGGATCAGATTATTGATGGCATTGCTGAAGGGATCAAGCCAGGGATTATTCCGATGATGATCTTTATGATGATCGGCCTGTTGATCAGTACCTGGTTGGCATCGGGCACGATTGCAACGATTATGGTCATCGGTTTTGATTTGATTTCAGTCAAGTTCTTTATTCCCACCGTCTTTTTAACTTGCGGCATTGTAGGAATTATCGTAGGCAATGCCTTTACGACGATTTCGACTTTAGGATTGGCCTTTATGGGGATTGGTCACGTGCTGGGCTTTAGTGATGCCATGACGGCGGGCGCAATCGTTGCCGGCGGCTTTTTGGGCAACAACCTGTCACCATTGTCTGATACTTCCAATTTGACGACCAGTCTGATTGGCAATCGGGTTCCCGAGCACTTGAAAAACACTGCCAAGTCCGCGGTTCCTGCCGCCTTGATTGCTGCTGTCATCTATGCTGTGATTGGTTTTAGAAGTACCAGTGCCGATCTGTCACGCGCTGATGTTATCAGTAAGGCGCTCAAGGCCAGTTTCCATGTTGGGGCCTGGTCGCTGCTGCCAATTTTGGTGCTTTTGATCATGTCGCTGCGGCAGGTGCCAGCAATTCCAACGTTGCTGGCGGGCTCATTTACAGCTTTGGTTTTAGCCAAAATCTGGACGCCGTCGCTGTCATTTGCGCAGATCAGCAATCTGTTAATGAACGGTTTTCAGATGCACGGCAGCAAGCTGCTTAATACATTGATGTCTGGCGGCGGGATTGCCCACATGCTTAATTCAATTGCCCTAATCTTATGTGCTCTTTCGATGGGTGGGCTTTTGATGCAATATGGGGTGGTTGATCAATTGCTACTTGCCTTACAAAAATTGGTGAACACGCCATTTAAGCTAGTCTTGGCAACCATTGTCAGTGGGGTAGCCGTCAACGTAATGATCGGCGAAGAATATCTTTCTGAGATTTTGCCAGGAACGGCCTTTAAATCAGCCTACGAAGAACAGCATCTTTCCAAAAACATGCTGACGCGCTCATTGGTAGCTGGTGGTGCCGACATCAATCCATTGGTACCATGGAGCGTTAGCGGGATCTTTATTGCCGGTACGCTGAGTCTGCATGATTATGGCTACGTTGCCTTTACGCTCTACCCGTTGCTTAACCCATTGGTAACTTTGATTCTGGCGGCATTGTCAGGAAGAAGACAGCGGAAAAATCAAAAGCAGGCATTGGCTTAATACAAAAAGCGCACCTCGGTTGAAGTGCGCTTTTGTTATTAAAGGTTTTTATCCATGATGAAGGTCAGTTTGGAAAGTTCTAGGCCGTGCATGATCAGCTGGCTCATCAATTCCTTGGTGCGCTTGGCCATTTCAGCAACCATCTCATGCGTCTTTTCGCTTAGTACGTCGCTGGCGGCATTGTTGTCCATGCCCTTGACCAAAGGAGCCGTTTCGTCGATCCACTTGTAGAAATATTGACGGGCATCCTTTAGGTAGTCCAGATCAGCTTGCAGGAACTCAGCGTGATGGCTTTCAACAATCATCGAAAGGGCTCGGTACATCCAGTAGGCACTCTTGAGATTCATATTGAGCTCTTTAGGCGTGTTCTTGTAGCTGGCATCTACGTCAGCCGCATTGCCAAAGAATGGTACGTAAGGCGTAAACGTAGGAATCCCAAAGCTCATCCACATAATCGTAGAGGCCGCTTCTGGCAGATCAGGCCGAACTTGTAGAATGTGTGAGTTTTGGGTCCGATTCAACGAGATTGGCCTAAACATGTGCTTTTCTTCGTCAGTACCATGACCCAGCGGATCATAAGGCGTGTTTTGGTAGTGGCTGCTCAAAACTTCTTGAACGTCTTCTAAGGTAATCTTGTGGTCTGCTTTCATAACAAATGGTAGATCAAAGTCCAGTGGGTTCATCTCGACATCTGGACTCAAGACCTTGTGTCCGTACCATTGACGTGGCGTATTGTAGTGCTGGTCAAAGACTGTTGCCGTACCAAAGATGTGCCGGAAGTTCCAGCCATCACGATCAGGATTCAAGTGGTGCTCGTCAACGAATTCGCGAATCGTATCGTCCCACATAAAGTTTTCAGGATCGTTGAAGTCGACTTCTTGAATGGCGATTCGATTGCCGGTTACCGCATAGCAGTCATCGGGAATGCGCTGAGCGACCCAGTGGTGACCGGTGATGATCTCCATGTACCAGACATCGTTTTTGTCACTGAAAATTACGCCATTGCCTTCTGCCGAGCCGTACTTTTTGATCAGCTGGCCCAGGTACCGTACCCCTTCTTTAGCACTGTTGATAAATGGCAGGGTAGCGGCCACGATCAAGTCCTCGTTAATACCGGTATCCTCAACCAATGGATCAAATGCCAAGACGCGCTCGTTGGAATAGGTACTTTCCGTAGCACTCATGCCAACATTTTTTTCATTAAAACCGCTTTCGTCAAAGACACCTTCCGTTTTGTAGTTGACGTTTGGCGTCCCTTGGTAGCGATAGCCATCAGCAGGACGGTCAACTACGCATTTGTTGAGGTAGGCCTTAACCTGGTTTGGCTGATTATGATATGCCGGATAGGTAACAAAACGCTGTGGGGTCAAGGGACCAAACGTATCGTCATTTCTAGCAGCCATAGTCGAGCCATCGATGGTAGCATTTTTGCCGACCAGAACCGTGGTGCAGGCAGACAGATTTTTCTTCATTTTGCTAAACCTTCTTTTTCTACAAAGATTCCTAATTGTGTTATAAAAACAATTTTAAGCATATTGGCATGGCAGGTCAATTATCCCAGGCGACTCAGCAGGCTTAGAATTCCCAGCATCAATAGATTGATTAAAAGAGCAAAGATCATCGACCAGTAAAATGGCGCCAGCCAGTTCTGCAGCGTTTGGGCAACAAGGGGTCCCGTTGTAAACTGACTGAGAATCAAAGCCGTGATCAAAAAAACTGCCAATAGCATCATCAGTCCCGTGGCCGAATTTTCCAGATCGGCGCTGCTGAGATCAAAGCCGCCAATGGCAATATTGGCAATCAGAATCAGCCATAGAATCAGACGGCCTGCCGTTAGCTGAATTTGTGGAATCTCGGTCTGAGCAATAACGGCCTGCCAGAGTTCAAAAATGCCCGGTACCAGCCACTGAGTCAAACCAATAATTGCCAGAGTACAGCCGACTACCGGCGCAATACCGATAAAGACGTTGCCGACGCGCTGATAGAAGCTGTGCTCGTTCCAGGCATGGTTGACATATCCCAGGGCATTGTCGCCAGGATTGCTGGGATTGGGGATATGCAATAGACGAAAACTGACGATTTGATGGCCAAACAGCAATGCCATTAGCAGATGACTCAATTCATGAATGATTACACCGACGCCGCCAAGGATAATCTGGGCATAAAACCCGCCGATGACAACGGTCAAGACCTTGTTGCGGCGACTGATCAAGACGGTGATGGTCCCCAAAAGCACTGGAATCAATACCAAAAAGAGTGCCAGGGCACCCAGAATTCTAAAATAATTATTCATAATGCTTAGTGCTGCTGCAGATCGGCAAACTGGGCGTGCACCAGTTCAGCCAGATCTTTGGCATTGAGGGCAACGGAGCGACCAATCTGACCGGATGAGACATAGATCGTTTCGCTGATTTTGGCATCATTATCAATAAAGATGGGGTATTTGTGCTTTTCCCAGATGCCGACGGGCGTGTTGGCACCATGGACGTAACCAGTCGTTTTCAGCAGATCCTTTAGCGGTACCATATCGACTTTTTTGTTGCCAGAAACTCGCGCCAATGCTTTTTCATCAAGATGACTGTCAATGGGTACCACGCCAACCAATGGTCCAGTCGTAGGGCCTTTCAAAACCAGTGTCTTATAGATGAGGTGCTCGTCAATGCCCAGATGATCAACCTTTAGTGATCGCACGTCACCATCTTCAACCGTGGGGAAAATCACTTGTTGATAAGGCACGTGGTTTTTATCTAAAATTTGTTCGACTTGTGTTTTTTTGATGCGTTGCTTTTTTTTGCTCATAAACTTCTCCTTGTGATTAAAGTACCGGCCAGCTGATCATTATAACAGCAAGCTTATTATGCCATGTTTTACCATGAATTGATAACGGGATGAAGTAGGGCCCAATTATAGATTGAGTCTTAAAATTTGCGGCTTTCACAAATCTGGGACGGACCAATCAATCGAAAAATAGTAACCAATTATCAAGAGATTTGATATACTATGAACTGATTTAGATATTAACAGTTAAGACAGGGTCGATGAACCGATCGAGGGGTAATGACATGGCAGACTTAGTATACCGCTCAGTAATGCGCGATATAAAACATAAGATACTCAATGGCGATTATGCGAATATGAAACTTCCCGATGAACGTACCCTCAGCAGCAACTATGCAGTAAGCCGAAGTTCCATTAAACGGGCCTTGGGTATTCTGGCGCAGCAGGGTATCATCTTTAAAAAACGCGGCTCGGGAACCTTTATCAACCCGCTCTACTTAAAAAATCAAGCAATGTTTCGCTATGAGGGCAGCAACCTGGGAATCACCGACAGCTTTAAGCTTGATGGCAAAGAGCAGGGCATCAAGCTTTTAAATTATCAGGTCGTGCCTGCCAGTCAAGAGATTCAGCAGGATCTGTTTTTAAATGACAATGACTTTGTTTACCAGATTAAGCGCCTGCGTCTGATTGACGATCAGCCGTTCATGATCGAGACTGGCTATATTCCAATCAAAATCATGCCGACGCTTTCGCCAGCCGTGGTAGAAGGATCCATTTTCAATTATTTAGAAGAATCGCAAAATAAGACTGTGACGCGTTCGTTTATGACGATTTCGGTCGCGCCTTCCAGTGAAGAGGACCAAAAAGAACTGCATCTTGCACCGACGGAACCTGTTGGAGTAATGGAAGGGGTCTTTTTCCTGGATGATGGAACGCCGTTTGAGGTCTCAAATATGCGCGTGCATTATCAATATATGAAATACAATACTTTTGTCAATCTTAACCAGGATTAGAGGGATTAATTTGATTAAGGCAATCGCTGTCGATATGGATGGTACCTTTCTAAACTCGCAAAGCACGTTTGATCGACCATTATTTGAAAAGGTCTATGCTCAGCTGCAGACAAAAAATGTTGAGTTTGTCGTTGCCAGCGGTAATCCAATCTATCAGCTGGTTGAAAGACGCTTCCCCAAAGAAGCCGAGGGAATGGCCTTCGTTGCCGAAAATGGCGTTGAGCTGGTCGATCGTGGTCAAGAGATTTATTGCGGTCGCTTTACTGAAGAACAGGTCGCTACCTTGGTTGACTTTTTTCGCTCAATTCCAGGTGGACATCTGATTATTTCCGGTCGTCATCATGCATTTGCGTTCGTTGATGAGGATCCGATTTTTGTCAAGCGCGTCCAGTCGCACTACATTCATATGAAAAAAATTCAATCATTAGCTGAAATTGATGATCAGGTAGTCAAGTTTATGATGGACGTTCCGCCCAAAGAAACCCGGAACTGGATGGATGAGGTTATCAATCGCTTTGGCGACATCGTGCATCCAGTTTCAAGCGGCTATGGCAACATGGATCTGATTATTCCCGGACTGGACAAGGCAACCGGCTTGAAACGATTGTTGGATGAACGGGGCTGGCAGCCCAGTCAGCTGATGGCATTTGGCGATGGTCAAAACGACGCTACCATGCTCAAGCTGGCTGGCGAAAGCTATGCAATGGCCAAAAGTGCTCCTGAAGCTATTGCAGCGGCTAAATTTCGCTGTGGCAGCAATGATGAGAATGGTGTCTTAAACAAGATCATCGAACGATTTGATATGAATGTTTAGACAAATTAATAGCAGTATTAAAGAGGCTGGGAATTAACTCAACCTCTTAACTACGTATGGATAATAATGCCTCAGCGCAGTAGCTGGCTGGCAGTTCAAACGCTGATAAATCAGCATTTGACCGACCTAGCCATCCTTGCGGAGGTTCGAAGGCAAACTCCGAAAATCGGTTGCAAGCTGATTTTCGGAGTTTTTTCTCACTCTCTTTTTCGTTTCTTAGTAAAAATTTAGAGCGAAAACCCCGCCTTTTTTAAAGAAATTCTGCTAAAATTTGGGTGTTCAATCAATTGAGGCAGCTTTGGTAAAGCCTTTTATAGCAAAGGCTGAATTGGATTTTTGATAATTGGACCGTATCAATTTTCAAAAAGGTTGACTTTTAGAAAAAATCCTATATCATAGATAGCGTAAATTGATTGAGGTTTACGAGACGTTATAGTCAGAACGTAGTTATTTTATTTAAGGAGTGTAATATCGATGGCAGTAAATTACGATTCCAAGGAATACTTGGAAACTGTTGACGCTTACTGGCGGGCAGCCAACTACCTTTCTGTTGGTACGCTGTTCCTGATGCACAACCCACTGCTGCGTCGCGAACTGAAGCCTTCCGACGTTAAGCCAAAGCCAATTGGTCACTGGGGTACGATTGTTCCTCAAAACTTCATTTATGCACACTTGAACCGTGTTATTAAGAAGTACAATGTAAACATGTTCTACATTGAAGGTTCAGGTCACGGTGGCCAAGTTATGGTCAACAACTCTTACCTGGACGGTTCCTACACGGAAATCTACCCAGAAATCACCCAAGACGAAGCTGGTATGGCTAAGCTGTTCAAGCACTTCTCCTTCCCAGGTGGTACTGCTTCACACGCTGCTCCTGAAACGCCAGGTTCGCTGCACGAAGGTGGGGAACTGGGTTACTCCCTGTCCCACGGTGTAGGTGCAATTCTGGACAACCCAGACCAAATTGCCGCTGTTGAAATTGGTGACGGTGAAGCCGAAACTGGTCCTCTGGCCGCTTCTTGGTTCTCTGACAAGTTCATCAACCCAATCAAGGATGGTGCTGTTCTGCCTATCCTGCAAATCAACGGTTTCAAGATCTCCAACCCAACGATCCTGGCTCGTATGAGCGACGAAGAACTTACTAAGTACTTCGAAGGTATGGGCTGGAAGCCATACTTCGTTTCCGCTTACAACGGCGAAGGCTTTGATGGCTACAAGGACACCATGGAAATTCACGAAGAAATGGCTAAGACGATGGATGCTGCTATCGAAGACATCCTGGCTATCCAAAAGCACGCTCGTGAAACTGGTGACGACTCCATGCCACAATGGCCAATGGTAATCCTGCGTGCACCTAAGGGTTGGACTGGTCCTAAGAAGGACTTGGATGGCAACCCAATCGAAAACTCCTTCCGTGCTCACCAAATTCCAATTCCAGTCGCACAAGACGACATGGAACACAAGGACATGCTGATCAACTGGCTGAAGTCCTACAAGCCGGAAGAACTGTTTGACGAAAACGGTGCTCCAGTTGCCAAGGTTACGGCTAACACGCCAGAAGGCAACAAGCGGATGGCTATGAACCCAATCACTAACGGTGGTTTGGATCCTAAGCCACTGGTAATGCCAGACTACCGCAAGTACGCTGTTGACGTACAAGGTCACGGTGTCGTTAAGAAGCAAGACATGATTGAATGGGGCAAGTACCTGGACGAAATGTTCCAACTGAACCCAGACAACTTCCGTGGCTTCGGTCCTGACGAATCCAAGTCCAACCGTCTGTACGCTGTTTTGGACAACGACAAGCGTCAATGGATGGAAGACATCCACGAACCAAACGACGAAGACCTGGCACACCAAGGTCGGATGATCGACTCACAACTTTCTGAACACCAAGCAGAAGGTTGGCTGGAAGGTTACACGCTGACTGGTCGTCACGGTTTCTTCGCTACTTACGAATCATTCGGTCGTGTTGTTGACTCCATGCTGACTCAACACCTGAAGTGGATGCGTAAGGCTAAGGAACAATACTGGCGTCATGACTACCCAGCATTGAACTTTGTTGACACTTCTACGGTATTCCAACAAGACCACAACGGTTACACTCACCAAGATCCAGGTCTGTTGACTCACCTGTACGAAAAGGAACGTGCTGACCTGGTTAAGGAATACCTGCCAGCCGACACTAACGAACTGCTGGCTGTATCCGACAAGGCCTTCAACGACCGCGAATGCATCAACGTCTTCGTTACGTCCAAGCACCCACGTCTGCAATGGTTCTCCATCGACGAAGCTACTAACATCGTTAACCACGGTCTGGGCTACGTTGACTGGGCATCTACTGACCAAGGCGCTGAACCAGATGTTGTCTTCGTATCTGCTGGTACGGAACCAACTGAAGAAGCTCTGGCAGCTATCGACATTCTGCACGACAACTTCCCAGAACTGAAGATTCGTTACATCAACGTTGTTGAAATCATGAAGCTGATGACGCCTGACAAGAACGCTGAAGGTCTGACTGACGAAGAATTCGACCGTTACTTCACGGCTGACAAGCCAGTTATCTTCGCATGGCACGGCTTCCGTGACATGATTCAAAGCCTGTTCTTTGACCGTCACAACCACAACGTTCACATTCACAGCTACCAAGAAAATGGTGACATCACGACGCCATTTGACATGCGTGTGCTGAACGAACTTGACCGGTTCCACCTGGCTAAGGACGCTATCTTGAGCGTACCTGGTTACGAACAAAAGGCTGCTGCCTTCGTAAACGAAATGGACAACATGGTTGACAAGCACAACCACTACATCCGTACTGAAGGTAAGGACCTGCCAGAAGTTGAAGACTGGACTTGGAAGGGTCTGAAGTAATTTAACTTCGCTCGACTAAAACCTTAATATGAAAACCGTCCGATTCATTTGAGTCGGGCGGTTTTTGTTTTTACAGTTCCATGCGAAAACCGTTAAGCAGATCTCGTAAAATTGGATTGATTGAAGTCTGCTCATTAATTTTGATTGGGATTAAAAGGTTTATTAACCAAAGGTGCAGTAAAGCAATTATCCAAAAAATTAAACAGCGCTGAACCAAGCTTGCTAAAAGCCTGATTCAGCGCTGTTTTTTTAATAATATTGAAACCGTCATTCAAGACTAGGCGTGATAGATTGCTGACTAAAAATCATAGTCGTCATCAGTCATCGCCTCGGCATCACCCATTAAATAGTCGGCACCGACTTGACTGAAGAAGTCGTGGTTGGCAGTCTTAGTTGAAATGCCGTTCATGACGATTGGATTAATGTCTTCAATGTCCGCATGCTCAAAGATTGATTCAAAATAATGACACCTTCTTGATTAATATCAATTTTTATTGAGACAAATAAGAATATACTATTATTACCAACTTAAAGGGGCGACCAATATGACAGATCACATTCACCATCATCAGCATCTCTGCGTTTCCACCGTACCGCTGTTTAATCAGCTGGCCTTGTCTGATCAGCAAAAAGTTGAAAGTTTGGTACGGCGTCATCGTTTTAGTCGTGGTGATCAGATTTTGGCACCAGGTGAAAAAGAGCAGATGATCATTGTTGAAAGTGGCGCCGTTAAGATCTACCAGCTTTCATTATCAGGACAAGAGCATATGTTGAGAATGCTGGCAGCCGGCGAGCATGAAGGTGAGGCATGGCTGTTTGGCATCGAAAACGTCGATACTTTTGCCCAAGCTGAGCGTACCTCTGAGATTTGTACCATTTCATATGAAGATTTTGCTCAACTGTTAAACCAATATCCGTCCATTGCGATGCGGCTTTTACAGCTGACCTTAAAGAAAAATCATCAGTTGGCTGCTCAAAACCATCTTTTGGGATTGGATTCGATTGAAGAGCGGCTTAAGGATTATTTAAAAGAAGAAATGCAGGCTCAGCACTCACGTGAATTTACCTTACCGATGAAATTAAAGGACCTGGCAACCTATCTTGGTACTACGCCTGAGACTATTTCACGCAAGATTCAAGTGCTTGAGCGGCAAGGGTTAATCAGACATTCGGTACGTAAGATTCAGATTCTGGCTGATTTTTAGGGTGAATCAGCAGGCGGCTAAATTTTGCCAGTCACAAAAGAATCGCCGATTTAGCAAGCTTAACCGTTGATTTTTAGACAATTCCCGTAGTAATACTTATGCAACCGCTTAAATAATGGTGGAAATGCAAATGATAACGGTTTATAATATACGAAGTTAATATATGTCAAACGGTTGACATTTAGAGAATTGATGAGGGGGACAAAAATTATGCCACAAATCATTAAAGGGATTGCCGCCAGTGACGGTATTGGAATTGCTAAAGCATATCTGTTGATTGATCCGGATCTGAGTTTTGAAAAGAAAAAGATTAATGATCCAGTCGCCGAATACGATCGGGTAGAAAAAGCCTTTAGTGCTTCAATTGCCGATCTGGCCACCATCAAGCAAAATGCCAAGAACCGTTTGAGCGATGAAGAACTGGAAGTCTTTGATGCCCACATTGCCATCTTGTCCGACCCGGAAATGAAGAGTCAGATCAAAGATGAGATTGAAAGTCAGCACGTTTCCGCCGAAGAAGCCATGACGGATGTGACGACTAATTTTGCCAACGTCCTGGCCGCTATGACCGACAACAAGTACATGCAGGAACGGGCCGCTGACGTGAAGGACGTTGCTAAGCGGGCACTGAGTCATCTGTTGGGCAAACAGCTGCCAGACATCGCCTCCATCAGCGAGCCGGTCATAATTATTGCCAAGGAGATCACCCCATCCGATACCTCGCAGATGGATGCCAAATTCGTCAAGGGGCTGGCAACCGATCTGGGTGGGCGGACCAGTCACGCGGCCATCATGGCACGGACGCTGCGGATTCCAGCCGTGGTAGGCTCCGAAAACGTTACGAGTTCGGTTAAGAGTGGCGACATGGTAATCGTTGACGGTCTGCACGGCAACATCATCATTGATCCAAGCCAGGCTGAGATCGATGAGTACCAAAAGAAGGCCACGGCATTTGAAAAAGAGCGTGCCGAATGGGCCAAATTAGTGGACGCCCCATCCGTTTCAAAAGACGGCAAGCACTTTGAGATCGCGGCCAACATTGGGACTCCCGATGACGTGGCGGATGCCGTTAAGCAGGGTGCCGATGGGGTCGGTCTGTTCCGGTCCGAATTCCTGTACATGAGCAGCGACCATCTCCCAACCGAAGACGAGCAGTTTGAAGCCTACAAGAAGGCCGTTGTTGGCATGAAGGGCAAGCCGGTTGTCGTGCGGACGCTGGATATCGGTGGTGACAAGCCGTTGGACTACCTGCCGCTGCCAGAGGAAATGAATCCGTTCCTGGGCTATCGGGCAATTCGAATCTGCCTGCACCGCCCAGACATCTTCAAGACGCAATTGCGGGCCTTGATTCGGGCTTCCGAGTTCGGTCCGGTTGAGATCATGTTCCCAATGATCGCCACGCTGGCTGAACTGCGTCAGGCTAAGTCAATCTACCAGGAATGCAAGGACGAGCTGCAAAAGGATCATCCCGGCCTAGGCGACAACGTCAAGATCGGGATGATGATCGAAGTGCCGCTGGCTGCCCTGTACGCCGATCAATTGGCCAAAGAGGTCGACTTCTTCAGTATCGGGACCAACGACCTGATTCAGTACTGCTTTGCGGCTGACCGTGGCAACGATGCCGTCTCCTACTTGTACCAGCCATTGAACCCCGCCTTTTTGCGGCTGATCAAGCACGTGATTGACGCCGCTCACGCCAACAACACCAAGGCGGCCATGTGTGGTGAAATGGCCGGTGATCAGCTGGCTATGCCATTATTGCTGGGCATGGGGCTGGATGAGTATTCCATGAGTGCCAGCTCGATTCTGCGGACGCGGAGCATGATGAAGGATCTGGACACCAAGGAATGTGCCAAGTGGGCCAACGACGCCATTAACCTATGCTATACGGCAGATGAGGTTGAGGAAATGGTAAAGACACGGCTCGGCTTGAACCTGGATTAAATATAACTGCACAAAAAAGACATGTTTCCGAACTGGAGACATGTCTTTTTATTGTGAGTAAATAATTGTTATTTTTGCGTACGAGCCACCATAACGTCAGGCTTGGCAACGCGAATTACATAGCCGGTAACCGAGCCTAAAACGATCCGCTCAAAAGCTGATAGGCCAGTTGAGCCGATTACGATCAAGTCATTGTTGTGGTCCTTAGGAAAGTCGCGACCAATTACCTGCTTGGGATTGCCAAAGCGAACGTGGATGGCAACGTCGGTTACACCGGCATCGATTGCTTTTTGCTTGAGATCTTCCAAGCGTTCTTGCGTCGTTTTCACCAGGTCATAGGTCTGATCCGGTGAAAGTGAGCTGGCTGGTGCATAGCCATCAGAAAGCTGCGTTACCTGCACGACGTTTAAGATGTCTAAGTGAGCATCGCAGGTTTTAGCCATGGCAATGCCTTTTTCCAAAACTTGTGCCGTAACTTTTGAGCCGTCAACTGGTACTAAAATGTTGTGATATTGTCCGTCTGCCATTATTTTCCCTCCTGAATCTTGTTAGTTTAAGTATACAATATTTTTGGCCGGCAATCGGCAGAGTAATTGAGGTTTACAGCGCTTTCTAGTAGAATGGTCTTGTTGCCAAGCAAATTATGAGGAGAATTTTTAAAATGAAGAAAGTATCGAACAATGTCGTCAAAGTGATTGCCATTTCTACGGTTACGATGCTGATTGCGCTGACCTTGGAGCTGCTGATGTATCACCAGCATGGCACGTCACTGGTCAGCAGCACGGTTTTATGGCGAGCAGGGCTGATCGTTGCTCTTTCGGTGGTCGTTGACTTTTTAGCGGCCCTGGACTGGCGATTTGACGGTTATGTAACGGTATTGGTGATGCTCTACTATGCAGCTGCTGACTGGGGAGCCTTCGAGGTGGTGCGGCCCAAGGCTTCCGTATATGGGATGTTCGTTCAGGTACTGGCAATTCTGGGGATTATTTTATGCATTGCTGGGATCTGGTATGGTATGAAGCAGCGTCACTACTACTCAATTCAAGAAATCAACAAAATGGGGCGATAAGCAATGGAATTAACGGTTAATGACTATCTGGCCCAGCTTGATAAGGCAAAAACGCAAACTGATTCAACCGATGCAGTCGGTATTCAACAGGCTGACATCCTTACAAAAGGGCTGCAGTTCGTGATCAACCAGCTTGATGCCGGCTATCTGGCTCGCTATGTCTGGCAAGTTGCCATGCCAACCGGCGATCCGCTTGAAGTCGCTTTAGAAACCAATTTGATCAATATTCCAATGGCTGAGGCTACCCGTCTTGATCCCAAGCTTTTGGAAGGCAATGATGCTAAGCCGGTTAATCTGTACATGGTAGCTTCAGGAGCCGATTTGAATGCTTCAGAGCTACGGATTGATCAGTTGGCCTCTGCTGAAGAACTGAGTGATTCAGTTAAGACTTTGGTTGAAAAGATGCAGACCTGGATTGCCAAACAGCTGGCCCAAACTAACGAGCATCGTGCCGCCAAGGCAACCGAATAGTTTGCATGCAGGCTTTAAATGTGCTATTCTAACCATTGCGATGAGTCGAGAGGTCAGGCAGCCGACCCTTGTTTGGCTGCCCCGCGCGAGCGGAAATGACATTTCGAGCGAAGCCCATAACTTGCCGGATTGCAAGGGGCTTGGCAATGGCGAAAGTGGACGTTCGCTGTTAGCCTGAGATAGTATCAATACGCAGAAAGACCGTCGAAGGAGAAATCCTTCGGCGGTCTTTTGTTTTGCCATTTAGTGAGCTAGGTAGATCTGTTCATCAATCAGGTCAAATGAATGCAGATGCTCATTGACTTTTTGCAACTCGGCATCCTGAGTGAGCTGGGCGTTTTGCCAGAATTTAGCGGAATTGGTAGCCCCGTTCTTTTCGCCAATCACCAACAGCTTGACTTCAGGATAATCGTTGCGCAGCAGTTGCAGGACTTCCCAGTCGATCTCCACTTTGTCTGGTGACCAGGACATAATGACGTAATCAACCTGGCTGCCGTATTTTTTAATGGCAGTTAAGGCATCCAATGGCTCAATGGTAGTCACGGGATGCTTGCCGGTCTCGTTTTCATGAGTCCAGTCAGTACTGTCGGTGGCATAGATTGTCTGTGCTGGTCGTAGATTTCTCAGCCCACCTGAAATATAGCCATTGCCGGCCATGATCTCAAGCGTTGGTCGACCGTGTAGATATTCAGAAAGAGCTTTGATGTATGGCGCATTGACATAAGACCACATGCCATAGGTTTCTTCCAGATAGTCGCGGTAGTCTCGCAACAGCTGATCCAGTTTGGGCAAGGCAGCAACGTAGCGGTCCCAGAGCTGATCACCTTCTGGATTACCTTGTGGATACTGCTCATTGACCTTTTGAAAGATGATGTCTTGAATATTGTCTGGCAGCATAAGTTTAGGCAATGGCTGGGGTAAAAGACCGTTTTTAATCAAGCGGTCGCTTTCCAAGACGTTGTTGATCAAAAACTTGATCTGCGGAAAGTCTTCAAACAGATCGCGATAGGCCATCAGCTGTTCGATATAGGGCTGCTTTTTAACGACTTTGTGGGCTTTTTTGACTTGTTTTTTGAGTTTCTTTAATTGTTTAGGATTCATTGAAAGCTCCTTAAAACTTGAGATTCAGCTGTTCCTGCTTGCCATAGAAGGTATCGGTCTCGTTGCGATGGCTGCGTCCCTGCAGATAGCCATTAATCAACTGGAAAATCTCATAACGGTCCTGGCTGGTTAAAACGGTATTCTCAAACAGCAGGTCTTGGTTTGAGAAAAACATCTTGGCCAAATCATGTTCATCACGTTCCGTTTTGCCGCACAGGTAGTCCATGCTGACATCGAAAAACTCGGCTAATTTGCGGGCCTCAATATATGAAGGGGTCCGAATGCCACGTTCCCAGTTGCCGATCTGAGATGGCGTGTTGGGTTTTTCATCGGGTCCCAGGTGTTCGTTCAACGCTTGGGCAAGTTCTTTTAAGGTGATTTTTTGGCCCCGTCTTAGGGCACGAAGACGTTCTGGAAACATACGCTCACTTCCTAGGTTAATTTCTTATGATTATTTTATCATTGATTGAGTAACGGAGAGTGTAAAAAAATTTCGACAATCAAAATAAAATCTGCTAAACTGTTAGTCATTGTGATTTTGAGTAAAAGAGGGATTTTATTTTGCAAAAACAACCCAAGAAGCATCATTGGCTGCGCTGGCTGATTGGCCTGGCAGTTACGCTTTTGATTGTGATTTTTGCTGCTGGGGGCTATTTCTTTCATGTAGCAATGGTACCAGGGCACAAGGACTTCATTAGCAGCAATACCAAAATCGTTAAAAGCGATCCATTATACAAGCAGAAAAAATGGTTTCAAGACGTACATAAGACACGTTGGACGATTAAGTCGGCAACCGGTAATTATCGTTTGGATGCCTGGTATGTACCAGCTGAAAAAAAGACCAACAAGAGCGTTTTGATTGCACATGGCTTTATGGGTAACAAAGATCAAATGGGGGCCTATGCCGCGCTTTTTCATCAACTAGGCTATAATGTCCTGGTTCCTGATGCCAGAGCCCAGGGACAAAGCCAAGGTAAATACATCGGCTATGGCTGGCCAGAACGCTATGATGAGCGTAAATGGATCAATAAGCTGATCAAATACAATGGTCAAGACAGTCAAATCGTAATGTTTGGCGTCAGCATGGGTGGGGCGACAACCATGATGACCAGTGGCATCAAGCTGCCTCATCAAGTCAAAGCCTTTGTAGAAGACTGCGGCTATTCCAGCTTGGCCACCGAGATTGACTATGAGGCTCAGAATCTTTATCACTTGCCGTGGCTGGTACGTAAGCCTTTGGAAGGGTCATTGAGCATTATCAATCGTGTTGCCAATGGCTTTTATCTGCATGATGCCAGTTCAACGGCAATGTTAAAAAAGAATCACCGGCCAATGCTGTTTATTCACGGTGCTAATGATGATTTCGTACCAACACGGATGGTTTATCAAAACTATCAAGCAACCAAGGGACCAAAACGGCTCTGGGTCGTTAAAGGAGCTGCACATGCCAAGTCGTTTGCTACGCATCCAAAAGCTTATCAAAAGCATGTTCAAGACTTCTTGAATCAATACGTAAAATAAGAAAATCCCAATGATCGGTGCAGAGATCATTGGGTTTTTTTGACTGTTCATAAAAAATCCCTGCCTCGTAAAGAGACAAGGATTAATCGTAACTAAAACTCGTGATCGTTATCTTGTGGCTTACGGCCCAACAGCACGGCAACTCCCATGGCAATGTTGTAGATTAAAAGTACTAGAGCCAGCAGCAGTGCAAAGGCTGCCAGAATGCTGAACAAACCGCCTAAGTGAGCCAGATTCTGCATGTTGGCTGCTCCAATGATTACAAAAATCGCAATCATGTACAGGAGAGGGAAGATCTGACTCCAAAAGGCCTTGACAGCGTTTTGGCGCACCTCGTTGAAACCTTGATATTTTGCGATAATCCAGACGATCAATGGAAAGATGACCGGCAAAAAGAAAATACTGAAATAGGCTAGCGCACTGACAATTCGCTGACCGAATTTGTTATCCATGAATTGGAATCCTCCAAATATTTTCTTTGATTATACCTAATCTTTCATGGTAGGGCAAATGTGATGATTTGTATCAAAATAATACTAACGATTAATATTAACCAGTCACGAGTCGTTAATGCAATCTGATGAACGCTGGTCCGCGCACGATCCTCAACGTAGCCGTGTGATTCCATGGCCTGTGCCAGCTGATCCGACCAGGTGATGGCATGCAGGATTGCCTTGAAATAAAGCGTTGGCGACCACCAAGACAAATAGATGCCTCGCATTTGACCAGCCGCGCGAATCGTTTTAACCGTCATTTTAATCCGAGGAATCAGATTGACGGCCGCCAGCGTTCCATAGGCAAACTTGCTGGGCAGATGCAGATTTTGTTCCAAAGAGCGGGTCAGCTCCAAGGGACTGGTGGTCTGCGTAATAGCCGCGCCGGTAAAAACATAGACATAGATTCGTGAAAATAGGACCCAGGCATAAAAATAGTCATGACCAGGGCTGAACCAGGCAATCGTAATAAATACCGCGATTGCGGGAAATAATGGCATTAAAAACAGCCAGCCAAACAAGCGGGGCCGAATGCGCTTAGTCAAAAGATAGATTATGGTAACGGCGATTAAGACCAGATTAATCGTTAAATGGCGCGTAAACGAAACTTCTAAGGCAATGATCAGCACCAACAACAGTTTAAAACTTGGATTCATTTAAAATTCCTCCCGATAGCTGAGCCGACCGTCTGCGAGTTTTACGTGCCGATCAATCAGCTTTTCCAGCCCCTCCAGCTGGTGGCTGATAATAATCATCGTTTGCGGATAGATTTTCTGGCTGGTCTTGATCAGATCAACGACATTATGCAGCGAATGAAAGTCAAGACCGCTAAAAGGCTCATCCAACAGCAGAACTGGCTGCCCCATCATCAGCATTAAAAGCAGCTGCAGCTTTTTTTGCTGACCGCCAGAAAGCGAGTAGACCACGCGATCCTGCAATTTGCTCAAGCCAAGCAGCCTAAGTGCCGCGGTCAGGTGTTCATCATCAAAATAAGGATTTTGGCCTTTTTTTAGACTCAGCGCCAATTCTTCTTTAACCGTCACGTTAAGAAACTGGTCGACGGCATGCTGGAAAACATAGCCGACCTGTTGAGCATAGCGGCGCGGCTTGATTTTTTGACTGTCCTTACCATCATAGGAGATTATTCCCTGATAGGACGCCAGGTGAGTAATGGCCTTAAACAATGAAGATTTCCCAGTTCCGGTCGCACCAGTCAGCAGCGTTGTCTGATTTTTGAAAAACGAAAAGTCGTTTGCCGTGATCAG
This sequence comes from Lactobacillus sp. MRS-253-APC-2B, assembly GCF_012843675.1. GTDB lineage: Bacteria > Bacillota > Bacilli > Lactobacillales > Lactobacillaceae > Limosilactobacillus > Limosilactobacillus pulli. The sequence goes on from NZ_JABAFO010000003.1 coordinate 121,884, forward strand.
CTTTTCATTGCCATGCTCAATCACCACGTTTTTGAGGGTTAGAATCGGCTGGTCGCTGGCAGTCGGCAGTTTGACATGGTGGACTGTGGCGGCCAGCTGATCGGCTGATTTAAGCAGCGCATCACTGGCAGCAGCGTCAAGCAACTGCGCATGCTGATTTTCAAAATGAATGATCTGTTTAGCCAAGCCGCGATAGCCATGCAGATCGTGATCAGCAACGATAATCGTTTTGTGATACTTTTCCTGCAGTAAGGTCAGCTGGTGGATCAATAAGCTCCGATTATGGTTGTCAATGCTGGCAAATGGTTCGTCCAACAGCAAAATGTCGGTATCCATCGCGACTAAAACGGCTAAAGCGGCCCGCTGCTGCTCACCGCTTGACATCGTGGTCAATTGGCGATCGCATAGGTGCTCAATGCCGCAGAATTTTAGGGCATGCTCAATGCGGGCGGGCATTTCGCTGGATGGCAGCTGGAGATTTTCCAAGGCAAATTCTAATTCATGCTGTGGCGTATCAAGCGCGAACTGCATCCCAGGATCCTGAAACATCATGGCAACCGTTAAGCCATCAGGCAGCTGAAGTTTTCCTTGCAGGATCTTGCCTCCGTATTTGGGCAAAAGTCCAGCCAACAGGCGCATCAAAGTAGATTTACCACTGCCAGAAGCCCCGTAAAAAAGCGTCCAGGAATCAGTTGGGATTTTTAGAGTAACGTCTTTTAGTGTGGTTTGTCTTGGCGTGTATGCAAAAGTCAGATTGTCGATTGCCAATTGATTCATCAGTCGTTAAATTCCTCGCGTTTCATGACGTGCGAGCGTTCCAGCAACCGTTCGATCAGCATTACCAAAACGCCGCAGAAGAAGAACATTGAAAGCAGCCGGCCACTAAAATAGTAGACATTTTTGAAGCCAAACTTGTTGTAGCCATTGCGGAACCAATCCCAGGCAAACGTAACGATTGTCGTGGTAATGGTCGTTGCAACTGCTCCCAGCCAGTCATAGTGCTTGTATCCGGTCAACGTAAAGCCCAGTTCGCTGGCAATTCCTTGGACGGCGCCAGAAATCAGGTTGGCAGCTCCCCATTGATCGCCAATCAGGGCTTCACCAGCCGCACCTAAGAATTCACCTAAAAATGGTGCACCAGGCTTTTTTAGCATAAAGCCTGCCATCGGACCAGCCATGCACCAAAGTCCCATTGTTAAGTCATTACCCATCATTGGCAGCTTGAGCGGCGTAAAGACAATGGTCAGTGCGTTGTACATAAAGGCGGCTGCCCAGTAGATCACCCCAAAGATGATACCGACCAGTGCCAGCAAAATGATGTCGCGCAGATGAAACTTATTATTTTTTTTGGCCATAAATGACCCTCCTAATGATTGAAAATTTCAATCACCTGTCCAAAAGAAAACCCACCATGGAAGAATCCACAGTGGGGCTGATTACAACAGATTATTTACCGTATCTCCCTTCGCTGGCATTAACCAGAGCAGGTTCAATGGGTATTATCTCAGCCGTATGGCACCCCAGACATGAATGATTGATCGTTCTCATCTTACAAAATAACTTGGTATTGTGCAAGTCGTCGCAAATTTTATCGTTGTTTAATTCGAACTTAATGCGTTACTTTTGATTGGTTGAATTGATTTTAATCAAGTTTCCTTAAAATCAGTATCCACAGGGTGATAATCATTTGATTAGCTTAGACACAATATATAGCATCTGAGACATAATTTGACCACCAGATGTCGTGGTAGAATGACGTTATTGAGTTGTGAAGATTAATAAGAGGGAGGATTATGAGTAAAAATCAAAAAGGTATTCTGCTGATCAATCTTGGTACGCCCAGTGATCCAAGCGTACCAGCCGTTACCAAGTTTTTACGCCGCTTTTTGAGTGATCGTCGGGTGATTCATATGTTGCCACTGCTTTGGCAGCCGATTTTAAATCTAATGGTGCTGCCCAAGTATGCGCCTAAATCAGCAGCCAATTATGAAAGACTGTGGTCATCAGGAATTGGATCACCGCTTTTGCATTACACGCAGCGTCAGGCTCAATTACTGGCTAAGCGTCTGCCAGAATATACGGTCCGCTATGCCATGAGCTATAGTCAGCCATTGATTGGTGCCGTTTTAAAGGAGTTTGAGTTTCAAGGTATCACTGATTTGACGATTATTCCGTTGTATCCACAATATTCAACAACGACCACGGCTTCGGTCCAAGATGATGTTGCGCGTTTCTACAAGGATCGAAAAACGGTTCCGGAAATTAGATTTGTCAGCGACTACAGCAGCTTTTGGCCGTATATCAAAGCATTATCGAATAAACTGCAAAAAGCCATCCTTAAAGTGAACCCGGATGCAATCGTCTTTTCATATCATGGGATTCCACTCAGCTACCAAAAGGCCGGTGACCCGTATGCACAACGCTGCCGCCAGACGACGATGGCGGTAATTGAGCGATTGGGCCTGCATATCCCTTGCTTTCAGTCCTATCAATCGCGTTTTGGACCAGCAGAATGGCTGAAACCGGCCACCAAGGATCTTTTAACAGAATTGCCTAAACAAGGATATCAAAAGGTTTTGGTAGTAGCACCAAGTTTTGTCTCAGATTGCCTGGAGACGATTCAAGAATTGGGTGAAGAGAACCGCGATGCCTTTTTAACAGCGGGAGGTCGCGAGTATCAGCTCCTACCGGCTTTAAATGATGATCCAGAATGGATTGAGGCACTGGCGCAATTAACGCTTTTAAACGCGGTAATGCCGGCTCAGAACACGGCTATGGATCTGCCATCAGCCTATCTGCAGACAGAATAGATCAAGACGCCTGGAATCAATAAAACCTCATCGACAAGCGCCGATGAGGTTTTTTATTTAGTAATTAGTGTTCTTTTAAGATGCCATTCAGACGTTCCATGAATACTTTCAAGTAACGTTCCTTGTCAACATTGACAGCAACCTTAACGTTTGGATTAGGATCGTTCAAACGTGAATTGTCACCAATCGTCCGGCCGTAGTTGTGTTCATCGTAGTTGACCTTCATAAACAGGCTGATCGTTTGAACGAAGGTTGGATCGATGGAAACGCCGACTGCCAGTGGATCGTGCAAGGCACAGCCGTTCTTATCGATGTCCAGGTTGTAGTAGGCATCAATGTAGAAGTCGGTAATGTCAGCGTAGGCCTTGCCGGCTTTGGTACCCAGATCACGCCATTGCTGCGTTTCCTTCTTAGTCAAAAGCGTGCGCAGCGTAACGTCCAAACCAACCATCGTTAATGGCAGGTCGCTTTGCAGCACCGTGTTGGCAGCCTTGGCGTCTTGATTGATGTTGGCTTCAGCAACGTCGGTAACGTTACCTTCAACCGTCAATGCACCACCCATGAACGTAACATTGCCGATCAGGTGAGCAATTTCAGGATCCTTTTCCAGGGCAGCGGCCAGGTTGGTCATTGGACCAGTAGGGATGATGATCAAATCCTTACCGTACTTGTGGGCGGCTTCGATGTAGAAGTCGACACCGGATTCGGCTTCAACGGCACGCTTAGGAGCTGGCAGTTCAACATCGCCAATTCCGTTGTTACCGTGAATGTCTTTAGAAACCTGCATAACTTCAAAGCTGTCGGTCGTGCTGGAGTGTGGCAGACCCTTGTAGACTGGCACATCGGTTTGACCCAGCAGCTCCAAAAGCTTCAGACTGTTTTCAGCACAGACGTCCAGCAGGTTGTTGCCGTAGGAAGCCACGATCCCGATCAGATCAACTTCTGGATCAGCAACTGCGTAAGCCAGCGCCAAAGCGTCGTCAACACCTGTGTCCAGGTCTAAAATCATTTTCTTTTTAGCCATTGATTGATTTCCTCCGAATGAATATTGTTAGATAACGTTTACAATTACATAATAACCAAAAACCGATTAAAACTCAAACATTGTTTTAACAACAATTAAACCGTTTTATTAAAATTGAGGCGCTAAGCCGTGGTACAATGGCTTTTGTCGTAGAAAAGATTTTTTTAAACGAGGTAAATGATGATGGAACAGACATATGACGTAACGATTGTTGGTGGCGGCCCTGCCGGAATGTTTGCTGCTTTTTATGCTGGTCTGCATGAATTAAAGGCGCAGCTGATTGAAAGCCTGCCTCAGCTTGGCGGCCAGGTTGCTGCGCTCTACCCAGAAAAGCAGATCTGGGACGTGGCTGGTGAAGCTGGCGTGCAGGGACGAGAACTGATTGCCAAGCTAGAAAAACAGATGGTCATTGCGCCAATTGACCAGTTTTTAGGCGAGCAGGTTACCAATGTCGTTAAGCTGGCTGACGGGACCTTCAAGATCGAATCAGCACAGCGAACGTCTTATTCCAAAGCCGTAGTGATTGCATTGGGCAACGGCGCCTTTTCACCACGCAGACTGGCATTGGATGGTGCAGCAGAGCTGGAAGGTCAGCAGGTACGTTATTTTGTCAATAATCAGACTGATTTTACCGATCAACGCGTTGCTGTGCTGGGAGGCGGAGACTCGGCAATTGACATGGCATTGATGTTGGAGCCGGTTGCCAAAGAAGTACACTTGATTCATCGCCGTGACAGTTTTCGGGCGCTGGAGCATACCGTTACGCAGTTAAAAAACTCGACGGTTCAGGTACAGACGCCATATCTGCCTAAAGATCTGCGGCTGAATGCGGATGACTCGGTTGAACTGACCCTTAAAAAAATGCGGTCGGATGAAGAAAAACATCTGGAAGTAGACAAAATTTTGGTTAACTATGGCTTTACCTCCAACAACGCCGCGCTGAATGAGTGGGAACTGCCATTGGACAGTGAGCGTGGCTTGATTAAGGTTGATTCAAGAATGGAAACCAGCGTCCCTGGCGTCTATGCAATTGGCGATGGCGTTACCTATCCTGGGAAAGCGGCGCTGATTGCAGTTGGCTTTGGCGAGGCGCCAATTGCGATTACGGCTTTAGCTAAGGAGCTTTACCCTAAAAAACGAATGGCTACGCATAGCTCATCGATGCACATCAAATCGCAAAATGACTAAAAAGAATCTACACTATCTGGTGTTGGCGGCTGCCAATGCCAGATTTTTTCGTAAGAAAAGAGCCAGGCGGTATTTTGCAGCCTGGCTCTTAATCAATTAGTTATCAATCAGTGAATTTTACGGCTGTGCCATAAGCAACTACTGACTGCATGTCGGTACCGATCGAACCAGAATCAAAACGCATCATGACTACGGCATCGGCACCCTTGGCCTGAGCATCCTCGCGCAGTCTGGCAATCGCTACCTCGCGTGATTCGTGCAGCATCTTGGTATAAGCCTTGATCTCGCCGCCAACCACGTTTTTAAGACCCGCGCCAATGTTAGAGAAGACGTTTTTGGATTGAGTGGTGACGCCAAAGACTTCGCCTAAGACCTCATAGTGATGGCCAGGGATCAGTTCAGTCGTCGTTACCAGTATTTCAGAATTCATTATAGTAACCTCTTATTTGATTGTACGGTAGATGTCAGTGAGTGTTTGGCGTGACTTGGGCTTGATTGGCTCATCACGATAGCCGAAACTTACCATAACGGCCACTCCCCAGTGCTGGCGGTCTAAAATACCTTTTTCAGCCAGGTAGGCTTCGACTTTTTCGCGGTTGAAGCCCTCAATTGGACAGGAATCAATCTTTAGCGCGGCCGCGGCAGTCATCATGTTAGCCATGGCAATGTAGCATTGCTTGCAGGCCCAGTCAAACCGCGTACGCTCGTCATTGATATCCATATCTGCTTCTTGAAAGTGCTTAAAGGCTTGTGATGATTTGGAGTTTGGATCATACTCGTGGCGTTTGACGTCTTGGACCATGTATTTTACGTAGTCGCTGTCGTAGGTAACGTCTTTTCTGGCAAAGATCAAGAGCAGCTTGTCGGCACCATTGATGCTGTTGACGGCACCCCAAGCAATCGGTTTGAGATCCTGGCGCATCTGCGGATTATCGAGCTCAACGAATTGCCATGGCTCATAGCCAAATGAGCTTGGTGAAAGGCGGCCGACTTCAAGAATCGTGCGCCAGTCATCATCGTCGATTTTGCGATCAGGGTTAAACTTCTTGGTAGCATAGCGGCGGTTGGCAACTTCAATCAGTTTTTCCTGAATTTCTTCATGTTCACGCATTTAAATACACACACCTTTCTTATAATTTGCCTTAATTCTAACACTGCCGAAAATAAATGGTAATCGATCAAAACAAGATCTGTTAAAAACCCCCTCGTCAACCGAAAGAGGAAGCGAGGGGGGTAAATAAAAATATTAGTTGCCACCACCATCAGGATTGGTGATCTTAATCCGATTCGAGCTGGTAGCCGAATGTCCTTGTTCTGGTGCATCAGTACTGTAGCTGTCAGTCGTGGTCTTATTGTTGTTTTTGGAGAAGATACTGGTTGATTGAATGCCCTTGGACTTTTCAATCTTCTTTTCTTTCTTCAGTCCATTGGCATAATTGTAGTCTTTTGGATTGACGGTCTTAAATCCCTTTGGATGATAGAAGCGCAGCAGATTCTTTTCATTAAGCGAGTCTGACAGGGCCAGTTCTTCAGAGACCTTCTTTTGATCAGCCAGCAGCTGTTTTTTCTGCTTTTTGGTCAGTTTGGCCAGCTTACCGGTTGAATTAAGATAGATCTTGCCACTGATGCTGGTGTACTTAGGCGTAACAAAGTCTTGATTGCGCAATGCCACAACCTGATCATGTTGTGAACTAAACAGATCGGTCCCAAACTGAATATAGCGCTTGGTACTGATCCCTAACAGGTGAAGCAGGGTTGGCAAAACGTCAATCTCGCCGCCGTAGGTACTGTAAATACCGCCATGGCCACCAGAATCAGGAATGACAAACATCAATGGCACTCGCTGCATCTGAACGTTGTCAAAGTCAGTCCAGTCATCAGCATTCTTGCCCAAGACGCTGGCCAGATTCTTATTTTCAGAATTGGAGATCCCATAATGGTCACCATAGATCATGATGATTGACTTTTTGGCCAGGCCGGTCTTGTTGAGGTAGTTGAAGAATTCTTGCAGTGACTGGTCAAGATAGTGGGCGGTAACAAAGTAGTTGTCAACCGTTGAAGAGCCAGTATTCGTGGTTGTAAAATTAGAATCCTTATCCTCATCATCAAGGTCAAACGGGAAGTGGTTGGTAACCGTCAAGTACTTAACGTAGAACGGCTGCTGCAGGTGCTGCAGATACTTGATCGAATCAGCAAAGAGCAGCTTGTCTTTTAAGCCATAGCCAGTTGCCTTGTCGCCTGACGTATCGAAGTAGCTGGCATCAAAGAAGTATTGATAGCCAAGGTTCTTGTAGACGTTATTACGGTTCCAGAAGCTGGCGACGTTGCCATGGAAAACGGCAGAAGTGTAGCCGGCTCGCTGATTCAAAATGGCAGGCGCGGCTTGGAAGGTGTTGTCGTTACCCAGTGTTGCAAACAGTGAGCCTTGTGAAAGTCCATAGGTGCTGGTTTCAAGCATGTTTTCTGCATCTGAGGTCTTGCCTTGGCCAACCTGATTGAAGAAGTTGGAAAATGCGTAAGTGTCCTTGCTGTGGTACAGCGAATTTAGAAATGGCGTAACTTCTTGACCGTTGATTTTTTTATCGATCAAAAACTGTTGGAAGCTTTCCAAGTGGATCACAATTACGTTGCGTCCTTTGGCAATCCCAAACAGCTTTTTGTTAGGAGCAGCATAGTGTTCTTTGGTGAATTTTTCTACAGTCTTAAGCTGCGACTTGGTAGCACTCTTACGCATCTGGCTGACATGTTCGGACTTGATCAGATCATAACCAGTAAAGGCATCCAGCCCCAGATACTTAACGATGTAGACACGATCAAACGTCCGGCCTAAGAGTTGAGGCCGATCCATTTCCGCAACCATCAGATTTAAGCCGCAAACGACCAGCGAGACCGAAGTAAAGGCAAAAGCCAGCCGATGCGAAAAGGCACGGGGATCAAACTTGATCTTTCTAAAGAGCATCAAAAGCAAAATTACAACGATATCAAGCCAATAAAAAACGTCATGAACGTTGGTCAAAGCCAAAGAACTGCCGCTCAGGCCCTGATTGACCTTGGAGTAGCCAGTCATGGTGGCAATCGTCATAAAGTCCGTAAACTCACGATAGTAAATAACGTTTAGATATAAAAGTAGCGTGTTGGCGATATCGATACCCATTAAGACGGGATAGAAAAAGCGCGATCGCTTAAAATAAAATGCCAGACCAAACAGCAATAGGGTGGTTCCCAGCGGATTGATCAAGACGATTAAATATTGAACCAGACCCTGTGCGCCTAACTTAAAATCGGTAAAGTAGGCAATTAAGGTTTTAATCCAAAAAAGGAACACCAAGAGCGAAAAAAAGCCGATCCTGGTGTTCACGAGTTTGCTTAATCGTTTCATGTCGAAAAATATCCTCGCAGTTATTAGTTCTTAACGTACTCATATAAAAGAGCTTAACGTCAATCATTCTAGCACAGTTTTGATCTAAACAAGCGCATTGGAACAAAACATTGAGGAAACTTAATCAGATTTATTCTTTTACCGGTTCTGGGTCAAGCAGCCAGTCGTAATGAAACAGCCTTTTGAGCTGCCGATTGACCGGAATCCAGATCTGAGCATGCCAGATATCTTTTAAAGATGCCAAAAAGATCTGGTCATGCTGATGCTTGGGCGTTAATGGCAGGCGCAGAATCTGGCCGGTTTCGGTTTTGACGGTAATCGTCTTGCCATTCATCCCAACGATCTGGGCGGCGACGACATCTTGTTCAGAATGTGGATTACGTAGTTTCATGCAACATCCCTTCTTTCGATGCTTTTAATGTTACGGGAAATATTTGAAGAATCTATGATGGGCACCTTATGTTATCCTTAAGTTCAAGAAAGCGTTACAATCGTTTTAGAATCAAAGGGGGTACTGAGCTTGAAAAAGTTGAATATCTATCTGGTACGGCATGGTCAGACTTATTACAACATCTACAATAAGCTGCAGGGCTGGAGCAATTCGCCATTAACTGAAAAAGGGATGCAAGATGCGCGCAATGCTGGCAAAAAACTGGCTGATATTCATTTTGATGCCGCATTTTGCAGTGACACCACGCGAGCTGAGGTGACGATTCAAACGATCCTGGACATGAATCAAGCCGACTCGGTTAAGCAGCCAACGACCGCACCATATTTTAGAGAAGAGTTCTATGGTTATTTTGAAGGGGCCAATATGGATGAGGCCTGGTATCTGGCAGGTGCACCACATGGCTTGTCAACCTTTAAGGCAATTGTTGAAAAATACAGTATCGGACAAGCTAAAGACTGGCTTAAAGATGCCGACCCATTCCATCACGCAGAAAACAATCAAGAATATTGGCAGCGAGTCAATCAGGGATTGGACTTGATCCGCAAGGCCGACGTTCCCGATAATGCCAACATTTTGTGGGTCAGTCATGGCAACACGCTGCTGAGTCTGATGGAGCGCTTTGGCAAGGGTAAGTATGATTTGACAGAGCGGCCGGAAAATGGCAGCCTGACCAAGCTGATCTTGACTGACGATGACGTTGAAGTTGAATACTACAACCGCAAATAACTTGATACAGGATAAAAAATCGCGTGTAATCAGACTTAATGCTGACGGCACGCGATTTTTGATTTAAAGATTATCGCCAAGCTCAAACTGATACTTGGAGTCAAGCAGCGATTGTTTGATCAGACTGCTGAGCAGCGCGTGGGTCCGTTTAGTAACCTCAGCGGCCGTCTGCAGATTGGCTTTGGTAAGGAAGTTGTTCAGCTCACCTTCCTCAAGATCTGCTGCTTGTTGGTCGATTTGGTCAATTCGCCGCAGACCAAAGCTTTGACAGCCATCACGATATTCATTGATCTCGTTGATAAATTTGTGATAGCGTGGCTCGATGATAACGGCCAGTGTTTTATACATCCAATAAGCGCTGTTGGGATCAACCTCGGCGCCAGCTTTTTGGTAGTTGGCTGGCGTGTCGGAGATGTTGGTATAAAACGGTACGTATGGACTGTAGCAATAGAATCCGAAATTAATCCATTGAATAGCGGCAAATTCTTTTGGCACGTGATTGCGAATCTGCAGAATACAAGAGCTCTGATTGCGGTCAAGTGAGATTGAGCGGAACTTACGCTGATCTTCCTTGGTTCCCGAGGCAAAGGTTTCCATTGGATCATATGGGGTGCCGTTGTAATGTGAAGAAAGAAAGGCCTCAACATCTTCAATGGCGATCTTTTTCTCAGGTCGTCTTAAAAATGGCATGTTTTGACTGGTTGGATCCTGTTCAATGGATGGATTGAACAGCTTTTGTCCATACCAGGTTCGTGGCGTATTGTAGTAGCTGTCAGCCTCACTTTGCGTACCAAAGATGTTGCGATAGTTGAAGGTAGCAGGGTCAGGATTAAGATGGTTCTTTTCAACAAACGACTTTAATGTTGGGGCAAACATGAAGTTGTCGGGATCGTTAAAATCGATTTCTTGGATTACCATGATATTGGGGCAGATGGCATAGCAGTCATCAGGAATTCGCTGCGCAGCCCATTGATGACCAGCACCGGTTTCAAAGTACCAAACCTCGCCTTGATCGGCAAATGCAATCCCGTTGCACTCGCCGGTTCCATACTGCTCAATCAGCTTACCAAGACGGGCCACGCCTTCACGAGCCGTTTTGACAAATGGCAGAACCAAGTAGAGCATTGAGTCTTCGTCAATACCATTTTTAACCAGTGGATCATGACCAAGACAGCGTGCATTGGTACCTTCCGTTTCAGTGGAGCTCATCGCTACGTTATATTCGTTGATTCCCTGCTCGTCCCAGCGTCCTTTGATTTCATTGTCTTTAGCATTGGGTGTAGCAGTAAAGCGAAAACCGTGACCGTGAAGCGGAATCTTAACACCTGAGTATTCAGAAACGAATTCTTCATCATAGTCGCGAGCCGGAAAGACTTTGAAAGTTTTTTGATTAATGGCGCTTTCGCCGTCCTCATCACGCGCGATAATGGTTGAACCGTCAATCGTAGCGTTTTTACCAACCAGCATCGCCGTACAAGATGAATGAGATGAACCAAAATGTTCCATGTGAAACAAAACTCCTTTCAAAATAGATCTGGCCTTATTCTACAACTAAAAAAGCATCAACGCAGAAGTCGCTGATGCTAAATTTAAATTTATTCTTCACTAACGGCTGGTGCTGCTTTAGGGTTGGACTTGATTCGATCAGAGTCTGTTTGTTTGAAGTCTTGCCAGTTGAAGATCAAGTTTAAGATTACAGCTGCCAAGCTGCCAACAACTACCCCATTGCCAAGAATAATCTGAGCTTCGGTTCCCAGGTGCTGGAAGATTTGTGGATAGACCGTTACGCCCAAGCCTAGCCCGATTGACATCGAAGCAACCAGCAAATTGCCGTTTTTGTTAAGGTCAGCTTTTTGTAAGATTTGAATTCCCTGTACGCCGACCATGCCGAACATCACGATCATGGCGCCACCCAAAACCGGGGTTGGAATTATCGTTGCCAGTGCGCCAGCCTTAGGCAAAAGCCCCAGTGTCAAAAGCAGAAAGGCAGCATAATAAACCGGTTTGCGAGTCTTAACACCCGACATGCGCAGTACGCCGACATTTTGCGAAAACGTTGAATATGGGAAGGTATTAAAGATCCCGCCTAAAATGGCTGCGATCCCTTCGGCACGGTAGCCGCGCTTCATATCATCTTCGGTAATCTTTTGGCCGGTAACATCACTTAAGGCAAAGTAGACGCCAGTTGATTCAATCATTGTTGTCAAAGAAACCAGCATCATAGTAATGATTGCACTACCGTTGTATTTTGGTACGCCAAAGTAAAAAATCTGTGGCAGGTGGAACCATGATGCTTGAGCAACTGGTGTTAACGAAACCATGCCAAATGCACCGGCGATAAAGGATGCAATCAAGATACCAAGCAAAATGGCAATCGATTTGATAAAGCCTTTGGCAAAAGCATTGATTGCTAAAATGATGACAATCGTTAAAAAGCCAATTGCCAGGTTAGCTGGGGCGCCAAAAGCTTTTGCCGTTGCTGAGCCGCCACCAAGATTTTGAAAACCAACTGGAACCAGTGTAAAACCAATGATGGTGATCAAAGAACCAGTTACGACTGGTGGGAATAGTTTTTTCATTTTGGCAAACAAGCCGGCAATCAGAAAAACAAAGATCCCAGCACAGATGATGGCACCATACATGTAGGCGATCCCCAGCTTGCCGCCGATTGATTCCAAAGGAGCAACGGATTGAACCGCACAGCCCAAAACGACTGGCAACCCGATCCCAGTCAATGGGGTTTTGCGTAGCTGTAATAATGTGGCAATCCCACACATGAAGATGTCGATTGAAACCAGATAGGTCATCTGAGCAGCATTGAAATGCAAAAAGTTCCCGATTAAAAGTGGAACCAATACGTCACCTGAGTACATGGCTAACAAATGTTGAAAGCCAAGCACTAGATTCTTGCCAAAATCATTCAATTTCCCTTGCGATGCACTATTCAAAATTCTTCCTCCCATGCCAGCCCATCTTGGATAAGCAAAAAGACGTCACGGTAGGCAACCATGACGTCTTTTTGGCTGCTTATAGTCCTGAATTTACGGTTCAGGGTAGAGACTCTCGCCCGTATCGCGAGAATATATAGGCTTGACTTTGTTTTAACGGGATCTATCTTAACACAATCCGAACAATTTAACAATTTAAAGGTTGGCTAATAGTTGAATGGCGAACGAATCTTAGTGCCACCAATGCCGATTGAATAAAAACCAGACGGAAAGCAGAATCATGATTAAAGTGATTACAATGGTAATCTGCCAGGCCCAGTCGCTTTGGGCAAATGGCAGTGACTTGACGTTTTCACCATAAAAACCAGACACAATCGGTGGAATTGCCAAAACAATTGAATAAATCGTTAAAAATTTCATTGTTTGGTTCAGATTGCTGTCCAAGACCTTGCTGTAGGCATCCGAAACGCGGGCAGAGACGTCTGAGGTCATCTGCGCCATCTCGAGTCCTTGCTGAGCTTCGATGATAATGTCATCCAAGTCATTAAGCTGACGATGTGACATTCGATTGCCGAAGCGGCGTTTGAATTCTTCAAGCAAAGAAACGTTGCCTTTTAGTGATGTCAAAATGTAGACCAGCCCAGTTTCGATTTCCATAAATTCAGTGATGGCCTTGCGCTCTGTATGATTTTGCAGACTACGCTGAATCTGCTGGCGCTGCTGATCAGCTCGCCGAATCGGTCCAAAATAGCTGGTGGAAAGCTTGTAGAGCGTTGGCAGAATAAAATCAAAGCGATCGTTGACGGGACCGTGTTTTTTCATGGCTTTGAGCTGCTTGGCTAAAATCCCGTTGACAAAATTGGTCTGAGCATTGGTAAAGGTCAAGACGTTATTGGCAGTCAGCATGATGCCAATTGGTGCAGTCTGTGGTGCCGATACCTCGTGGGTAGGGACGTAGACGTCAAAAATCAGCAAGGTAACGCCGGCATCACGATCAACCTCAACCCGGGCTTTTTCATAAGGGTCAATGGCATAATCCAACAACTCTTTGGTAACTTCGTATTTGTTGACCAAATCCTCTCGTTCATGGGGTAAGGGCTCAAACACGCTGATCCAGTAGCTTTGTTCATTGATTAGTTCGGCACTCAACATGATTTTACCCTCCACAAAAATTGGTCTTTAGGTATAATTCAACTATTTACTGAAGTAAAATTCAAGCCAGGTAACCATAAGAATTGTAAAAAACATGAATAAGGGGATCGTGATGGAAGAACGCTGGAAAATTAAAGAAACGCTACCGATCAATCAGCCACCGAAATCATTGCGAGATTTGTTGCAAAAACAGTGGCTTTTGCCAAGGCGGTTCGTCTATTATCTCAGAACGCGTCATAACGTTTTGGTAAATGGTCAATATCGACCGGTCAATTATCATGTTCAGCCAAACGATACGATCGAGCTGACCTTTAACGGTGATGAGTTTCGGACGCCGCAAACCCATTATCAGCCCACGCCGATGCCGAAACTGGATGTGTTGTTTGAGAATCGGGATGTCTTGGTTGTCAATAAGCCGGCCGGACAGAAAATGCATCCCAATCAACCTTTGGAAGTCGGCACGTTGTTGAATGATGCAGCGGGCTATCTAAAGGGCACGATGGCTGATGCCTTTATGGTGCACCGACTTGATCAGGCAACCAGCGGCGCAGTGGCGATTGCCAAAAATCCGATTGTCGTGCCGATTCTGGATCGTCGCATCAGCCAGGGACAAATGCATCGTCAATATATTGCATTGGTGCAGGGACAAATGGAACACGATGCCGGTCGTTTTGATTGGCCAATTGGCAGGGATCTGCTGGACCAGCGCAAGCGATGCGTTGACGGCTATGGTGCACAGCCGGCTCTGACTTATTATCAGGTTGCTTGGCGTGGCAAAGATGCAACGCTGGTGAGGCTTAAACTGGCAACCGGGCGGACTCATCAGCTGCGTGTGCATCTGGCATACAGCGGCCATCCAATCATTGGTGATCCGCTGTATGATACGACAATAGCTTCACGAATGATGCTGCATGGCATCAAACAACAGATTATTCTGCCATTTACCGAAAAAATTCAAACAATTCAAGCACCAATAGATGACGAATTCAAACGAATTTTGTTAAAATACAAATAAAGAGACAACAAATAGATAAGGAGGAGTTCATTGTCACTTTTAACTAAGCTTTACGGACCGTTCTTCGACCTGCACAACTGGGAAGCTGTGATAACTTCAGGTCAGGATTGGCTGATCATCCTTTCATTGGTATTGATCGAATGTCTGTTATCCGTGGACAACGCTGTGGTCTTGGCCGCTCAGACGCGGGTGCTGCCGACACTTAAGGAACAAGAGGAATCTCTGTTTTATGGGATCTGGGGATCATACATTTTCCGTTTCCTGATCATTGGTGCCGGGGTTTACCTGATTCATTTCTGGGAGATCAAAGTCATTGGTGCCGCCTACTTGATGTATCTGGTTTATCGCTTCTTTCACTTTAAGTTTCGGGGCAATCCGAAGCGCCGCAGTAAGCAGACCAGCCCGAAAGCCAACCGTAAAGGCTTAACGGGGCGCAAGCGTTTCTGGTGGGTCGTGGCCCAGATTGAGTTCATGGACATCATATTTTCCGTCGATTCTGTGTTGGCCTCGCTGGCAATCTCAAGTAATCCAGTAATTGTTTTAATTGGTGGTTTGATCGGGATTATTTGTATGCGGGGCGTTGCCGAAGTGATTATGCGCTTGATGACTAAAGTTCCTGAATTGGAGCCAATGGCCTACATTCTGATTTTTGTCATTGCAGTCAAGCTGTTCCTTTCAATTCCGGCAATTGATATTGAAATTCCATCAAGTGCGTTCGGCATCTTTGTGTTGGCTGTCTTTATCATCACGATCATCGTGCATTTTGTAAGACGTAAAAAGCAGCCGCAGGTGACGGATCAAAAGGAGCAGAAGCATTAATGGCACAAGAAGCAACCGCTGAAAACTTTGACAAGATGATACAAGGCCCGCTGACTGTAGTCGATTTCTGGGCACCATGGTGTGGACCATGTAAAATGATGGCACCAATCATGGCAGAACTGGAAAAGGAATTTGCAGGGCAGATCAAATTCGTCAAATTTAACGTTGATCATCAACAAGTAATCGCGGAACGCTATAAAGTGATGAGTGTTCCCAGCCTAGTGCTTTTTCGAAATGGCGAAGCTAAGGAAAAAGTAACTGGCATCTATCCTAAAGATCGACTGGCACATTATTTTGCGCGTAAAGCAGCTGAATAAGCCTAGCGATATTAAAAAGATCCGATTCGTTTAAGCGAGTCGGATCTTTTTTTACTAAAAACTTGATTTGGGAAAACGTTTGCCATGGCGCCATTTTCATCGCTTACATTAGTAAAATTCATAAATTAATTTTTCGCAGAGGGGTTGCAAACGATTTCAAATCATGTTAAATTAACAACGTTGAATTTTTCGTAAAACGATTTACAAAAACGTTTTACACTAGGAACCATAGGAGGAAGCAAATGGCTAAGAAAATTGCGGTTTTAGGTAGTATCAATGTTGACACGACCTACCACGTACAACGTTTCCCAATGCCTGGTGAGACGATCTCAGCGGGATCCAAGAGTTCTGCTCCTGGTGGTAAGGGTGCCAATCAGGCAGTTGCGGCTGCTCGCTCTGGTGCCAAGACCTGGTTTATCGGTATGGTTGGCGCTGACAATGAAGGTAAGTTCATGCGTGAAGCCTTGCAAGAAGATAATATCGATACCAAGCTGATTGGCATTGATGAGCTGCACGGTACGGGAACGGCCCTGATTACGCTTGATGCCGAAGGACAAAACGACATCATGGTTTATGGTGGTGCCAACCAAGCAATGACGACTGAGGTTTTGAAAAATGCTGATTCAGTCTTTGAAGAAATCGACTTTCTGATCAGTCAGTTTGAAACACCGCAGGCAGTTACCGTAGAAGCATTCAAACAAGCTAAGGAACATGGCGTAACGACAATCTTGAATCCGGCACCGGCTCATGAAATTTTGCCAGAGCTGCTGCAATACACGGACGTGGTAATTCCTAACGACAGCGAAAGCTTTGTTTTGACGGGAATCAAGATTACGGATGAGGACTCCATGCTTAAGTCTGCGGAATGGTTTAAGCAGCAAGGTGTTAAGAATCTGTTGATTACGCTGGGTTCAAAAGGGGTCTTTTACTGCACGCCACACGGTCACGGAATGGTACCAGCATTTAAGGTCAAGGCCGTTGATACGACGGCTGCCGGTGACACGTTCATTGGCGCGTTAGCCTCGCAGCTGGACAATGATCTGAGCAATGTTGCCGATGCTCTGGTCTACGCGCAGCGTGCTTCCAGTCTGACCGTTCAAAAGATGGGTGCGATGCCATCGATTCCAACGAGTGAAGAAGTCAAAGCCGCACTTGCCGAATAATCGCGGCTAAACGTTCGCAGCAATAAAAATTAGGAATTAGGAGATTTTGATCATGAAGAAAACTGGAATTATCAACTCTGAAGTGTCTGCTGTCGTTGCCAACATGGGGCACATGGACTGGCTGTCAATCGGTGATGCCGGCATGCCGGTACCAATGGGCACTAAGAAGATCGACCTGGCACTCGACAAGCAGCTGCCAAGCTTTATGGACGTTTTGAACAATGTCTTAAAGGAAATGAAGGTTCAAAAGATCTATCTTGCCGATGAGATCAAGGACCAAAATCCAGAACAGCTGGAAAACATTAAAAAGGCTTTGCCTGATGTTGAGATCGAATTCATGCCGCACAGTGATTTGAAGAAGAACCTGGCCAAGACGCACGCCTTCATCCGCACGGGTGAGATGACGCCTTACTCCAACATTATTCTTGAATCCGGCGTTACGTTCTAGCGAGGTGTGAGCTATGCAAAACAGTAAGAATTCTGACAAGGGTCAAAGCTGGCTGCAGCTGCCAGACGGTTACCTTGACAAGACCCCAATGTTTCAGTTCCTGCTGGTCTGCTTGATCTTCCCACTTTGGGGGGCGGCGGCCAGTCTGAACGATATTCTGATCACGCAGTTTAAGACGGTCTTTACGCTGAATGACACGGCCACGGCCTTCGTTCAATCAGCCTTTTACGGCGGCTACTTCCTGATGGCCATCCCAGCGTCCCGGATCGTTAAGAAGGCCAGCTACAAGGTGGCCATTCTGGTTGGGCTGATGTTTTACATCATCGGCTGCTCGCTGTTCTTCCCAGCTTCCAAGATTGCTACCTACAGCGTGTTCTTGGTTGCCATCTTCGCGATTGCTGTTGGTCTGAGCTTCTTGGAAACGTCCTGTGACACCTACGCCTCCATGATGGGTCCGCGCAATACGGCCAACCAGCGTTTGAACTTTGCCCAAACGCTGACGCCGCTGGGTGACATCTTAGGGATCGTCTTGGGTAAGTACCTGATCTTTGGTGAAGGTGGCAACCTGGCCGACAAGGTCGCTCACATGAGCAAGGCCGAAGCTCACGCCTACAACCTGCACATGCTTCAACTGACGCTGCGTCCATACAAGTTTATCCTTGCAATTTTAATCGTTATCTTCATCGTCCTGCTGCTGACCAAGATGCCACGGGCCAAGGCCACGGCAGGCGAGGGCGCAGAAGGTAAGGAAGCACAGCCATCACTTGGCGAGACGATTCACTACCTGACGCACAACAAGCGCTTTATGATGGGTGTCGGCGCACAATTCGTCTACGCCGGCATGCAGACGACGGTTTGGTCATTTACCATCCGTCTGGCGCTGAAGGTGATGAACGGGATTTCCGATTCTGAAGCTTCAACGTTTATGATCTACAGCTACGTGGCTTGGTTCGTTGGTAAGCTGGTTGCCAACTGGTTCATGAACCGCTACTCGATCACCAAGGTTCTGACCTGGTTCTCTGCTTTGGGTATGGTCTGCCTGGTTATTGCCTTTACGGTGCCAAACGCTACGGCCGTATACGCAGCCATCGCCACGAGCTTCTTCTTCGGTCCTGAATGGCCAACGATCTACGCTCACACGCTGGACCAGATCCACGAAAAGAAGTACACCGAAACTGGTGGTGCCTTCATCGTTATGTCGCTGATCGGTGGTGCCATCGTGCCAGCCATTCAAGGACGGGTATCCGACCTTTCCGGCTCCATGCAGTTCTCCTTCATCGTGCCAGCCATCTGCTTTGCGATCATCACGTTCTACTTCTGGAATGAACATCGCTACGAAAAGGCACACCCTGAAGAAGTTCAAGAACACTAGCAAATTACATTTTCAGCAAATCTAAAAGGACAGTCTGGTGTGTACCCAAAAAGCTGGAATTGAATATTAATTACTTGTAAACTGAATAAAAATTTTTATTAGGCAGCCAGCC
>NZ_JABAFO010000030.1 GCF_012843675.1 Lactobacillus sp. MRS-253-APC-2B
TGCATCAATCGTAATGATTGATGACCCTGCACATTTGTGTTCGTCGAAACTGTATTCAGTTTTCAAAGGTCTACCGTGTTGTTTAATAACAACATTTAATATTTTAACAAATCGTCAACTTGATGTCAAGAAGAAATTCATTTAATTTCAACAGCTGATCAAATCAGCGACTTAATTAATATATCAAATTGTCAATTCAATGTCAAGATCTTTTTTCTTGATCATTAACGATCAACCATTTGAATACCGGTCAATCGCTTTGACAACAATAAATACTATACAGGTTTCCCTAGGGTTCGTCAACGCTATTTCTAAACTTTCTAAAGCAATTTTTCACTTACGAACCAATTAGTCTTCTAGTTGACAATTAGTTCGTTTATTGCAGAATAATCGATAACCAAATTGCTTTGTCATTCAGTGATCGATAACCAGAATCTTTTGATTTAATTCTCTGATCATAACTCAACAATCAAAAAGAGAGTAAGAAAAAACTCCGAAAATCAGCTTACGACCGATTTTCGGAGTTTGTCCGCAAGGATGACTAGGTCACTCAAATGCTGATTTATCAGCGTTTGAATTGCCAGCCAGCTACTGCGCTAAGGTATTATTGTCCATACATAGTTAAGAGGTTGAGTTAATTCTCAGCCTTTTGCTATTGAATTACTTATCTTCTTTTTCTTCGTCGGCAGACTTTTCTGGACGCATCGTTGGGAAAAGAATAACGTCACGAATCGACTTGGCATCAGTCAAAAGCATTACCAAACGGTCGATACCAATTCCCAGACCACCCGTTGGCGGCATCCCATATTCCAGAGCCTCAACGTAGTCCAGATCAACTGGTTCAGCTTCATCGTTACCGTTGGCCTTTTCTTTAGCCTGCATTTCAAAACGATACTTTTGATCGATTGG
This sequence comes from Lactobacillus sp. MRS-253-APC-2B, assembly GCF_012843675.1. GTDB lineage: Bacteria > Bacillota > Bacilli > Lactobacillales > Lactobacillaceae > Limosilactobacillus > Limosilactobacillus pulli. The sequence continues at coordinate 910 of NZ_JABAFO010000030.1, forward strand.
ATCGTTTAATTCACTAAAGGCATTACCCATTTCGCCACCAGCGATGTAAAGCTCAAATCGATCAGCCATTGCTGGGTTTTCTTGGTTTCTTTTAGCCAGTGGTGAGACTTCAACTGGGAATTCATAAATAAACGTAGGCTGAATCAAGGTATCTTCTACAAATTCATCAAAGAAAGCACTCAGAATATGACCCTTGGACCACCATTTTTCGTACTTAACGTGCTTTTCTTCGGCCAATTGACGAGCTTCCTCATCAGATTTGACCTCTTTAAAATCAATGCCAGTCTGTTCCTTGACGGCGTCGTTCATCGTAATCCGTTTGAACTTACCGCCTAGGTCAATGTCAGTACCCTGGTAGGTAATCTTACCATCATCAGAAACCACCTTAGCTGCGGCCTTGATGATTCCTTCCGTTTCATCCATTACGTCCCACAGATCCCAGTAGGCAGCGTAGGTTTCAATCGTCGTAAACTCAGGGTTGTGCTGCAGGTCCATCCCTTCATTTCTAAAGATCCGTCCTAATTCATAGACCCGTTCAAAACCACCGACGATCAGCCGCTTCAAGTAGAGCTCCGTGGCAATCCGCAGATACATGTCGATGTTTAAAGCATTATGATGCGTAATAAATGGCCGAGCATTGGCACCACCGGCCTGCGTGTTTAAGATTGGCGTTTCAACCTCGGTAAAGCCATGATCATCCATATATTTACGAACGGCCTTGATGATCGCCGTCCGCTGGTGGAACCGCTTGAAGCTTTCTGGATTGGCAATCAGATCCAGGTAACGTTGACGATAGATGGTCTCTGGATCCTTAACCCCTTCCCACTTGTTTGGCAACGGCCGCAGTGCTTTAGACAGGAAGGTAATTTCTCGAGCGCGAATCGTCAGCTCGCCAGTGTTGGTCTTAATAACGTCACCCTTGATTCCCATAAAGTCACCAAGGTCGGCCCGCTTAAAGATATGGTACTGTTCATCGCCAACCATGTCCTTACGTGCGTAAACCTGAATTTTGCCCGTCCGATCAACGAAATCGGCAAAACCGGCTTTACCACTGCTGCGCTTGCGCATCATTCGGCCGGCAATGCTGACCATGTTTTCTTGTTCAAGCAGTTCATCTTTATCTACTTGATCAAACTGTTCGTGCAGATCCTGAGCCAGGTGGTCGCGATGATAGCGACGACCAAATGGTTCAATCCCTGCAGCCTTGAGTTCATCCATTTTTTCGCGACGAACGCGCATTTGATCCAGTTCTTGTGACACTAGTCTTCCTCCTCAATTTTTGCCTGGCGTTGAGCACGACGCAATTCCTGCTGTGCTGTTCGCTTTTGTGTATCTTCCAGGAAGCGATCAAAAATATCGATCATTTCCTGCTGCGTTTCTGCCTCAACCAATGCTGCCTTTGTTCTGGCTGCTCGCGGAATCCCCTTGATGTAGTAGGTTGATTGTCCACGGAACTCCCGAACGCCAACATGCTCACCTTTTAGTTCCACCAGGCCAGCCAAATGCTCTTTAGCCATGGCAATCTTTTGTTCCGGCGTAGCTTCAGGAAGCAGTTCACCCGTTTCCAGATAATGAGCCGTTCGCTTGAGCATCCAAGGATTACCCATGGCAGCTCGACCAATCATAACGGCGGTCGCACCGGTTTCATCCAGCATCCGCTTGGCATCCTCTGGCGTCTGCACGTCACCATTGCCCATAAATGGAATCGTTAGTGCATTGGCCACTTCTTTTAGGATATTCCAATCAGCGTGGCCTGTATACATCTGTTTACGAGTTCGCCCATGCATGGCAATTGCCTGAGCACCGGCACGCTCGGCAGCCAGTGCATTTTCAACAGCATAGACGTGCTTGTCGTCCCAACCAGTACGCATTTTGACCGTAACCGGCTTTTTAACGGCATCAACGACATAAGAAACCATCTCATAGACTTTGTTTGGATCCAGCAGCCATTTTGCCCCGGCATCGGTATTAACGACTTTGTTAACCGGGCAGCCCATGTTAATGTCAATCACATCGGCTTCGGTGTTTTCATCGATGAATTTGGCTGCCTGAACCAGCGTTTCCTTAGTACCGCCAAAAATTTGAATGCCCATCGGATGTTCGATTGGCTCAACCTTCAGCATCGACAGGGTCTTTTTGTTGTGGTACATAATGCCGCGATCAGAAATCATCTCGCAGACCACGTAACCCGCGCCAAACTTTTTACAGATAACGCGAAACGCGGAATTGGTAACTCCAGCCATGGGAGCCACTACGACTTGATTGGGAATCGTGACATTGCCAATTTGCCATTCCACAAAAATATCCTCCTTAAAATTGCAATCAAAACGATTGTAGCTTAATCAGCGTTGAATTAGCAAGCCAGAGCCTCAGCAATTATCATTTAGTCATAATTCTGCAGACCATGCTGCAAGAGATGCAGTACTCCCCAGATCGTTAGGCCAACTGCAAGATCGGCAACTGCACAAATCAAAAACAATGGCGAGTATCCTATTTTTTCAATAACCAATCCACCAAACAACGGTCCAAGCGCCTTGCCAAGCGATGAAAAAGCATTGACCAACCCTTGATTGCGGCCTTTCTGTGCGGCTGGCGACAAACGATTGACGTAGGCCGGCACGCCTGGAATCAACAGCGACTCACCCAGCGTCAAGACAACCATCGCCAAAATAAACTGTCCATAACGATCAGCAGCCAACAAGATCACAAACGAACCAGCCATCGCCATTGCACCAAATGTCACTTGAAAATTCAGGGTGGCACGATACCGGCTGATCCATTCAATCAGCAACTGAAACGCAATGATTAAAATGCCGTTGATTGTCCAGAGCATGCCATAGCGTCCCGTAGAAATTCCAAATCGCGCTAGGTAAACCGCTAGATTGCTCATCCATTGCTCATACATAATCCAGACAATCACCAGGCCAAGCATCAGTACTATAATTACGCTCCAATTGCTCTTAGAAGGCTTTTTTGCGGCTGCCGGCATCTGTAATTGTGGTGATTGCAAAATTGGTTCCGCACGCAGCTCAACTCTGCCAAACTTAGCAAGGACAATGATCAGACTAAACAGATACATTATGGCAATTAAGGCAAACAGCCAGCCAATGCCTTGCTCATAAATAAAGCCAGTCATTCCTGTCCCAACTACCAGCCCAACGTTTTCCACCAGATAGAGCAGATTAAAGACCTTGGTGCCCGGATATTTTTTAACGTGCGTGCCCATTGAATTAATCAGCGTTAAAATCCAGCCATTGCCAAAACCAAATCCGCACAACAAGATTGAGTAGATTGGCCAGCCATGTGCAAAAATCAAAATCGTTACCGCCAAGAGCGTAATTAACTGACCACAGACGTTTAAGCCAAACGTATGCCCATGATCAAAGCAGCTGCCGGCCATAATGCTGCCGATAACATTGGCACTGGAATAGCAGAGCAGTACCAGACCAGACAAAACCAACGACTGATGCAGCTGATCGTGCATATAGACCGTTGTCACCGGCCATACACAGCTGTAGCCAACGTTGTTCAAAAAAGCCAGGCCGCACAGCCACTTAAATAAACCGTCTTTCAAACCCATCGCCTCTGTTTTTCGAATGTCTTAATTTTCACTGGTTGATCAAAAATTGTCAACGCAGTCCTAACCTTACCCATTCATTCTGCAAGCGAAGCGATTGCTAAAGATCAAAAAGAGAGAACAAAAACTGATTTTCTAACCAAATAAAATAACTTTAATAATAGAAATGGCCAAAGATCAACGTTTTAAGTAACGTAATCTTCAGCCATTTTTGTTTTGAGACTCTATTCCCAGCTTCTTATATCGTTTAGCTAGTTTTCATCGCTGCTGGTCGCCTGTTTTAAGATGACTTCCAGGTCCTGCTTATCAAAATGGTACTTCTTGCCACAGAACTGGCAGACAATCTCAGCACCTTCGTCTTGTTCGATCATTTCCTTTAGATCGGCAGGTTTAATCGTTGCCAAAGCATGAGCAAAACGATTCTTGCTGCAATGGCAGGCATAAGATACTGGCATCGTCTGCAGCATCTTAAGCTCTTCGTCTGGGAACAGCATGTGTAAGATATCTTCGGGCGTCTTGCCTTCCAAAAGCAGGTCCGAGACTCTTGGCATCCCCTTGATTGCATCCTCCAGCTTGGTAATAGCCTCATCACTGGCACCAGGCATTACTTGAACCATAAAACCGCCCGCTGCCTTGATCGAATCATCTTTTTCAACAAACACCGACAAACCGACTGCTGAAGGGATCTGTTCCGATTTAGCCAGGTAATAAGTAAAGTCATCACCCAACTCGCCTGAGATCAAATCGACTTCACCAGTATATGGCGTCTTGTCGCCTGGCGTCATCGTGGTTACCGAAAGCGTGCCTTGACGGCCAACTGCCCCGGCAACATCAATCTTGCCAGCTTCGTTTAATGGCAGATTAACGTGTGGATTTTTCATATAGCCTTTGACTTCACCATGCGCCGTCCCATCAGCCACAATGTAGCCAACTGGTCCGTCACCTTGAATTTTAACCGTCATGCCGGCCTTGTCATCCAGACTGGACGTTGACAAAAGCAGCGTACCGATCAAAGTCCGCCCCAGAGCTGCTGAGCTGGCACTCCAGGTATCATGAATCTCATGTGCTTTTTCAACCAAATTGGTCGCCCGTACTGCATAGGCACGAAACATGCCATCTTTGGTCATGCTTTTTACTAGATAGTCATTGTTTTCCATTTAAGTCACCTTTTCTGATTTTAATTCCATAATAAAACAGGAGCGCCGACCAGTGGTCATAAACGCTCCTGTTAATTGGCAATTATGCCTGATCATCATGATCGTCATGGTGGTCATTTTGATCGTTTGAAGCTGAGTCGGCTGGCGTTTGTGAATCATTGCTTGATTCCGCATCGCTGCCATGATCGCTTTCAACCTTTTCAGTCTCGCGACGTTCCAAAGCACGCTTGGACTCTTCAAAAGTTGCGGCATGCTGTTCATCTTCGGCAGCTTCAACATCGGCTTCTGGCATCTTCCCAGTCTTGTACAGACTCAGAATCTGCTTTTCATTCAGCGTTTCATACTTGAGCAGCGCCTCGGCAATCAGCTTGTGCTGTTCACGATGCGTCTCAATAATGTGGAGCGCTTGTTCATGACCTTCATTCAAGATCCGCTTGATTTCTTCATCAACTACGGCCGCCGTGTGCTGCGAATAGCCGAACTGATCATAGCCCTGGCCAGCAAAGACCTGACCCGAGCTCTGCAGCTCAACCGGACCAATCTTGTCACTCATCCCGTATTGGGTAACCATGGCCCGTGCAATCTGAGTAGCCTGCTCAAAGTCGTTGGATGCACCAGACGACTGTGAATGGAAGATGATTTCTTCAGCAGCCCGACCACCCATCAGACCAGCAATCTGTTCTTCGGCGTTTTTCTTGCTCATCAGCATCTGGTCCTCACGTGGCAACATGATTGCATACCCGCCGGCACGCCCCCGCGGTACGATCGTTACCTTGTGAACGACCCGCGCATCGTTTAAGACCAGCCCAACAATCGTGTGACCGGCTTCGTGGTAGGCCACGGTTTCGCGCTCTTTTGGCGAAACGACCCGATCACGCTTGGCTGGTCCGGCAATTACTCGGTCTTCGGCTTCATCAACATCAGCAGCTGAGATCTCATTTTCATTGCGCCGCGCTGCCAGAAGTGCCGCTTCATTCAGCAGGTTGGCCAAATCGGCACCGACAAAGCCTGGCGTCTGCTTAGCAATTTCTTTTAAGTCAACGTCTGGGCCCAGTGGCTTGTTGCGTGCGTGAACCCGTAAAATAGCTTCACGACCTTTGACATCAGGGGCACCGACCAGAATCTTCCGGTCAAAACGACCAGGACGCAGCAGGGCCGGATCCAAGACGTCAGCCCGGTTGGTGGCTGCCATTACGATAACGCCCTCATCACCATTGAAACCGTCCATTTCAACCAGCAGCTGGTTCAGCGTCTGCTCACGTTCATCGTGGCCACCGCCCATACCAGAACCACGCCGCCGACCAACGGCATCGATTTCGTCGATAAAGATGATTGATGGTGCAGCCTTTTTGGCTTGATCAAACAAGTCACGAACCCGGCTGGCACCAACCCCGACAAACATCTCAACGAAATCAGAACCAGAGATCGAGAAGAATGGTACGCCGGCTTCACCAGCAACGGCTTTAGCCAGCAGCGTCTTACCAGTACCTGGAGGGCCTTCCAAAAGCACACCAGATGGTATCTTGGCACCCAGTCGCGTGAATTTCTTAGGGTTCTTCAAAAATTCAACGACTTCAACCAGTTCCTGTTTTTCCTCTTCTTCACCAGCAACGTCAGAGAAGCGGACCTTGTTCTCCTTGGCATTGGCAGGTTTGGCTTTGGACTTGCCAAAGTTCATCATCCCGCCGCCGCGACCGCCTTGGCTGGCCTGCCCCATCATCATGTAGAAGAAAAATACCATGATGATCAAAGGCAGAATGGTAAACAGCAGGTTCATCCACAGACTATTGGATTCTTCGGCCTTGGTACTGATAGTGACGTTGTGTTTTTCAGCATACTTTTGCAGCTGACTGAGCGTTACGTCACTGTCCAATACCGAGCTTTGGAAGCTGGTCGTGGTACTGCTCTTTTGCCCGACGATCGAGAACCCGGCATCACTGCTGCTGACCTTTTGCGGCTTGCGGTAGGTACCGGTGATCTTGTAGACTCCGCCGTCTGGTTGAAGTTGGAAGCTCTTAACCTTGTTGTCCTTCAATTCGGTAACAAAAGTGCTCTGAGAAACGTTCTTGCTTTGCGTATTCGTACTGCTTCCTCCAAAGAAGAAGTAGGCGATTCCCATAATGCACAAAAAGATTATCGCATAGAAGAGCACGTTATGAGCGAATCCATTATTTTTACGATTGTTGTTCATAACAACCTCCTATCCAACGGCAACGTTTAATTTATTTTGATGGACTAAATGATAGCATAACTGACCATCATTGACCATTATTTCGTCAACTATTTACTGTATACGGAAGGCTTCAGAATTCCTACATATGGCAGGTTCCGATAATAGCCTTGGTAGTCAAGCCCATAGCCGACCAAAAACTCATTTGGTACAACAAAGCCGACATAGTCAGCCTCAATCTCGACCTTACGACCCTCTGGCTTATCCAGCAGCGTACATACCTTGACGCTGTTGGCACCACGCTCGCCTAAAAGATCAACCAGATAGCGCAGCGTTCGGCCAGTGTCGACGATATCTTCCATAATCAAGACGTCCTGACCTTTAAGATCAGCCTTCAGATCGTGAATCAGCTTGATCGTCCCGGTTGACTCAGTGCCGCCGTAATAGCTGGAAACGTCAATAAAGTCCAGTTGAGCATAGCAGGTCATCTTTTTAAACATATCGACCGAAAAAGGCGCTGCCCCAGTCAGAACCGAAACCACCAAAGGCTTTTTGTCGGCATAGTCAGCGTTGATCTGCTTGGCCAGACGATCCTCGGCAGCATTGATGTCCTCAGTGCTGTACAAGACGCGTTCAATATCGTTGTTCATTTATCTGCTCCTTTTAGCATTTTCGTTGGGCAACTGCAATGACTTGATGTTTCTGATCTTGATAAGCGCTGTCTGACCCATCCAGCCAGGCAAACTTATAACCAACTACCCAAAGTACCGTCCCTTTTGCCGTGGTCAGAACCAGCTGATCCATCCGCTTTGACATTGGTACCTTGGCATTAATTAAAACTCGACGCACTTTTTGATGACCACCGTTTTTCAAGCGTAGACAATCATCTTTCTGCCAGCCTCGCAGCTTAAGCGGCAAGGAGCTGACTGGTAGATTGAAGGCAGCCAAAACAAGGGCGTCTTTTGGCAGCTGATTCTCATCAAAGATGCCAAACGTCAACTCATCACTGATTTCATGCCATTGGCCCAATTCTACCACAGCTGCGATCTTTTTTTGCGAATTATCAACCTTTTTAGCCACGTTTTTAAGCCAGCAGACATTATATTCTTTTATCAGGCAGTGTCCTTTTGGCAACGCAATGACCTGCTGCGGTTTTTTAGTATCGTTCAGTACCTGATCAATCTGCATGATCTGAGATCGCGTCAGATCAAAAACTGCCTGATTCTCAAGCCATTGCTGCATAATCAGATGCCGCCAAGTCTTAGGATAGGTGCAATATTTTGAAAGCTTCAGCTGCTCGCCTTTCGTTATTTGATCCAAGAGCCGGTTTAAACTGTCCTGACTAAAAACCAATAGATCGCTCAGCTGCTCATGCCAAGACGTCATATGCTCCAAAAAACGTGGATTTTCTCTAATCATAGCCGGTACGATCAAATTACGGAATCGATTTCGCGTCAGCGTCAGATCTTGATTGGTGACATCCTCAAACCAGGTTAGCTGATAAGTTCTGGCATACTCATAAAGATCGGCCTTAGGAATCGCTAAAAGCGGTCTAAGCAGCGTGGCACCAGCAAACGGTCGTGCATCATCAATTCCGGAAAGTGCCGTCAATTGACCGCCTCTAACCATCTTCATCAACATGGTCTCAGCCTGATCATTAGCATGATGAGCCGTCAGTAAAAACTCAGCCTTGAATCGATGTATCGTCTGGGCAAAAAAACGATAGCGCATCGTCCGCGCGGCTGCCTCAATGCCGGTTCGCGGATGTCTATTGATTGGCCAGTGGCTGATGACCAGTTTTAAGCCATGCTTTTGACAATAGTTGGTCAAAAAGGCTTCTTCTTCTCTGCTCTGTGCTCTTAATTCATGATTGACATGGGCAATAATCAGTCGACTGGGATCCGTCAAATGCTGCATAACATCCATCAAGACCATTGAATCTACGCCCCCAGAAACGGCAACTACTATGGGAGCATCAGATTCAAAAAAGCGGTGCCCTGACAGACGCCGCTTGATTTGATGCTGAAGATTCATTTTAGCTGCGACGACCGCCGCGGCCACCACGCTTGCCATCCGTCTGCCGTTTGAGCGATGACTGGAGCGAATCGCTTTGTTTCATAAAACTGGCCAGCATGTTGTCGAATTTTTCATTTTGGTGGTGATGACGAGCTCCGGCAAAGCTACGCTGTGGTGCATTGCCAAATTCACGATGCTCGTGATGTTCCTGGGTGTGTGCGTGACCATGGAACTCCGTGTCATGACGCCGTTCGTGGAAGCCGCGTCCCTGTTCGCGATGGTTTTCGCGCTCCTCATGCTGGTGACGTGCTTCCTTTGGTTGAGCTTCCTTCATCGATAAGGCGATCTTACCGTCACTGCCGATCTTCATTACCTTGACGGTTACCGTATCGCCGACTGACAGGACGTCGTGAATGTCTTTGATGAAGCGGTCGGAGATCTGACTGATATGAACCAATCCCGTCTGGTTGTCATCCAGGTCAACGAAAGCCCCGAAATTAGTAATACCTGAGATCTTCCCTGAAACCTTTGCCCCTTCTTCAATTGCCATGAACTAGCTGGCCCTCCTCATTGAAAATTAATCATTTATTTACAGTTTTGAGTATAACATAAATCAACATTGTTACAAGTGAACAATTAAGCGGTTAAAGCGAACAAAAAAAGCCAAAATGACCCGTACCCCCAAAGTTGGAAATACAACTTTGGGGGTATTTTTATGACCAAAATCAGCATAGAGACTAAGATC
>NZ_JABAFO010000031.1 GCF_012843675.1 Lactobacillus sp. MRS-253-APC-2B
ACGCAAACGTCCTAGTTTGGGTACCACGATATGTTTGCGATCTTCAAAGCAGACGGTACCATTGTCTAGCCGGGCCGCCTTTTGTTTTGGATATTGACAGTTGGTCTGGTATCGCCAAGCATAGCTTTTACGATGAAATTTTGGCACACCGGTTTTATGAACCTTGCGAAAAGCGTTCCAAGCCTTGTAATAGTTTTGAATTGCATTGGCCTTAGCAAGACTGTCAATACGCTTATCTTCTAAAAACTGGAAATGATTTGACATCTGCTTAGCGTTTTGACGAAACTTTAGCTGTTGGATGCGATCTTGTACCGTATCAATTGGTAGTTTGACTCGGCTTAATTGCCAAAGCTCTTTGCCAATTGAGACCATTTCGTTGTAGATAAAACGACTAGCATCACTATTAACTTTAATTATTTGTTTCTGGTAATCACTCGGATAGATGCGAACCTTCAATCCATAATGATATTCTAACTGTGCCATTGACTTCATTTTTTCACCTCCTTTAATTGGATTATATCATCAGCTAATGACTATAACGATTAAGGTGTTCTTAATGGCAAAAGAAAAAGCGTCCAAATGGACATTGAGTGAGCCTATCCATCCCATGACTAAAGTCACGGGATGGATAGGCATAATTAAAAAGGATCTCTGCCAATTTCAGCAGAGATCCTTTAATCAATCGGGAAAACAGGATTCGAACCTGCGACCCCCTGGTCCCAAACCAGGTGCTCTACCAAGCTGAGCTATTTCCCGAAACTATTATTTGGCAATTAATCTTACCAACAGTTATAAATACTACCGTGAAATAATGCTGGTGTCAAGCCGTTTTCAAGATCAATATACGATTAGGCCAAATGTAGTGTATCGATACAATTCTAGCTAATGTTATGACACCCCTTGTCAGCCTGATTTTCACGCTTTATATTAATATCATCAAATTAAAAAATGATTAGAGAGGATCGTTTGTATGTCCAAGCCCGTCTTACTGATTGAAGATTTTTCAGCCCTGGGTCAGATTTCGATGATTGGTGCACTAAGCGTCTTGCAGGCAATGGGAATCACAACCGCTGCGCTGCCAGCCACCGTTTTATCCAGTCAGACAGAAGGCTTTGGCCAGCCTGCCGTTTTGGATACTGAACAATGGATTGATAACGCACTTAGGCACTGGCAAGATCAAGCAATCAAGCCAGCAGGCATTTTGATTGGCTACCTTGGTCAGCGTACTTTGGCTGATCGGTTGGACAAATGGGTCCAACAAAATGATCAGGACTCATTCTTTAAGATGATTGATCCAGTCATAGGTGATCAAGGGAAGCTTTATCCTGGCTTTGATCAAGACTACGTTCAGTCGATTCGTAAGCTTTGCCACCATGCCGACTTGATCACGCCCAACTGGACCGAGCTTTGTCTGTTAACCAATCAGCCAATTTGTAAGCCAACTGCTGAAGCCATTAAGCAGGGTATCGCGTGTCTGAGATCACAACAGATTACGGCTGATGTCATCGTGACCGGGGTGAGAGTAAATAATCAGGTTGGCTGCTGCTTTTTGCAAGATCATGAATTGCGGTTTTATGGCAACTCAATTCAACCAGGCCATTTTTACGGAACCGGTGATGTTTTTGCAGCACTGCTTTACGGCAGGCTCTTGCAGCACTGGCCTTTGGATGCTGCAATCAGCAACTCAATCAAAGCGATGGAACAAGCAATTCAACAGACCGCACCGCTTGCTGACAGTGAGCGACGATTTGGTCTGCGTCTCGATCATTTAATGCAGTTTGTAATCAGGCATAATAGGGAGTGATTTCGATGAATAAATCTGCAACGGTTAGACATTTGGTATTTACGGCGCTTTTAACGGCCTTAACTTTGATCTTTGGACGGTTCTTCTTGATTCCGCTACCTTGGACGCATGGCAACATTAACCTTTGCGATGTCGGCATCTTTATCGGTGCTATGCTGCTTGGTCCATGGGCAGGTGGTTTTATCGGCGGATTTGGCGCCATGTTTTTGGATCTGATTTCAGGCTTTGCACAATACGCCCCATTCTCATTTATCTCGCATGGTCTGGAAGGCATCGTTGCTGGCCTGGTCTTTAAGTACGTCCGTGGCAAGTGGGGTCGCGTTGCCGGTGTTTCAGCCGGTACGATCGTTATGGTTGTCGGCTATTTCTTCTCCGATGCAATTCTTTACACCTGGGCAACTGGGGCTGCCGGCATCTTCCCAAACCTAATTCAAGGGATTGTCGGCTCGGTAATTGCACTATTGATTGCTACACCGGTTGAAAAAGCAATTCACCCTGCCCTTACTGGCAAATAACATCTAAAGCATCGTCATTAAACCGCGTCATGTCGAGGTAGCGAAACCTTGGGCATGGCGTTATTTTTTGAGAAAACAGAAATGCTATCTCGCTTAGCCAAGATGCCATCAGCTTTGATAAATATGATTTTTTGTTCAAATAATCACAAAGAAAAATATTATTTCAAGTCCATGGCTTATCGATTCCAATTGAATATTTAAACATATTGGCTGCATCAATTTGAATATTCAAATTGCTTTATGTAAAACGTTTTAAATTAGCGATTGACTAAGTCCATTCATCTGCAATATAATCTCCATCGTGCTGATTTAAGTTACTAAAGGGGTATTTTTTAATCGTATGATAAAAAGAGGAGCACTATTCTGTGTTTCTCTTGCATTTTCTTTAATGTTGCTGGTTAACCTTGCTATGACCGGCAGCCATGTCTTTGCTAGTGAACAGCCCGCCATATCGAGCAGTAGTTCACAATCAATTGTCAATAGCACTTCTGTCAATAATCAATCAAAACAAAATTAAAACAGCACTACTGATGTACATACCGCGGTGTCGGTTGTCAGCAGCAGTCATCAGCCGCAAGATGTCAGTGACCGTATTACTAATCTGACTGTTGTCGAACGTGATTCCAAAAAAACGCAATCAATCTATAATGATGACGCTTATGTCACGGTCAGCGGAACTTTTAGCGATGCGCGCGGTAAGATTCAAGGCAGCGACACGATTCATGTCAACTGGCCCAACAGTGGTCAGGCCTACGTCAACAGTTACGTTGGCGGTAAGGATCTTTACGTCAATGGAACAATGGTTGGCCACTACACCGTCGATCAAACCGGCGCAATCTTGACGTTTAATGACAAAATCAATGACCTGCAAAATGTCAGCGGTAATTTTTCATTTGACGTTGAAGTTCGCAACACTGACGAACAGAATCAGACAATCCAGATTACAGCCGGCAGTACTGCTGCATCCATTCCAGTCAAAGGAATCACCAAAGGCAGCAGTCAACAGCCAAGTGGTAACGGATGGCGCGGCAGCAAAGTGGAGATGATGATCACTCAAGGCGATCACAATGCCCTGGCTTGGGGTATCTATTTGAACAGTGATGCGGCTGCGCTTGGCAGTGACATCACCTGTTCAGATACTATTCAAGGCGGCCAACAGTTCGATCCAGATTCAGGATATAATCGAATTGACGTTAATGGGCAGTCATTGTCGTTTGAACAATTCAAAGCCGCCTACCCTAATTCCTCAATTAAAATCAACGGCAAGACTCTTACTTTCCGTTTCAATAAAGACGAATTTTCCGGTAAAACGATTCTGGTTGGCTACGGAACGAAAATCACTGATAATGATTTAGCGGTCTTCAACAACACGGCCAATGTCTCCTATCAATTAAAACGTTTCTTGATCAGCCAGCTAAATTAAGGCAATGAATCCCCCTTATGTTATGGCGGCGTTTTCATTTTCCAAGCTTTGGGTTAAAATAAAGTTATCGTATTTATTGAAAGGAATATTTTTATGAAGGGTGCAATTTTTAACGTCAACAATCTAATCGTCGACACAAATCAGCAACAGTTTGACGCTTGGCGCGAACTGGCAATGTATGAGTATGGGCTGGGGTTACCTGGCAAACTAGCCCCGCAGCTCAAAAACCTCAGTGCCGCCGCTGCTTTGCCAATTGTTTTGAACCAGCTGCACCAAACGGCCGATGAAGCAGAACAGGCCGCCTTGCTTTCTGAACAAGAACAGATGTATCAAAAAGCGTTGGACTCGCTGGATGAATCTTCAGTAATGCCTGGGATCGAACGCCTTTTGATCAACCTGGACGATCACTACGTCAACATTGGGGTCGTCGATAACGGCGGTCATGCCGAACTCATCTTAAAGCAGCTGCAGATTGCCGACTACTTTACCGCAATCATCCCTAATGAAGGCGATCCTTACTCTGCCTTTGCGCAACAGCTATCGGTAGCGCCAAACGAATGCATTGCTCTGGCCACCACTCCAGCCGATATCGCTGCTATCAATCAGGCTCACCTGATCTCAATTGGTATTGGCGATGCAGAACTTTTGAGCGCGGCCGACTATCAGGTATCTCAAACTGGTGATCTGCGATACCCAATGCTGCGCAAGGTCTGGGAAGATCACCACGAAAATAAATAAAACGGCTGATTAGTTCAATTATTCAGCAATCAATTAAAGAACATTTATCCTAGCCTTAAATAAGCTAATTTATCAACAGCTAAGCGCAAAAGATTTCCGGATAACATAAAACAGCGTCATGTCTTGGCTTTTTAAACCCTAGCGATGACGCTGTTTTTATTAATATTATTGATCATTTAAAACTGCCGCAATCTTCGCGATATCCGCGGGCGTAGTCGTGCAACAGCCGCCAATTGCGCTAGCCCCAGCAAGCAGCCATTCTTTTGTTAATTTACCAAAATCATCTTCAGCAGGTGCAACTGACCAGGTTTTAGTCGCTGCATCATAGCTTGCTCCCGAATTTGGATAGACGATTATCGGCAGTTCCGTAGCTTCTTTTAGTTTCTTAATCGCCGGTGTTACCAGCCGCGGCGGAATACAGTTGATGCCAACGCCGATTACCTGATCATACTGTGAAACAGCTTTGGCAGCGTCAGTAAGTTTAGTGCCTTCACTGATGGTTTCGGTATCTTTTAAGGTAAAGGAAACATAAACTCTTTGATCAGAATACTCATTTTTTAGCAGATCCAAAACCGCTTTAACCTCGCTAAGCTTCGGCTGGGTCTCCAATGCCAGGCAGTCCACGCCGGCATTGATGATTGCTTCCAAGCGGGGGCGGTAAAATGCCTGATACTCGGCCGCCGTTAATTCGTAATTGCCACGATATTCGCTCCCATTGGCAAGATAAGCGCCGTACGGTCCCAGTGAGCCTGCCACATATCCGTGCACTCCTGATTCGGCTTCGTAATCATCCCGCGCCTGCTTAGCCAATTCAACGGCTTTTTCAATAACCTGCCGCGCTTGTCTTTCAGTCAGTCCCGCTTTTTTAAGTGCCGGAAGATTGGCCTGATAGGTATCAGTAATCGCCAACCGCGCCCCTGCTTCAAAATACTCCTTATGTACTTGATAAACGAGTTCGGGCTGGTTAAGCAAAGCCGCGGCTGTCCACAACTCATTGTCCGTATCACAGCCCAGCCGCTCAAGACTGGTACTCATTGAGCCATCAATTACCAACGGATTTGAGAAAATTGATCTTTTTACCATTACTTTCACCCTTTTGTGTTATTATTTTTTAATGATATTCTAATTAGTTGCTGTTAACAATTATTTTAGCTTGGGAAGTGAAAAAATGGCAATTGCCAAACAAACTGAACACTTGGCACGCAAAATGGAATCACGTCATATCCAAATGATCTCATTGGGCGGCGTAATTGGTACCGGGCTTTTCTTGAGCTCTGGCTATACAATTCATCAGGCAGGCCCTTTAGGAACGGTGCTAGCCTATTTCGTTGGCGCATTGATCGTCTACAGCGTCATGCTCTGTCTGGGCGAACTTTCAGTGGCAATGCCTTATACTGGTTCGTTTCACGTGTATGCCAAGCGCTATATCAATCCTGCAACCGGCTTTGTCGTCGCCATCCTTTATTGGCTGACTTGGACGATTGCTCTTGGTTCTGAATTTACCGCTGCTGGACTGATCATGCGCGATTGGTTTCCGCATACGCCAGTCTGGATCTGGAGCCTGTTGTTTATGATTGGTATTGTGATAAGCAATGTCTATTCTGTACGGATTTTTGCGGAAAGTGAATTTTGGCTGGCCGCGATCAAGGTGTTTGCAATCATTGCTTTTATCGTCTTGGGATCGCTGGCAATTGTTGGCGTAATTCCACTCAAGGGTTATACGCATGCCCCTGGATTGCAGAATTTCGTTAAGGATGGCTTATTTCCAACGGGATTTGGCGGCGTCTTTACGACCATGCTGACGGTAAATTTCGCTTTTTCCGGTACCGAATTGATCGGGGTAACGGCCGGTGAAGCCAAGCAACCCGAAAAAACACTGCCCAAAGCCATCCATACTACCCTTTGGCGTCTTATTATCTTTTTCATTGGTTCCATGATCGTAATGGCCGCCTTGATCCCATACCAAAAAGCCGGCGTTACTCAAAGCCCATTCGTCTATGTCTTTAAGATGATGGGGATTCCGTTTGCCGGTGACTTGATGAATTTTGTTGTCTTGTCAGCTATTATTTCCGCGGCTAATTCCGGTCTTTATGCTTCGACACGAATGCTGTGGTCACTTAGTAATGAAGGGATGCTGCCGAAATTTTTTGCTAAAACCAACCGGCGCAGCATCCCCACGGTAGCATTGGCATTTAGCATGCTGGGCGGCATCTTGGCCCTACTTTCCAGCGTAATCGCAGCTGATACCGTCTACTTGGTACTTGTTTCAATTTCTGGATTGGCCGTTGTTTTTGTCTGGATGGCAATCGCCCTGGCGCAGCTAAATTTTAGAAAGACATTCCTAGCACAGGGACATCAAATCGATGAGCTTTTGTACCGCACGCCCGGCTACCCGTTCGTTCCTTTATTCGCCTTAATCTCAAGTGGGCTATCATGTCTTTTAATCTGGTTTGATCCTCAGCAGCGAATCGCATTGTATTGGACGCTGCCGTTCGTTTTGATATGTTATCTCGGCTATTGGTGGTGGCAAAAGCGTCATCCAGAAACTGCTGATATAGTTTGTAAAACTTATATCTTTTCATATAAATGATATTATGTGATATGTTTTTTTATTTAGCATCATTGGTGCTATTTTTTTGCATTTTAGTTGTTAAAATAATTATATCTATTAGTATGTATAATATCATATGATATAATAAAAGAATGAAAGCAAATGAAGTTTTAAGACTGCTTCAAATCAGCCGACCTACCCTTCACCGGTGGCGAGAGGCTGGTATTCTCAAGGCAACTAAGCTGCCTAG
>NZ_JABAFO010000032.1 GCF_012843675.1 Lactobacillus sp. MRS-253-APC-2B
CATAACTTTAAGCTCACCTTAATTGGTGGGCTGCATGATCCAATAAGCCTAAAAATAGGGCTGTAAGACACTTTTGATCAAAGAGGCTCACAACAAAAACACGCTGAATCCCTAGAGCGACAAGGGGTTTGGCGTTTTTCTATGTTGCATTGGTCAAGAAAGGTCAAATAAATACCCTGTTTTTGGTAGATTGTGCAGGCTTTCACAGTCTTTAAAGATACAATTTTGCTATTTTGTCTTAGTTTTTTTGATCCCTAGCTATATACAGTCTGTTATGTATATATACACGTGTCTGCACGATCTTAGCAGATCATGGATCAATCCATAATGATATAGTCATATCTCACCTGTTATGATCACTCTTTACCGTGGTAGGTCATCCCCTAGCTCAAACACCCTCTCAGAGGCTCATATTTACGTTCTCAGCCGTTTTAGATCAGCCTATATAAGTTCTATAGACAAAATAAAAAGAGCGCTGTATCACGCTCTCAGACCTATTAGAATGCACTGTAGAGATCGATCACGCCTTGTTCATACATATATCTATCTCTGCTGTATTGGCTGATCTCTTTAGCTTTGGATAGTGTTTTGATTGCTTTAATCAGTGCATTATCTGCATGATTCAGCAGATCATCAACATAGTCAACAACCTGCAGATCCGTTCTATTCTCGATTGTCTGCAGTATTTGATCCCAAACGCTCAGATTATCGTTGTATAGTGGATCAATCAATTCAGACTCAATATCTGTTGCTATGGTGTAAATTGCGTCCGCTTTTTCGCCTGTTCTGTCGTCTGTTAGGGCCTGTAAAGCCCAACAACAAGCCCGAATGCTCAGCTTATCTAGATAGTTTTTAGTCATATTTGATCCCCCTGTTTTGCTCTATTGTACCCCTGTTGTGTTTAGTATGAACCCCTGTTTTTCAGTCGTTTAGAGCCGTTTTTAGATCATTTTCAGCGCCCTGCAGGATCAATCAAATATACTAAACCAACGCCCAAAAACTGCATGGATAGAGGCTATTTTAAAGCAAATGCAAAATCGAACTAAACACTCCCAAAATTAGGGCGTTTTTGATCGAAAAGTAGCCCTAAAAGGCCGAAATTTTAACAAAATATTTTTTTTGTGTGTCTTGAGCTACTAAATCTAGATCTGCAGATAAAACTGCTCAATTTTGAATCAAGCATCCCCAGTCTATGTTATAATTGGTATAGACCAATCATGCAGCCTCATTAGTAATAAAAAAAAGAGCAGTCTGCAACGACCACTCTATAAAATGTTGTTTTTATTTAATCAAAAAGCGTACTAAAATCGTACTGCTTGATCATATCTCCCACGGCTTTTAATTTCTTTTCTAGACTGGTAATTTCATGGTGTTCCCTAGCGCTCAGCAGAGCCAAATTATCCATGGAATTGCCTTTTTTTGTACCTTTTTTTGCGCCATTGATATGGTGAATTTCATACTGATCCCTTTGATCGATCAGCTTGTTTTAGTTGCAATTGTTGAGATTGACTAAGATTGATTTGAGCCATTCGCAATTGTTCGTTTAGCTGATCTATCTGTTTATCTTTAGCTTCCAACTGTTTCTGAAGCGTCTCAATGCTGATTCTTTGAACTGGTTCTTTAGAATCGTTAATATCATCAATCTTTGTCCTAACAAGTTTTATAATCGTTTCATCGTATAATTTAGCTTGTCCTTTTTTCTTCTTAGCCCGTAGGTGATTATCTTTAACTACTCGATAGACTGTTGACTTTGAGCAACCAACGATCTTGGCTACTTCTAACATTGTAAACAATTCTTCTTTTTCCTTAGCTGTTTCTGGCAATTCAATCACCTCTTCTACTGTGGACGTAAGTATTTACAGTCTTATCGTATCATAAAGAAACAGTTAAATTAAGTAATAAAAAAGCGCCCCCCTCAGAAAGAAGGACGCTAAATCTTAATTAATTTTTCCATTTACCATCTCATCAAATAATCGAACAAGCCTATTGTGTCTGCTTATGGTACTTTCCATTTTTTTCGTTGGTTCGTTCCCATCAAATTCCAACAGCTCATATTCATTACCATCAGCTACAGTAAAAACAACTCCTAATCTTTCTATTACGTCACCAGCGTGAAAGCCCGTTCCCGCTTCAACAACAACCTTGCCCAAAATATTGTCACTATTTTCGTTATGCTTTTTCTCAATAACATTATATTCAACGATTTCGCTTGCATTAAACAATTTCCAGCGGATTCCTTCTACCCATAGCACTTTCCCAATTTTACTTGAAACATAGCTATCACCATATTTATCTATCGGCTCAAACTGGCTTTTTACGGCTTCAAAATTTGGATCTTCTTTTAACTCTTTCCTTTTTACTTTCTTTTCAGATGATTGTCTATTAAAGATCAATGAACCCACCATTAAAACAACTGATAAAACAACTAAAACAACTGATCCCGCTCCGTAAAATAACAGTTCAAAAATAAGAACGCAAGCCGATATAAAAAACATGACTATTATTATCCCCAATAGAACAGTCAACATAATTAATACCCCCAAAATAAAAAAGGAGTCAACCAGCGCAACTAGAGCGTTAGTTGACCTTCTGATCGAAACCTCACATAGAATAGCAGAATTTGATAGTTTAAACAACCTATTTTTAATAGAAATGCCTTATTTTAAAGCAAATGCAAAAAGCTACTAAACACGTCCATTTTTTGGTCGTTTAGGGCTATTTTTCAATCAAAAAAGGTCAAAATTTAACAAAAAGTCCGTGTGTGTGTCTTAAGCAACTCATCTACAGTTCCAAACAAAAAACTGCTCAATTCGATTCAAACATCCCCCGATCCATGTTATAATTGGTATAGACCAATCATGCAGCCTCATTAGTAATAAAAAAAGAGCAGTCAGAATAGACTACTCTGTAAAATGTAGCTTTTATTTTTCATATTCTTTAGCAGGATCGTTAGAGTACAACTCTTGACGATCCTTTTTAGTTAAATAAAAGACACTAGGATCTAGTTGATACTGGTCAATCCAATAATTGTAAATCTGAAGATCTACCTCTTTTTGAGTCATAATTCCAAGGTCAATCAGTTCCTGCAACTCACTCGTTAGCTTAATTTTTTCATTGTTTTTACTTTGATATGATTTTAACCAATCTTCAAAATCAGCCTTAAATAGAGTTTCGATATGTTCTCTGTCCGTTTTTTTAACCCCTTTTGCAACTTGCCATAACTTCCCCCTATTAATCCCCGAAATTGCTTTGGTGCTAAATACCGCTTGAACATCGTAGCCACATTGATAGCCTAATTGTTCCACCATCTGTTTATACTGCTTTGTCCTTAACAGACTGGCAAGACGCTTAATTTTCATCTGCTCTTTGAGTTCCGCCACTTTTTGATCATAATCGAATGCTAGACGATCCCAAACAGTCAGCTCAACGTTTGATTCGTACTCATAACGGCTCATACAGCGTCCATACTGCACCTCGTGATCTTCATCTGATAGCTTAATCAAAAACTCTCTGTAATTAACAATCTCGCCATCTAATTCCTTTGCAACAGTGTGCAGCACACTTTCAACAGTATTCGATTGACGATTACTGACACCATACGCAATGATCTGATAGTCCCTATCCGTTAAGGTATTTTTGCGATTCTCTAGCAGATCATAATCATCATATTCGTATGACCTATCTCTGATCTCGTTTAACGGTAATGCTAGATCCAACCCCATTGAGAATCCCCATTGCTTTTTAGTCTGGATTGGATAGCCAGCCCACTGTTTAAGCCAAAGGATCAAATTATTAATTAACGCTTGTTTCAGCTTATTATTTTGGTATGCAATAATTACGGGCTTGCCTAATTCAATGACAACATTTGAACCCCGACCTGTAATTAATACCTCTTGATAGTGTTTTTCGAGTTGTTTTTGAACCAATTTACGATCTTTGAAATGTCCATTTTGTTCAGCGTATTCCCGTTGCTTTTGACTAATATATTTAGCAGGATCAGCCTGCAACAATTGGTTAATATTGTACTTGATCTTTATCATCCCTTTACAATAGATTCTAATTCCTAAAATAGTTATTTATATACTAATTAAATATATACTATATATATAAATAATAAATTTAGGAATTCAAATAAGATCATAGCATAACAACAACTGTATTGATCTATTTTTAAGCCAAATTCAAGTAGTTAAAATCGTTCGTGGCAAGCAACTGCATGCCCGAACACCCTAGCGGTAGCGATCACAACGCTTATTAGGAATATAGATCTCATAACTAGTTGACGCTGCATGATCACTATATAGCGCCCTGCAGATCCCTCTCAGCCTAATCAATATGAGCAACTATCCATGGATCTGATAGTTCATTACGTCTGAGAGCCAATTACAACCCTCTAATCCTTGTTCATAGCCTTTAATTCACGCTCTAGCGTCTTGATCATCCTGTATTTGAGATCCCTCTCATAGTCATGTTCATGCAGGTAATCCTCTAGCATAGATAGCGTGAATCCATGACTGATTGCCAGCTCATGATAGCCTCGTAAATACCAGTCCAGTAATTGTTTTGTACCATATTCTGCCATGATCCAATTCATCCCCCTACTCATACACATATCTACCTATATAAACCCCTGTTTCAGAGCGTACTGCACCTTAAGTCATATGGAAAGCGCTTGCGCTCTCTCTTATTTTCGCCGTGTTCGTGGCAAAAATAAGAGAGCTAATCTCACATATTTCTAGTTTAGGTCTTGATTCAAAGCTCAATTACTGCAGATCAAGCTCTCAATCAAGATCAAACTAGCACGTTGATTAAGCTCATTCCGCCCTTGCTCCCACTGATCATTAGGGTTGATTTGTACGATCGATTTACTACACTTTCAATCGAAACTTAGCGTGAACCCAAATAAGACGCATTGATCAGCAGGATAACGTGTCGCATTTCCGAAACATCCAGCCACTTTTTTAGCCCCTGCCACGGGACTAGGTGTCGCATACCTATGGTGTTAACTACGTAATAGGGGCTATATCCTATTACACGGGCGTTTCGGGGGGCTACCGACTCAGAGCCACTGATTGTTGCGATTAAGCTCGGCCTAATGAGCAGACAAAAAGACGGCAACCGTATTGGCTACCGTCTTAGCTTGATTTCAATTAGTTCTCAGAGTATCGATAATGTTTATTATAGATATATCTCTTGTATTCGCCGATATTATCGGCTATTATTATAACCGATAAGAATCGACAATCACTAATTGACTATTTGGGGTAGCCAATTGGTTAGCTCGTTAAGGTATTGGCGTACCTTAACGGGCTTTTCTTTTTGCTCTTGATATTCGATTTTTAGGCGTGTTACACGCTTTCACTTGTCTACTTTACGCCTGCAGGAACAGATACACAAGTAAAAACTTAAGATTAAGCAATAATCTGCTATAATATATACATAACGAGTAGTCGTTAATGATTAGGTGAAAAGGCTGTAACCATTAAATTGGTTGCAGTCTTTTTGCTTGATCGTCTGAACATACTGCACGATTTTACCGGCTCAAAACAAGCACTAATTTGTATCTTATGTTATAATATCTGCAGAAAATAAGTTGAATAACTTGCCGTGTATAGTTCAATGCTATCATGCAGTTAAACCAAAAAGCCCCAACGTACCTCCAATACGCTAGGGCTTTTTTAGTAGCTCAATTTTGCTCGATTCGTTTAACCTATCTTAACGCTTTCGATTATCAAGCCAATGGTCAAAAACTACGATAAGCAAACTAGAAAATAAGTTGAATAAATCTTGCCAGTAGTTCAATGCTTTCACCCCCTCTCATGCAGACAAAGGGACGAGCAACTATTACATTCTATCATCTATCGAATTTTAGTCCCAAGTCAAATCGACAACAGACTTGACAACAGACTTTTGGTTTTTCATCAGCTTTTTAAGTAAATGAAGTGTATAGTTATATGTAATTGAACTCTTGGGAGGAGTTACATATGTTTAATAATTTGTCAATTCTAGCTATGTCTGACGAGGCACAAATGGTCGTAATGATACTTATTCTTGTTGTTGTATTTGGTTTGCCAATCGCCATAGCTCATTTCGATCCACATACAATGAAATACAATAAAGAAGAACTTAAAAAAGCAGACGAAAAAGGTTATCAACGTTTGGGTGGTAACACAAAACGCTTAGACTTTGCCAATATTGTTTTAGGTGATAATGGTATTTATTTCCGCCCAGACACCAGACGTGATGACTATTATGCTTACATTCCATATCCAGACATGGTTAAGTACCATATCGCCTATCAACCAACTACCACTACTCGTAGCGGTGCTGGCGGTGCAGTAGTCGGTGGCTTACTCTTTGGTGTTGTTGGTGCTATTGCGGGCGGTTTAGCAACACGTAGGCAATTAAGCTCAATCAAAGAGTTAATTGTTGTGATTCACGATAATACTGGCGATTCTTATCGTATTAACTTTATCGATGGCACACATGTTGAATCTGTTATCAAAAGCCGTGTAGCTGAATATGAACAACTTCGTTCCTACCTTGATAATCACGGCGTTCCTTACACGCAAGAAGTATTACCATCATTGCCATAACTTTAAGCTCACCTTAATTGGTGGGCTGCATGATCCAATAAGCCTAAAAATAGGGCTGTAAGACACTTTTGA
>NZ_JABAFO010000033.1 GCF_012843675.1 Lactobacillus sp. MRS-253-APC-2B
ATCTTAGTCTCTATGCTGATTTTGGTCATAAAAATACCCCCAAAGTTGTATTTCCAACTTTGGGGGTACGGGTCAAACTCAGAAATTGAGTTACGGTTTTTTTGATTGAAACGCTTTCTTAATTTAACTATTATGGTAATAAACGTTTTATGAGGTGAGTAAAATGACCAAAGGATCCGAAGCTGCCTACCAAGAACTGCTTGACGAGCTGCAAAAACTGGACATCAAGTATGAGATGGTTGATCATCCAGCCGCTTTGACCACTGCCCAGGCCGATGCTTATATCGCTGACAAATCAGGCGTCTGCACCAAATCAATGTTTCTAAAGGATAAGCATAAAAACTTCTACCTGGTGATCATGGACGATGCCAAGCGTATGGACTTTAAGGAGTTTCAAGAACTGACCGGCGCTAAACGCATCTCAATGGCTCACGACAATGAGATTGAAGAGCAGCTGGGTCTTGAGGCTGGGATCGTCTCGCCATTTGGTATTATGAACAACTCGGCTCACAACATTCAGATCTACTTTGATCAAGATATGCTGGCTGAAAACATTCCATTGACGTTTCATCCCAACATTAACACGCATACTATTTTTCTTTCAGCGGCTGATCTGATGAAGTTTCTCAAAGCTCAAGGATTCAACTATCAAATCATTGACCTATAAAGCTCAAAACGCCCATTCGCAAAACATGAATGGACGCTTTTTTTATGCCTTCGCGCTATTCAGCAACGCGATTGCCCAGTTCCCAAAATGCTAGGGCCGAGGCTGCCGCGACGTTTAAAGAATCGACTCCTGGGGCCATGGGAATCTTGATCGTAAAATCACTTTGTTCGATCGTTGACTCCTTTAGTCCCGGACCTTCCGAACCCATGATAATCGCCAGCCGGTCCGCCGCTGCCAGCTTAGGATCATCAATGCTGACGGTATTATGCCGCAATGCCATGGCTGCTGTCTGATATCCGGCCTGATGAAGCAGCTCGATGCCGCCATTCTGCCAGGTTTTGGCATCAATATATGTCCAAGGCACTTGAAAAACGGTGCCCATCGCCACGCGCGAAGAGCGACGATAAAAAGGATCCGCCGAGTCGCTGGTCACGATGACGCCATTAATCCCCAAAGCCGCCGCCGACCGAAAAATCGCACCAATGTTAGCTGGGTTGACCACGCTCTCAAGAACGGCAATACGGGGATGCTCAGTCGGCATGGTCGCCAAAAAGTCAGCCAGCTCCAAACGCTTAACGCGATGCATCGCTGCCAGCGCCCCACGCAAAAGGTTATAGCCCGGCAGCTGGCGAAGCAGTTGGCTATTGGCAACGTAAATTGGCGTTTGACCTAAGCCGCTGGTCTGATTGGCCGCCATTTCACGATCCAGATCTGCTAAGTCGCGATCCAAGGCTTTCTCTTCTACCAATAGCGAGGCCGGTCGATAGCCAGCGCGCATGGCCCGTTCAATTACCTTGGGACTTTCTGCGATAAAAAGGCCAGGGTTGGGCTCCAGGGCATGAAACAGCTGGGCTTCATTCAATCGTACGTATGGGTCCAAATCTGCGCCATTCAGATCATCGAGAAAAATTAAGTTATGCATGTTTTTTACCTGTCCTTAAAAGTCTAAAACTATTTTAGCATAACCAACCAATGCCCTTTAGTTAGGCAGTCGTGCTAAAGTTAACTGAAAAGCCCGACAACGTTCGCACTTGTTTCAAAATTTCCAGCTATAATTACCGATTAAATCAATTGGAACGAGCAAAAATATGAATTCTAAAACCATCTTAAAAAACAATCGCGCGGCCGGCTTGATTATCCTAACGATTGGCCTGCTGCTGACTGGTCAAATGATTACCGGACATGGGATCGTTGGTGCCGACAGCGTTTTTCACTACAATCGTTTTTATGAGACCTACTCACAGCTGAAACATTTAAACTTCAGCTGGTTTCAGTCGATCTATGGCTTTAACCAGAGCGGTCGGATCGTCAATGTCGTTTATGGCCCGCTGTTTGCCTATCTAAACGGTGGCCTGCTGCTGTTGGTACACAGCTGGTATCAATATCAGATCGTCTCCAGCATCATTATCTACCTAATCGGTGGCTTTGGCATGTACCGGCTGTTAAAACGCCTCAGTATCCGCCCCATCATCGCGGCAATGATGGCCAGCTTCTATCTGACGGTAGGCTGGATGCCGCGCTGGCAGATTGGGAACAATACCACTGCCCTGGGAGCAATGCTGATACCTTACTTGCTGATGATCACGTTTGACATGATCACGGATGCCAACCGTCCCATTCGCTGGAAAAAGCTAGCTCTATTGATGAGTCTGACTATCGAGATCCATTTGCTGAGCGCGCTTTTATTCATGCTGGTGCTGATTCCGGCCTGGCTGTACGCTGTCAACCACCATCGACCTCTTCTTCAAAAAGGTCATTCACTCCATCACATCTCTGTGAACTGCCTTGATTTAACAATGACATCTGAAAGGACTTTATACTCCTATGTCAATCAGGGACTTCTTTCTGCAAGAAATATTGATATGCCACGCACAGTACGAATGCGCCCACGAAAAAATAAGAAAAGAAATTTGAAAGTTGATAAGGCCTGTCGCATCGGCCGAACATGGGAAGAGTTTCAGTCCTATCTTCAGGAACATCCTAATGCAGCCATACGTCAGCTGGATTCTGTAGAAGGAGTACGGGGAGGAAAAGTTCTTCTCACGATACACTTTGTGCAGCAAGAACTGCAACTGGCATTTCTCTGGGACGCCAATGACTCCCAGTCTGTAATAGATATCTTTGAGAAAATATATCTCGAGCTTCGCCCTGACGTTTTTATCAGGCTTTTTCCGATTCTGCTTGCCGACAACGGAAGTGAATTTTCTAACCCGAAGGCCATAGAATTTGATAAACAAGGGAACCAGCGTACACAAATGTATTATTGTGATCCAAGCGCTCCATTTCAAAGGGTTCCTGCGAAAACAACCATGAAATGATCCGCAGGATTATCCCAAAGGGCACAGACCTCGGAAATTATTCACAGGAACAGATCAACCTCATGATGAGTCATATCAATTCGTATACAAGGCCCAGTCTCGGAGATAAAAGCCCTTATGATCTGTTTACCTTTCTCCGTCCTCTTATTCTGGCATTTTTGATTTTTATATCATACATGGTTTACTTCCCTCCAAAAACAAACTTATTCATTCGCTGTACAGTAGCTTGGATAATTGGGCCTGATATCAAAACTGTAATAATCGTACAAATACCGAAGCTACCTCCCAACAAAACCCCGATAACGACCATCGCCACATCCAATATCATACGGACAATTTTGACAGGCCATCCATTTTTCTCTGCCAGAGAAAATGTCACTGCCTCATAAGAACCACGCCCAAGATTTGCTGATGCATAGATGCCAGTTCCTACTGCAAAGAGAATAATACCGATGCACATCAGCAGAAAATTTATCCAGACAATATCGCTGTATCTTTGTATCCTACTGAATATCTCTACAAACCCACTGTATACCACCTGATACAGAACAGTTCCAATATGGATCTGTGAACGGTCATAAAACCATACAAATAAGATCATGACCACTGCTATCACAAAAGAAGTCATTCCGATACTCATCCCAGTAACTTTGGAGACTCCCTGCCATAATACAGCCAAAGTTGCACTGCCAAATCCGGCATACATAGCAAGCGTAATTCCATAAGCAGAAATAATTGAACCAACAAAAATTACTATAATTTTAGTAAGCCAGTTTTTTTCTCTCATAACGCCTCTCCTGTAGATTCCTGTACAGACGAAATGATTTCTTCTTGAAGGGCGGGAAAGTGCTTAGAAGCCCTCTGAAGTAATTCATGACTAATCTCATCAGCTTATATAATCTCCATTTCAATGCTTTTCCTGATATCGAACAATAAAAAAAGCCACACAGTTATTATAAAAATAACTGTGTGGCAAAAAGATGACCGGAATCCGGAAAAGTCCACAAATATTTTACTTCAGGAAGTGTAGATCGTGTTTTGCAAAATGTCAAGTGCTTTTTATTTGTTTAGCAAAATACAACAAATATCATATAGCTATAATTCAGCTAAAATCGATAAAGATATTGCTCAACTTATCGATGACGATGAAATTAAAAAAACTAAAGGTATTTGGCAATACGAATTGGCCATTAATTCTGGAGAAGCCGGGGCTACTAAATACCTTAATTTTCGTGGTTTTCCAAAAGATATGATGCGTAAAAAATTAAAAGAACAAGAATATCATTGTCCATTGTGTATTGAAGAAGGCAATGATAAAACCTATACATTATCCGAAATGGAAGGTGACCATATTACGCCATGGTCCGAAGGCGGTAAAACTGAATATGATAATTTGCAAATGCTATGTAAGCGTCATAATCGCTTAAAATCAAATCATTAGAACAATTAATAACCAAAAAAATCGAGTAGGATCATCATTTGACCTTACTCGATTTTTTTATCTCTATTAACAAATGAACTAGGATAGCTCCCTTTACCTCCAAGTGAATTTTTTGGAAGGGAACTTTTTGGATTTTGGTATTTTTGAATAGGATTTGCCGTCCTAAAATGCCGTCAAATTAGGCTTTCCTCTTCAAATTACTTTGATGTTTTATTCCCATTCAATTGTCGAAGGCGGTTTACTCGTGACATCGTAAAGAATCCGGTTAACGTGATCAACCTCATTTACGATGCGAACCGAAATCTTTTGCAAGACATCCCATGGAATCTTGGCAAAGTCAGCCGTCATCCCGTCAATACTGGTTACGGCTCGGATACCAACCGCGTAGTCGTAGGTCCGACCGTCACCCATCACGCCGACGGAACGAATGCCAGGCAGAACCGTAAAGTATTGCCAGATTTCTTCATCCAGACCGGCCTTCTTGATTTCTTCACGCAGGATCGCGTCACTTTCCCGCACGATTTCCAGCTTTTCAGGCGTAATTTCGCCCAATACCCGGATCCCCAGACCAGGACCTGGGAATGGCTGACGCCAAACCAGATCATGCGGAATGCCAAGCTTTTCACCCAGTTCACGGGTTTCGTCTTTAAACAGGCTGCGCAATGGTTCGATCAGCTTAAAGCCAAGCTTCTTTGGCAAGCCACCGACATTATGGTGTGACTTGATCGTTTGTGCCGTGTCGGTACCGGATTCGATAACGTCAGTGTAGAGCGTACCTTGGGCCAGGTATTCGGCATCCTTCATCTTCTTGGCTTCTTCATTGAAGACTTCAACGAATTCCTTACCAATGATCTTACGCTTTTGTTCTGGATCGGAAATGCCCTTCAGCTTACCCAAGAAGCGATCGGCAGCATCAACCTTGACGATCTTGACACCCAAGTCGCGGCTCAGTGCATTCATTACCTCATCAGCTTCGTTCTTGCGCAGCAAGCCGTGATCAACAAAGATGCAGGTCAATTGATCGCCAATCGCTTTGTGGATCAAAACGGCCGTAACGCTGGAGTCGACCCCACCAGAAAGACCCAGGATAACCTTTTTGTCGCCGACTTCTTTACGGATGCTTTCAACCTGCATATCGATAAAGTCGTCCATTGACCAGTTCGCCTTTGCACCGCAAACGTCAAAGGCGAATTTCTTCAAGATGTCCAGACCATATTGACTGTTGCGGACCTCAGCGTGGAACTGAATACCGTAAAGCTTCTTTTCGTCGTTGGCGATGGCTGAGATTGGGCAGTTTTTACTGGTAGCTACGACCTTAAAGCCTTCTGGCGCCTCAACGACGCGATCGCCATGGCTCATCCAGACGTACTGCTTCTTTGGCAGGCCTTTAAACATTACCGCATCGTCATCGGTAACTTCGATATCAGCCCGGCCATATTCAGAATCATCGGCTGGTTCAACTTTACCGCCCAGATCGTAAGACATCAGCTGCATGCCGTAGCAGATTCCTAAAATTGGAATGCCCAGCTTGTAGATTTCTGGATCGACCTTAAAGGCGTCCTTTGCGTAGACACTGTTAGGACCCCCAGAGAAAATGATGCCTTTGGGATGCATCTCTTTGATTTCTTCAGCGCTCAGCTTGTGGGAGAGCAATTCGGAATAGATGCCAAAATCACGAATCCGGCGCGTAATCAGCTGGTTGTACTGACTACCGAAGTCGAGCACGAGGATCTTGTCGAATGCATCAAGATTGACGTTAGCCACTTAGTTTCCACTCCTTTTGTAAAAGATCATTGTTATTAAATCTAAAGGCTATTTTACGGGTAAAACCGAACAAGGTCAATCCTCAAGATGATTTTATACCGTATATTGCCTAACATATTTCACTAAATTAGAATTCTCATACCACATTTACGGACAATTTATTCGAAATCAACCAGTCTAAAGCCAAGCAACCGCTTAATATCCGAACTGACAATCGTTAACCAAGACTTAGCAGACGCAAACCGACTGCGACCAAGCAGGTTATTTCTTAAGGTTTATTTTAATAATTCTTCAGTCTTATTTCTTAAGGTCAACCACCATCGGCTAAAGTCGATGGCTTGTGGGCAAACACCCCAGTATTGAGTATCCGAACCACAATTTGCATAGATACGGACGATTTACTCAAACAGCCGCAGTTGCTTGAGCAGTGATCATCTAATTACCAA